>NZ_CP189593.1:2400000-3000000 GCF_050157035.1 Pseudarthrobacter sp. N5
GGACGCGATATGTCCTGGCTGTGGGACGTCGAGTTTGATTCACTGCGCGACGGCGGTGTGGACCAGCTCACAGGCTCCCGCGCCTACGACATGGCACTCCGGCTCCAATACGACGACGTCCGGATCGGCGCGGTCCAGACGGAGATCGCACCTGGCCTTGCATCTTTCATCCGCGAGGCCAAAGGCCGGCCCAAACGGGTTTTCTGTACCTACACAGCCATGCTGGCCATCCGCCGTGAGCTGTCCAAGATCACCACGGTGGAGGTTGTTTCGTGATTCCCGAACCAGAAGGAAGCAAGGGCACCATCCGTGTCCTGCAGCTTTACCCGCGTGATATGAACATCTACGGCGACTGGGGAAATGCGCTGGTGCTGCAGCAGCGGCTCCGCTGGCACGGTTACACGCCGGAGCTGCTCGAATACAACGTGGGAGATGATTTCCCAGCCGGCGTGGATCTGATTGTGGGCGGCGGCGGGCAGGACAGCGGGCAGCTGGTCATCCAGGACGATCTGCAAGCCCGCGGCGCAGTCCTGAAGGATCTTGCCGAGGACGGGACGCCGATGCTGGTCATCTGCGGCCTGTACCAGCTGTTCGGGAAGTTCTTCAAGACGCACACGGGGTCGGTGATTCCCGGTATCGGCATCCTGGACGTGGAAACCCACGGCACCGATGAACGCCTTATTGGCAATGTGAAGGTCAGCACGCCTGAATTCGGGGACGTGCTGGGGTATGAGAACCACAGCGGCCAGACCACCCTTGGTCCCGGTGTAGCGCCTCTCGGCACGGTGGCCAAAGGCACCGGCAATAACAGCGGCGACGGTCACGAAGGCGCCCGCTACCGCAATGTGGTGGCGAGTTACCTGCATGGGTCGCTGTTGCCGAAGAACCCGGCCGTGGCTGACTTCCTTATCCGGACCGCCGTCGAACGCAAGTTCGGTACTTTTGTGCCGGGAAAGCCCGACGACGACTATGCGCGCCTCGCGCGCGAATACGCCGCCCGCCGGCCCCGATAGGGCCGCCGGCGCTTACGGTTCCTTGGTGATCAGCAGCTCATGGGCGCCTGCCCCGGCTGCACCCATGGACTCCACCACGGTCTTGGTCCGCAGCCTGATGGCCGCATCGGTGGCTTCCGTGGCGCAGACACCCTGCGGGGCGTCAGCCGCGACGGAACACCAGCGGTACGGTCCGCGGACAATCACCGACGGTGCCCAGCCGAGATCAGATGCCGTCCATTTCCCTGCCGCGTCCTGGCTGAACTGGGCACGCACCAGCAGCCCCTCGTTGTTGACCACGTACCAGGGTGAGAGCTCCGTGACGCCGTTGCCCAGTCCGTACACGATCCATGTGCCCTTGTAGTTTTCGATCGGCAGAACCGAGTGGGTGTGGTGGCCGTAGATCATGGTGAACTCGCCGCTGTCCACCAGCGTGTGAGCCACATCCTGCTGCTCGGCGTTGGCTTCGCTGGCGTATTCGTCGCCCGCGTGCATCACGCCCAGGACAATGTCAGCACCGAGGATTCTGGCCTGCTTCGCCTTGCCGATCATGGCTGCGGGGTCCAGCATGTCCACCTGCCAGTCATATTCAGGAATCTGCCCGTTCAGTCCGTAGGCACCGGCTATGACTGCGATAGTGGCCGCGCCGGTCTTAAGCATGAGGATGCCCTGCGACTCTGCTTCTGTCCTGTAGGAGCCCGTGTGGCCCAGGCCGGCGGCGTCGAGAGTATCAAGGGTGCGGACCAGGCCGGCCGTTCCCTGGTCGATCGTGTGGTTACTTGCGGTGGTGCAGGCCTGATAGCCCACGTTCTTCGAGGCCGCGGTGATCTGCGGAGGGACATTGAACGACGGATACGCGGAGAACGGGCCCACGGGGCCCGCCACCGGAGTCTCCTGGTGGCAGATGGCCAGATCGCTGGCCTTGACGTACCTCCGCTGCCCTTCCAGCAGGGGTACAAAGTCGTAGCCGGGCTGCCCCGTTGCCGAAGCGTCCTCCCGTGCCTGCTGCCAGAGCTGGGCGTGCACCAGCGTGTCCCCGGTGACCAGCACCGAGGTGCAGCGGAGCGTCGCGCACACGGGGCCCGCTCCGGGAGTCGGCGTGGGGGTAGGGGTAGGCGTTGCCGAAGCGGTTGCCGGGGCGGTTGCCGATTCTGCCGGTGATGCCGGACTACTGGTGGCATTCTGCTCGGCTATCAAGCCACACGAGGACATCGATACCGCAAGCGCCATGCCTACCACGGCCGACGACACTCGGAAGGGAAACGCTCTGGGGCTGTTCCGCATGACCGCCATCCTACGGTGACAGGGTTCACAACTCACCTCCGACACCGTTGAGAATCAGGCCCATATATGAAAGTGTTATTTCATGACTAACCCTCTCTTGAGCCCCAGCGCGCTGCCGTTCGGCCTCCCGCCCTTCGCCGATATCGAAGATGCGCATTACGCCGAAGCCGTGGACGCGGGCCTTGCAGAACATCTCGCCGAACTCCAGATGATCGCGGACAACCCAGACCCGGCAACTTTCGAAAACACGGCCCTGGCCATGGAACGCGCAGGCAGCTTGCTGCAGCGCGCAGCAGCGTCCTTCTTCACTCTGGTGTCGGCCGACGCCACGGAATCCATCCGGTCACTCGAAACAGAGCTGTCGCCGCGCTTTTCAGCCCACCAGGACGCCGTATACCTGAATCAGGGACTCTTCGATCGCCTCAGCGCCGTGGACACTGAAGGTCTCGGCAGCGAATCCGCCCGGCTCGTGGACGAATACCTCAAAGAATTCCGCCAGTCGGGAATCCAGCTCGACGACGACGGACAGGAAAGGCTTAAGTCCGTCAACGCGGAACTCTCCAGGCTGGGCACGGAGTTTGGCCAACGGGTCAAGGAAGCCATGAAGTCCGCGGCGCTGCTGCTCGACGACGCGGCTGAACTCGCCGGGCTGCCGGCAGATGACGTTGCCAGCGCGGCGGAGGCGGCACGGACGGCAGGCCACGAGGGAAAGTTTCTGTTGACGCTGATCCAGCCCAGCAACCAGCCTGCCCTGGCTGCCCTCGAGAACCGGGAGGTCCGCCGTCGGCTCTTTGAAGCTTCACTCGCCCGCGGCAGCAGCGGCGGCCCGCTGGATGTGCTGGACCTCGTGAGATCGACCGTCCAGCTCCGGGCCGAAAAGGCCGCACTGCTCGGATTCACGAACTACGCCGAGTTGGTGGTGGATCGTCACCGCACCCGACTTCGATGCCGTGCAGGTCATGCTGAGCCGGCTGGCCCCGGCAGCCGTCCGGAACGCGGACTCGGAGGCGGCGGCGCTTGCGGAAGCCGCGGGCCACCCCCTCGAGGCCTGGGACTGGGCGTACTACTCAGCCAAGGTACGGCGAGAACGTTATGCCGTGGACGAGCAGGCAATCCGCCCCTACTTCGAACTCGACCGGGTCCTGGCGGACGGCGTATTCTTCGCCGCCACCGAGCTTTACGGTGTGACGTTCCACGAACGCACGGATCTGGCCGGCTACCATCCCGATGTCCGGGTCTGGGAAGTCCGTAATGCCGATGGCAGCCAGCTCGGACTGTTCCTGGGCGACTACTACACCAGAGAATCCAAACGCGGCGGGGCATGGATGAACTCCCTCGTAGAACAGTCAGCGCTGCTCGGCACCCAGGCCGTGGTGATCAACAATCTGAACATCTCCAAGCCCCCGGCCGGCGAACCAACGCTCCTGACCCTGGATGAAGTCCGCACCACGTTCCACGAGTTCGGCCATGCCCTGCACGGACTGTTCTCAGACGTCACCTACCCACGCTTCGCCGGTACGTCGGTTCCCCGGGACTTCGTGGAATACCCATCCCAGGTGAATGAAATGTGGATCATGTGGCCGGAGGTGCTGGCCAACTACGCCCGCCATCATGCAACAGGCGAGCCGCTGCCGCTGGACGTGGTTGACCGGCTGGATGCGTCCCGGCTTTGGGGCGAAGGGTTCGGCACCACGGAATACCTGGGCGCTGCGCTCCTGGACCTGGCCTGGCATGTGCTGGAGAGAGCCGATATCCCGGACAATGCCCTTGCCTTCGAGGCCAAGGCACTTGCGTCGGCGGGGGTGGCGCACACGCTCATTCCGCCCCGGTACCGCACCGGCTATTTCCAGCACATCTTCGCGGGTGCAGGATACGCCGCAGGCTACTACTCCTACATCTGGAGCGAGGTGCTGGATGCCGAGACTGTGAACTGGTTCAAGGAAAACGGCGGCCTCAACCGGGCCAACGGCGACTTCTTCCGGGCCGAGCTCCTGTCCCGCGGCAACAGCCGGGATCCTCTGAAGTCCTTTCGCGCGTTCCGTGGCCGGGATGCCGGCCTCGGGCCGCTGCTGAAACGCCGCGGCCTGGAATAGCATGGAGCCCGCGGAACCAGCTGCACCGGAAATTAACCAAGACGGCGGCCGGTCACCTCGCAAGGTGACCGGCCGCCGTCGTCGTAAATGTTGTGCTGCTGCTGGTTACCAGCCGCGCTCGGACAGGCGGTGCGGCTGCGGGATCTCGTCCACGTTGATGCCCACCATCGCTTCACCGAGACCGCGGGAAACCTTGGCGATGACGTCGGGATCGTCGAAGAACGTGGTGGCCTTCACGACGGCGGCGGCGCGCTCGGCCGGGTTGCCGGACTTGAAGATACCGGAACCGACGAACACACCGTCCGCGCCGAGCTGCATCATCATGGCGGCGTCGGCCGGGGTGGCGATGCCGCCGGCGGTGAACAGCACAACGGGGAGCTTGCCCGTGGAGGCAATCTCCTTGACCAGTTCGTAGGGAGCCTGCAGTTCCTTCGCGGCGACGTAGAGTTCGTCTTCCGGCAGGGCAGCAAGCTTGGCGATCTCGGCGCGGATCTGGCGCATGTGGCCGGTGGCGTTGGAGACATCGCCGGTGCCGGCTTCGCCCTTGGAACGGATCATGGCCGCGCCTTCGTTGATCCGGCGCAGGGCCTCACCGAGGTTGGTGGCACCGCAGACGAAGGGAACGGTGAACTTCCACTTGTCGATGTGGTTCACGTAGTCAGCCGGGGTGAGAACCTCGGACTCGTCGATGTAATCGACGCCCAGGGACTGGAGCACCTGGGCCTCAACAAAGTGCCCGATCCGGGCCTTCGCCATGACCGGAACGGATACGGCTTCGATGATCTTGTCGATCATGTCCGGATCGGACATGCGGGACACGCCGCCCTGGGCACGGATATCAGCCGGGACACGCTCCAGCGCCATAACAGCAACGGCACCGGCGTCTTCGGCGATGCGGGCCTGCTCGACGTTGACGACGTCCATAATGACGCCGCCCTTGAGCATCTCTGCCATGCCGCGCTTGACGCGGCTGCTGCCCGTCACGCTATTGGCGGACGTGCCGGCTTCGCTGCTTACATCAGGTGTAGACACAAAAACCCCTATGGGTAGATAGATGTTACGTAGATCCGGTCTCTCGAACGGGTGAAGGCGGGATGGAAAAACCGCAACCTGCACGCACCGGATTGCCGGGCCCATTGACCAGGCAGTCCTAATACTAGTCCCCCGCGGCAGCGGCGCTTAATTCGGGTTACGGGGCATCTTCAAGCGATTGACGGTGCACAGTGACGATGCGCTGCACCACTGTAATCAGGCTTGCGAGGGCCAGTAGACCGAGCGTCACCAGCAGCACGGTGCTGGGCAGCCCCAGGCCGGTGAAGCCGGTGACCACCAGAACGGACACAAGCCTTTCTGCGCGCTCCGCGACGCCCACATTCGCCTCGAAACCGAGTGCCTCGGCCTTTGCCCGGGCGTACGACACCACCATGCCAAGAACAAGGCACACGACGGCGGCGACCGCTATGGCATGATCCGCGCCGCCGGTGAAGAACCAGATAGCCAGACCTGCGAAAAGTGCACCATCGGCAACCCTGTCCAGCGTGGAATCGAGGAAGTTTCCCCAGCGTCCTCCGCCGTTCTGCATACGCGCCATGATGCCGTCAATGACATCGGAGAAAATAAAGGCGGTGATGAAGAGGGTGCCCCACCAGAGCTGGCCCAGAGGATAGAAGACCAGGGCACCCACCACCACACCGGCGGTGCCGATGATGGTGACGGTGTCCGGCGAAACACCGACTTTCAGGAACCAGCGGGCAAGCGGGGAGAACAGCGCGGTGAAAAATCCGCGGGCATGCCTATTCAGCATCGGTCTCCCCGGGCCACGCCTGGGCAACCTGCTGGCGGACCTCATCGAGTGTCTGGGTGATCGCCTTGGTCTGGGCAATGATCGGGAAGAAGTTGCCGTCTCCGCCCCACCTCGGAACGATGTGCTGGTGAAGGTGACTGGCAATTCCGGCCCCGCCCACTGTGCCCTGGTTCATTCCCAGGTTGAAGCCCCCGGGGTTGGCCACTTTTCGGAGTACGCGCATTGCCGTCTGTGACAGCTCTGCGAACTCCACTGTTTCCTCCACACTCAAATCGGTGTAGTCCGGAACATGGCGGTACGGGCACACCAGCAAATGCCCGGGGTTGTAGGGAAACAGATTCAGCACCACGTAGCTGGTCCTTCCCCGGTGGACGATCAATGATTCTTCATCGCTCCGGCCCGGCGCCACGCAGAACGGACAGTCGTCCTGGTTCGTGAACTGGCTTTGACCGCCCTTGATGTACGCCATTCGGTGCGGAGTCCACAGCCGCTGGAAAGCATCAGGGACGCCGGCGAGGCCGAAGTCATCGGTCACGCCGGCGTCGCCCGGATACTCCGCGCCTGTGGTCTCCTGCACCGTCTGCTGTTCCGTTCCGCTAGCTGGTCCGGTTGCGGACGGCGTCAACGATCCGTTGCACGGCCTCTGCGACGGGCACCCCGTTGTCCTGGCTGCCGTCACGGAAGCGGAAGGAGACGGCACCGGCGTCGGCGTCGTCGCCTCCGGCGATCAGCACAAACGGGATCTTGTCCTTGCTCGCCGTCCGGATTTTCTTCGGGAAGCGATCAGAGGAGATGTCCACTTCGGCCCGGATGCCGGCAGCCTTGAGCCGGTCCACGACGTCGAACATGTAGTCGTTGAACGCCTCCGCCACCGGGATGCCAACCACCTGCACCGGCGCCAGCCAGGCCGGGAAAGCACCTGCGTAGTGCTCGGTGAGGACACCCATGAACCGCTCCACGGAGCCGAACAGGGCGCGGTGGATCATGACCGGCCGCTGGCGGGTACCGTCCGCTGCCTGGAATTCGAGTTCAAAGCGCTCGGGCAGGTTGAAGTCGAGCTGGATGGTGGACATCTGCCAGGTCCGGCCCAGTGCGTCCTTCGCCTGCACGGAGATCTTGGGACCGTAGAAGGCGGCTCCACCCGGATCCGAAACCAGCTCCAGGCCCGAGGCTTCTGCCACCTCGGCCAAGGTACGGGTGGCTTCCTCCCACGCGGCGTCCTCGCCGACGAATTTATCTTCGTTTTTGGTGGACAGCTCCAGGTAGAAGTCCTCCAGGCCGTAGTCCTTCAGCAGACCCAGGACAAAATTCAGTGTTGCGGTGAGCTCGTCCTTCATCTGCTCGCGGGTGCAGTAAATGTGGGCGTCATCCTGGGTCATTCCGCGCACCCGGGTCAGTCCGTGCACCACGCCGGATTTCTCATAGCGGTAGACGGAGCCAAATTCGAAGAGGCGCAGCGGCAGCTCGCGGTAGGAGCGTCCCCTGGACCGGAAGATGAGGTTGTGCATGGGGCAGTTCATCGGCTTCAGGTAGTAGTCCTGGCCTGGCTTGCGGACCGTGCCGTCCTCGTTCAACTCCGCATCGATGTGCATCGGCGGGAACATGCCGTCCCGGTACCAGTCCAGGTGGCCCGAAACCTCGTAGAGGTGGCCCTTGGTGATGTGCGGGGTGTAGACAAAGTCATAGCCGGCGTCCACGTGGCGCTGGCGGGAGTAGTCCTCCATGGCCTTGCGGATAATGCCGCCCTTGGGGTGGAACACGGGCAGGCCCGAGCCCAGCTCATCCGGGAAGGAGAACAGGTCCAGCTCGGCACCGAGCTTGCGGTGGTCGCGGCGCTCGGCCTCTGCGATGCGCTCCTGGTAGGCCTTCAGGGCGTCCTTGGTGGGCCACGCGGTGCCGTAGATGCGCTGCAGCTGCTGGTTCTTTTCGCTGCCGCGCCAGTAGGCAGCGGAGGACCTGGTCAGGGCGAAGGCGTTGGAGATCAGTTTGGTGTTGGGCAGGTGCGGGCCGCGGCAGAGGTCGCACCAGACCGTGGTTCCTTCCTTGCGCTCCACGTTGTCGTAGATGCTCAGCTCGCCGCCGCCCACCTCAACGTTTGAACCGTCAGCATCGGAACCGGCGCCTTTGAGGCCAATGAGTTCGAGCTTGTAGGGCTCGTTCCTCATTGCTTCGCGGGCTTCGTCTTCGGTGACCACGCGGCGCACAAACTTCTGGTTCTGGTTGATGATCTTCTGCATCATCTTTTCGAGGGTCTTGAGGTCCTCAGGGGTGAACGGCTCTTCCACATCGAAGTCGAAGTAGAAGCCGTCCGTAATGTACGGGCCGATTCCGAGCTTGGCGTCGGGACGCAGTTGCTGGACGGCCTGCGCCATTACGTGGGCGGTTGAGTGCCGCAGTACGTCGAGTCCCGCTGGGGAATCGATGGTGACACTCTCGATTTCCGCACCTTCGGGCAACGGCTGGTCCAGGTCCTTCAGCTCGCCGTTAACGCGGGCGACAACGACGTCGCGGCGCTCAAAAAAGAGTTCCGCGCCGGTGGTCCCGGTAGTCACCTTGGTCTCTTCGCCATCGACGATGAGGGTGATCTGCTGGGCATCTGACACGGGTGTCTCCTATTCAATGTTTAGGCTTCGTAGCTTGTGGCGTACGGGGGCCACAGCCAGCCTCGTCCATGTTATCGGTTTCCGGGGAGGCCGACCAACGCGTGCGGGGCGGGTCAGTTTGGAGACGTGAATGCACCAGGCCCGATTCTCAGCGAGTTCATCTCCCCCGGATGGAAACATCTGGCTGCGCCCGCTGGAGCCCGGGGATGCTGCGGCGCACTATGGCGGTGAGGACAGCCAGCTGGTGCGCTGGTATGCCGGCAGTCCGGCGCCCTCGCTCGTGCACGTCAGCAGCTACATCGGCCGGGTTTCCCAGTCATGGGCGGATGGTGGGCCAAAGTTCGCTTTTGCCATCTGCATCCGCGGCGGAGCGGATCTGTGCGGAACTTTGGACGTTGACCTGGAGAGCGCAGGT
The DNA here is from genome assembly GCF_050157035.1 of Pseudarthrobacter sp. N5. Lineage (GTDB taxonomy): Bacteria > Actinomycetota > Actinomycetes > Actinomycetales > Micrococcaceae > Arthrobacter. The sequence goes on from NZ_CP189593.1 coordinate 2,409,192, forward strand.
GCAGGGCCCGGTCACGCTAACGTCGCTTATGGCCTGTATCCCCCGTGGCGTGGACTGGCAACGGCAGCAGTGGTGCTGGTGATGCCGTTTCTTGGGCAGTTTCCGCAGCTTCATGAAGCGGTAATTCGGGTTCATCCAGATAATCCTGCCTCCGCATGCGTTGCGCGACGCAGCGGTTTCACGGTGCTCGAAGCTGGTCCGGAGGATGGCCTTCTCCGGTTCGCGCGGCCGCTGTAGCGATCAGCCGCCGAGCCCGGTGATGGCCAGCGTCCTGGTAATGCCGTCCAACGGGCCGGGCTGCCTGAACTCTTCCGGATCGGTGGAATCAACGGCTGCCGGTCCATGCTCGGGGAACGGCAGGGTCTCCACCTGGCTGAGGTCCCACGCCATGCTGGCACTCAGGCTCATGCCCTTGGGCCCGGTCCTGCGGGTGGTGCCACGGATCAGCAGCAGCCTGGTACCGAACAGCAGAGGTCCGGCCTGCTCCTGCGCTTCATGGAAGAAGACTGAGTCAACGCAGCCTGTGCCGTCGTCGATGCTGATGAACACCACCCTGCGACCGCCGCGCATGGGCGGCGTCTGGGTGGCGATCCGGACGCCGGCAACCAGCACCTCCGTACCATTGCGCAGCCCCAGCAGCTTGTCTGCCGTGGTGACGCCGAGCCTGTCCAGCATGGGCCGGTGACTGTCCATGAGGTGCCCGCTGACGTCAATGGCCATAAGGTCCAGCTCCGCCCGGACGTTCTCCACCAAAGTTGGTTCCGGGAGCCCGGCCTTCACATTCCGCAACTCAACATCGCCCAGTGGCAGGGTCAGCTGGCCCTCCATAACGTCGATGCCTTTTCTGCCCGGACGGGTCTGCAGGTTCTGCAGGTGGTGGACCAGATCAGCCCGGTTTGCGGTTCCCCCGGATTCGCGGTGCATGGAATCAAACGCACCCAGCTGGGCAAGCCGCTTGATGCTCGGCTTACTCAGCCTGGACCGTGCGCGCAGATCCGCCAGCGAATCATAGGGCTGCCCGGCCACCATCCGCTTAAGTTCGGCTGCCGACAGGCCGAAGATCCCGTTCAGGCTCAGCCGGATTCCCAGCTTGCCCCGGTCCGGCCCCGCATCAACCCGTTCCACCCGGTACTCCGCGTGGCTGCGGTTGATGTCCAGCGGCAGGATGGGGATGCCCAGCCTGCGTGCTTCGGCCACCAGCAGCCGTTTGGGGTACATGCCGGGATCGTGTTCCCACAGCCCGGCCAGGAAAGCCTCCGGGTGGTGGGCTTTCAGCCAGGCCGACTGGTAGGTGGGCACGGCGAAGGCCGCGCCGTGTGCCTTGCAGAAACCAAAGCTGCCGAAGGCTTTTAGTGTTCCCCAGACTTTGTCCACCACTTCCGGCGTGTAGTTCCTGGCCCGGGCCTCCTTCCGGAAGAACTCCTCCACCTTGGGTTCAAGAGCCTCGTTGCCCAGCGCGCGGCGGAACTCATCCGCACGTGCCAGGTCGCAGCCTGTCATCACATTGAAGGTCCGCAGGATCTGCTCATGGAAAACCGTCACCCCGTGCGTTTCCTGCAGCACCGGTTTCAGGGCCGGATGCGGGTAGACCTCCGGCGCAAAACCATGTCGGTGTTCAAGGAAGGGCCGAACCATGTCCGATTTCATCGGCCCCGGGCGGAACAGCGAAATATCGATGATGAGGTCGTTGAAATCACGCGGCGCCATTTTGCCCACGAGCTCGCGCTGGCCCGGGGACTCGATCTGGAAGCAGCCCAGCGTGTGGGTGCTGCGGATCAGTTCGTAGGTGGGTTCATCGTCCAGCGGCACCGCGTTGAGATCGATCCGGCCGTCCTCGGTGATGTAGTCCGGCCCCATGCCGTCCGGCCCCGAAGGATGCGCGCCTGCCGCCACCACCTCGGCCTTGGACGGATGAAGCCGGATCACTTCGCGGACAGCGAAGGCCATGGCGCTCTGCATCCGGACACCGAGCACATCGAGTTTGAGCATACCCATGGGATCCATGTCGTGTTTGTCGAACTGGCTCATGGGCAGGCCAAGCCCGCTGGGCTGGACGGGAGTCCGGTCCAGCAGGGTTGCGTCCCCAAGGATCACCCCGCAGGGATGCATGGAAATATGGCGCGGCAGCCGGTCCAGCCTTTCGGTCAGGTCCACGAGCAGATCCAGCTGCTGGTTTTCCCTGAAGTCCCTGTGCTCCACCCGCCCTGCGAATTCCCTCAACTCCGGTTTCTCCACCAGGGCTTCGCGGAACTTCCGCGCCGAAAAACGCCACAGCTGTTTGGCGATCTCACCCACATCGCCATCATCCATGCCCAGCGCCATACCGGCATCCCGGACAGCGCCGCGGGCGCGGTAGCCGTTCTGCATGCTCATCAGGGTGACGCGCTCAGCACCGAAACGGTCAAAGATCTTCCGGTAGACGTTGTGCCGTTCCGCGCTTTCGACGTCGATATCGATGTCCGGCAGAGTGGCCCGGTCCCGGGAGAGAAACCGTTCGAAGATCAGGTCATGCTGCAGCGGATTCACCTGGCTGACATCGATCAGGTAGTTGACCAGGCTGGAGGCCCCGGATCCGCGGGCAGCAGCCCGGACCCCCATGTCCAGGATCATCCGGGATACTTCGGCCACGGTCAGGAAGTAGGACGCGAAGCCCAGGTTCGCGATGATCCCCAGCTCATGCTCCAGCCGGGTGCGCATCTGAGCCGCCGGTTTGCCGGAGATCCCCGGGAACCGCCGGCTGATCCCCGCCTCGCAGCGCTGCGTCAGCTCCAGCAGCGGATCCCCTGTAATACCGATCACCGAGGCCTCCGGGACCACGGGCTGTTTCCAGCCCATGTCCGTGACCGGGTCCATCCGGCAGCGGTCCGCGAGCGCCTCCGTCTGCGCCATCAGCTGTTTGAGGTCCGCGGCACCATATGCGGCGGCATGGATGATTTCCTTGCCCAGCTGAAGCATCTGCGCCGGGGATTTCAGCCAGCCTTGCCCGTTGGGCTGGAGCAGCGGTTCAGCGGACAGTTCGGGCAGGGATTTCAGGGTGCGGGCGGAATCCAGTACGTCCGCCGTGGCGGCGCCGTCCTCGGCGCAGTAACGTACTGCATTGCTCAGCACTGCCGGCACTCCGTATTCCTCAGCCAGTTTAAGCATGCGCACTGCGTGGGCCGTGCTCAGCGGTTGACCCGGTGCGCTGAGCTGGGACACCACTTCCGTCACCACGGTTCCCTGCGGCATGGCGTCCAGCCAGCGTTTAAAAAGGGTGCGCGGCCGGAGGTAGCGGCGCCCGCCCATGGCACGTCCGACGTCGGAATCCGGCCCGAGCAGCACGGTGAGCACCGGCTTCAGGGTTTCCGGGTGCAGGGTTCTGGAGGCAAGTTCTGCCCGGGTGACCGCCACCGGCACCGCTCCCCCGGCTTTGCCGGAGGTGCGGACATGGGCGTCCGAAATCAGCCGGCAGAGGGCCCGGTAGCCGGCGCCGTTGTTCTGTCCATTGGCAAGTACGACGACGCGGCCCGCGAGCTGGGTGCGGAGGTCGCCGTCGTCGTCAAAGACCGCAAGGTCAACCCCCACTACAGGATCCAGCCCGGCAGCCATGCAGGCTTTGAGGTGTTTGACGGTTCCGTACAGGCCGTCGCGGTCGGTGCAGGCGAGCGCCGTGGCGCCGTCCGCGGCTGCGGCCTGCGCCAGCTCATCAGGCCAGGACACACCATAGTGGGCGCTGAAGGCTGTGGAAACGTGCAGATGTGTGAACGTCATGCGCTTCTGGGACGGAGCGCATCATGGATCCGCAGCAGCCTCCAGCGGCCGCTGCCTGTCTGCCGGACCAGGTCAAGGGTGAGCGGGTCCTCCGGGAACAGCGGCGGCACAGCGCGTTTTCCTGGCGGCATGCCAGTGGCCTTAGCGTCAGAGGCCCGGACCTGGATCCGCCAGATCTCGTGGTCCACCAGTCCTGGGCCGCTTCCCAGCGGCGCGCGGCTTTCCTCAGCCCACCATTGACGCCGTTCATACCACCGCACCGGCTCGGCGCAGACAGTGTACTGGCGGCCTGCCCACTGAAGCTTCAATGGCTGGCCGCCAGGGGTGCAGACGACGTCTACAGACTCGCTGAACATGCCCATGGGTGCCTCCCGGAACAAACTGAAAATGAAGTTATTCGAATACATGTTCTAATAACTTCAGTCTACGCCGGGGGCCGGACAAAACCTACACCGAGGTTTCCGGGCCTGTGAGAACGGCCTCGGCGCCCTGGTGGTCCTTCGACGAGGAGTGGATTACAGGGAAAGGACGGGCTGGGCAGCGCTGGCCATGTCCCCTCCGTTCACTCGCAAGCGGCCCGCCCGTCTGGACTGACCAGGATCCGGCCCCGACGATAGGGCCGAAAGTCGCGGGACCGACCCGGGCCATTGGACCCTTGCCACCCTCCGGGTGCTCGGCAACAATTGCAGGGCCGGCAACCACGACATGCCGGCGTTCTTTGTAGCCGTACCGGCTGCAGGCAGGAGGAAAATGGATCGCCCACAAGATTCGCTCCGGACCTCCGAGGCACCGGCAGCCGGACCCATCCGTGTCTTCGTCCTGGACGATCACGAACTGGTCCGACGTGGCCTGCAGGAGCTCCTGGAGGGCGAGGGCTTTGTTGTTGTCGGAATGTCCGGGTCGGCAGAAGAAGCAGCCCGGCGGATTCCGGCCCTCCGCCCGGACGTCTCTGTTCTGGATGCCCGGCTGCCGGACGGGACGGGCATTGAGGTCTGCCGTGAAGTGCGCTCAGTGGACCCATCGCTGAACTGTCTGATATTGACGAGCTACGACGACGAACAGGCGCTGCGGGGCGCCGTTCTGGCGGGCGCGGCGGGGTACGTGCTCAAGGAAATCGGCGGCACTGATCTCCTGGGGGCTCTGCGCAGTGCGGCCCGGGGCGAGTCCTTGTTTGATGCCGAGTTGAAGGCACGGATCATTCAGGGGCTGGTGGAGCCCGAGCACGTTGATCCGCGGGTCGCATCGCTGACCCCGCAGGAGCGCCGGGTGCTGGAGCTCGTGGGCCAAGGCCTGACCAACAGGCAGATCGGTGAGAACATGCTCCTGGCCGAGAAGACGGTGAAGAACTATGTCTCCTCGCTACTGGCGAAGCTGGGGTTTGAGCGGCGCACCCAGGCCGCTGTGTACATGGCTCATGAATCTGGCGCGCAGGCCCCACGGATTCGCTGAAGTTTCAGTTCAACGGAACCGACCACACCAGCGTCGTCCCGGCAGCCGGCGAGCTCTCCACGGTGAATGACCCTTCCAGATCCCGGGCTCGGTGCTTCATGTTCGCCAGACCGTTGCCGGGCACGGGATCGCTGAACCCCATGCCATTGTCCTGAATCAGGAGAGTCACCCTGCCATCCGCCGCAGCCACGGACACGGCAATGGAGTCTGCGCCTGAGTGCCGGATCGCGTTGCTGAGGCCTTCTGAAACGACGGCCAGCAGATTCGAAACCATGCCGGCATCCGACACTGAATCGATGTGCCCTGTCATGGTCAGGCGCGGTGCGAACGGGAGTGTCATGGAAGCGCTGCGGACTGACTGGAGCACGCGGCTACTGAGCAGCTCCTTCTCACCGGAGGTGGCCCGCAGCGAATAAATCGTGTCACGGAGATCCCTGATTGTCTCGTCCAGCTCTCCTGTCACCGCCTCGATTCTGTCCATGGCGGATTCGTCCGTGGTGAACCGGCGCAGGCTCTGGATGCTCAGCCCTGCGGCGAACAGCCGTTGAATCACGACGTCGTGCAGATCCCGGGCAATCCTGTCACGGTCTGTGAATACTACGAGCTGCTCCCGCATCCGGTGGGCGCGGGCAAGTTCCCGGGACAGCGCAACATGGGATCCGAAGACGGAGCCCATGTCCACATCGGTCCGGGAGAATGCTGCGGCCCCGGGATTCCTTGCCAGCATCAGAAGCCCGTGATGTGTCCCCAGCGCACTCAGGTCTATTGCGAGGAGCCTGCCCCAGGCGAGGCCCTCAGCCGAAGCCAGGCATTCGGTGGCATCGTCCAGAAGCGCGGCTTTTCCGGTGGCCAGGATCGCCCTGACCTCAGGAACGTCCATAGCCAACACCCGTCCGGCGTAGTGCGCGCCGTGCTCTCCGGCTGCGCCGATGACGCGGAAGGACCCCGTTCCGCCGTCGGGTACCAGGATGAGCGCAAGATCCGATTCGGATTCCTGGAGCGCCCGGGCTGCGATGAGGTCCAGGCCCCCGTCCTGGCGCTGACCTTCCTGCTCCTCACCCCTCATCCGGCCCGTGACGTCCATGCAGGCCTCCAGCCACTGTGCCCGGCGGCGGGCGTCCTCGTACAGGCGCGCGTTCTCAATTGCGACGCCGGCGGCGGCCGCCAAGGCAACAGCGAGGTCCTCGTCTTCGGCGGTGAAGTCACCTCCGCCTTCTTTTTCGGTCAGATAAAGGTTGCCGAACACCACGTCCCTCACCCGGACAGGCACGCCGATGAAAGAGTCCATGGGCGGGTGGTGTTCGGGGAACCCGTACGATTTCGGGTGGCGGCGCAGCTCGTGAAGCCGCAACGGCGCCGGGTCACTGATCAGAAGTCCCAGTACGCCGTGCCCCGTAGGCAGCGGGCCGATGCGCCCGGCCGTTTCCACGTCGATTCCGACGGTGATGAAATGGCTCAGCGACCTTTCTTCGCCCAGGACGCCAAGGGCTCCGTACCTGGCGTTCAGCAGCTGGCATGCCGATCTGACCACTCTGTCCAGTACGGCTTCCAGGCTGAGGTCTTCGGCCACCGCCACCACGGCTTCAAGGAGTCCGCGCATGCGTTCCTGTGCGTGGACCAGCTCCCCTGCCCGGGCCACGAAATCCTTGAGCAGGTCCTCGATCCGGATGCCGGCCGTGAGCGGACGTTCACCGGGGTCAGAGCCCGGAACGGGACCTTCCATGTGCCACCTTCCGCCGGATGCGAATCACGCGGATCTGAACGCCCGGAATTTCAGCCGGACGCATATCCGAGGAAAGACTACCGCGCCATGGCGTGATCAACCAGACTTCAGCCTGAGGCGGGGTCTAAAGGCCCTAACGGTGCCGCTCTCTGCACCGTACGGTCAAAGCTATGAGCCCCAAACAGCGAGACGCGACCGAACGGCTTGCCCCTGATGAGTGCTGGGAGCTGCTGGACCGTACCCTCGTCGGAAGGCTGGCCGTGATTGTCGGCGAGCACCCCGAGATTTTCCCCGTCAACTATGTCGTGGACCAGAAAACCATTGTCTTCCGCACCGGGTCCGGAACGAAGCTTTGGAGCACGGTGCGGGATCAGTGTGCCCTCGAAATCGATGGATACGAGGCTGGCTCGGCGAGCGCCTGGAGTGTAATGGTCCGGGGCCGCGCAGAGCTGGTACTGGACCCCGGGCAGCAGGCCGCCGCAGGAGCACTGCATCTGGATCCCTGGCAGCCTGGCGACAAGAACCACTACCTGAGGCTGACCCCCGAGTCGCTCACGGGGCGGCGGTTCAAGACCACCCGGCCGGACATCTGGAACACGCCTGATTCGGATGCCCGGACTTCCACGTTTCACTAGCCCCCTGCTGGAAGCGGCCGGCCAAACCTGCCGTCTCCCCGACGCAACCGATAGAAAAGGAACGGACATGTCCATACCCAACATGGCACCAGGCCGCATCGACGGCGCCCGGCACGTCACGACAGAATACAGCGAGGATCAGTGCTGGGACCTGCTCCGCTCGGAAACCACCGGACGCTTCGGATTCGTGCGCGACGGCCGGGTCATGATCCTGCCCGTCAACTACCTTGTGCACAACAAGGCCATCTACTTCCGCACTTCTCCGGACGGGATAATCAGCGATGCCGTCCCGCACCAGCAGTCGTCCTTTCAGGTTGATGACGCCCGTCCAGCGCGCAGCGAGGGTTGGTCCGTGCTGGCCAGCGGCCCGTCATCCCGGGTGATGGAACCGGAGCTCCTGACGGACTTGTGGGGACAGATCATGCCCGAGCCTTGGGGTGGCGGAGCACGGAATCTATTCATCCGCATCGACGCGGCCACCCTCACCGGACGGGGTGTGCACCTCGGCTGACTCCCCTGCCGTCCGGGCCTTGCCGAACCGGGATTCGAGACCATCGGGTTGGACTCCGTTCGCCCGTCCGGCAGCAGATCAGGGGTGGACGGGCAGGGGGCGCAGAGAGCAGGATGGAGCCATGAGTACCAATGACGCACTCCTCAAGCACGTAAGCATCGCCGCCCAGGACTCCGCCCTTGTGGCGAAGTTCGATATCGAGGGAAACATCCCGGGTTCGGGGGCCTACGTGGTTGGGCTGGTCGCAGCCACTCCGGACTACTCATCGCAGCGCAGACTCGGCATCGAGTTCATGAACGGGGAGGCGATCGCCTTCTACTCGTTCAGCCATGAGCAGGGCACGGAGGAAAACTATGCGCTCAGCGGCGTCTCGCACTCTGGAAACACCATCACCGGAAACTTCCCGCTGGCCGCAATCCACGGACTGGGCAAGGGGCATCTCATGACGGCGTTCAGTGAAGCCGACGGCCGGGAATTCCAGTCCGGTGTAGCCGTGGACGAGGCGCTCTAGAGAAGAGCCAGTCCGGGACCGCTCAGCTGTTGTCCTTGTGGACTCTCAGCTCCAGTTCGATGAACGCGGAAATCATGGCCCGGTACGTCGATTCCACAATGTCAGGATCAATGTCCTTCTTCACCGCAGCCGCCCTGACGTGCTCAACAACACGTTCCACCCGGCCTGGTGCACGGACTTCGGCGTCATCGCCCTTCAGGGTTCCGGAAATCCGGATCAGCCGTTCACGCCGCGCAATGAGCGTGACGATCTGCTCATCGACTTCATCAACGGCGATTCGCACCGCTGCGAGCTGTTCTTTGTCGGCCTTGGCGTCTTTGTCGTGTCCGTGATTTGTCGGCATGTCCATGACAGTATCGAAGTATGCAGGCCCGAGTCGATTTCATCTCACTGGGAGTGCGCAATGTTGACGCCTCCCGCCGTTTCCATGAGGTGGACCGGGTCTTTCAACCCCATCTGGACAGTGGACGACGGCGGCCACGTCACAGTCTGATTCCTGCCGGACTAAAAGAGACTTGCCACCGGCGTGATGAGGTCAGCGGAGTTGTTCCGGACGTTCCCGACAGCCTGGCCGACGGAATCCACGTGCCAGCCGGCGGCGACATCCTTCACCCCGTCACGGACCAGATCCACCAGGGCGGCGGCGTCATCCGCCTGCGGGTCAAGCCACGTCTCCATGGTTTCTTTGCTCATGGGCAGCGGCACACGGTCGTGCAGGGCAGTCAGCTTCCCGAACACGGTGGACTCGGCGCCCGGCGGAGGCGTGTCGGCCGTCAGGATTGACGTTGACAGCATCCAGCGTGCAGGATCGCCGTCGGCCTTAGAAGGATCCTTCCACCACTCATACAGTCCCGCGAAAACCATGCCGCTGCCCTCCGCCGGGTGCACATAGTAGGGCTGCTTGGTGCGGCCTTCGCCCTGTTTCCACTCAAAGTAGCCGTCCGCTGGCACCGCGCAGCGCCTGGTCTTGACGGCCTTGCGGAATGCCGGCTTCTCCAGCACAGACTCGCTGCGCGCATTGATCATTTTCGAGCCGATGCCTGGATCCTTCGCCCACGAAGGCACCAGGCCCCACCGGGCCACGTGCAGTTGCCGGACCGGGCCGCCGTCAATCAGCCGCTCCAGGACAATGGGAACATCATCGGTGGGCGCAACATTCCACGACGGCGGGATCTCGAATTCCTCTTCAAGCCTGGCATCAAATTCCGCGAGCAGATCCCCGACGGCCCGCGCCATCACATAGCGTCCACACATGGCACCAGCATGTCACCGTGGCCGCGCTGTGTCATCACTGCCCGCCGGGCCCAACGGCGGACTGCCAGCGGCTGCCGGCGGCTCTCAGGTCACATCCCCGCGGAGACTGGCGGGGAATAGGGGCGGCCGGGTTACCGTTGACCAGAACGAACCCGCAAACATTTCAGGAGAGCCCCGTGGACTTTACCCCCGAAACCGGCACCATCACCATGTTTTCCACCACCTGGTGCGGTTACTGCAACCGTCTGAAGAAGCAGCTGGATTCCCAGGGCATCGGCTACACGGAGATCAATATCGAAGAGGTTGAGGGCACCGCCGCTCTGGTGGAAAAGCTCAATGGTGGAAACCAGACCGTTCCCACGGTGCTGTTCCCGGACGGCACCGCGGCCACCAATCCTTCGGTCGCCGAGGTCAAGAGCCGTCTCGCCGCCTGAGTCTGAAGAGGCCGGGTGGCCGGTGTCCGCAGCTAAAGACACCGATTACCTGGCCTCGGGGACCATTGGTACAGCCGTTGGCGCTGAGGTTGAGGTGTTCCCAGCCCAGGGGTGAGAGGTGCTTGCGGCGTGGGCGGCGGCGTTCTGAGCATCCTCCCGCTGCCGTTCCTCCCTTTCGCATCGGAGCAAACTCCCAGCCATTACCTGTTCCACGGCCTGTACGCCCTGGCCCAGCTACCCCTGGTCTTCACCACTATGGGACAGCTCCGCTTCCATCACCGGAAAGAAACGCAATCCGCCCTCCCAAGGCGCACTATGAAATCCGTGTATAGCGCGTTGTATAAGTACGGAACTCCGCCATGGGCCGGCGGCGCCCGCGACCAACTCGTACATCTGGTGGAGGGGGGCCATCTCTTCTTTCAGGTCCTGGACGGCAAGTTCAGCTCCGGCCGGATCTATACGGAAATTGTGCGCGATGCCGGCGGTATTGAGGCGCAGATTGACCGTATGGCCAAAGGGACTCCATAAGAGCCCAAGCTCAGGGACGGTCGCGGCAGGACCCGGCCGGGCAGCCAACAGTGCTGACCACCCTGCCCGGACGGACGGGATAGGTGCCACAGTTTCCGGAGAGCCGGTATCGTCCTTTCCCCAGCCTCCCGGTCAATGCCGCAGCCCCGATCGCCGGCAGCTCCAACCCGAAGGTTCGGCTTCCACGGACGTCAGCCATAAAGACGGGATGTCCTCTCCAGCGCTTCGGTGGCCTGCACGATAAGTCGTCGGACTATGTCCCGGGGCGGCAGGATCTCTCCGATCAGGCCGGCCGCCTGTCCCGTGAACGGCACGAACCGCTCCATATTCTGCCGTTGGATGGCGCTCATGATCTCTCATTGGAGACGCGAGGCGTCAGCGGCCGCATCCGCGCGGTGGCCTTGCCATTGCTCGATGAACTGCGTCTCTAGGGCGCGGGGATCAACATCGAAGGCACGGCCGCCGGGCTTGCCGAAGATGTCATCCCACACGTCCACTTTCACAGCGTCCTCGGAACCGGCCGCCAAAATGGCCCGTTTCCATTCGTCGCTGATGGCCGCCTCTTCTGAGGCCAGAAACCGGGTACCAAGGTTCACGCCCTGTGCACCGAGGAGGAGGGCAGCGGCCAAACCCCTGCCATCGGCGATTACTCCGGCTGCCAGCACCGGCACCGGACTCACAGCGTCAACCACCTGGGAGACAAGGGCCATTGTCGAGACCTTGCCGCCGAAGCCCCCTGCCTCGGTTCCCTGGGCGATGATCACATCAACTCCCCGCTCAGAGACAAGAAGCGCCTGTTCCACCGTATGCACCTGTTGGATAAACAGGGCACCCGCCTCATGTGCACGCGTGGGTAAATCGCCCGGATCACTTAGGGCAAAGGGACACGACCGGCGCGTGCATCTCTAGGGCGATGTCGAAGGACTCGGGATGCTGTTGAAGCCAGGGCTGCGTGAAGTTGACCGCAAACGGTCGCTCGGTCAGCGTGCGAAGAACGGCCAGTTGTTGCTGCAGGTCTTCAGGTGACCGGGCCGCGCCGCCCAGGCTGCCCAGGGCGCCGGCATTGGACACCGCGGCCGCCAGTTCGGAGCAGCTGCCGAATGGTCCCATGCCCGCCTGAACAATAGGGTGCTCGACTCCGACCACTTCGCAAAAGGTTGTCCGCAGCATTTCATTCCTCCCGGAGAAGCCGTTGATCAGGCCGATTTTACGCTCCGACGCGGTCATTTTGTGTCGCCGGCCTCCGCGAGCAGCCAACCGGATCCGGATCGGTTAACCCGGGCGGCCTCCGATGGGTCGAACCGGTTGCCGTCACATAGTGGGCTGCACGCATGCAAGCGACTTCGTGCGCAGAGTAGCGAGGTCGGCCTGCGTCTGGTCGGCCAGGTCAGGGACGCAGTACGCGATGAACCACTCCTCGGCCGGCGCGTTGGGGACGGTCTGATTCTCAACTTCCTGGTACGACGGGCGGCCGAGATGGCTGTCGGTTGCGGGTAGATCAACACCCGCCGACAATGCGCCCCAAGGTCACGGTGGCCGGCGACCTTGTACGCGCCTAGCGCCGGTCCTCCACGCTCCTGCTCGGCCACGGCGTCCACGAGGGTCGGGACGCCCGGGACGGGGGCGCACGATGCATGGCTGCGCGGGAGGGCCGCCGAGCAGCTGGCCTCGGGAGCGACGCGGATGGCCTTCGACTCCGACTACGAGGCCGTCAGGGCGGTGCGTAGCTCGCCATTCGCGCCGAGGTCGGCGATGGACCGACGCATGTTGGCCGTCCACCGCTCGGAGGTCTGCGCCCAGAGGGCCTCGGAGTCCGGATCGGTGGACGGCATCGCAGAAGGCAAACGTGCAGTCCCGGAGGATGTCCTCGCGCTACGCGCTGCGAATACCAGTGGAACCGCAAATTGTACTTTCCCGATATGTGGCATCCTTGGCGCCGTTGCCACTGCCCCTCCGGACGCGGCCTTGACACCTCAGGGCAGCGCCCCGATAGTGATCGCATGGATGCCGTCAAAGTCGATGCCCAGCGCATCGCGTACCGGGCCGCGGGCACCGGCCCGCCGCTGGTCCTCCTGCACGGGACCTATGAAGACAGCCGGGTCTGGGAACAACAGCTCAAGGACCTCTCCGACGAGTTCACCGTCGTCGCGTGGGACGCGCCGGGCTGTGGGGAGTCTGACGACCTGGTGGACGGGGCAGGCACTCTGGGCGAGATCCTCGCCGGATTCCTCGCGGCGCTCGGTCTTGCAGGCGGGACGCAGAAGCCGCACGTGCTGGGTCTGTCCTTCGGCTCGGTTGTTGCGCTGGACCTGTGGAAGGAACATCCCGAGATCCCGGCAACGCTTATCCTCGCCTCGGCGTATGCCGGCTGGGCTGGCTCGCTCCCGCCTGAGGAGGTCGAGCGACGCTACAGCCAAGTGAGTGCGGAGCTCGAAAAACCTCCGTCCGAGATCATCCCGGTCTGGCTGCCCACGCTCCTCACGGAGCGGGCCACGGAGCCGATGAAGGCCCAGGTCGCCAGACTCTTCGAGGACTTCCGCCCGTCCGGGATGCGTGCGCTCTTGGCTGCGTCAGGGCGCGCAGACTACAGCCCAGTACTGCCGACTATCACGGTCCCGACGCTCCTGCTGTATGGGGCCGCTGACGTTCGCTCACCGGTCACGGTGGCGGAGGACATGCACCGGCGGATCCCGGGATCCGAGCTCGTGATCCTCCCAGACGTGGGTCACTTAAGCTTTATCGAGGACCCGGAAGCGTTCGCCGCTGCGGTGCGCCGTTGGCTGCACGCGCACAGCCAGACCTGACCCGGCGTTCCCGCCCCAGTCGCTGATGACGGGACGGCGCTGTGCTGGCAGTCTGTGTTGATCAGGCAGGAGTAGGCGTCCCCATCGGTGGCCGGTTCGCCACCCGCCCGGTTGGCCGCTGAGACGTACACGGCCTCGGACTCGACGTAGTGTCCCATTGACCCGAAGGCCTCTTGACACACCATAGGTCTGAGCGTAAAACGAAAGAGTTATCGGGCCTTCTTCGGCTGGGGCACTGAATTCGGCCGGCTCGCCCCTCGGTCACATGAGCATTTGGAGAGCGCTATGGGCACCGAGCAGTTCGATGTTCTACGGGAGCAGGTCCGCGGCCAGGTTATCGAGAGCGGCGACCCCGAGTACGACGCGGCGCGCGTGGTCTTCAACGGCATGGTGGACCGCCGCCCGGCCGCCGTCCTCCGCGTCTCGCAGGTGGCTGACGCCATGGCTGCGGTCCGTTTCGCACGCGAAAACAGCCTCGACGTCGCACTGCGCGGCGGCGGGCACAGCGCGCCCGGCTTCGGGACGGTCGACGGCGGGCTCGTCCTCGACTTCTCGGCCCGCCGGGGCGTCAGGGTCGATCCCGTGGCGCGGCGGGCCCGGGCCGAGGCCGGGGCGACATGGGCGGACTTCAACCACGCGACCCACGCGTTCGGTCTTGCGAGCACAGGCGGAATCATCGGTTCGACCGGTGTAGCCGGCCTGACGCTGGGCGGCGGCATCGGGTATCTCACACGCAAGTATGGACTCGCATGTGACAACCTCATCTCGGCGGATGTCGTCCTGGCTGACGGCACCTTCGTGACGGCCAGTGAGTCGGAGAACGCGGACCTTTTCTGGGCCTTGAGAGGCGGGGGCGGCAACTTCGGCGCTGTGACGTCGTTCGAGTTCCAACTCCACCCGCTCGACATGGTCTTCGTGGGGCTCGCCTTCTTCGATGCCACCGCAGGCGCAGAGGTGGGTGCCGCCTACCGGGAATGGATCGCTGCGCAGCCGGAGGAGATGGGCGCGTTCCTAGGGTTCCACCAGGGGCCTCCAGTCCCCTTCCTCCCTGAAGGATGGCACGGCAAGCCAGTCTCGGTCGTCGCAGGCATGTGGACGGGGGACCTCGACGAGGGGCAGGCGCGCTGGCAGCCCGTCCTGGATTTCGCACCTTCTCTGGGATCCATGTTCGCGCCGATGCCTTACCCCGCGCTCAACGTCATGTTCGACGGGCTCAACGGCGTTCCCGGGCTCCAGGGCTACTGGAAGGCCGACTTCCTCAGCACCCTCAGTGACAACGCGCTCCGCGTCGCCGTCGAGTATTCCCCAGGGATCCCGACGGTTCACTCAGCGAACCACTTCTACCCGATCGACGGCGCAGTGCAGCGCGTGGCGTCCGACGCGACCGCGTTCGCGTACCGGGATGTCGCGTTCGCCCCGGTGATCGCCGGGCAGTGGCCGGATCCGACGGAGAACGCGGAGCACATCGCATGGGTGCGCAACTACTGGTCGGCGCTCCATGAGTACTCCGAGCCCGGCGGCTACATCAACTTCCAGGACGCCGACGACCAGTCACGGATCGAGGACAACTACGCAGCCAACTACGCCCGGCTCGCCCAGGTGAAGGCGAAATACGATCCCGACAACTTCTTCCACGTCAACCAGAACATCAAGCCGTCCGCGGTCGCGCGGTGACGGACGCCGACGTCATTCCACCGCCAGACGCTGCGCCGACGGCGTGAGCGAGGCGAACATCTAGCCTAGGGTGGCGAGGCCAAGGCCGGCCACGTGGAATCCGCAACCGCGTCGCGGTCGGCCTATGGATGGCTTGGTGCGCGGACAGGCAGCACTGGACCAGCCCGGAGCTGCCTGTGACGGCCGAGCGGCAGCGGGAGTACAACGACGACAGCAACGCCGTGCCTCAATCCCGGAACGACCGGCTCTGCTGCCGCGATGTGTCGCCCTGCGGGAGAAGACGCTGTGGCGGATGCTCTACGACCTCCGCCAGCCCCGCCAGCGCGGTGCTCGCCCGAGGGCTGCTCCCAGATCCATCCCGCCCTCGAACGGGTCCTCGGACCGCCCCTGGACCACCTGGCGATACTCGATCTGATCCGTACGTGGCCCACCCCCGGAGCTCCCCGGAAGGCCGGGCGGAAACGCATCGCCAGGCTGCGGAAATCCGCACCTAAGATGTTCAACCAGCTCTCAGAGCAGATTGTGGCGGCCCTGGATGAACAGCACGTCGTGGTCGTCGGGACGAGTGCCGCGGGAATCGTCCTTCCGGAGCTGGCGGGCATGCTGGCCGGTATGCATGAGGCCAGGGCGAGGGCCTGGCCCGTTCGAGGCCCTGTGGAGGCCCACTCTCTTCACCCCGTCCTGACATCCATGCCGGCGGTGGCCGTCGCGACAGCCGCACGGATCCTCGACGACGTCGTCGGTAAGAACTTCGCTGACGACGAACATCTCGCCTCCTACACAGGGCTATCCCCGTCACCTGGCGCTCCAGCAGCTCCATCCGCGGCGACCACGCCTCGCGCAGAGGCAACAAGGCACTCAAACGCGTCCTGTTTCTCTCCGCCTTTCGAATAGGAGTGACGGGGGCGAATGTGGTGACATCGGTGGACTCCGACGGGCTCGGAGGAAATGGAGGGGACACCGCCAGTAGGCGCTGTGGATTTTGTCACGACCTGTTGGTCTGTTTTCTGCTTATGCTGCTGACGGTCGAGGAAGTGTTCTGTTCGGAGATCATGGTCTGCAGCTCCAGCATGACGGTCACCGCCGAGGTGAGCTGCCCCTCGTGCTGCCGTACTTTTTCGCGCAGCCGCCGTGTCTTGGCTTTCTCATCGGCGAGCTGTTCTTCGATCCTGCGAAAATCCTTGCTTCGCGGGGCTCGTGTGGTGGCGAGTTCATCCCTTTCGTCCAGGAGGGCGTAAAACGAACTTGGCACTTGAAAGAGGTGGGTTGTGCGACATGTACAAAGTCTGCACATAAGACTTCTCCCCGTAATCCCGTGCGTACTTCTTCGTGATTTCCCGACGCGTTCCCATCGATAGACCCATCCCTCCTCGTCGCCGCCGTGCCCGGGGCGGCTAGTGATTTACGCGAGCGTTTCCCAAATGAGGCAAGCACCCCATCTCGCGAGCACTATTGATGAGTGTGGTCGCGCCCTGTACCGGTTGCAGCCTCCGGCGTAGACTGCAGCTACTTCAGGCATCACCGGTTATTCGGCACCAGCGGCGGAACCCAGGGCAAGCTTATGAACTCAGCGACCACGGTGACATTGTCCCGGCTTGGCAGGGCCAGGAAAGCGCTGACAGCACGCGAATGGGCCTCGATTGGAGGTATGGCGGGCTTCGTCCTGCTCCTTCATGCCGTGGGTTGGGGCGTCCTGGCGGCGGTGGCAGCGCCGGGTGTCCTCCCGGGAGGCTCGGCGGGGGTATTTGGTGTGGGACTCGGGGTGACTGCGTACACACTGGGTCTGCGGCACGCGTTCGACGCGGACCATATAGCCGCGATAGACAACACCACGCGGAAGCTGATGAACGACGGCAAAAGACCCTTGTCCGTAGGATTCTGGTTCTCCCTGGGACACTCCAGCATTGTCTTCGGCCTGTGTGTGCTGTTGGCCGGCGGAGTAAGCACGCTGGCCGACCAGCTGGATGCCTCATCCTCCACGCTGCACGCGGTCGTAGATCTGGTGGGGGCCGGGATTTCCGGCGTTTTCCTGTACATCATCGGCATCTTGAACCTGGTGCTGCTGGTGGGAATCGTCAAGGTGTTCCGCCGGATGCGCCACGGCGACTACGACGAGGCCGCCCTCGAGGAGCAGCTGAACAACCGCGGCCTGATCAACCGGATTTTTGGCGGCGCCACGCGGATTGTCACGCGGCCCTGGCAGATGTACGCCGTCGGGCTCCTCTTCGGCCTCGGCTTCGATACGGCGACCGAGGTCAGCCTGCTGATCCTCGCCGGCGGCGCCGCGGCCTTTTCGCTGCCTTGGTATGCCATCCTGACACTGCCCGTGCTGTTCGCCGCCGGGATGAGCCTGCTGGATTCGATCGACGGCTGCTTCATGAATTTCGCCTACGGCTGGGCGTTTTCCCGGCCTGTCCGGAAGATCTACTACAACCTGGTCATTACGGCTCTCTCGGTCGCCGTCGCCCTGGTCATCGGCTCGATCGAGCTCATCTCGATCGCGGTGCAGGGCGCCGGAATACGGACGGGCCCGCTGGCCGCCTTCGGTCAACTGGATCTGAACTCGGTGGGCTACGCAATCGTCGCGGTCTTCATCCTCGCGTGGCTGGTTGCCGTGGCCATCTGGAAATTCGGGCGCATCGAAGACAAGTGGAATGGTTCGCCCGAGCCACAGGAATCCCCGGCCGGCACCGCCGCCGCGGACCAGGAAGGGCGGCGGCCGTGACGCAGACCAGGTCATCCCAGGGCCGTCGTCGGCCCTTGAAGTTTGCTATTAGTGCGCCTACATTAGACTCACGAGGTGGCAAAGCCCATGCACGAACTCTCCATTACTCAAAGCCTTGTCGATGCGGTTCTGGACCGTACCGGCACGCAGGCGGTCATGGGTGTACACGTGCGGGTCGGGCGGCTGTCCGGGGTTCTGCCGGATGCCATGCGGTTCTGCTTCGAACTCATTTCCGACGGCACGCCGCTGGCCGGGGCACAGTTGCTGATCGATGAACCCCAGGGAGTAACCCGCTGCCGCAGCTGCGGCCAGGATGCCACCATGGAGGACCTGATCCCGCTGTGCCCCTGCGGCAGCGCCGACGTCGAAATCATCAGTGGCCGGGAACTTATGCTCACGTCCGTGGAAGTGGCCTGACTAATGTGTACAACGTGTGGTTGCAGCGACGACGCCGGAGTCCGGATCTCGAATCTCGAAGGATCCCAGGCCAGCCATCCACAATCACAGGTACACGATCACGAACATCCGCACGATCACACCCGCACGCGCGACGACGTCGGCCACACGCACCAGCACACGCACGACGGCGCCCTGCCCCACACACATGACGGCGCCGGCGAGCGTACGACGATAACCCTGGAGCAGAACCTGCTGGCCAAGAATGACCGGCTGGCCGCACGGAACCGGGGCTGGCTGGAGGGCCGCGGGATCCGGGCGTTCAATGTGATGAGCTCCCCCGGATCCGGCAAGACGACCCTGCTGGTGCGCACCATCCAGGAGCAAGGCAGCGCGCTGAACATCGGCGTGATCGAAGGCGACCAGGAGACCTCGGTGGATGCCGAGCGGATCCGCGCCACCGGCCGTCCGGTCATCCAGATCAACACCGGGGCCGGCTGCCACCTTGATGCCGAGATGCTGCAGCACGGTCTGGATGCCCTCAATCCGGAGGCCGGCTCTACAGTCTTCATCGAAAACGTGGGGAATTTGGTCTGCCCCGCGCTATTCGACCTCGGCGAGAGCGCCAAAGTAGTAATCATTTCTGTCACGGAAGGCGATGATAAACCTCTGAAATATCCGAACATGTTCACGGCAGCCGATCTGGTGATTATCAATAAATCGGATCTGCTCCCCTATGTTGACTTCGACGTCGACGGGTGCCTCCGCCAGGCACGGCAGCTCAATCCCGGCGTCGAAATGCTGATTGTTTCAGCCACCACTGGCGAGGGTTTGGACGGCTGGTTCGACTGGATCAGGAACCAGGCCGGCACTCCTGCGGCGCTCGGCGCCGCACCGCGAGAGCATCGGATTTCGTCTCTGATGCCCTGATGTTCACTTACTGAGCCCGCTCCCCGGGGTACGGCTCGCGAAGGAGGCAACGATGCCTACTGCTGCAGCGATGCAGGCCGAAGATACTCTCATCCACGTCCTTTGGATCAATGCGGGACTCAGTTGTGATGGAGACTCTGTCGCCCTGACGGCGGCAACGCAGCCCAGCGTCGAAGAAATCGCCCTCGGAGCCCTGCCCGGTCTGCCGAGGATCGCCATGCACTGGCCGCTGATCGACTTTGAGTGCGGGCCGCAGGAGGGTGCGGACGATTTCCTCGAGTGGTTCCGCAAGGCCGACCGAGGCGAGCTGGAACCGTTTGTGCTGGTGGTCGAGGGGTCCATCCCGAACGAGAAGCTGCACGCGGAGGGCGGCTACTGGTGCGGTTTCGGCAACAATCTGGAGACCGGACAGCCGATCACCACCAGCGAGTGGCTGGACAGGCTGGCGCCGAAGGCCACGGCCATCATTGCGGCCGGTACCTGCGCCACCTACGGCGGCATCCACGCGATGGCAGGGAACCCGACCGGGGCCATGGGGGTGCCGGACTACCTTGGCTATGACTGGAAGTCCAAGGCGGGAATCCCGATTGTCTGCGTGCCCGGGTGCCCGATCCAGCCGGACAACCTTTCGGAGACCATGACCTACCTGCTCTACCAGGCCACCGGGCAGGCACCGATGATTCCGCTGGATGAGGCCCTGCGGCCGACGTGGTTGTTCGGAAAGACGGTCCATGAGGGCTGCGACCGTGCCGGCTACTACGAGCAGGGCGATTTCGCCACCGAATACGGCTCACCCAAGTGCATCGTGAAGCTGGGCTGCTGGGGTCCGGTGGTCAAGTGCAACGTGCCCAAGCGCGGCTGGATGAACGGCATTGGCGGCTGCCCCAACGTGGGCGGGATCTGCATCGGCTGCACCATGCCGGGATTCCCGGACAAGTTCATGCCGTTCATGGATGAACCGCCCGGAGGAAAACTGAGCACGAACGCCGTCGGGCCTTATGGGGCCACCATCCGCGCGCTACGCAAAATAACCATGAACACGCTGGACAAGGAACCGAGTTGGCGCAAGCCGGGCCGACAACTGCTCACCGGTGCAACCCGCACGTGGTAGCAACGCCAACTTTGAAAGAGGTGAAGCAATGACTTCGACGATTCCAATGCCCGCCCAGGGCGCAGCCGGTAAGGAGGGCCTTGTGGAGATGGCGTGGGACCCCATCACCCGCATTGTTGGCAGCCTGGGCATCTACACCAAGATCGACTTCAACAACAAGCAGGTGGTGGAATGCCACAGCACGTCCTCGATCTTCCGCGGCTACTCCATCTTCATGCGCGGCAAGGATCCGCGCGACGCGCACTTCATCACCAGCCGCATCTGCGGGATCTGCGGCGACAACCATGCCACCTGCTCCTGCTATGCGCAGAACATGGCGTACGGGGTGAAGCCCCCGGCGCTGGGTGAATGGATTGTGAATCTGGGCGAGGCGGCCGAGTACATGTTCGACCACAACATCTTCCAGGAGAACCTGGTGGGCGTTGACTACTGCGAGAGGATGGTCTCCGAGACCAACCCCGGGGTGCTGGCCAAGGCGGAAAACACCCGTTCCCCGCACGCGGCCGAGCACGGATACCGCACCATTGCGGACATCATGCGCTCGCTGAACCCGTTCACGGGTGAGTTCTACAGGGAGGCCCTGCAGGTCAGCCGGCTGACGCGCGAGATGTTCTGCCTGATGGAGGGACGCCATGTGCACCCTTCCACGTTGTATCCCGGCGGCGTCGGCACCGTGGCCACCATCCAGCTGATGACGGACTACATCACCCGGCTGATGCGCTACGTCGAATTCATGAAGAAGGTCGTGCCCATGCACGACGACCTCTTCGACTTCTTCTACGACGCCCTGCCCGGCTACGAGCAGGTGGGGCTGCGGCGCACGCTGCTGGGCTGCTGGGGTTCCTTCCAGGACCCGGACTACTGCAACTTCGCCTACAAGGACATGACGGAGTGGGGCCGGAAGATGTTCGTCACTCCCGGCGTCGTGGTGGACGGGAAACTGGTGACCACGGACCTGGTCCGGATCAACCTGGGCATCCGGATCATGCTCGGTTCCTCCTACTATGAGGACTGGAATGACCAGGAAATGTTCGTCACCAATGACCCGCTGGGCAACCCGGTGGACCGGCGGCACCCGTGGAACCAGCACACCAATCCGCAGCCGCAGAAGCGCGACCTGGACAACAAGTACAGCTGGGTGATGTCGCCGCGCTGGTTTGACGGTACGGACAATTTGGCGCTGGACACCGGAGGCGGCCCGCTGGCACGGCTGTGGTCTACGGCGCTGGCAGGGTTGGTCGATGTCGGCTACATCCAGTCCACCGGTCACAGCGTCCAGATCAACCTGCCCAAAACCGCGCTGAAGGGACCGGTGTCGCTGGAGTGGAAGATTCCGCAATGGAGCAACACGATTGAACGCAACCGCGCGCGGACCTACTTCCAGGCCTACGCTGCCGCCGCGGCTCTGCATTTTGCGGAGAAGGCGCTGGAGGAGATCCGCGCCGGGCACACGAAGACGTGGGAAAGCTTCGAGGTTCCCGATGAGGCGGTCAGCTGCGGCTTCACCGAGGCGGTCCGCGGAGTGCTCTCCCACCACATGGTCATCCGCGACGGCAAGATCGCCAACTACCATCCCTATCCCCCGACGCCGTGGAATGCCAGCCCTCGCGATGCCTCCGGAACCCCGGGACCGTACGAGGATGCGGTGCAGGGCCAGCCGATTTTCGAGGAGAATGACCGCGAACATTTCAAGGGCATCGACATCATGCGCACCGTGCGCAGCTTCGACCCCTGCCTGCCGTGCGGCGTTCACATGTACCTCGGCGATGGCAAGACCCTGGAGAAGCTGCACTCCCCGACGCAGTCACTGACCGGAGAGTAGCCGGCCATGAGCGGGGAGGCCACGCTGCCGGCCGTGGACGGGGAGGCCCAGCTGCGGGCCGCGGGCGAGCGGATCGGCACTCTGCTGGATGCCCTCGGCTCCGGCGGAGCCGTCGCCCGCGAGCGCGCCGAGGAACTGGTGCGCCAGGTAACGGACCTGTACGGCGCGGGGATGGAGAGGATCCTTGCGATCCTGACCAGCCGCGGGCCGGACCTGGACGGCACCCTGGATGAGCTGCTGGCCGACGACCTGGTGGCCAGCCTGCTGCTGGTGCACGGGATCCACCCCCGGGATGTGGCCACACGGATCGCCGGGGCGCTGGACAGCGTGCGGCCGTACCTGGGATCCCACGGCGGCGACGTCGAACTGCTGGGGATCAGCGAGGAGGGGGTGGTGCGCCTGCGGCTGCTGGGCAGCTGCCAGGGCTGCCCGTCGTCGTCCGTTACGCTCAAGTTCGCCGTCGAAGACGCTATCCAGGCCGCGGCGCCGGAGGTCACCTCGATCCTGGTGGAGGAGGAGGAGGCCGCCGGCTCTCCGGCCCTTATCCCGGTGGCATCCCTGCGCCTGCGCCTGGACCAGATGCCGGAACAGTCCGAGGGCTCGTGGGAGGCGGTTCCCGGGATTGCCGATCTCCAGCCCGGGGAAGTGGCGGGGTTCCTGGTGGGGGGCCACGCGCTGCTGGCCTGCCGGACGGGGCAGGATGTGTACGCGTTCCGCGACTACTGCCCGCGCTGCACGGGGTCCATGGCCGGGGCTACCCTGCAGCGTGCGCTCGCCGCGCCTGTCGGTGGAGGGCTGCTGCGCTGCCCGGTCTGCCGAAGCCACTTTGACGTGCGGCAGGCCGGTGCGTGTCTGGAGGACAAGGGCCTGCATCTTGACCCGCTGCCGCTGCTGGTCCGCTCCGGCCTGATGTCCGTGGCCGTGCCGGCGGGAACGGGGCAGGCCTGATGCGGGCGTGTGCAGGGATGGGGGCACCATGACGACGGCGTTGCCCGGCGGCGCTTCGGCCCTCTCCGTGCTGCGCCGGATCGCCAGCGGCCGGCCGGCTCCCGCGGACGGCGAGCGCTGCGAGATGTGTGCCGAACCGATATCCGAGGCACACCAGCACGTGGTGGATGTGGAGAGCCGCACCCTGATGTGCACCTGCCGGCCGTGCTACCTGCTCTTCACCGAAAGCACGGCCCATTTGCGCTACCGGTCTGTGCCGGAACGCTACCACTCGTTCCCGGTATTCCAGCTCGGCCCGGGGCAATGGGATGAACTGGAAATCCCGGTCGGTTTGGCCTTTTTCTTCCATAATTCCAAGCAGGGGCGGACCTTTGCGTTCTACCCCGGGCCGGCCGGTGCCACCGAGTCGGAACTCCCGCTCGGGGCATGGGATGCGGTGCAGGCCGGAAATCCGGCGTTGGCCATCGCGGCGCCGGACACCGAGGCGCTGCTGATCCGGGCTCCCGGGCCGGAGCGGGCCCAGGCGGACTGCCATCTGGTGCCGATCGACGCCTGCTACGAGCTGGTGGGGCAGCTGCGCCGGGTGTGGCGGGGGTTCGACGGCGGCCAGCAGGCCCGCGAGCAGCTGGTGGTGTTCTTCGACAAGGTGGCCAGCCGGAGCAAGCCCGCCCCTGCCGCGCCGGCCCCGGCGGGGGCGGCAGCTGCGGTCTCGGCGGATCCCGCGGCCCCGGAGCCCGCGCCGGCCGCGGCTGAGGGAGCTGGTCCCCATGACTGACCTGACGTTCATCGTCGTCGACATTCTTCCGGAGCCCTACGCCGCGGCCCCGCAACTGACCGCCCGGCTCCGGATCACCGAATCCACCGGGTCCGTCATCCACGCCATTGCGCTGCGCTGCCAGGTGCGGATCCAGCCGCAGCGCCGCGGCTACGGCGCCGAGGAGGCGGAGGGGCTGCTGGACCTCTTCGGAGCCCGCGAGCGCTGGCCGGTGACGCTGAAACCCTTCCTTTGGATGCAGTGCAGCACGATGGTGCAGGGATTTACCGGGCAGACCGAGGTGGACCTGCCGCTGCCGTGCACTTTTGACTTCGACGTTGCCGGCGCCAAATACCTGCATGCGCTACGCGAGAAGACCATCCCGATTGAGCTGCTCTTTTCCGGCACGGTCTTCACCAGGGGAAGCACCGGGTTCGGGGTGGAACAGGTGCCCTGGGACCGGGAGGCCACCTACCAGTTGCCGGTAACGGTCTGGCGGGAGCTGATGGATACGTTCTTCCCCAATGCCGGCTGGATCAGGCTGGACCGCGATGTGCTGAACGCGCTGGCGCACTACAAATCGGTGCTCGGCCTGACCTCGTGGGAGGAAGCGATCGAGGGCCTGCTGGCCAAGGCGGGTGAGCCGGTCCCATGAACACGAGCCTCAGCCTGGCGCGGGCCATCGCGGACGTCGTGCTGTACGAGGGGTACCTGCTCTATCCCTATCGTGCCTCCTCGCAGAAAAACCAGGCCCGCTGGCAGTTCGGCATCCTGGGCCCGCAGGGCTCCGCCGAGACCGGTGTGGGAGAGGACCCGGTGATGTCCACGGACTGCCTGCTCCGCGCGGGACCGCAGGCGCACCTGCAGGTGCATCTGCGGTTCCTCCAGCTGCTGACGCGGACCGCGGAACTGGCCGACGGCGGGAGCTTCACTCCGGTGGACGAACTCAGGGTCGGCAGCTCGCGCTGGCTGACGTGGGACGAGGCGACCGAGCACGAGGTGCTGCTGGGCCCGTTCGCGATGGCGGAGCTGGCGGAGGGGCTGAGCCTTCCCGTGCAGATTCCTTCCGGCGAGGACGTCGAGCTGCTGACGGATGAGTCGGGCACCGTGGCCGGACGGCTGGTGCGCCGCCGCCGGGCGCTTCGGGGTGTGGTCCGGCTGGCTACCACGCTGGCGGACGGACATGCGGCGGATGGACTGCTGGCGGACGGACCGTCGGCGGATCCGCTGCTCCGCCTGCACGTGGCCGCGGAAAACGTTGCCGCGGGGGGCGGGTTTGGCAAGCAGGAGTCCATCGCATCCTCCTTCATTGGCACCCATCTGCTGCTCAGCGTGCAGGATGCGGACTTCGTCTCGCTGCTGGAGCCGCCGGCCGAGGCGCAGGCCGCCGCTGCCGGCTGTGCGCACCACCGGTGCTGGCCGGTGCTGGCCGGTCCCGAGGGGCAGCGAGACATTCTGCTGCTCTCCCCCATCATTCTCTACGACCACCCCGCTGTGGCGCCGGAAAGCTCGGTGGCACTCTACGATTCCACGGAGATCGACGAGATCCTCACCCTGCGGGTGCTCACACTCACCGAAGAGGAAAAGGCAGAAGCCCGCGCCACGGACCCGCGCGCCGCTGCCGTCATCGATCGTTGCGAGGCGATGTCCGCCGAGGAGCTCCAGCAACTGCATGGGGTGCTGCGCAGCCCGCATGCCATGGACGGAGTTGCAGGCGGCAGCGTAAGCACACCGGTGCCACCCGACGCGGACACCTCGGACCTGCCGTGGTGGGACCCGGCGTCGGATTCCAGCGTCCAGCCGGACGTGGATGCCGTGATGATCGACGGCGTCCCGGTGGCCCGGGGAAGCCGCGTGATCGTGCATCCCCGGCGGCGGGCCGATGCGCAGGATCTCTTTTCCGCAGGACAGGCGGGACGCGTCACCGGCGTGCATTTCGACGTCGACGGAAGCACCCATGTCGCCGTCGTCCTTGACGTGGATCCGGCGGCGGACCTGCAGGAATGGTACGGGCGCTTTTTGTACTTCGCGCCCGAGGAACTGGAGCCGATCGCGGCAGCGGCCGGCCCGGACGACCGGAAGGAAACCCAGTCATGAGAGCTCTTGGAATGCTCACCACCGTCATACTGCTGAGCGTGGCCGTCGCGGCGGTCATCATCGGGGTGCGGTCAATACCGGACATCCAGCGGTACCTGAAGATTAGCCGGATGTGAGCAACCATCCCGGTCCGCAGGAATCCTCGGGCGGCGCACCCCCGGCCCTGCCGCCACGCGTCCTGGTGGCCGGTGTGGGCAATATTTTCCTGCGCGACGACGGATTCGGGCCGGAGGTGGCCCGCCGTCTGGCGGCTGACCCGAGCAGCCAACGGCCCGGTATCCGCGTGACGGACTACGGCATCCGGGGAATGCATCTGGCCTACGACCTGCTGGACGGGGTCGCTGTGCTGGTGCTGGTGGACGCGGTCCCGCCGTCGGACTCCGGCGCCGACAGTCAGCCCGGAAGCATCCGCGTGCTGGGTATCGGTGCGGACGATGTACACGGTTCGCTGGGCCGGACGGAGGCGGCCGGTGCGCTGGATCCGCACGGGATGGACCCGGTGGTGGTGCTGGGACGGTTGCAGGCGTTGGGCGGTGAGCTTCCGCTGACGTATCTGGTCGGCTGCGTTGCGGCGGACACCGAGGAGGGCATCGGTCTCTCCGCGGCGGTGGAGGCAGCCGTACCGGCCGCGATGGCCGAGGTCCTTGCCCTTGTGAACGAGCACATCCCAGCGGCCTACGAACGATGCTAAGGAGATACTCAAGATGTGCCTAGGAATTCCGGGTCAGGTGGTGGAGCTGGTTGAGGGCTACGGCGATCAGCTGGCCTTGGTGGATGTGGCCGGTGTGCGGCGGAACATCAACATCGGATTGCTGGACGAGGGACCGCTCGAACCGGGAATGTGGGTCATTATCCATATGGGATTCGCGCTGGAGCGCGTAGATGCTGCCGGCGCGGAAAAGGCCATGAGGGGGCTGGAACTGATGGGCCGGCCGATGGATGCCGACGGCGCCTAACGACCTGCACCTGAAATTCGGTTCAGAAGCCGTACGAGGGATTCAAGGATCGTGAACGCCGGTAAAGCGGGCCTGTCCCGTCCCTGCTCGGGCTGATGCGACCGGACTTCGCCGGCTGGTCGATGAAGACGCAGCATGAGGAGGACGCCATGGCTGAAATGGACGAACCCAAAGTAGACCGGGCAGGCGGCGATTATCAGCGCGGCCCCAACCCGAAACGAGGTGGAGAGATCGAAACTGGAAACAGTGCTGTTCCGCCCTACGATGAACGCAGCACGGGGGAAGAAGATCGGCCTGGAACGGCCCGTGCCTTCGACACCGAAAAGCCGGCCGCAGAACCCGTCAGTCCAGGCTCGGATGTCACACCGCAATCGATCACGAAAAGGCCGATAGAAACCCGCCGAGCTAGTGTCATGTGAGAATGTCAATGCGAGTGGAGACCACGTTGGCAGCCTGACTTGAGACCACCTTGGCGTATCGGGAGACGGTGGTCAGGCCCCTTGGGCTGTGACTGTCAGTTGGGAATGGCGGCTTTTTGACAGTTCACGTGGCGGCACTAGCTGGTGCCGATGACCAGGGCTGAGCGGGGGCCGCTTCGATGACGTCGTCGGTGATGGTGCCGGGCTCGTTGATTTTCATGACGCGCTCGATTTGGGTGAAAAGACGGTCGATGAGGGGTCTACAGAAAAGGATCCCGGCGCGGTGCCGGTCTCCTCTAGGGAAGGCATTTCGGTTTTCAAAGTCGTAGTGGTGCTGTCGAGTGTCTGGGGATCAACCGGTGCTCGGCAATGATCGTGCCGAGGGCTCCGTGCTGGCCCTCCACTTCGTCCAGGAGCATCGTTGCGGCTAGCTGCCCTTGGCGTCCAGGGTCCTGGGCCACGGTGCTCAGTCCCATAAACACGGAGTAGTCGTGGTCGTCTATGCCGATCACGGACAGATCTGCCGGGATGGCAACGCCTTGGTGCCCTGCTTCGAACATGACGCCCATGGCCATTTCGTCAGACGAGCACAATATTGCCGTGGGTTTAGGCCCTGACTGCGCCCAAAACCGGCTAAACGCTTTCTGGCCGCCGTAGACGGTAGGGTCCCCCATGTGCTCCCAATCGGGGCGGACGCCCAGGCCTGTTGCGGACATGACTTCGCGGAAGGTCTGGCGTGTTGAGTCGGTGACGCCTATGCCAGTGTCCGTCCCGCCGCCGTACAGCAGGGCAATGTCCCGGTGCCCGAGCGCCAGCAGATGCCGAACGGCCGTCGACATGGCCTCGCGCTGGTCGATACCGATGAACGGGTGATCCTGTATCCGGTTGCCCAGGGCTATCAGCGGGATGCCCAATTTGCGGATTTGCAGCAATTCCACCGCACTCAGCGCCGCGGTGAGCAACAACAGGCCATCCGTCCGTTTGCCGAGCAGTACGGAATTGAGACTTCCTGTCCCGGCGCCATTGTTCCCTCCTGAATTGAACAGGGACAGTGTGTAATTGCGCTCATTCAGCACGCGGGCAGCACCGTCGATGGCTTTCGACGAGAACCAGCCGCACCCTGCTGGTGCCACCACGCCGATGGTCCTCGTACGCCCGGTGGCGAGTCCGGAGGCGAAGGACGACGCCACGTAGCCCAGCCTGCTGGCTGCCTCCTGGACCCTGTCCCGGGTGGCCGGGGAAACCCTGGGCAGCCCCCGGACCGCCCGCGAAACAGTTGCCGTTGATACGCCGGCCGCTACGGCGACGTCTTCAATGCTGACCGCGGGGCGACCGCCCCGCGGAGTCCGTTCATCAGTTGGTGGCATTACATTCTCCGCTCGGGTGTGCCGCCGATGGCTCGTCCTGGGC
Source organism: Pseudarthrobacter sp. N5 (assembly GCF_050157035.1). Lineage (GTDB taxonomy): Bacteria > Actinomycetota > Actinomycetes > Actinomycetales > Micrococcaceae > Arthrobacter. The sequence continues at coordinate 2,438,033 of NZ_CP189593.1, forward strand.
GTCCCTGCAAACCGGGTTCCACGAGCAGACCTGGCACCTTGGAACAATCGCCGCCTCCGGGATCAGTCGACGGTGTTGATGTGGGCCACGATGATCTGTTCTGGATGGCCGGCCGGTATCTGAAGGCCGGACTCCGCGAGGGTCCGTCCGGGCAGCCCGGTTCCGGGGCATTCGCTGTTGGGGCGTGCGCTCCTTGGACCATGCTCCGGTGAAGTCCAGCGACTCCCGAGCGGCGACGGCTCACGCCGGCCCTGCCTTTCATTTAACGGACCTGCGACTTACGCGTACGACGGACAACTCGCAAAACGATGGAATCTGCCCAATGGTCCGGGAATCATCTTCTTTCTCTTGCAGAACTACTCCAGTCCCGGTAGGTCACAACGTCTAAGCAGGCGCAGCCACGGTGTCGATGTCGTGACGGATCTGCGTCCTGAGGCGATTGGGCGGCGGATGAGGGGCGGCCACCTGGCGGAGTTCGGCTTGCCGGGGGAAGATCAGTCGGCGGCAGATCCTTGTATGAGGGAGAGCCCGTGCCCGTAGGCAAAGAGCGGCGACGTCGTGTCGGACGCAACGTCCGGCCGTGAGGCCCGGACGTCGTCCATGGAGGCGGGCAACTCGAATGGCAGCCGGCCGCACGGGAGGATGCGTCCGGTCAAGGCGTCCAGGAGCGCCGAGTCTGAGACACCGAAGGTGCCCACCAGCACGCTGGCGAATTCGGCCAGGGGCGTGAGGATCGCGGGGCGGTCCAGTCTGACGTCAATGATCAGCGGAACCTTTTTCGCCAAGGCCTTCAGCCGCGAAACGAGCCCGGGCGGGAACTCGAGGGAACCTGCATGGAAGTGCTCCTCCAGGAACAAGTCTTGCCGGTGATCCCATGGCGCCGTGATACGGATGATGGCAACGTCCGCATCCTCGGGTGCGGCCACCGGGATTCCGGTCCCGGACAGGGCTGCCGGGTCCAGGCCCTCTGAGTAGATGCTGAGCTTGCCGGACAGCGGAAGCATGCGGCCGCCGTGGGCTCCGCTGTCCGCCAGAATTGTCACCGAACGTGCCTGGGCCTGGTGCCCTTCGGCACGGAACCCTTCGTTTCCCACGAGCGCGGCCGCGGCGTCCTCCGAGACGTAGGGGTTGTCGAAGAGACCCAGCTGGAATTTCACCAGCAGCAGCCGGCGGGCGGATTCGTCGATCCGATCCTCGCTGACCAAGCCGTCACGGACCAGCCCGAGGAGCATCTCCGTGCACTCTTCACCGCCGAACTGGTCCACACCCGCGTCGAGGATTTTCTGCATGCGTTCCCCGGCGGAAAGGTCTTCTACGCCCCAGGCACGTGCCGGAAGTACCTTATCCCCGACCACGTTGTCATTGACGAGTTCCCAGTCGCTGAGCACAACGCCGTCGTAGCCGAGCTTTTCGCGCAGGAGCCCGGTAATGATCTGACGGTTGTAGCCGAAACCGACTTCTTCCACCGGCTCACCGTCCAGTTCAAGGCCAACGGGCATCCCGTAGTAGGGCATGATGGCGCTGGTGTGGTGTGCGATGGCCGTGCGGAAGGGTTCAAGGTGTTCCTCAAAACGCCCTCCCGGGTAGACCTGTTCGCGGCCATAGGGAAAGTGCGGGTCCTCGCCGTCGAGTTGTGGACCGCCGCCGGGAAAATGCTTGGTGGTGCACGCAACGGAACCGGGCCCAAGGGCCTCCCCTTGAAGCCCTTTCAAATACTCGATCGCGAACCGCGACGTCTGTTGCATGTCCTGGCCGAACGTTCCAGCCTGCCGGCCCCACCGCGGTTCCGTGGCCAGATCCACCGTCGGGTGCAGCGCGGCACGAATGCCCACGGCCGTGTATTCCTGCCTCGCGATGTCAGCGAAGCGCCGGATCAGCTCCGTACTGCCGACCGCGGCGAGGCCGATGGGCTCGGGCCACTGGGAGAAATGCCCCGCGGTGAAGGACACTCCGGAGTTTTCAATGAAGGCATGCCGGGGGTCCGTGGAGATCGTGACCGGGATGCCATGCGGGGTGGACTCGGCGAGCTTCTGGATGGCGTTGTTCCAGCGGGCGGCCAGCCCGGGGCTGCCAAGGGCGTGGACGTTGAAATGGTTCATGAACTTGTGCGCGTCCACAGTGCTGGTGGGCGATTTACTGATGTTGCCCGGGTACTCCAGTAGGGTCCCGTCCGGTCCGGCTTCAATGACTGTGTGGAACAGCAGGCCGATCTTCTCCTCCAGGCTCAGGCGGGGGAGCAAGTCAGCGACCCGTTCTTCCGGCCGCAGCGACGGGTCCTCGAAGGGATCCATCACCCCGTTGCCGTTCAGGTCCCGGTAGCGGGTGCCGTCGGGCGCGACGGAAGTCTGTGGGTCGTTCATGGGAAAGATACCTCTCGGTTGTTCAGTGAAAGCATCACTTGATGCCGGTGGCGGCCAAATCATCACTTGTCACGCCCTTGTCCCGGGCGATCACCGCGGCCCTGGCTGCTGAAGGCGGCGTCGAAGGAGGTGTTCGAGGCGGGGAAGTCGAATTTCTTCAGGGCGGCGAGGGCCTCGGGAGCGCCGTGGAGGCGGTCCATGCCGGCGTCTTCCCATTCGATGCTGATGGGTCCGTCGTAGCCGATCGCTGCCAAGGCCCGGAAACTCGATTCCCAGGGGACGTCGCCGCGTCCGGCGGAGACGAAGTCCCAGCCGCGGCGGGGGTCGCCCCAGGGCAGGTGCGAGCCCATGACGGTGTTGCGGCCGGTGGGGCGCAGCTTGGTGTCCTTGCAGTCCACGTGGTAGATCCGGTCCTTGAAGTCCCAGATGAAGGAGACGGGGTCGATGCCCTGCCACATCATGTGCGAGGGGTCCCAGTTCAGCCCGAAGGCTGGCCGGTGTCCGATCGCTTCGAGGGTGCGCACGGTGGTCCAGTAGTCGTAGGCGATTTCGGAGGGGTGGACTTCGTGGGCGAAACGGACGCCGCAGTCGTCGAAGACGTCCAGGATGGGGTTCCAGCGGTCGGCGAAGTCCTGGTAGCCGGCGTCGATGACTTTTTCCGGGACGGGCGGGAACATGGCGACGTACTGCCAGATGGAGGAGCCGGTGAATCCGACGACGGTGTCCACGCCGAGTGCTTTGGCGAGCCGGGCGGTGTGTTTCATTTCCTCGGCGGCGCGCTGCCGGACGCCTTCGGGGTCGCCGTCGCCCCAGACTTTGGCTCCGACAATGGCTTCGTGGCGGAAGTCGATGGGGTCATCGCAGACGGCCTGGCCTTTGAGGTGGTTGGAGATCGCCCAGACCTTGAGGTTGTATTTGTCCAGGACGGCGAGCTTGGATTCGACGTAGCCGGGTTCGTCCCAGCGCCAGGCGTCCAGGTGGTCTCCGGAGACGGCGATTTCCAGGCCGTCGTAGCCCCAGCCGGAAGCCAGGCGGGCGACTTCCTCGAAGGGGAGGTCGGCCCACTGACCGGTGAACAGGGTATACGGGCGGGACATCTCAGGATCCTTTAGGCTTGGACAGCAGTGATCGTGCACTTGTTGTTGGCTGACTCTTCTATCGCGGCCAGCACACGTTGAACGTTCAGGCCGTCCTCTAACGACGGCGACGGCGCGGTGCCGGTGCCGATCGCCACAAGGAAGTCCCGGATCTGGTGGGTGAAGGTGTGCTCCCATCCGATGACATGGCCCTGCGGCCACCACGCACCGGCGTAGGGGTGCTCGGGTTCGTTGACCAGGATCCGCCGGAAGCCCTGCTCGCGGACGGGCAGTGTCGCGTCCATGAATCCAAGCTCATTCAGGGATTCCAAATCAAACAGGATGGCCCCCAACGTGCCGTAGATTTCGATCTGCAGGCTGTTCTTTTGCCCACTGGCGACCCGGGACGCTTCCACAGAGGCGCTCAGTCCACCCGTCAGGCCAAGGGTCGCCCAGACGGCGTCGTCAACCGTGACCTTTTCAAGACCGCTTGGACCCGGCCTGTGTGTCGTAAAGGTCCGGAGCATGCCGCTTGCTTCGGTGACACGCTCCCCCACGAGGTATTGGATCTGGTCGATCGCGTGGGAAGCGATGTCGCCCAGCGCCCCGGACCCGGCCATTTCCTTGTTCAGCCGCCACGTCATGGGCGAGTCCGGGTCCGCGAGCCAGTCCTGCAGGTACGCGGCCCGGACGTGCCGGATGGTCCCGAGCCTGCCCTCCGCGATGAGCTCCCGGGCCAGCGCCAGGGCCGGGACGCGGCGGTAGTTGAAGCCGATCATCGACTGCACGCCGCGCTGCCGGGCGGCCCGCGCGGCGTCGGTCATGGCTTCGGCCTCGGCCAGGGTGTTCGCCAGGGGCTTCTCCACGAGGACGTGCTTGCCGGCTTCGAGGGCCGCGATGGCGATCTCGGCGTGCATCCAGCCGGGCGCGCAGATGTCCACGATGTCAATGTCTTCTCGAGTGATCACCTGCCGCCAGTCGGTCGCTGACTCAGCCCACCCGTACTTCGCCGCGGCCCCGGCCACTTGTTCCGGGTCCCGGCCGACAATCACTTTCTGCTCGAAGGCAGGGACGTCGAAGAAGCTGGTCACGTTCCGCCACGCGTTCGAGTGGACCTTCCCCATGAAGGCGTAGCCGATAGCGGCAACACCCAAGGGACGGACTGACGGGTTTATGAGGGTAGTCATATTCGCGTCCCTAGAGTGTGGATGCGGTCGGGTTCCAGTCCTCGGGGAGGACCGCGGAAGCGGGGGCGGAACTTTCGACGTCGACGAAGGCGCCGGATTCGGCGGACTCGGAGATCGAGACCATGGTGTCAAGGACGTGGTAGGCGAGATGGCCGGTGGCACGGTGCGGGGCTCCGGCTCGGATGGAGCGCGCCATGTCCAGGACACCCATGCCGCGGCCGTTCGCGGAGCCCGTGGCGGGGATGATTTCCGGTTCCTCGTCTCCTGCGCGCCACAGCTTGAGGTCGCCGTCGAAGTGGTTCGGGTCAGGAAGTTCGAGCGTGGCTTCGGTGCCGGTGATCTCCACGAAGCCCATTCGCAGGCGGGGGGATTCGAAGCTGAAGACGCTGTGCGAGGAGGCGCCGGACTCGAACTGCAGCTGGGCCGAGACATGGGTGGGGACCTCGACGGCGAATTCCTCTCCGGCCTTGGGACCGGAGCCGACCACCCGGGTGGCGCGGGAGGATGAGCCCACGGCGGCGACACGGCGGACCGAGCCGAAGGCCTGGACCAGGGCGGTGAGGTAGTACGGGCCCATGTCGAACAGGGGTCCGGCGCCGTGGGCGAAGAGGAAGGCCGGGTTCGGGTGCCAGGCATCCGGGCCCGGTACCTGGAACATGGTCAGGGCGGTCAGCGGTGTGCCGATGTCACCGCGTTCGATGATCCGGCGGGCCGTCTGCAGCCCGGCACCGAGGAAGGTGTCCGGTGCGCAGCCCAGCCGGATCCCGGCCGCGTCGGCGGCCTTCAACAAGGCCAGCCCGGATTCGCGGTCCAGGGAGAACGGCTTCTCGGTCCAGACGTGCTTGCCGGCGTTCACGGCCGCGGTGGCGACCTCGACGTGCGCAGCCGGGATGGTCAGGTTCACGATGATCTCGACGTCGGGGTGGTTCAGTGCCGCGTCCACGCCGCCCCACCCGGGAACGCCGTATTCCTTGGCCCGTTCTTCGGCGGCGTCCTCGAACAGGTCCGCGATCACCAGGACCTTCAGGTCCGGGAAGACGGTGAGGTTGTCCAGGTACTGTTTGGAGATGTTGCCGGCGCCGATGACGGCGACGCCAACCGGACCCCGGCGGGTGGAGGCGGACGAGGCCGCGGAGGAGCTTGCGGTGCTCATGCCTTGGCTCCGGCAGCCAGGGTGTTCAGGTAGGCGAGGGACTGGGCGAGGCCGTCGAAGATGTCTCCGGCGTAGTCGTCGAATTCCACGACGCCCACTTCGAGGTTTTTCGCCGCGGCGATGACCTCGGGCACCGGGATCTTACCCTGACCTGCCGGCAACTGGGCCTTGGTGTCCGTGTTCACGGGGCCGTCCTTGATGTGGATGGCGATCACGCGCCCACCGAGGCGTTCCAGCAGGGCCACGGGGTCCTGGCCTCCGACGGCAGCCCAGTAGGTGTCGACTTCCAGGACCAGTTCCGGGTCCAGCAGCCCGGCGAAGTATTCCAGCGCCGTCATGCCCTCGATGGTGGACTCCAGCTCCCAGGCATGGTTGTGGTAACCCACCCGGATGCCGTATTCCGCCCCTTTCCTGGCTGCTGCGTTGAGCTGCTCCGCTGTGGAGCGGACGGACTCGGCGTCCTGCCAGTGCTCGGCCGGGACGTAGGGATCGATCACGGTGCCGATGCCCAGCCGCTTCGCGGCGGCGAAGATCTCGTCCTGGTCCTGGCTCAGCAGCGGAGCGTGGCCCGTGGGGGCGGTGATCCCGTTGTCCGCGAAGGCCCGGGCGAGGTCATCGGCGCGGGCGGCGAAGTTGTAGGGTTCCACCTGGGTGAAGCCGATGCCTGCCAGGCGCCTGATGGCGCCTGGCAGGTCCTCCTCCACGGCATCGCGGACGGTGTAAAGCTGGACAGAATAGGACATGTCTTCCTTCTGAAAATGATCATTGTTGAAGCTGCAGAGCGGTGAGGTCGTTACTTGATGCCGGTGGCGGCGACGCTTTGGATGAAGTAGCGCTGCAGCACGATGAAGAGAGCGACTATGGGTGTGATGACGAGGACGGATCCGGCCAGCAGCAGTCCGTAGTTGGTGGCGTTTTCGCCGGTGGAGAACAGGGACAGAGCCACCGGGAGGGTGTATTTGTCCTCGCTCTGGGCTGCGACCAGGGGCCACAGAAAGTTGTTCCATGAACCCAGGAAAGTCAGGATACCGAGCGTGGCGAGGGGCGGACCACAGAGGGGCATCACCACCCTGGCGAAGATCCGGACTTCGCCGGCTCCGTCGATCCGTGCGGCTTCGATGAGTGAATCCGGGATGCCCAGCATGAACTGGCGCATAAGGAAGACCCCAAGCGGTCCGGCCAGGAACGGCAGGAACAGGGCCGGGTAGGTGTTGACCAGCCCGAGTTTGCTGACCATGACAAAGAGGGGAACGAAAGTCACCACGCCCGGCACCATCAGGGTCACCATGACCACCAGGAACAGCAGGCGTTTGCCCGGAAAGTCCATCTTCGCCAGCGCGTAGCCGATCATGGAACAGAAGACCAGGTTGCCCAGCACAGTCACGACGGCGACGATCAGGCTGTTGAAGAAGAACGTGCCGATATGGAGGTCGGTGAACCAGGTGGTGTAGTTGGCGATTGTGCCGTCCTGCGGCCACCAGGTTACCGGCCGGCGCAGGAGTTCGCCTTGTGTCTTGAAGGATCCTAGCAGCATCCATGCAAACGGCAGCAGGGTGGCTGCCACGCCGAGCAGCAGCAGGAGATAGACGAGGGACCGGCCGCTGGGCCGCCGCAGGCGCCGCCGCACGGGTCCGGCTTCCTCCTCCAGCTGGGGGGCTCGCGTGATTTCTTTGGGAAGCGTCATCGCTGCACCTAGTCCTTCGAACGGAGGGCGCGGAACTGGACGAGGCTCAGCAGTGCTATGGCCACGAAGAGCACATAGCTGGCCGCTGAGGCCAGGCCGTATTTGCCGAACCCGAACTGGTTGTACGTGAAAAAGCTGATGGACAGGGTGGAGTCGAGCGGCCCGCCCTTGGTCATCACGAACGGTTCCTCGAAGAACTGCAGGTAGCCGACGGAGAGCAGGACGGCACCCAGGAGCAGCGTGGGGCGCAGGGTTGGCAGTGTGATCCTGGTGAACCGCTGCCAGGCATTGGCGCCATCCACTTCGGCGGCTTCGAGCATTTCCGCGGAGACGTTCTGCAGGCCCGCCAGGAAGATGATCATCAGGGTGCCCATGTTGCGCCAGACGGCCATCAGGATCATGGCGGGCATGGCCCATGTTGTGCTGTTCAGCCAGTCGGGGCCCTGAATTCCCACAACGCCCAGGATGTTGTTCAGCAGGCCGTCGGGCTGCAGGATGAACCTCCACACAACAGCAATCGCCACAATGCTGGTAACCACGGGCGTGTAGAACCCCACCCGGAAGGCCGATCGGAAGCGTTTGATCCCGCTGTTCAGCGCCACCGCCAGGACCAGCGCCACAGCCATGGTCAGCGGGATGCCGACCACAACGAAGTAGCTGGTGTTCAGCATCGAATGAACGAACTGCGGATTGGAGAACAGCGTCGCGTACTGCTTCAGACCGACGAATCCCACCGCCGCCGGGTTCTCCACGTCACGGCTGGTGAAGTCCGTGAAGGACATGGCGAACGAGGATACAAGCGGCACCAGCATGAACACACCGAAGGTGGCCACGAAGGGCAGCGCGAACATCCAGGCAACGAGCCCCTGCCGTCTGCGGCGACGGGATGAGGGTCCCGCCGCACCCCGGCGGGGCCGGGGTGCGGACACCGCCGGAGTGCGGCTGGAAGTGGTGCTCATGATCAGCTGCCCGTACCGATCGAATCAGCCGTGGACTGAAGCTCTTTCACTGCCGAGGCCGGGTCCTTGCCGGCCTTGATGATCTGCTCCAGCTGGGTGTCGGCAGCCGCTGACACCTGGGTCCAGGTCGTGATCGAGGGCGGGGCGTTGGTGTCCTTGAGCTGATCACCGAAGACGGCCAGCTTGGCGTCACCGGAGAGGGACTGGTCCTTCCACGCCGACTGGAGGGCCGGCAGATCGCCTGTGGCCTTGTACCACTTGACCTGGGTCTCGGGCTGCGAGAGGAACTGGATGAATTTCCAGGCAGCGTCACGGTTCTGGGTTTTCTTGAACACCACCAGGTCGGATCCGCCGACGAAGGACGTGGCCGACTTCTGCTTGGGGACCATGGCCACCTTGTACTTGTCGGAGAATCCTGGGCCGCCGGCCTTGTCCAGCTGGCCGATGGTTGACGGGCCACCGATCAACATGGGCACGGATCCGTCCACGAAGGCGGACTCCGCCGCGCCGGCACCGGTGGCCGGGTTCTTGTCGGCGATGCCCTCGCTGAAGAAGCTGCTGTAGTACTTCAGCGCACCAGCCATCTCAGGCGTGTCCAGGGTCCACTTGGAGCTGTCCTGGTTCACCAGCTGGGCGCCATTGGACCAAGGGAACAGGAGCATGGACTGGAAGGAGTCCGCCACGCTCCCAGTGGGGAGCCCGACGCCGAATTTCGCGCCCGCCTTAGCCTGGAGGTCCTTGGCCAGGGACTTGAAGCCCTCCCAGTCCGTGGGGAAGGTGTCGTGGCCGGCCTTGGCGGCCAGATCGCTGCGGTAGAACACGACGCGGGTGTCCACGTACCACGGCACGCCAAACTTGGTCCCGCCCACGTCGGTGGACTTCACCGAGCCCGGGAAGACGCCACTGGTGTCAATCTCTGCGGGGGTCGGGTCGAAAGCATTGCTGAAGTCGCCCATCCAGGTGGTGCCCATCTGGGCTATGTCCGGTGTGGTGCCGCCGGCGATGGCGGTCTGGTATTTGTTGTGTGCCGCATCCCAGGGGATGGCCGTGATGTTGACCTTCACGCCGGGATTGGCGGCCTCGAATTCCTTCGCCAGGGCCGGCAGTGCGGCTCCTTCGGAACCCTGCGCCCACACGGTGATCGCTCCTGTCGCGGGGCCGGAAGCAAGTGGAGAGGTGGATGGGGCGGGTCCTACGGGGGTACCGCTGTCGCGGCCGCAGGCGCTCAGGAGCAGGACTGCGGCAAGGCCGAGGGCGGCCGCGTATTTTGCCTTGGAGTGGATCATCTTTGGTCCTTCAGGTATTGGTTGCCGCGGAACATGAGTTCCGGAGCGTCGTTGGGCAGGAGATCGCGTCGGCCGATGGACCTTGCGTCCTGGTTCAATGCGCGTAGATCTTGGGGTGAGATCAATCTATGCGCATTTATTTGACTTTGCAAGGGTCTGGGGCGAAGTTTTTTCGCAGGAATGGCGAAGCGATCAGGCTTGGGTGCAGCCACAGCTTTCGCGCAGAACCACCGCAACGGGGAGTTCCCGCCGTACCAGCTCCATATGCTGGCTCTCGAGTCGGTCAGCCAGAAGGCCCGCGACAGCCCCGCGCTCTATCTACTGGCGGACAGTGCTTCTCGCCGATATCGCTGGCCGGCGGCCGCAGGCGACCTTCGAGCAGTCAGGGGTGGCAGGATGGGGCATGCGGCGGTGCCGTACTGGTCCTCACGGTCAGTTCGTGTGGTGCGGTGACTGGGTGCAGCTCGGCCCGGCATGCCTTCAATGGCGTCCAGCAGCCTGTTAACGGCGACCTCCGCTTGCTCACCAGGACGGTAATCGACTGTGGTCAAGCCGAGGCCCGCGAAGACGGGGTGGCCGCCGATGCCGATCAGGGACAGCTCATCCGGGATGCTGACTCCGCGGCGGCAGGCCTCAAGCATGAGGCCAACCGCCATTTCCTCCGACGTACAGCAGATTGCAGTGGGCCTCGGTCCGGACTGCCTCCAGAGCCGCCGGAAGGCGATCCGGCCGCCGTCCACTGCGGGCGCCGCCAGGTGGATCTCCAATCCGGCTCCCGCACTTCCCCCTGGAACGCAGAAGGACAGACTGTAATTGCGGCGGTGCAGGACTCGTCCTACAGCCTCGATGGATTCGGCGAAGAGCAAGCTAGCCAGGTCCTGGGCAACTACACCGATGATCCGGGCACGTCCGGCGGCCAGCCCCGATGCGGACGCCGACGCCACTTAGCCCAGCCTGCCGGCGCCTTCGACGACTCCGTCGCGCGTGGCTCGGGACACCTTGGCAGCCCGCGAACCGCCCGCGATACAGTTGCCGTTGATACGCCGGCGGCCCGGCGCGACGTCCTCAATGCCGGCCCCGGGGGTGGACACTCTCCGGACCCGTTCACGAGTTTGTGGCATTGCATCTGGTCCTTCAGGGAGTACCGGTTGCCCGCGGATCTCAAGGACCGAAGTTTCCGAAACGATCAGCGCTGCGTGCAGCCACAACTTTCGCGCAGGACCACAGTAACGGGCAGTTCCCGCCGCACCGGCTTCATATCCGGGTTTTCGAGCCGGTCAATAAGCATGCCCACCACAGCCCGGCCCATCTGCTCCATCGGCTGGCGGACCGTGGTGAGAGCAGGCCGGGATATCCGTCCGGCAACGATACCGTCGAAGCCGGTGACCGCAACCTGTTCCGGAACGCGGACGCCTGCAGCAGCCAGGGCGTCCATTATGGCCAGTGCTTCCTCATCCGTCGCGCACACGAGAGCCTGAGGCAGCGCGTCGCGGCCGAGCAGTGCATCCACATACGCCGAGGCCGAGTCAAACCCGGAATAGTTTTCCTGGGACCATTCCTGTGGCCGCTGCGGCGACGTCAACCCAACCTCGGTCAAGGCGGCAAGGAATCCCGACCGGCGTGCCTGTATGTCCGGGGAATGCTCCAACCCCACGAACTGAAGGTCCGCCAATTCATGTACGTCAATCAGATGTCGGACCAGCTCGCGCATCCCCCCGGCATTGTCCACCGTTACGCAATCGAACTCCTGGCTGCGGTACGAATCCGAGATTTGCACGACGGGAATCCGCCGGGAAACACGCGCCACAGCCTCTTCACGATCGGACCCGGGAAAGACCGCCAACCCGTCAACGCGACCGGCGATATCCGTCAGGACCGCATCGCCGGAGGACGGATTCCCACCGCTGATCATAAGCGCGTAGCCTCGCTTCAAGCACTCGAGCTCCACGCCCCGCTGGACTTCGTCCACATAAACGGGGAAGATCCGGAAATCCTCATTCGGATCATCCCGCCGCCCCTCAGCCATCCCGGCATTGCCCTGCAGTTGCTGGTCCGCGCCCGGATTGTCCGCTGTGTCGAGCAGATAGTCGAAGGCAAACAGGCCCAGAGCACCTGTCCTCCCGTTTGCCAGGCCCCGGGCACTGGCGCTCGGCACGTATCCCAGCGATGCGGCGGCGCTGAGCACTGTCTCCCTCGTGGCAGGCCGAACACGGTCCGGCTGACGAAACGTGAAGGACACAGTCGCGATCGATACCCCGGCCCGTTCAGCCACGTCGTAAACAGTTGGCCTCTTAGCCATGGATGCCTCCTTCGCAAACAACGCCTCTACGCGCATAACCATCATGCCCCATCCCTCGACACCAAAGCCACACCAGGCCCGATCCCTGAGGAACCGGACGATGCACGCCCTCTGGCCCCCATCCGGTTGACATTCCGTGCAGGCGACTTGTGAAGACGGAGAACACATTGCTCCGGGGGTCCGCATCGGGATCGAGACCTTCAGCAGGGGTCGCCACAGAGAACGGATTTTCTCATACGCTAAGGTCTTGGGGGGGGTGTGTCGTATATGAACGTTTTAGCCACATCGCTCGAAATATACGACAGGGACAACATCGCCCTGATCCTCATCGGCATGCCTGGAATCGAAAAGTTCTTCAGCCGCTATCCCCAGCTCTACAGCAGCGTCGGCTTCGCCCACGAATACCGTCCGCTCGCTCAGGACGAACTCCATTTCGTGCTCGAGCGCCGGTGGCGCAAACTTGGCCTGACACTTGATCCGGAACTTCACCGACGCCCAAGCCGTAGCCGCAGTCGCGCGGATCACCCGCGGCAACTTCCGCCTCATCGCCTTTCACCCAAATCGAGCGCGTCATGAAAATCAACGAGCTGGGCCACCATCACCGACGACGTCGTCGAAGCGGCCCGCTCAACTCTGGTCATCGGTATCAGCTAAAGCCGCCACGTGAACTGTAAAAAAGCCGCCATTCCCAACCGACAGTCACACCCTTGGGCCGGGGACCATTGCGCGGAAAAGTAGCCGCTAAGGATTGTTGTGGGCGGTAACGGTCGCTGGCGCTGTTCGTTGAGTGCGCGCCTTCCCGGCATCCTGCCACAGGCAGTGGCCTCCCTGAGTGCCGCAGCCGTGACAGCCCAGCGGGACGACTGCCGCGGATAAGGCGGCAAGAGAGCAGAAGTGATAGTAGGAGGAGTACTACTATTCCTACTACTTTTACGGAGTTCCGCCGATGTCCCAGTCAGCCAAAGACCGCGTGTACGCCGCCGGCGGCGCAGATCAGCGAGGGACCAGAACCCCACCGTCTCCAACGCCGGCTCCACCCGCTACCTCAAGTGCAGGGTGATCCATCAGATGGCGGCTGAGAGGTCAGTGCCGCGCGGTGTGGGCATCGGCTGGTCCTGCTGGTGGCTTCCCTGCCTTTGCTTCGGGATCTCGTTCCGGAATTATGCCGGTGATCGGCTGTGCGGATGACTTATTGTTATTGTCAGGGCTTTTCGCTCACTGGTCCGGTCCGCCGGGCCCGAGCCCCTGCGCCGTCCTTGGCCCGGAACCATAGCCGGAACCCCTGAGAGGCTCCGGCATGGGACGGTCAGCTCGCGGCCTGCTGGGTTCGGGTGTGGGCGAGGCGATAGGAGTCGGTACCGGTTTCGATGATGGTGCCCTTGAACGTCAGCCGGTCAACGATCGCCGCGCAGAGCCGCGGGTCGGTGAAGGTTTTCGTCCACCGGGAGAACGACTCGTTTGTCGCGATCGCCACAGACGCTTTCTCTTCACGCTCGGTCAGGACCTGGAAGAGCAGCTCCGCGCCACGCTTGTCCAGTTCCATATAGCCAACTTCATCAATACAAAGCAGATCCACCCGCCCGTACCGGGCGATGGTTTTGGCGAGGACTTTCTCATCCTCTGCCTCGACCAGTTCATTCACCAGCCTGGTGGCGAGAATGTACTTCACCCGGAACCCTTTCTCCGCCGCCGCGGTGCCCAGGCCGATCAGGAGATGGGATTTGCCTGTCCCGGAGTCCCCGATCAGACACAGTGGATGGCCCTTGCGGATCCAGTCCCCGGTGGCCAGGGTATTGATCGTGGCCTGGTTGATGTTCTGGTTCGCGTCGAAATCGAAATCGCCCAACCATTTATCGCGGGGAAAGTTCGCTGACTTCACCCGGCGGACGGATGAGCGCCGGTCCCGGTCGTCACACTCGGCCATTAACAGCTCTGCCAGGAACCCCTGATAGGAGAGCTGCTCCTTTCCCGCCACCGTGAGTGCCTCGGTCAGGACCGCCCGGATGGTGGGCAGCCTCAGGCGCCGGCAGGCCTGATCCACGGCCGCCGTCGCGGCCTCCTCCGTCAGCCCGCGGCGGCGGCGCAGGGTATTGGAGACAACGACGGGGTTGGTCGGGCTCATGAGATGTTCTCCTGCACGGTCGGGACGGGTGGCGTGGTTCTGCGGGTGAGGAGTTCGTCATAGCCGGCCACCGACGGCAGAGGCCGGTTATCCGGCGGCAGGCCGGCAATGACTGCTGCCGGATCGGCCAGACGGCGCTGGGTGAGACTGACAATCTTGTGCTCACGCAGATCCGTGATTGCACCGGAACCGCAATCGGGCCGGACCCACCCCGCACCGTCGCGTTCAGAGGCGGCCAGGCGCGCTTCAACGGCGACCACGTCAGCTGTGACGGCGCCGACCTGCAGGGCTGCGGTGATGCCGGCGATCACGTCGGCAGCGTCCATGCTGCGGTGGAGCAGCAGGACATCGACCAGCTCACGTGTGGCCTCCGAGTCACCGTCGGTCCGCCTGGCCGCGGCCCAGAACGCGTCATGAGCGGGTGTGAACACGCCGGCGGCCCGGGCCTGCGCCAGTGCCGTGGACCCAGGCAAAGCACCCGGCTTTATTCTGAGTACTTCCAGATAATGATCGAGTTCCACGCAACTGCCTTCACGGGAAACGACCCGGGCGTGCCGGGCAATAGGGGTGCGTCCGTCAAAGACAACGACTTCGGACGCCTTCAAGGAAACCCGGACCCTACGGCCGATGAACCGGACCGGCACGGAGTACTTCACCATCCGAACCCGGATCAGCGACGACCGGTCAACCCTGGGAGTCAGCACCAGCCCTGGATCAAAGGCCTCAGCAGGCAAGGGATTGAGCAATGGCCGCTCGGCATCGTAGTCATCGGCTACCGGGCGGAGTTTCCCGCTGATCCGGCGCCGGTCATCAGCCTCGTCCCAGGCAATGATCTGCCCGTTCAGTTCCGCCAGCGACTCAACCGCAGGCACCGGGGAAAGATGAGTGCGCCGGAATCTGCCGATTTCGCCTTCAACACCGCCCTTCTCGTGGGCGCCCGACAGTCCTGGTTCGCAATAGAAAGGGTCAAAATTATGGTGCGATCGAAACAGTACCCAGCGGTCGTTCTCCACCCGTCCCCGCCCCGTTCCCAGAACTGTCTTCACCGCGGCCGTGAGGTTGTCGTACCGGATGTGTCGCGTCGGTATACCGCCGATCGTGGCGAACGCGTCAATATGGCCTTCCAGGAAGGCCTCCTGGCCCTGCGTCGGGTAGACCCGATGGACAGCCTTCCCCGAGAAGGAAAGCCGGAACGCGAACATGTAGCACTTCGTGCGGACCCCGGCCAGATCAACCCACACCTCACCAAAATCAACTTCAGCCTCAGCACCCGGGGCATGTTCCTGGGGAATGAACACCTCCAAAGATGTCTTGCCGGCCTCGTACTCGATCAGGGCCCGGCGGGCTTTCACATACTGGCGCACCGTCGAATACGAAACCTCTGCCCGGTGTTCATCGATGAGGCGGTCAAAGATCCGCTGAGCGGTATGCCGCTGCTTCCGCGGCGCAACCAGATCCTGCTTCAGCATCTCGTCAATGGCTGGCTTGAACTGATCCAACTTAGGGGCGCCCCGGACCGGGGTCTTTCGGCTCGGCGGCTCTGCCGATGCCAGCGCCTGACGAACCGTTCGCCGCGCAACACGATACTTCTTCGCCAATCCCCGGATGGACAGGCCATCCATTCGAGCTTCCCGCCGGATCTGAGCAAAAACATCCACCCTCGACTCCATCACTGCCTTCC
Organism: Pseudarthrobacter sp. N5; assembly: GCF_050157035.1. Classification (GTDB taxonomy): domain Bacteria; phylum Actinomycetota; class Actinomycetes; order Actinomycetales; family Micrococcaceae; genus Arthrobacter. The sequence continues at coordinate 2,453,840 of NZ_CP189593.1, forward strand.
ACCATCGGAAAAACGCTCTGACGGAATCAACGGTGGGGTGGGCTCAAGTGAAACTGCGATTAGTGCTCCGGCGAGTCGCGAGGTGGGCTCAAGTCAGGCTGCCAAAGTGGTACCCATTCAAACTGCCATAATCAGTCATGCGCCTGAAATTCGCTTCCTAGATGTAGCGTTCCAGAGCGATTGCCGTGCCGCGGTGTTCGACCCCGCTGTTGGCGATCCTCAGGTGCCGGCTGGTGAAGAGCTGGAGCTGGTGCAGCTGTCCGGGGGTAAGGCGGTCGCACACCCAGTCCCAGTGCAGGGACACCACGTCCCCCACCGCCAGGCCGGCCACGAAGCCGGAGCCTGCCACTGCATATTTGGCCGTTTCCAGCTGGGCCTCGCCGAGCGAGAGGATCCTGCCGTCCCACGCCAGCGGACGGGAACGCACTACCGCCTCGTCTCCGGTGATGGCCAGGACGTCGCCCCATCTGATGCGGCATTTGTCCAGCACGTTCAGTGCCGTGGCGTAGCGGCGGTCATCCCGCAGCAGTCCCAGCCACGGGTAGACCTCAAAAACGTGGAAACTGTGGTGTGGGACGCCACCGGCCAGCACGCCCTCGACCAGGTGCGGAAACTGCCGTCCGGTGCGGGCGCGGAACCGCTCCTCCATGGAGTTGCCAACATTCGTGACGCCGATGCTATCCAACAGCGCGTTGCCCACCCAGTAGGCCTCGACGACGCGGTGGTCCAGCGGATCGCGGATGCCCGTGGCCGCGGCGATGAGTTCCAGGTAGGGCCACGCACCGGCGAAGCCTTTTGCCAGCTCGCGCAGTCCCGGGTCGGTCACGCCGGATTGTCCGTAGTGAAGCAAGGCGTCACTGTCCGGCGGCCCGCAACTGCCCCGGGAGTTGGGCGGGTAGGCATAACGGACAAACAATTGGGCGCCATCGATAACCATGTTCTGGCCTCGTTCCCTAAGGATGTTACCTGACGCTAGCATCTCCCCCGGCGGGCCACAAGGAATCCCCCGGCGGACCCGCCGGACGGTTCCACCGCCAGCCGGTCAGCTTCCGCTTCGTTGACAGCGTTGATACCCGGGTGCATGCTGGAGGCCTGCACGCCCGGCGTGCAAGACGATCGTTTCCCTCGTACAGGAGGTGGGCGTTGGATCCCGGTGAGATTGTCCGGCGCTCGGTGTTGCGCGGCATCATTCTTGGCGGTGGCGCGGTGCTGCTGTCCGGATGCGGCCAGCCCGGTTCATCCGCCGGCACCCAGCCGCCAACGGTGGCGGCCGCGGATCCGATCAGTGTCAAGGACCAGCGAGGCAAAACCATCACATTCAGCGGGCCCGTCACCCGCGTGGTGACCATACCGATGCCCGCGGCATCCCTGCTGGTGGCCGTCGACCAGGGCGCGGACCACCTCGCAGCAATGCACAATGCGTCCTGGATCGCGATGCGGGACGGCATCATGGGCCAGCTCCATCCGGCGGCACTGAAGATCCCGCATGACATCGCGACCCAGGATTTCACCCCCAATGTGGAAAGCGTTCGGGCCCTGGACCCGGACGTCGTCGTGCAGTGGAGCGATTCCCAGCTCACCGCCCCCCTGGAGAACGCCGGGCTGAAGGTTGTTGGCCTGAACAATACCGGGACGCAGCAGGATGTTGACGCCTGGATTGCGCTGTTCGCCGCGATGCTCGGCAAACCGGACCGGGCCACGCAGATCAAGGCCCGCAGCGATGCCGAGCTCAAGGAAGTACAGTCGGCGGCCATCGGACGCACCCAGGCCGGCCCGCGCATCCTGTATTTCAACCGCTTCACCGGCGGCCTGAAGGTGGCGGGAACCAACAGCTATAACGACTTTTACATCAAGCTGGTGGGCGGTACCAATCCCGCCTCCGGCCAGCAGGGCGTCAAGGGCTCCGGGATGGTGGGGGTGGACGTGGAGCAGGTGCTGGCCTGGGATCCGGAGGTCATCCTGCTGGGCAACTTCGACGGCGCGATGCCCAATGACATCTATTCCAACCCCATCTGGCAGACCATCGCCGCGGTGCGTGCGCGGCGGGTCTACAAGGTGCCGCTGGGAGGCTACCGGTGGGATCCGCCCGGGCAGGAATCCCCGCTGATGTGGCATTGGCTTTCGGACATCAGCTTCCCCCAGCCGCAGAAATCCCAGCTGCGGAGCAAAGTGGCCGGCTACTACGATTTCCTCTACGCGCGCCAGCCCAGCCCGGCGCAGATTGACAAGATCCTTTGGACCGATGTGAACGGCCGGTCGGCCGCCTACGGGCAATTCGATGCTTCATGAGCCGCGCACCGGGTGGCCGAGCGGCGGGGATCCGCCCGGCAGGCCCGCATCGGGCGAACCCTCTGGCCGCCTGAACCGGCGTCAGCCCTCCGGCCCGCGTCAGCCCTCCGGCCGGAGGCCGGCCCTGCGCGCCCCGGGCGCGGTGGCGGGGACCGCCGTCGTCCTTGTCGTTGTGGGTTTACTGGCGCTGGCGATGGGACGCTACAACGTTCCGTTCTGGGATGTGGTGCAGACCTTGGCCTCGCGCCTGGTGCCCGGCAGGTCGCCGGTGAGCGGTGCGGAACAGAATGTGGTGCTGCTGGTCCGTCTCCCCCGGGTGCTGCTGGCCCTGCTGGTGGGCGGCGGGCTGGCGATCGGCGGGGCGGCGCTGCAGGCCATTTTCCGCAATCCGCTGGTCAGCCCGGACATCATCGGCGTCTCCGCAGGAGCGTCATTCGGAGGCGCGCTGGCCCTGCTGCTTGGTGTGGGCTCCGCGCTGCTGGTCGGTTCTTCGTTCCTGTTTGGCCTGGGCGCGCTGGGACTGCTGGTCCTGATCACCTCGGGCAAGGGCGGCACACCCATGCTGATGATAGTGCTGGGCGGTGTGGTTACCGGGTCCTTTTTCTCGGCCCTGGTTGCCCTGGTGACCTACATTGCGGACCCCTTCACCACACTGCCCGCCATTGTCTTCTGGCTGCTGGGCAGTGTGGCATCGGCGACCTACGCGCAGGTGCTGGTGGCTGCGGGACCGGTGCTGGTGGGCACGGTTGTGCTGCTGGCGCTGCGCTGGCGCATCAATGTGCTCTCGCTCGGGGACGAGGATGCGGCCGCGTTGGGGCTGCGGCCACGGACGCTGCGCTGGGTGGTGCTGGTCTCGGTGGCCCTGATTGTGGCCGGTGCGGTGGCGGTCAGCGGTGCGATCAGCTGGGTGGGGCTGGTGATTCCGCACCTGGCCCGGATGTGGGTGGGACCGGACCACCGTGTGCTGCTGCCGGTCTCCTTCCTGATGGGCGGGGCGTACATCATTGCGGTGGACACCATCGCCCGGACAGCGACGGCCGGGGAGATCCCGCTGGGAGTCCTCACCGCACTGATCGGCGCCCCGGTTTTCTTCCTGCTGCTGCGGCGCAACCGGGACAGGATCTGGGACAGTGCTTGAGCTGGCCGGCGCCGGCTTCGGTTACTCCCGCCAGAGCTGGGTGTTCCGCGGACTGAGTTTCACGGTTCCGGCCGGGACCGCCACTGCCGTGCTTGGACCCAACGGCGCCGGCAAGACGACGCTGGTCCGCTGTGCCGCCGGCCTGCTCAAGCCGCAGGAGGGCCAGGTGCACCGGCTGGACACCGTGGGATACGTGCCGCAGGCGCACGGCAGCGCATTCGCGTACCGGGCGTTGGACATGGTCCTGATGGGGCGTGCCCGGAAGGTAGGAGTTTTCCGTTCGCCGGGTCCCTCGGACACCGCGGCGGCGGCCCGGGCGATGGAACGGGTTGGCATCGGCGCGCTGGCGGACCGGCTCTTCCCCACACTCAGCGGCGGCGAGCAGCAACTGGTGCTGATTGCCCGGGCCATCGCCGCGGGCTGCCCCATCCTGGTCCTGGACGAGCCCGCCACCGGGTTGGACCTGAAGAACCAGGCCCGGGTACTGACACTGTTGCGTGAGCTGCTGGCGGATGGCTTGTCCATGCTGCTCAGCACGCATCACCCGGACCACGCCCTGTATCTGGCAGATTCGGTGGTGCTGATGGGCCGGGACCGCGTCCAGGCGGGCACGGCTGCCCAGCTGCTCACGGCCCGGGAGCTGTCCGCACTGTACGGCGTCCGGGTCTCCACGGTTGATTACGACGACGGCGGGCAGTCCCGGCGCACGGTGGTGGCGCACTTCGATGTGGCCCCGCCCGGTACCCCGCCAACAGGTTGAGGTGGCAGCTCGCGCCCATGTCTTTCGAAAACATGGGCGCGAGCTGCCACCTCAACGGGGGTTGGGGGGGCTTGAGGACCAAGCGGAAAGTCATGCTAAGCCGGTGGGGCCAGGTAGTAGAGGTTCTGGTCGGCGCCGCTGTTACGCCGGGTCACGGCGCTGGGGTGGGGCGTCGTCCGATGCTTGCTTTGTCGAGGTGGCCGTAGATCGTGGAGGGCGGGACCTGAAGCAGATCGTCGATGCGCTGAACGGTGTGGTCCCCGGCGTCGTAGAGCTGTTGGGCGTGGTGGGCCTGGTCGGGGGTGAGTTTGGGGCGTCTTCCTCCGGTTCGTCCGCGGGCGCGGGCGGCCGCGAGGCCGTCGCGGGTGTTGGCGATGATGAGTTCTCGTTGGAGTTCGGCGAGGACGGAGAGCATCCCGAACATGGCCAGCCCTTCCGCGGTCGTGGTGTCGATGCCCTGCTCGAGGACACGCAATCCCACACCACGTTCCCGGAGGGCTGCGCCGAGGGTGACGAGGTGGAGTACCGACCGGCCAAGTCTGTCGAGGCGGGTGATGACGAGCTGGTCACCGGCCCGGTTGGCGGAGGTGAGGGCCTTGTCGAGCTCGGGCCTGCTGGCTTTGGCACCGCTGGCGCGGGCGAGGGCGTCCGTTTGGTGGTCGGGGTTTTGGTCGGCGGTGGAGACGCGCGCATATCCGATCAACATGTGTCGCTAATACCCGTAGCACAGGGCTTGCCGACGTTGATTTCCGGCGCGCGTTTTCGACATGGATTTCGCGGCGTGTCGCCGGCAGGGACGGGGTGTCGGTAGATGGTCGTTTTCCGACACCCCTTATTGGCCGATTTCTGTAGCGATGCCTAGGTCGCATCAAAGAGACGGCGTGCCCGTTGCAGGTCGACGTCCCAATCGCCCAGGTCGAGGAAGAATCTGCATTGCCACTTCTGAGACCGCTTCGCCTGGGGGTTTTCCGTCGCTGACCACGGCGGATACACCCGAAACCCGCGCTTCCCGCCAACGCCACTAATAGCAACGATCCCGCGCTCAACGAGCGCGCTCTTCGGCAAAACAAAGAGCCCGAAGTTGTCGCCCTCTCGAACTGCGATCACCAGCGACTGCGAACCGTCTTCGGCCGACAATGGTTCGGTTGACCCGTCACTGGCGCGCCGCCACACCGTGACGAACAATCCCACTTTCGTCGGTGTCAGCTTGCCCGCCCGAAACCGCGTCTCGCCGGTGACTGAGACCACAGCGCCGTACTCGGCGTTGTCGGGCTCCGGCGCCACCGCCAGACGCCCCGCACCGAGTCGATCACACACCTCAATCGCAACAGCCACATCCGGATGAAGAACAACAGACACCACAACAACTCCGATCAGCACGACTCTGGGGGAAAGTCACCTCCCCACAGTGGTCCCAGCCTAGTTTGTGATCACGCAACACCCCACTCAGATGGTCTCGCCTTAGATTGCCATCCTGGGTCCGAGTTCAGTTGACATTGTTACCCAACTTACTAGCCTACGATGCGATCCGTTTTCTGCAGCGACCCCTCTCAGGCTCTTCTTACTCCCCGTCGCTGTCGCGGTGGTCGGGATCGCGCAGAGTGCGCCGGCCGCCGGCGAGGTCCGGAAGTTGGAAGGAGTAGTGACCGTGGACGTTGATGTGCCGGCGCACGTACGCCGACAGGCGGACGACATCGGCATCGAGCACCGGGTAGCCCTGTTCCCGCAGCGCGGTCAGGGCGTGGTCGAGGTAGACCGTGTTCCACAACGTCACACAATTCAACACAAGGCCCAGGGCGCCGAGTCGGTCTTCCTGCCCGTCACGGTACGCCTGGTGGAGCTTGCCCTCGCGGCCGTGGAAGATGTGCCTGGCCAGGGCGTCGCGGCCCTCCTGGAGGTTGCGCATCGCTTTCATCTCCCGGCGGTAGGCCGGGTCATCGACGAAGGTGAGGACGTGCAGGGTCTTGAAGATCCGGCCGTAGTGAGCCACCGCGTTGCCCAGATCGGTCGGACGGCCGTCGCGTTGCAGGATGCGGATCACATCGTGGGCGGAGACCTCGCGGGTGTGGATCGAAGCGGCGATCCGGCAGATGTGCGGCCAATGCCGGCGGACCTTCTCAACGTCGATCTTCCCCCGGGCGGTCCTGTCGAGCCGGCCGTAGTCGGCTGAACGGTTGATCCGCCAGAGCTTGGCGTCGGGCAGGTCCGCGAGGACCGGCCGGTAGTCGAACCTCAGCAAGGTGACCAGTCCGAACACGATGCCGGAGTAGGAACCCTGGTTGGTGATCAGCTCCTCGGGCCGCTGGCCGCCGTCGGGGTTGTAGAGCAGATCCACAAAGTGAAGGGTGTCCTTCGGCGTGCCCGGCACACCCTCGGCCGCCAGCCCGACGGACTGATCGGAGATCATGTTCAGCCAGGTCACGTCTTCATGTCACTTAGCCTTGATCCACCGACGGTCTGATTGGCCGGCCCGCGTTTTTGTTTGGATGCGTGGATCGGGGCTTGGGGCGCTTCATTTTCCTTGAAAAGACAGGCATTCTCGGTTAGGCCGCCGTCAGCGCCCCGATCGTCATCGGTGGACCAAGGCTTGGAGATCACCCCGCGCCGGAATTCGCAGTGGCCGATCGCTGACCGCCGCCTTCACGGGAACGACGACGGCGTCACGTCAGTGCGGCCCTCGTCCGCTGGTTCGGCGCCGGCCCAGGATTGGGAGCAGATGTGACAAGACCCGCCGCCACCTCCCGTGGTACTTGTCTTATGTCCAGCCCGGACCCTCCCCGCTGGCCCACGACAAACCGAAGGATGGAAATGCGCAGCGCCACGATGATGACCAGGAAGTCTTTGATTGTTGGATCCGGCCTGGGATTGCTGGCACTTGTCACAGCCTGCACCAAGTCCGCCCCCGGCACTGGCACCGGCACCGCGGCATCCTCCCAGGCGCCCCATTCTTGGTCCTACGAAGGGGCCGAAGGGACCGAAAACTGGGGCACCCTGAGCTCCGACTTCGGCTCCTGCTCGTCCGGGACAGCCCAGTCCCCCATTGATGTGCGGAGCGGCTCCGTGCGCTCCCGGCCGCCGCTCACCCGGGCCTACTCGGCGTCGGAAGTCGAGGTTACGGACAACGGCCACACCACCGAGCTGCGCGCCCTCAAGCCCCAGAGCATCACCGTCGGCGGCAAGCAGTACGCCTTCAAGCAGATGCACTTCCATGCCCCGTCCGAGCACACGCTGAACGGCGTCCGGCACGAGGCCGAGTTCCACTTTGTCCACCAGGCCGACGACGCCGGGCTCGCCGTCGTCGGGGTCCTCGCCACAGCGGGGGCCGTCAATGCGGCGTGGGCGCCGTTCATTGACGCGGCACCCACCGCAGCCGGCGGGCAGAAGGTGGCGGCCGGCATCGTCGACCTCGCGGCACTGTTCCCGGCGTCCCTGGACCACTTCGCGTACGACGGCAGCCTCACCACTCCCCCCTGCTCGGAAAGCGTGCGCTGGCTGCTGCTGGAGACGCCCATCGAGCTCGGAGCGGAGCAGATCGCCACGCTGCGGACGGCCCATTCAGGCAACAGCCGGCCGGTCCAGCCGCTGAACGGCCGCGACGCCGTGCAGGTCGACCAGTAGGGCTCAACCGCGCAGCGCGCGACGGCGGCCCTGGCCCACATGCCCTCAGGTGTTTTCGCGGCGAACTCGGCCTGGCTGGTTACCGCGGTCATGGCCTATAACCTCACCCGCGCCGCCGGGCTCCTCGCCGCAGGTCCGTTCGGCAAGGCCAGGACTGGCACGATCCGCCGCAAACTCATCCACGTCCCGGCCCGCATCGCCACCAGCGCCGGGAAAATCCGCCTTCATCTCCCAGAAGCCTGGCCCTGGCAAACACCATGGCAGACCCTCTTCGACCACCTCTACCCGCCGCCGCAATCGGTGTGAACCCACACCAACCAGCCACACGGCGCAACCAGGACCACCAGTGGAACCCTAACGGCAGCAAGGCCGACCATCCCGGCATGCCCCCCAGTCCGCAAAACCGCCGATACCGGATTCAGACCATCTGCTCAGGCCGCTCGGTGGATCAAGGCTTAGCCACGCCGCATGTCACTAACCTCCGTGGGTAAAACACTTAGCCCCGTCGGTGCCGGGCGGCAGCCAATTGCATTTGCAGGCACCTGTTGGCCGCTTCAAGTTCAAGGACGACGCGGACACCGGCCAGGTTCAGACCATCCTCGAGCAGTGCGCTGATCCGGCGCAGGGTCACCAGATCCTGTTCACTGTAGCGGCGTGTTCCCCCGACTGTCCGCCCGGGTTCCAGCAGGCCTTTGCGCTCATAAAGTCGGAGGTTCTGCTGACCTGTCCCCACCATCTCGGCGGCGACCGAGATGGCATATACCGCCGTCCTTCTCCCGGTGTCTGGCTCCATCAGATCCTCATCAAAACCCTGGAAAAACCCGTTGCGCCAGTTTCACTCCAGTGCTATAAAAATATATTCCAGCCACAACAGATAAGCGCCTGGAACTGAATGATTAAGGAACGATTTGTAAGGAGTGAGGAGACCATGCTGATGCGTACCGACCCGTTCCGCGAGCTCGACAGGCTCGCCCAGCAGGTCCTCGGCACCACAGCCCGGCCGGCCGCCATGGCTATGGACGCCTGGCAGGACGGGGAAGAATTCGTCGTCGCCTTCGACCTGCCCGGCGTTGCCGTCGATTCGGTGGACATCGATATCGAACGCAGCGTCCTGACGGTGAAGGCCGAGCGCAAGGACCCGGCGGGTGAAAAGACGGAACTGATCGCCGCCGAACGGCCCCGCGGTGTCTTCAGCCGCCAACTTATCCTCGGCGATGCCCTGGATACCGACGCCGTCAAGGCCAGCTACGACGCCGGGGTGCTGACGCTGCGGATCCCCGTGGCCGAAAAGGCCAAACCGCGCCGCATCGAGATCGCATCCGAGAAGAACCAGCGCCAGGAAATCAACGCCTGATCCCCAGGGTCAGGCCCGCAGGACCGGGAGCATTGGACCGGCCGCCGTAAGAGTAAAAGGGCGATGCACACAGTAGCCACGCCACCGCGCCAGTTGCGCACCGAAATAAGCGGCCCCCGACGATGCCTCCCGCACCGATGGTCCCCCGGCCCCACGGGCCGGGGACCATCCCCACACGTCAGCACCCAGCCCTCCCGGGGCCCCTGGCGCGAACAGGAAACGAACAGCAGACGAAAAACCCGGACCATGAAAGAACACAGCCCGGATCCATACGACGTTCTCCACTCGGGTCCAGCAGGGACCGCCGGTGACGTAACACGCGCCTACCGGGCCCTGATGCGCACCCATGATCCCGACACCACCCCGGCCGAAGCCGTGCCCGCAGAACGGGAGTCCAGAGCACAGGAACTGCACGACATCATGGACGCCTATGCCGTCCTGGGGGACCCCGGTAAGCGGCCCGCCCTCGACCGGCAGCGGCAGAGGCCTCCATTGCCGGAGCCTGGACCTCCGCACCGGCCCGCAGACAGCAGGCCAGCGGCTCGCCAGAACCGTCCGACTGGACCCTGATCGGGGCAGCAAGACTGAACCACCCGCCGCCCTAGGCGGGTACCGGATTCTCTTGTGGATACACCGATGAATCCGACACGGCCTCCCCGTCCGCCGCACCGTCCACCACACCGACTGGAAAGGAAACTGCCATGAGCGCCTGGCATCCGTACGATGACCAGCTGATGCCGGCGTTTTACGAACGGTTTGAACAACGCTGGGGCAAGGGAACGGCCCCGTTCTTGGACCCCGAAGTCCACGAACAACCCCTGCCCCGGGCCCAATGGATCAACGCGGACACCGGTGCTGCGGTAGCTGTGGTCCCCATCTGGGCCGAAGACCCCGGGCACCGATCCTTCGGCGTCTTCTACCTTCCGCCCGCCGGGGACATCTGGGTACTGCGCCCCGGGCACACCCCCTATACCGAGGCAGGCAAGACGAACACCGAAGAACAGATCACCCTCCGCAACGATGCCTTCAGAAAGGCCGTAGACCACGCGAAGGCATTCATCTACGGCACCCAACTGTAGGACAGTCGTGCCCCCGTGGCGGCTGCAGTTCACTGGGGTGCCAGAGATTAACGGGTCAGGCGGCCAGCCGGGCTGCCGGCGCAGGGACCGGGGTGTAGGTGGTGCCGTCGCGGAGCATGGCCCGGAGGACGTTGAGGCGGCGCCGGGCCAGGGAGAGCATGGCCTGGATGTGGGTTTTACCTTCGGTGCGTGTGCGGTCGTCGTAGATCCGGGAGGCGGGACAGCTTTTCAGGGCCGCCAGCCCGGAGAGGTAGAACACCCGGAGGAGTCGGCGGTCGTAGCGCCGGGGGCGGTGGTGGTTGCCGGTGATCCTGCCGGAGTCCCGGGGTGCGGGTGCGAGTCCGGCGACGCCGGCGAACCGGTCCGCGGTTTCAAAGAGGTCTCCGCCGGTGGCGCCGAGGAACTCCGCGGCGAGGACCGGACCGAAGCCGGGCATGCCCAGCAGGGTCCGGGCGTGCCGGTGCTCGGAGACCTCCACGCCCTGGTGCGCACGGCCCGCAGGCCCGTCTAGCGCATGATCGCGCCCCCCGTCGGGGCGGAGACCTCCACGCCCTTGGCATTGAGCATCAGGGTCAGCTGGTCACGGCCGGCACGGCCCTTATCTATCTCGAACAACCCGGTAACCCCAGCGGCCAACTGCTCGTGCCGCACAGCCCGCGGCGACGGGCCGGCCGGGTTACGCCACCGGTAGAACGAGCCCCGGAGACCTTCAAGGCGCGGCACAACCACGCGATCGGATGGTTCGCCTTCTCCGCTTCGATGAACCGGTAGAACTCCTCTACCGTTGCATCGCTGCAAAGAAGGCGCTGACTTTTCCCAGGAACTCAACGTCCTGCTTCAGCTTGGAAATCTCCCCCAACGCCTTCTGCTGCTCCTCCCAGGACACGGGTGCCTTCTCCTCGCCGGCGGCGAACCGTTCCGGATGATCCTCCGGTACTTGCGCACCCAGTTGCCCAGCGTGCCCACGTTGACCCGGATATCGACGCACACCTGGGCGATCGGACGGCCTGAGGAACTCACCAGCTCAACGGCTTCGTCCCTGAACTGCTGCATATATTTCTTTCGGTCGGGCATGCGAGAAAAGGCTCATAACAAGCTGTCTCACAAAACCATACGGCCGCAGATGGTCCCCGAGGCCGGATTACCCGGCCCCTCGCATGTGTATATCAATGCGCAACATGTAGCGGAGAGCGCAACACACTCTAGAATCCTGTCTGCCCGCTGTGATAGACAGTGGAATGTCGATAGCGGACATCCGTCCGCATTCCGAGATGCTCAAGGGAGATATACATGGTCCATGCAGTCAAAGGCGTCGTAGTCCGTTCCAAAGGCGCCCCGGCCACTCTCGAAACCATCCTGGTTCCGGATCCCGGGCCAGGCGAGGCACTTGTTGACATCCTCACCAGCGGCGTCTGCCACACCGACCTGCACTACAAACTGGGTGGCATCAGCGATGACTTTCCGTTCCTGCTAGGCCATGAAGCCACCGGCGTCGTCAGCGCCGTCGGCCCGGACGTCACCGATGTCGCCCCCGGGGACCGTGTGGTCTTGAACTGGCGGGCAGTCTGCGGCACTTGCCGGGCATGCCGCCGCGGTCAGGCCCAGTACTGCTTCAACACCCACAACGCCACCCAGAAGATGACGCTGGAGGACGGCACCGAGCTCTCCGCTGCCCTGGGCATCGGCGCCTTCACCGAAAAGACCCTCGTGGCTGCCGGCCAATGCACCAAGGTAGACCCCGACGCCGATGCTGCCGCAATCGGCCTGCTCGGCTGCGGTGTGATGGCCGGCCTCGGCGCCGCGATCAACACCGGAGGTGTCAAGCGCGGTGACTCCGTGGCTGTCATCGGCTGCGGAGGGGTTGGCGTTGCGGCCATCGCCGGAGCCGCGCTCGCCGGCGCCACCACCATCATTGCCGTGGACATCGATGCCAAGAAACTCGAACGGGCAAAGGGACTCGGCGCCACCCACATTGTTGACTCCTCGTTAAGCGACCCGGTGGAGGGCATCCGGGAGCTCACCGGCGGTTTCGGCGCAGATGTGGTGATTGACGCCGTCGGACGTCCCGAAACGTACAAACAGGCTTTCTATGCCCGGGACCTTGCCGGCACAGTGGTACTGGTGGGTGTCCCCACACCGGAGATGACCCTCGAATTGCCGTTGCTGGATGTTTTCGGCCGCGGTGGCTCGCTGAAATCCTCCTGGTATGGCGATTGCCTGCCGTCCCGGGATTTCCCCATGCTCATCAGCCTGTACCGCCAGGGCAAACTGGATCTGGACGCTTTTGTGACCGAGCGGATCACCATTGACCAGATCGAGGAAGCCTTCGACAAAATGCACGCCGGTTCTGTGCTGCGCTCTGTGGTGGAACTGTGAACGCTGGCGCGGACGTAAAGGACAGTGCCGTAAGGATTGACCGGCTGGTTACCTCCGGGACGTTTTCCCTCGACGGCGGCACCTGGGACGTGGATAACAACGTGTGGATCGTGGGGAATGACTCCGAGTGCGTTGTCATCGATCCCGCACACGATGCGGCGGCGATCGCGGCGGCGGTGAACGGCCGCGCGGTCAAAGCCATCCTGCTCACGCACGGCCATGACGACCACATCGGCTCGGTAGGTGTTTTCCGGGACCTGGTGCAGGCCCCCGTCCACCTTCACCGGGCGGACTGGATGCTCTGGCACAGCGTTTACCCGGACGTCGATCCGGACGCCGCCATCGCAATGGGTGAAACCTTCGGGGTGGCTGGTGCCACGCTCAAGGCCCTCCACACGCCGGGCCACTCTCCGGGATCAACGTCCTTCTATCTGGAAAGCGAGGGCACCGTCTTCAGCGGCGACACACTGTTCCAGGGCGGGCCGGGAGCCACTGGGCGATCATTCAGCGACTTCCCCACCATCATTGACGCCATCCGCACGGAGCTGCTGACCCTCCCGCCGGAAACCGTGGTCCGGACAGGCCACGGCGAATCCACCACCGTCGGGGCCGAGGCCACGCAGCTGGCGGAATGGATTGCCAGAGGGCACTGACTGCCGTCCACCTTTGCGGAGTTATGCCTCCAGGCTGCTGAACCCGGCGTGCCGGATGGAGGCGTAACCCGCGTAGGTGGAGATCACGGCGTTCTCGATGGCCTGGACATCCAGGTGCGGCACGAGGTCGTTGACGGCTCCGGCCGTGGCCGGGTCCCATTCCAGGCCCAGAGCCGCATAGCTGTCCGTCAGAACGCCGCGGATCGGTGCGGAGTTCTCCACCACAATCACGGAGCTGAACAGCCAGCCACCGGCCACCACCCGCTGGGCGGTACCAATCAGCTTGACCAGGTGTGTGGGGAACTCCGGGTCCATGGCGTGCACGCTGAATTCGCCAGGGCAGTATTCACCCGGGATTTCACCAACAGCGGCGTGGACACCCGCGCTCCGGAGAGCCTCGGCCAGCAGTTCCCCGAAGAAGGCAAACCTGCGCTTGGCTCCGGCAATCGCATCCGCATTGGGTTCCACGTGGTCGATCACCAGCGTTCCCTGGTGATAGGCGGCGGCTCGTCCTCCGGCCTTGCGCACCAAGGGTTCAAAGCCGTGATCGCGGCAGGCCCGGGCCGCTGCTTCAAAGCCGGGAAGGTGGGTGTCACGCTGGCCGAAGGCAACCGTCGGTTCGGGCCGGTACAGCCGCAGGGTGGGGCCGATCCGGCCTGTCTTCGCCTGCCCCAGCAACTCCAGACCGAACTCGAGGTCCCTCGCAGCGCCCAATGAGTGTTCCTGCCGGACGACGGTCATTATCCGTGATCCGCCCACATGCTGCATGTTGCTAAGCTCCCTTTTGGTCATTCTGCAATTCCTGGTTGTCGCCGCCGCCTTCGCCGTTTGCCGATGCGGTCTGGCGCAAATCCATGAACCCGTTTTACCGGCGTTATGTCGGCGGATTGCTGGCGGATAAACCCAACTTAGGTTACGCAGTGCTCTTCTACATCATTTGCCCTGCAGCCGGCGCTCGACGGCGGTAGCCGGCTCACCGCCGTCGGCCGCGGGGCTGTTGGTGTCAGCTCCTGCGTAGCGTCAGGATCTGCTCGGCCCGGCCGAAGGGCCCGGCGAGATCGTGGAGAACGGTGGAGGTCAGGCCGATTCCGTCCGCGCCGAACGACACCGCATTATCCAGTCCCAGCCATTCCCCCTGGGGCCTGCGGTACATGTGGATCTGCAGGTCAAGGTTCGGGAACGCGTAGCTGTCCTTGCCGGGAGTCACACGCGCCGCAATCCCGTTGGCCGTGTCCACCAGGCCCATAAGCCGCGCCATGTCTCCGCTGTCTTCTGCGTCCGTCAGCGGATGTCCGGTGCGGAGCCAGACCTTCCCCGCGCCGGGGCGGTGACCGTCAGCCACGCGCATCTCGAGAGAGCGGATGTAACCACCGGGCCAGATGCTGGCGCCGTCGTACGGAACGCATTCATGAGGGGATGGGATGGTGGCATCTTCCACGGCGGCGACGGCGGAGGTATCGCTGGTGGCCAGACGCCACGCTGTTGCGCGGATGGCCGTGCGGCCGTTTGCCACCAGTTCGGCCTGCAGCAGCTCGATGGTCCTACCGGGCCTGAGCGTGGTGGTGTCGATGTGGAACTCGCCGCCGGGAATCAGTCCCAGAATCTCATAGCTGAGCCGGGCCATCCGCATGTCCCCGCGTGGCTCGTGCCGTTCCAGGCAGTCCGCCAGCAGTCCGGATGCCGGTGCCATGTGCTGTTCGTGCTCGTTCCAGGCCCCCTGGGCGTGGATGGTGGAGCTGTAGCGTCCATTCCCGAGCTTCTGATAATAGAAGCCGCCCACGGCAAGTTCCGGCAGTGCAGTGGTCAACGTCGACCCTTTCGCTGGTTCCGATTAAATCTCAACCAACTCTATCCGCGGAAGGAACCCGGCGTGACTGGCCCTGGTTCCCGGGGCCGGATCGGCCGCCCCGTTCCCCAACAATGTGCCACGGATATGCGCTCGGCCGTCATGATTCCGTGGTGCGCGATCAGCTGGGTAGACTCGGTGACTGGTTCCTTTTAGCAACCCTCGGAAGAGGTGTTCCACTGATGCGAGTTATTAGCTACAACCTGCGCAAGCACAAGGCGAGCGGCGAATTGGCCCACCTCGCAGGCAATTTCGAGATCGATGCCCTGTGCCTCCAAGAGTGTGATTCCGGTGATCTGCCGGAGACTCTGGGTCCGCTTCACCTCGCCGACGTGACCAAAGGAAACCGGCTCGGGCTGGCGATCTATTACCGTGCAGACCGCTTCACGGCCGTTGAGACGAAGTCATTTGCTTTGAAGAAGTCCTTGCACGACCGCGTGCTGGCGCCGGCCCACGAGCGGCTGATCGGAACACGCGTCATTGACAACGAGACCCAGCATGAGCTGGTCATCGGTTCCTTCCACGCAGCACCACTGACCGCCTCTAATTCCCTGCGCCGGAAACAGATCCATGCTGCGCATGCGGAATTGCTGACCATGGGCAGCGGGCTAATGACGCTGATGGTAGGAGATTTCAATTACCCTTTCTTCACCAAAAACCTCGATGCCCACATGAAGAATTCGGGATACGCCCTGACGCTCAGCGATCGCCGGACCTACACCCGGTACAAGGTCTTCAAGGGGCATTTCGACTTCGCCACATCCCTCGGCCTGGACATTGAAAGTGTGGAGACGCTGCCACGTGGTAAGTCTGACCACCTGCCCATCCTGGTGACCGCGGAGTACGGGGAAGACTACTGAGCCGGCCGGGAGCCACTACGCCCGCCATGGTTTCAGCCCGCCGCGGCCAGTTCCCGGAGGACCAGCGAGACCGCCTCACGGACAACGGTTCCGTCTTCACCGGTGCCCGGGTCTGTTGCCAGAACTGACGCGGCACGGCGGATGAACCCTTCCCGGTCGCCTGTTCCTGCCCGAAGCGCCCGGAGTGGATATAAGACGGCGGCACGCCGCAACCAGACGTCCGCTTCGCCAGCCCATCGGTCAAGGACTCCTTCCGCGCGGACCAGGCCCCGGCCTTGGAGTGCTTCGATCATGGGACCGATGACATCGACGGCGAGCGGATCCACCAGTGCGCGCAGTCGTGCATCCCGGACAAATCCCTCGATACGGGTCAGATCGGAGTTCTTCAGCAGACGGACGTTCGATTGCAACAGGACAACCGCGGCAAGGCGTCGCTCGAAGACAGGGATGGCCCACAGCTCGGAACCCAGCGCAGTGATCTGGTCATGCGTCAGTCGGGGATAACGGCGGCCGGCATCGCGGACCGTCCCCCGCACCGCGCCCACAGAGGAGCCATAGAACCGGAGCGCGCTGCCCGCTTCCCCTTGTGCCTGCTGTGCCCGATACCAATCCCCTTCGCGCTGCAGGGCGGTATCGATGAACTCGCCGGCATCGCTCACGTGACATGTGTCAGGGAGCGGCGCAGCGCCGGCCACGCCGCGGCAAAGCCGGGGTGCAGCTCCTTATGGCCAACGTCGGCGACCGGTACCCATTGCAGCTCGATGCTCTCGGGGTCAGTGATGGCCGGTTCGAAAGAGCTGATGACCTGTACGGCGACGGTGGTGTAGGACCAGTAACCGACGTCGAACACGGAGGTAAACAGCACACGGACAGCCTCGGACGGCACCGCTGCCTCTTCGCGGGCTTCACGGAGTGCTCCGTTTACAGCGTCCTCGCCCTCGTGGAGAGCCCCGCCGGGGAGACCCCAGGTACCGCCGTTGTGGCTCCAGACTGCGCGATGCTGGAGCAGAACGCCTTGGCCGGAGTCGTGTACCAGGACACCGGCAGCACCGAACAGGCCCCAAAAGCGCTCCTGGTCACCTTCAACCCAAGCATCCCCGGGATCCCTGGGTCCGTGGAACCGCGGGGGCTCGCTGGACGTGGCTGCGGTCAGATGTTCCATCAATCCAGTCTGGCATGCACCGGCCAATTCTCACCGCACAAAATCCTCATCGAACAAACCGGGCGTGCGCCACTCCTTCGGAGGCCACAAACTCTGCTAACTGGAGACCCGCAGGACCGCCGTCGAGGTTGTCAAAGAGCCGCTCGCCGCTGCCCAGCAGCACGGGCACCAGGGCCACGTGCAGCTCGTCGACCAGCCCGGCCCGCAGGTACTCCTGGACGGTTGCCGCCCCGCCGCCGAGCCGGACGTCGCCTCCGGCTGCCGCATCAAGAGCCGCGTCCAAGGCCGCGTGGATGCCGTCCGTGACGAAGTGGAACGTGGTGCCGCCCTGCATGGACACCGGTGGCCGGGCATGGTGGGTCAGGACGAATACGGGGTGGTGGTACGGCGGATTGTCTCCCCACCACCCCGTCCAGTCTTCGTTTTCCCACGGTCCGCGGTGGGGCCCGAACATGTTGCGCCCCATGATGGTGGCGCCGATCCCCTGGTCACCGCGTTCCAGGAAGACGTCGTCAACACCGGTGCTGCCGCCGTCGTCGCCCGTCATACGCCGCCCTGTGGCGGTACCGAACACCCACTCGTGCAGTCGCTGCCCGCCCACGCCCAGCGGGTGGGTGACGTCCTGGTGCGGTCCGGCTGCATAACCGTCCAGCGAGATCGCCAGATTGTGGACCCGTAGTCTGGCCATCAGTCGGCTGCCCTGCGGTTGCTGAAGAAGTCGCGCAGAACCGGCGCCAGGAGTTCGTTGGCCACCATGTGGTTCTGGCCTTCGATGACCTCCTTGCGGCCGTTCTGGACGGCGGCCGCCACCGCAGCGGCGGAAGCCTCCGCCCATGCAGGACTCGCACCGCCGTAGAGCGCAAGTGTCGGAACGGATATCCGCAAAAGCCGCTCCGCCGGGACCATGCTGTCTCCGGTGAGAGCCAGATCGTGGGGCAGAGTGTGCGCCAATGCCGTCAGGGCAGGCCACCACGGAGCCTGTTTGATGCCCTCATCAAAGTCCCCGCCTGTGTGCCGGATGAATTCCTCCACAGCCTTACCCTGGTCCCCCTGATCTACCAGGGACTGCACCTTTTCTGCAAACAGCTCCCAGGATTCTCCAGCGTCCGGCCGGGTGAGGTACGGCGGCTCGTAAGCCACGATCTTGCTGACAGGGATGCCAGCCGCGCCGGCCTCCAGGGCAAGGATGGCTCCGGAGGAATGCCCGTACACGACCGCCGGGGTTCCAACCGCGGCCACCAGTGCGGCAAGGTCTTCAATTTCACGTTCGACGGCGTACGGCGCCGTGTCGGTGCTCTCACCTCGTCCGCGGCGGTCGTAGCTGACCACCGAGAAGTCCGCTGAGAGCAGTGGCACCAGTGCAGCGGCCGACTGGCGTGTGTTCAGCGCCCCGCCTATGACAATGAGGGGAGTCCCGCTCCCGGTGTGCTCGTACGCGATGGTGGTTCCGTCTGCGGACTGGACTGTGTCAGCCATGAAATTCTCTCCCTGGGGTGTGCGGCAATCCCGGCAGTCCACTTCTACGCCTACACCGCCGGATGTTCAAGAGTCACCAACTACGGAAGTTGTCGGGTTGCATCCAACCTGGTCCAGATGGACTCGTGCCAGAACGCGTGGCACCCTCACTTCGTGCCGAGAGAGTTTCAGTACCAGCCTAGGGATATCTCGTGGTTCCATGCACCGCAGGGTGAGCTGTAGCGGTCCCGGATGTACCCCAGTCCCCAGTCGATCTGGGTATGGTAATTACTGATCCAGTCGTTGCCCGCGCTGGCGTATTTCCCCGGCGGAAGCGCCTGGGCTATGCCGTAGGCGCCGGACGACGGGTTGGTTGCTGTGGTCAGCCAGCTGGATTCCTGCGTCCACAGTTTCACCAGGCATTGAAACTGGTCCTGGCCCCAACCATAGGCACCTGAACGGGCCGAGGCATAGCTTTGTGCTCCGGCTGGATCGTTGACCGCGCCACCAGGCACCGCCGGGGACACTATGGCGGGAGGCACTGGATTGTTCACTGAAGGGGCCGGAATAACAGTGACAGGCACCTTGGCATTCGCTGCCGCCTTTGCAGCGGCTTCCGCCTGCCGGCGTGCCTGTTCCTCCGCCGCAGCGCTTTTCGCTGCCTGGGCCGACGCGTAGGCCGCCAGTGCTGCCTGCCCTTCCCGGTACTGGCCCTCAACCTCAGCTGTGGTCCCCTTCAAGGAAGCGAGCTGGGCCGTGAGCTCCTGGCCGTGCCGCTGCTCTTGGGCAATCTGGGTGTCCATGGCGTGACGGGCGGTCTGGGCGGCGTCCAGCTTTTCTTTTGCCTCGCCTGCCAGGCGTTCCCTCACCGCTTTGGCGGCCTGCTCATGATCCGCCAGCGACTGGGCCGTTTTTTCAGCAGCCGCGGATTTGTTCACCAGATCCGTCGTTTTGTCCGTCACGATCTGCATCACGTTCAGGCCCTGCAGACTGTTGGACTGGATGGCATCCAGGGCTGCGAAGAAGCCCAGATTAGTTGCCCCGTTCTTGTAGGCCTGAACGGCAAGTGCCCCGGTTTCTTTCCTGTACCTGGCCAGCTCAGCGTTGGCCCGCCCGGTCTGTGCCGTGAGTCCCTCCACCTTGGCCTTGGCCCGGGTCAGTGCGGAATCGGCCACCGCATATTCTGCAGCTGCGGCGACTGCCGCGGTCCCGAGTTTCTCCGATTCTGTCTGCAGCCCGCCAAGCAATTCGTTGATTCGGGTGATCTCAGTGGTTTTTGTGCCCTCGTTCTGCCGGACATTCTCCACCTCCTGCCAGGACGGAAACCCACCTGGGGGTGCGTCGTCGTCGGCCGCCGCAGGCAGCAGCGAACCAGAACACAGAAGAGCCGCCAGCAGCATCACCGCGAGGATCGGGAGCTTCACTTTGAAAACAAACCCGGACATAGCACGTCAGCCTACCGCCACATCGGAAGCGATGCCCGGAACCCACGGAGCAATGAGGTCCACGACGGTGATCAATTGTGCAACGCGTTGCACAATAGGGACCCGGATCTCCAGGGTGTTAGCACGGTTACCGGCGTGTGCGTCGTCCCCAGCAGGAGGCGCTTTCGACGGCGGCAATTGCCCGGAGGGGTCCGGCCTCGGTGTCTTCCCGACAGTCCAGGTCTCGTGGGCCGCATTTCAAGGCGACCCGTCCGCTGGCACCGGCGCGAACTCCGGCACCACGCCAGGGATCGGCCAAGCGACTCCTCGGATAGAGAGAGTAGACAATGCCCAGAGGTAAGTCCGACCATTGCCAGCACCAGATCAGAGCGTTTCAGGTAGTAGGTGCCTGACTCCGGTCGACGGCGAAATCTCCACCCGGGTAAAGGATTGTCTCGTGGCCGTCGTCGAATCGGACGTGATACGGCGGCGCACCATTTGCACCCTTTACTTCGATGATCTCACCGTGTCGGTCTGACGACTCGACCGTCTTTCCCCGGATGATAATGCGGTCTCCCAAGGATGCCTCCATGGTAACCACCTCCCAGCCCTAGCGTACGTCCGTCTTCCCGTAAGCGGAACAGCCCGCCGGGTATCGGCAACCCGCAGGGATCTGAGAAGGCTGGCAGCCTAAGCGATTCGTGCGTTGGCCTTGCCCCTGACGTGCTCAGGGCAGGCCCCAGCCGCTTCTACCGTCCGGCTCGCACATGCGGATCCAAACGGGCCTTGCCCAATTCCCCTACCGAAAGAGGGAGGTGGACATCGTGTCCGTCGGCGGCTAAGCCGTCGGTCGCTTCAAATTTGAACCGGGCCGGCGCTGTGTTTGGGACTGCCCCGGGTTTGCTTGACTCCTGACTTGTGAGGATCCAGTCCTTACAGCAAGGATGTTCAACATGCCCAAGCCTTTCCCCGCCGAGTTCCGCCGTGACGTGGTCTCGGTTGCACGCAAGCACGAAGCCCCGATCTCGCAGATCGCTAAAGACTTCGGGATTTCCGAAGCAACCCTGCATAACTGGCTCAAGAAGGCCGACATCGAGGACGGCGCCCGTCCCGGAGTGACGGAGAAGGAAGCGGCAGAGCTCAGGGATGCCAGGAAGCGGATCCGGCTGCTGGAACAGGAGAACGAGATCCTCCGGCGGGCCGCGGCCTTCTTCGCCCGGGAGCTGCCCCCAAAATGAAGTTCCCGCTGGTCCTTGACCTTGCCGCAGATGGTATTCCCGTCGCGGTGGCCTGCCGGGTGCTGGGGTTCTCCAAACAGGCCTTTTACGCATGGAAAGCCGCGCCCGTCACTGAGCGCGACTGGTCCGATGCCCACCTGATCAACGCGGCGCTGGACGTCCACCGGGACGATCCGGCGTTCGGGTACCGGTTCATCGCCGACGAGCTTGAGGGCCAGGGTTTCAGCGCCGGAGAGAACCGGGTGGCGCGGCTGTGCAGCAGCCAGCAGATCTGGTCCGTGTTCGCTAAGAAGCGCGGTCTGACCCGTAAGGCCGGCCCGCCCGTGCATGATGACCACGTTCGTCGGGAATTCACCGCGGCGGAACCGGATCGGCTATGGCTCACGGACATCACCGAGCACCGGACCGACGAGGGCAAGCTCTACCTGTGCGCCATCAAGGACGTCTATTCCAACCGGATCGTGGGCTACTCCATCGATTCCCGGATGAAGGCGTCCCTGGCCGTCTCGGCCCTCCACAACGCGATAGCGCTACGGGATCCGGAGGGAACGGTGGTTCATAGTGACCGCGGTTCCCAATTCCGCTCCAATGCCTTCGTGCGGACGTTGAAGAGCAACGGGTTGAAAGGATCGATGGGGCGGGTCGGGGCGTGCGCCGACAATGCCGCCATGGAGTCATTCTTCTCACTCCTGCAGAAGAATGTCCTGGATCGCCAGCGATGGTCCACGAGGGCGGATCTGCGCCTGGCCATCGTGACTTGGATCGAGAAAACGTACCACCGGAAACGCCGTCAGCGGCGCCTGGGGCGGCTAACCCCGGTCGAGTTTGAGACAATCAATACCGGCCTCAAAGCCGCCTAGCAACACTAAACCCCGAGAGTCAACGAATTCCGGGGCAGTCCCTTTCCTGCCGTCTGGTCGTCGAGACTTCCGGCGGAAACCGAATCAACTTAGCCCTGGCGATTCTTACAGCATCCCGCCAGGACATGACGCATGGGCAGGACATGACGCATGGGTTGAAGGAGAGGAGCCGTTCTCAGGCATCGAGTTCGTGAGCGCTGCCATTTACGCGGAGCTCCCTGAGTAGCCGGGCGTGAGCACGGGGTCTCCAGTACGGGGCCCACCAGAACCAGTGCGGCAGCCCATGGGCTGCCGCACTGGTTCTATAAGTGAATCTTCAATAATCACCTCAGGGATTCGACAAGCTCAATGAACGAGCCTTAGAAATCACGGTCGTCATACTCGGTGGCCACGACCTACTACGCATAGACAGTTTTTTCAACCTTCCACTGCATCAGCCGCGGGTATACCCAAAAGGTGTAGATGCCGAGAGTGATGATGCAGAGCAACAACCATTTGATCCACAATCCGAAGATTCCCCAGCCGGATCCAACAAACTGCAGCTGTCGGCCTTGGAGATAGGTGTTCTTGGCACGCCACCGTTCAATCAGGACGACGGCGAAGGGGTAGCAGATGCCAAGGGTGAACACGGTGATAAGGATGCCAAGAAGCTGCGTGCCAAACCAGGTGGCCGCGCCGCCCTTGAACTGGTAAATCTGGGTCCCGGCCAGAGAGCCCTGTGGGATACCGTACCCCGCGACAGGTACCGTCCCGTAGGCAGGAGGCTGCTCATTATTAATGCTCATTGATTCCCCAATTTTTCTAAAATGATACGGACACCTGAACAATAGGTGTTTATGCCGGTGTTCTCAGTATTGTGACCGCGTGAAGCGAGGCTGTGTCTGGTCTGCGCGAAGTAATGCGCGCCCTACTGCTTTTCCCATTTGCCGCAGCGGCTGGACTTGAAGTCCTGTCCGGCGGAGAGGACCACCGTGGGTCGGCCGCCGCCGGGGATGCCGTTGTCAATGATGTTGCTGCCGTTGCTCCCGCCTGCGTAGATCCCCCAATAGCAGGAGCTTCCGACGTCGGCAGCGGCCCGGTACGTCCCCGGTTCGATGTCTTTCCCCACAGTCCAGGTCCCGTCGGCCACCGTATTTGCAGCCTTGGTCTTCTCGGCACCCGTCACGGCTCCTTCGCGGTTCTTGACGGCGGCCTCGGCTGTTTTCACCGCAGCATCGGCCTTGCCCACCTCAGTCTCGCGTGCGGTGACCTTTGTTTTGGAGCGTGTCGTACTTCGACTTCACCGAGTCGTAGCTGGATTTGACGGAGTCGCGCTCGGACTCCGCAGCCTTCTTCTCCCCTGACATCGCCACATAGGCTTCGCTGGATTTCGGGTCCGGCAGCGTGGTGCCGATTGCGGTGCCGCCGGCCAGCAACACGATGGCGGCTACGCCGACGAGAATCCGCTTCTTGCGTCCCGGCTTGGCCGCCTCCAACGACGGCGACTCTTCCTGCGGCACCTTAGCGCCAGCTCGCTGCGGCTCGGACACTCGCCCGCGCCGCGGTGGCGGATGCTCCCGATAAACCACCCCTCAGAGACATTCCGCTCGAACGAATCCTCTCAGGGAGCGGCTTGGAGCTTGATATGGATAAAGTCCGTCACGAATTGACTCTGAGGATGCGAGGTGCCGATGCGTTACCTCCTTCCGTTCTGGAAGACGCAGAATTGACCATAGACGACTTGGATAGACTTCATTGCGGTCACCACCTGACGTCAGGGGCAGCATGGATATCGTGGAATGCTCTCAACGCTCCCAAGCTCGGAGCTACTCATGTGGAAGACAAATTAAGATCAATAGTCGATTTTGAAGACTTTGTTGCGATTCCCGCAATATATAAACTCCAGGAACTCGCACACCAACGTGGCGACTGCTTGTGGGGTACCGATCGTTGCCCGACTTGCACAGCTCCGCAAGAGACCACGGCGAGGGCGTCTTGAACGGCTCATCAATTGGTGGCATCACGAAGTGCGCCAATGCCGAATTCCTCTCACGCTTCGATTGGGGTCTAGGAGCTTGAGAACTCGCTGACGGATCCAGCCCCGATCTGAGAGCCTTACCTTCACAAAAAAGCTCCGCACACGTGAGCGTGGTGTGGGGTGCGGAGCTTTCGTCGGTGGTCTCGATGGGCTCAACCACCGATGATGATGATGACTAGAAGTCCCAGTCGTCATCCTCAGTGTTAACAGCCTTGCCAATGACGTACGAAGACCCTGACCCCGAGAAGAAGTCGTGGTTCTCGTCGGCGTTCGGAGACAGGGCCGAGAGGATGGCCGGGTTCACATCAGTGACGGAAGCCGGGAACATGGCCTCGTAGCCCAGGTTCATCAGTGCCTTGTTGGCGTTGTAGTGAAGGAACTTCTTGACGTCCTCGGCCAGGCCGACGGAATCGTAGAGGTCGTGCGTGTACTGGACTTCGTTCTCGTACAGCTCGAAGAGCAGCTCGAAGGTGTAGTCCTTGATCTCCTGCCGGCGCTCCTCGGAGACCTTTTCCAGACCCTTCTGGAACTTGTAGCCGATGTAGTAACCGTGGACGGCCTCGTCGCGGATGATCAGGCGGATCAGGTCAGCCGTGTTCGTCAGCTTGGCCCGTGAGGACCAGTACATCGGCAGGTAGAAGCCCGAGTAGAACAGGAAGCTCTCCAGCAGCGTGGAGGCCACCTTGCGCTTCAGTGGGTCATCACCCTGGTAGTAGTCCATGACGATCCGGGCCTTCTTCTGAAGGTTCTCGTTCTCGGTGGACCAGCGGAACGCCTCGTCGATCTCCTTGGTGGAGGCCAAGGTGGAGAAGATCGAGGAATAGCTCTTCGCGTGCACGGACTCCATGAAGGCGATGTTCGTGTACACAGCCTCTTCATGCGGGGTGATGGCGTCCGGGATCAGGCTGACGGCGCCCACGGTGCCCTGGATGGTGTCCAGCAGGGTCAGACCCGTGAAGACGCGCATGGTGAGCTGCTGCTCGTCCGGGGTCAGCGTGGCCCACGACTGGATGTCGTTGGACAGCGGCACCTTCTCCGGCAGCCAGAAGTTGTTGACCAGGCGGTTCCAGACGTCAACGTCCTTGTCATCCTGGATGCGGTTCCAGTTGATCGCCTCAACGTGGCTAAGAAGCTTCAGTTTTTCAGTCATTCCCTTGTTCCTTCTAAAGAAAGCTCCCGACGGCGGCCGGCTGGCCGCCGTCGAAGGTTGAAGCTACAACATACAGCTGACGCAGTTGTCCACCTCAGTCCCTTCCAGCGCGAGCTGGCGGAGACGGATGTAGTAGATGGTCTTGATACCCTTGCGCCAGGCGTAGATCTGGGCCTTGTTGATGTCGCGGGTGGTGGCGGTGTCCTTGAAGAACAGCGTCAGGGACAGGCCCTGGTCCACGTGCTGGGTGGCAGCGGCGTATGTGTCGATAACCTTCTCGTAGCCCAGCTCGTACGCGTCCTGGTAGTACTCCAGGTTGTCGTTGGTCAGGTACGGCGCCGGGTAATACACGCGGCCCAGCTTGCCTTCCTTGCGGATCTCGATCTTGGAGGCCACCGGGTGGATCGAAGACGTGGAGTTGTTGATGTAGCTGATGGAACCCGTGGGCGGAACGGCCTGCAGGTTCTGGTTGTAGATGCCGTGCTCCATGACAGAAGCCTTCAGCTCCTGCCAGTCAGCCTGCGTGGGGATGTGGATGTTCTTGAACAGCTCCGCAACTTTCTCGGACTGGGGAACCCATTCCTCCGCGATGTACTTCTCGAAGAACTCACCGCTTGCATACTTGGACTTCTCGAAGCCGCCGAATGTCTGGCCTGTCTTGATGGCCTGCTGGTTGGAGGCGCGGACTGCGTGGTAAACCACCGAGTAGAAGTAGATGTTGGTGAAGTCCAGGCCCTCTTCGGAACCGTAATGGACGCGTTCGCGGGCCAGGTAGCCGTGCAGGTTCATCTGGCCCAGGCCGATGGCGTGCGACTGGTCATTGCCGCGGGCGATGGAGGGCACCGAGGTGATGTTGGACATGTCCGAGACAGCCGACAGCGCCCGGATGGCGGTCTCGATGGTCAGGCCGAAGTCCGGCGAATCCATGGTCTTGGCGATGTTCAGCGAGCCCAGGTTGCAGGAGATGTCCTTGCCGGTCTGGTCGTAGGACAGGTCATCGTGGTACGTGGTGGGCTGGGAGACCTGGAGGATCTCGGAGCACAGGTTGGACATGATGATCTTGCCGTCGATCGGGTTCGCCCGGTTCACGGTGTCCTCGAACATGATGTACGGGTAGCCGGATTCGAACTGGATCTCGGCGAGGGTCTGGAAGAACTCGCGCGCTTTGATCTTGGTCTTCTTGATCCGGGAATCGTCCACCATCTCGTAGTACTTCTCGGTGACCGAGACGTCCGAGAACGGCATCCCGTAGACGCGTTCGACGTCGTACGGCGAGAACAGGTACATGTCCTCATCCCGCTTGGCCAGTTCAAAGGTGATGTCCGGAATCACGACGCCGAGCGACAGGGTCTTGATGCGGATCTTCTCATCCGCGTTCTCCCGCTTGGTATCAAGGAAGCGGTAGATGTCCGGGTGGTGTGCGTGCAGGTACACGGCACCGGCGCCCTGGCGGGCACCGAGCTGGTTGGCGTAGGAGAAGCTGTCCTCGAGAAGCTTCATCACGGGGATGACGCCGGAGGACTGGTTTTCGATCTGCTTGATGGGCGCGCCCACTTCGCGGATGTTGGTCAGCGCGAACGCCACGCCACCGCCGCGCTTGGACAGCTGCAGGGCGGAGTTGATGGAACGGCCGATCGACTCCATGTTGTCTTCGATGCGGAGCAGGAAGCAGGAGACCAGCTCGCCGCGCTGGCGCTTGCCGGCATTCAGGAAAGTGGGGGTGGCCGGCTGGAAGCGGCCCTCGATGATCTCATCCACCATCTGCAGCGCGAGCTGCTCGTCGCCGCGGGCCAGGTGCAGTGCCACCATGCAGACGCGGTCCTCATAGCGCTCCAGGAAACGCTTGCCGTCAAAGGTCTTCAGCGTGTACGAGGTGTAGAACTTGAAGGCACCCAGGAAGGTTTCGAAGCGGAACTTCTTTTTGTACGCGCGGTTGTAGAGCTCGCGGATGAAGTTCATCGTGTACTGGTCAAGGGTTTCGCGCTCGTAGTACTCGTTCTTGACGAGGTAATCGAGCTTCTCTTCCAGATCATGGAAGAACACCGTGTTGTTGTTCACGTGCTGCAGGAAGTACTGGTGGGCAGCCTCGCGGTCGGCGTCGAACTGGATTTCGCCGTTGGGACCGTAGAGGTTCAGCATGGCGTTCAGCTCGTGATAGCCCAGACCCTTGTAGGCAGCCGGCATTTCGGGCTTTTCGACGGCGGTACCGCGCTTTTCGGCCTTTTCGGCAGCGGCGCTGTGCTTTTCGGCAGCGGCGCTGGAGCCCCGGCCTTCGGCCCTGGTTACTTCTGCATCTGAGACAGTCGTGTCCAAAACTTGTCCAATCCTTGATTTACCAGGCGAACGTCTTCTGGCGTCCCCATGAGTTCAAAACGGTAAAGATGCGGAACCTTGCACTTATACGCGATGATATCGCCGGCCATGCAGTAGTTGTCCCCGAAATTCGTGTTTCCTGCGCCGATCACTCCGCGGATCAGTTGCCTGTTCTGCGGAATGTTCAGAAATCTGATGACCTGCTTGGGTACGGAGCCCTCTCCCCCGGTGCCGCCGTAGGTGGGTAGCACCAGCACATAGGGCCTGGTAGCGAGCAAGGGTTCGTCCCGTGGAAATAGCGGGATGCGCGCCAGATCCCGCCCGAGTTTCCCAACAAATCGGGTGGTGTTCTCCGACGCCGAGGAGAAATAAATGAGCTGGCTGTCCGTCGTATTGACGGGCTCCGCCTCAAAGGGAGCTTCGGCCAAAGCCTGTGCCGCCATGGGAGTCACCTCAGCTGCATTGATTGTTTGCCTGCCGGCAGGTAGGCCCTTAGGCCACGGAGGAAACTGAAGACAGTGCCAGTTCCTCGATCTTGTCCGGGCGGAAACCTGACCAGTGGTCCTGGTCAGT
Source organism: Pseudarthrobacter sp. N5 (assembly GCF_050157035.1). Taxonomy (GTDB): domain Bacteria; phylum Actinomycetota; class Actinomycetes; order Actinomycetales; family Micrococcaceae; genus Arthrobacter. Next base: position 2,482,005 of record NZ_CP189593.1, read on the forward strand.
GACCACTACGGGAGCCTGCATGTAGCCAAGGGCCTTCAGGCGCTCGAGTGCATCGGCATCCTGTGAAATGTCCACGCTCTGGTAGGTGATGCCCTTTTTATCCAGCGCACGGTAGGTCGCGTTGCACTGAACACAGGCTGGCTTCGTGTAAACCGTAACGGTCATGGTCCCTGTCCCCTTTGTTGAAGTCTTTGCTCTACTTAGGTGGGCTGTTCCGACTTGGAATCCATGTCCGATACGTGCCCCGCCTGAGGGCTGCTTACGCAGCCGATATACGGTTTGTGGTCCTGCGCTGATGTCTCGCTCAATCAGTAAGTCGATACTACATGTAGTGCAGGCCCCCCGGCCGGACCCCAAGATGATGTATTACAACTATGTCATTTAATGCACTTTTAATCCACAGGCGGAGTGCTTCAAAATGTCCGTATTTCCGCCGATTTCTAGGACGAAATCCACACCCTGTGGACTACTTAGCCACAATTAATCCTCCGCGTGTCGCCTTGTAGACGGCGTGTCGCTGCTGTGTTCCCGGGCACACAAAGAGGGTCCCGAAGCCATCCTCGGGACCCTCTTTGTGATGAACGCAACATGGAAAAGTTTCCTGGCCGCGGCAGCCGGAGTATTGTGGGCTGATTCGCGGGTTGCCCGTGGATTCCCCCTGATGTGCCTTGCGGTTCCGGCACCTTGAGGCAAAGGAAAGCTATTGGTCAACCCTGTTCACCTGCGGACACTTCTTGAGGTCACACGTCTGGGCTCCTTCGCGGCGGCAGCCAACAGACTCGGGTACACGGCGTCCGCAGTCTCCCAGCAGATGTCCGCGCTGGAACGCGACACGGGTGTGGACCTGTTCCAGCGCTCGGCGCGGAGTGTCCTTCCCACCGAGGCCGCCGTGGTGATGACCCGGCATGCCGCCAAGGTACTCACTGACATCGAAGCGCTGATGGCAGCCGCGTCCAGGACGCACGACACCACCAGCCAGGAATTGCGGCTCGGGATCTTTCCCAGCCTGGCCACCTATGTGCTGCCCCGGATCCTGCGGAACCCCGATTGGAAGAGCCTGGGCATTGACCTCCGGGTCTCCGTCGCCGAGCCGTCCCTGACTATCCAGGGGCTAAGGACAGGCGGCGAACTGGACGTGGCACTGGTTTACCAGGTGGGGCAGTCCGGCCTGGCGTGGCCGCACACGGTGAAGCGGCAGTGGATCGGTGACGACGATTTCCGGGTGGTGCTGCCTGCGGCCTGGGGCATCCGCACCGAGGCCAAGATGGCCGCGGACCATTTGTCCGACATGCCGTGGATCATGCACCACCCGGGCACCAGCGATGCCACGGTGATCGAACGGCTCTTCGCGAGCTGCAATCTGCATCCACGCGTGGTGGCTCACAGCGACGATTTCCACGCGAGCCTTGAAATGACCGCCGCCGGGCTGGGCGCGGCGCTGGTACCGGAACTCGCCCTGCTGCACCGGCCCGCCGGTGTGGTGGTGCTTGATGTGCCGGAGATCCGGCTGGCCCGGAATATCTTCGCCTTGCTCATCAACGAGAAGCAGACGGCCCGGGTGCAGCTTTTCGTGGAACTTCTGGCCGACACACTGGGCACCCTGGCGCCGGTGCGGCCCGGCTAGACCGGCTGCCACGCCGCAGGTGCTGCCCGGGCTAGGCCCGCGGGCGTTTTCCGGACGGCGCCACCACCGTGTTGATGATGCGGTCCTTGACGTTGCCGTACGGCGGATAGATGAGTTCAAGAGTGTCCGGCCACAGCGGTTTGTCCAGGGTGGCCCGCTCGTGGGAAAACGTGCGCAGCGAATGCTCGCCGTGATAGGCGCCCATTCCGCTGCCGCCAACGCCGCCGAAAGGAAGGGACGGCACCAGCAGATGGGCCGCCGGTACGCCGTAAGTCAAGGCACCGGAGGAGGTTCTGTCCGCGAACGCCCTTTTGGTCTCACGGTCCGTGCTAAACACGTAGAGCGCCAGCGGTTTGGACCCCGCGTTGATGACGCTGATGGCCTCGTCACGCCCGCTGACCGGCACCAGAGGCAGTAGCGGCCCGAAGATCTCTTCCTGCATCACCGCATCCCCCGTCCCGGCCCGCAGCAGTGTTGGTGCGAAATAGCGGCTGGCCGCGTCTCGTTGACCGCCGTGCAGGATTTCGCTGCCGTCCGCCAGCGCCGCTAGACGGTCGAAGTGGCCCTGGTTGACAATGCGCCCATATGATTCGCTGGCTGCCGGGTCATCTCCGAACAGCTCGCCGATCGCCTTGACCAGTTCGGGCTCCAGGGCCGCCAGCACCTCAGGGGTAGCCATGACGTAGTCCGGAGCCACGCAGGTCTGGCCCGCGTTCATAAAGCGGCCCCAGGCGATGCGTTTGGCCGTCTTGGCCAGGTCGGCCCCACCGTCAACATAGACCGGGCATTTTCCGCCCAGCTCCAGGGTCACGGGCGTCAGGGTTTCCGCGGCAGCCCGCAGAATCGCCTTGGCCGCGGACTGACCGCCTGTGAAGAAAATGTGGTCAAAGGGTTCTGCCAGGAGCTCCGCGGTTTCCGGGATGCCGCCCTCCACCACCTGGACAGCCCCGCCCAGGTATTCGGGCACCCAGCGGGCCAGGGCCGCGGACGTTGCCGGGGCGTGCTCGCTGGGCTTGAGGACCACCGTGTTTCCCGCCGCCAGCGCCCCGGCCAGAGGTGCCAGCATCAGCTGGACAGGATAGTTCCAGGGGCCAATCACCAAGACGACCCCGAGAGGGGTCAGTTCGGTCCATGCCTTTGCCGGCTGCACAGCCAGCGGGACGGCGGCCGGTCTGGGGCGGAGCCAGGATTCCAGATGGCGTTCCAGATGGGAGGCTTCCGCAGTGACAAATCCGATTTCCATCAGCTGCGCTTCGCTGCGGTGTTTGCCAAGATCATGATGGAGGGCTTCGGCGAACGCTGAGCGCCGCTCGATCAGCATCCGCCGCAGGTGGGCAAGCTGTTCCAGCCTCCATGCGAGCGGGCGGCTGCTGCCGCTGTTGAAGACTGCGCGGGCGCGGGAGCTGGCGGAGCTGGCTGTAGGCATTGCCCCAATCTACCGGCGCCGGGCCGCCCCGCAGATGCCGTCCCGGGTATTTTTTTCGCCCAGATAATTCGCCCCGAATGCTGGAACGGACTGCCCATCAGGACTATGTTGAAGATATGAACAAGGTAGCGAGCCAGCATTTTGGCGAGATCCAGCTCAACCACGGCCGGGACCACAACTTCGCCACGTCGCACGAGCTGGCGGGCCAAAGCCTTGAGCTTGACCTGAATATCAATGCGCACGATCACTTCGATGAAGCGGCCATGCACAAAGTCGATTACCGCTTGCGCTACCTGCCCGAGCTGGTGGACCAGGTCCGCGATATGATCGCCGAGGAACTGGAACAGGACGGCACCAGCCCCCAGGAGTACCTCCGCTTCCACTGCAACGCGATCAAGGAAGAGCAGCTGCAGAAAGTGTTTGGCGTCGCCGACAAAAGCCAGCTGACCAGTGCCGTATTCCTCAAGGCCCTCAAACTCGGCCATGTAGGCATTTTCCCAGGCCAGCCGGAGCGCTACTTCGTCCTGGACTTCACGCTCGGATCACACTTCACGGACGAAGTGCTGGTGGCTTCTGCCGATGAAGACGGCGTGGTGGACGACGAAATCCTCTGGGAGTCCTAAAGGACAACTGTTAAGGCACGCAGCAGAGCATTAACGGCAAAGGCATTAACGACGACGTCGGCCGGTCACCTCAAAGGTGACCGGCCGACGTCGTTCGCGGTACTTAGGAAACTACTTGGCTGCTTCCAGCAGTTCCGCGCGGACCGTCTTGGTGGCCTCAACGAGGTTGCGCAGGGACTCTTCGGTCTCGGCGTAGCCGCGGGTCTTCAGGCCGCAGTCCGGGTTGACCCAGAGCTGGCGGGACGGGACATGCTTCACGGCAGTGCTGAGCAGCTCCGTGACTTCCTGCTCCCCCGGGACACGCGGCGAGTGGATGTCGTAGACGCCCGGACCAACGCCGCGGCCGAAGCCGTGGGACTCGAGGTCGTGGACAACCTCCATGCGTGAGCGTGCGGCCTCGATGGACGTCACGTCCGCGTCAAGGCCGTCGATCGCGTCGATGATGGCACCGAATTCGGAGTAGCACAGGTGAGTGTGGATCTGGGTGGCATCGCCAGCGCCGGCGGTGGAGAGCCGGAAGGAGTTGACGGACCAGTCCAGGTACGCCGCCTGGTCGGACTTCCGCAGCGGGAGGAGTTCGCGCAGTGCGGGCTCGTCCACCTGGATGACCTTGATGCCGGCCGCTTCGAGGTCCGCGATCTCGTCCCGCAGGGCAAGGGCAACCTGATTGGCGGTCTCGCCCAGCGGCTGGTCGTCGCGGACGAAGGACCACGCCAGGATGGTGACCGGGCCGGTCAGCATGCCCTTCATCGGCTTGGAGGTCAGCGACTGGGCGTACTCTGCCCAGGCCACAGTGATGGGGGCGCTGCGGGTGACATCGCCCCAGAGGATGGACGGCCGGGTGCAGCGTGAGCCATAGGACTGGACCCAGCCGTGGACCGTGACGTCGAAGCCTTCGAGGTTCTCGGCGAAGTACTGGACCATGTCGTTGCGCTCAGGCTCGCCATGCACCAGGACGTCGAAGCCGAGCTCTTCCTGGAGCTCAACGACGCGCTTGATCTCGTCCTTCATGAGCTGCTCGTACTGCTCCGTGGTGAGATCACCCTTGTTGGCGCGGGCACGGGCGCTGCGGATCTCCGAGGTCTGCGGGAAGGAACCGATGGTGGTGGTGGGCAGCGGCGGCAGGTGAAGAGCCTTGTCCTGGGCTTCAACACGCACCGTGTACTCGGAGCGGTTGAAGTCGGCAGCCGTCAGGGCTGCGATGCGGGCACGGACCTCGGCCCGCTGCACACCTTCGGAGTCTGCACGGGAAGCGATGACGCGGGTGGCCTCGTCGATGGCCGGCTGCACCGCGGCAGCATCGGTGAGCAGTCCCGCAAGAGTGACAACTTCAGCGGTCTTCTGGTCGGCGAATGCCAGCCAGCTGCGCAGCTGCGCGGAAAGCTGGACTTCCTCGTCGACGTCGTGCGGGACGTGCTGGGTGGAAGTGGAGGTGCTGACCGTCAGCTTGGCCACGGATTTCTTCAGTTCGGCAATCTTGTCCGCAGAAGCCTGGAGGTCGTTGCGCCAGATGTTGTGGCCGTCAACAACGCCAGCCACCAGGGTCTTGTTGCCCAGCGCGGCGAGGGCGGCTGCGGACGGGACCGCACCCTTGAACACGTCCAGGTGCAGGGCGTCGATGCCGGTGGCGGCCAGGGTGCCGAGCTGGCCGTCCAGTGCGCCGTACGGCGTGGAGACAAAAAGCTGCGGGCGTGCTGTTGCGGCGGACAGAACCTCGTAGGAGCGGGCAACAGCTGCCTGGATTTCCTCAGCGGAGGTGTCCTGGTCAACCACCAGGGCGGGCTCGTCCAGCTGCACCCAGCTGGCGCCGGCGGCGGCCAGCTTCTCCAGCAGCGCGGTGTAGACGGGAAGCACGTCCTCGAGGCGGGACAGCGGGCTGAAGCCGGCCGGTGCATCGTCGGATGCCTTGCTCAGCAGCAGGAAGGTGACCGGGCCCACGATGTACGGGCGGGTCTCGACGCCGTTGGCCAGCGCGTATTCGAACTCTTCGACAATGCGGTTGGAGGTCAGCGAGAAGCTGGTTTCCGTGCCGATTTCCGGCACCAGGTAGTGGTAGTTGGTGTCGAACCACTTGGTCATTTCCAGCGGCTGCTGTTCCTTGTTGCCGCGGGCCAGGGTGAAGTAGCCGTCGATGTCCAGCTGGCCGTCGGCGGTGAGCAGGTTGCCGAAACGGGCCGGAACAGCGCCGAGGTGGGCGGCGGCGTCGAGCACCTGGTCGTAGAAGGAGAACGTGCCGGGAACGGCAGCAGCCTCGGTGAGGCCCAGCGACTGGAGGCGCTTGGCCGTGCCCAGCTGGATTTCCTTGGCAGCGGCGTCCAGGGCGGCGGCATCGATCTTGCCGGCCCAGTAGGCCTCGATGGCCTTCTTCAGTTCGCGGCGGCGGCCGATGCGCGGGTAGCCCAGGATCGAGGCGGACGGGAACGGCGTGGTGGTCTTCTGTTCAGTGCTGGGGAGTTCAGTCATTGGGATTCCTTGAAGTGGTTGGTGAAAAGCTGTGGAGGAGGTGTGGGGTGCGGTCAGACCGCGGGGGTTCTCAGCTGGCAAGGACCTGGCGGCGGGCGATGGCGTTGAGCCGGCTGATGGAGCGTGCGGGACGGGGCAGCGCCAGTTTGTCCAGCACTTCCAGGGCATGGGCGTGTTCGTTGAAGGTGTACAGGTGAAGGCCAGGGGCTCCGGCGTCAAGTGCCGCATTGGCCAGATCCACGGTGGCGCGGACGCCGATGCGCAGCCGCTCGGCTTCAGTGTCCGCAGATGCCAGCTGCTCCAGGAGTTCCGGCACCGGTTCGACGCCGGTCAGCTCGCCAAGACGCTTGAGGCGCCGGACGCTTGTCAGCGGCATCACGCCCGGAACGATCGGAATGGTGACCCCGGCGCGGCGTGCCCTGGTGATGAGATCCGCGTATTGCTCCGTGCGGAAAAAGACCTGGGTGATGGCAAAGTCGGCGCCGGAGCGCTGCTTGGCCAGCAGAACCTCAATATCGTGGGCCTCGCTGGGCGATTCCGGATGCTTGGTGGGGTAGGCAGCCACGCCCACCGCGACTTTGCCGGCACACAGCAGCGCCGAACGGCGCTGTTCCACGCGCCTGATCAGTTCGATCAGGTCCTGTGCGTAGCGCAATGAGCCTTTTGCCTGTTCGCCGCCGTCCTTGGGCTGGTCTCCGCGCAGGGCCAGAATTCCGCGCACGCCGTGGTCCAACAGTTCGCCGATGATCTCGGCAAGTTCCTGGGGTGTGTTTCCTACACACGTGAGGTGGGCAAGGGGCCGGAGGGTGGTTTCGAGCAGGAGCCGGTTGATGAGTTCGACGGCGGTGTCCCGGTTGGAACCGCTGGCGCCGTACGTGACGGAGACATAGTCCGGGTCCGTGGCCTCCAGCTCGCCGATGGTGGTCCAGAGCGACTCGGCAGCCTTCGGCGAACGGGGCGGAAACAGCTCGTAGGACAGAGCAACGGGTGCTGTGCCGGAAAGATTCGGATGTGTCTCGATAAGACTTGGCGGTGACATTTGCGTCCTTGGCTTTGAGCCATTGGCGGCGCCTGCACCGGCCCGGAAGGACCAGTGACAGTTGTGCCGTCAATGAATTGAGTTTGGGGAACACGGAGAGGACTCCAGCAGGACGCAGCCGCGACTGATACACCTGAAATGAAGCTTTCCGTGAGCAAATGTCAGGCCCACATGGGGGCACCCACACCCTCCTGGCTGCCTTGGCGGCAGATCCACAGCGGAGGATCGCTGACACGTTACCTCGGTAACTTGTATAGAACTCTAGGAGCCGCCGGCGGTTCGTTCAAGTTGACCATCGAATTAAGACGCAGTTTTACGCTGTATTGCGCCCCTGCACAGAATATTGTTCGCCTATTGCCTTACCAGGGCCGGTCAGGGCCTGGGCCGGCACCGGTGTCCTTGAGATACTCATCCCGTTCCTGGCCATCGTTGCGCTCCTGCCTGGCGTCTTTGGCGCTGTCCTTGAGCCGGTCCAGCCGGATCTGCTGATCCTACGGCACCATTGCAGGTGCGGGGCTGTTGCCGTCCGGCTGGCCGGGGGTTTGCGGCTTGCCATGCCCCGCCTCTGCGGCCTTAGCGCGAAGCCGCTCCGCGGTTTCCTGAAGCCGCTCCCCTTCGCCATCCTGGTTCTGGCCGGTGCCGGTCTGCTGTTCTGCCGCAAAGCAGCCGTCCGGGGCCGTGTCCACCACAGCCCGGGCTTCGGCGAACAACCGGCCGGCAGCCGCCGGATCTTCATCTTTCCGCCGGGCGTCACCCAGCAGTTCACTACTCAGCGCCAGGTTGACGCGGATTTTGCATTCGTCCAGCGGTGTTGAAACGGACAATGCCTCTTCGAAGCGGGTGCGGGCGCCGGCGTAGTCGTTACCCAGTACCAGCCCGTCCCCCGCCGCCAAGGGCGCCTTGTGGACTTCAAGGACGTTGGCCACGCCCAGCCAGCCGGCCGCCGTCGAAACTGCCGCGGAATCCCCGCGCCCGAACTGCTGGGCCGCCTGGTCACCGAGGTAGCCCACGCCGAGCAGTTTCAGCGCCGCAGCCACCGTCAGTACGGGGGCGCTTCAGAAAACCCGAAAAAATCGTATAAAGGCCATCGCCGCCGGGATCAAGGGCCCCGGACGCCACCTGCGCACCCGCCCTTCCCGACGCACTGCAGCTGGCGTGCAGGACCCGCCCGGTGATAATGGATAGCGCAGCGGGACAGAACCGGTGACCAACAGATTGCACTCCCAAATCCTCCGGGAAACTTGTAGTCTCGGTTGTAGCTGGAACCTCCACACCTTCAAATGCGGCTCTACCGTCGTGACCACGGTCCCCACGGCAACCCACGAATCTATTTGAACCGGAGGCTCCAGCCCCGAGCCGGGGCCACCCTCATATCGTCGAGGCCGTCCCTGTGAGTCCGCCGTGCCTTGCTCTTAACCGGCGCGCCGGCTGACCCGTGCGGGGACGGCCCAGCCGGCGCAGGGCTACGGGCGGGCGCCGACGCCGGCTGTCTCTACGTCGGATTTCTCGACGCTGGCTTCCTCGACGGCAGTCGCGGCGTCGGGGATCGAGCCCTTCGCGCCGTGCTTGCGGTAGCGCCAGAGGCCGATGCCCACCACGACCGCAGCAAGGGCCAGCGAGAGCAGCAGCGATTCGCGGGTGGATTCAAGGATCACCATCCCGATCAGCAGCGCGACGATGCTGATGATGGCCACCCACGTCAGGTACGGGAATGCCCACATCTTCAGTTCGAGATCCTTGGCCGCGGCACCCATGCGGCGGCGCAGGATCAGCTGGGAGCTCGCAATCACGAGCCAGACGAACAAGGCGATGGCGCCGGAAGTGTTGACCAGGAACAGGAATACCGTATCCGGTGCGATGTAGTTCAGGCCGACGGTGATGAAGCCGACGACGGTGGAGGCCAGCACCGCGGCGGCCGGAACCCCGCGCTTGGAGATCCGCATCCAGGCCCGGGGGGCGTCTCCGCGCCGGGAGAGCGAGAACAGCATGCGGCTGGCGGTGTAGAGGCCGGAGTTCAGGCAGGACAGCACGGAGGTCAGCACGACGATGTCCATGATGGTGCCGGCGCCGGGGATGCCGAAGAGCTCGATCACGGCGACGTAGGGGCTCTTGGCCACGGTGGCGGAGTTCCACGGCAGCAGGGTGACCACAATGGCGATGGAGCCGATGTAGAAGACCAGGATGCGCCAGACGGTGGACTTTACGGCCTTCTTGACGGCGTCGACGGGGTTTTCGGATTCACCGGCGGCGATGGTGGCGATTTCGGCGCCGAAGAAGGAGAAGACGACCACCAGGATGCCTGCCAGTACCGCGCCGGGGCCGTTGGGCAGGAAGCCGCCGTTCCCGGTCAGGTTGCTCAGTCCGGGGGCCGGTACGCCGGGAATGAGGCCGAGGATCGCCGCCACGCCGAAGAGCAGGAACAGCGCGATGGCGGCCACCTTGATGGAAGCGAACCAGAATTCAAACTCGCCGAAGGACTTCACGGAGCCGAGGTTGGTCAGGGTCAGCAGCACCATCAGGAGCAGCGCCCAGACCCACTGGTCGATGCCGGGCACCCAGCGGTGCATGATCGCGGCTCCTGCCGTGGCCTCAATGCCCAGGACGATGATCCAGAACCAGGCGTAGAGCCAGCCGATGCTGAACCCTGCCCAGCGGCCGAGCGCCTTGTCCGCGTAGGTGGAGAACGAGCCGGTTTCGGGGTTGGCTGCAGCCATTTCGCCCAGCATCCGCATGACCAGGATGACCACCAGCCCGGCCGCTGCGTAGGCGATCAGGATGCCCGGGCCGGCCTGCTGGATGGCGGCGCCGGATCCGACAAAGAGTCCGGCGCCGATCACGCCGGCAATGGCGATCATGGACAAGTGCCGTGGTTTGAGTGATTTCGAAAGTTGCTGATCAGCGTGCATTAATGCGTCGTCCTTTTGTCATTGGTTTCCGGAACCGGATCCGTTCAGCAGGACCGTGTCGTGGGTCACAATATTGAATGCTAGGCCGGAAACTTGCGTCGCGCCCTGTGCAGTCACATAGATGACGTCGGAGAAACTGGACATCCATACAATCGGAAGCACCCTGTGGCAAGGAAAGTTTCCCTGTGCGCAATTATGAAACGAACCGGTCCTGGCACCGGTGATCATTGTCGCCCTTGGGCTGCCGGTCAGCGCCATCGGCATGCTTGCCTCTGCCAGGAAGGCCATCGGCATGTTCTTCGCCCGCGGATCCACCCTTTCGCGCGAACCGTCATCCGCTCATGTCCGTCTCGAAATCGTTGTGCGGACTGCTTCTAGGCCATCGCCCCGGCGGTCACGGCCATCATCACCATCGCCGCCTACAAACTCTTCAAAATCACCGACCGTCGAGACTGGCGTCTCTGGGCGATCAGCGTCACGGTCTTCTCTGTCACGGCCCTGACCGGATGGGAATCGGTTCTGCTCATCCTGGCCGCCGGCGTTGCCGTGTTGCTGATTGATGCCCGTCCCCAACCCCGGTGGCCCTGGCGACGCCCGCCAATCCGCCCGCGGGAGGAGAACGGGGAACCTAAGCCGCCGTGGCCGTGGAATGCACTGGTGTTGCCGGTCGCGTTCCTCAGACCGGTCGCGGCCGGTGGAACGCTGCTGGCATTGGGTTTGTTCTACCTCCAGACCGGTGCCCTGGTGTTCGGATCCGGCATGGCCATCGTTCCGCTGATCCGTGACGGTGTCGTGGCCCAGCACGAGCGGCCCACCCAGGGCCAGATCCTGGACTTGGTCGCCATGGGACTGATCACCCCGGGCCCTGTCGTCATCACCGCCGGCTTCATCGGCTGCCTCGTCGCAGGGTTTCCCGGTGCCGTGGTGGCTTCGGTCGCCATCTTCCCCCCGCCCGATCTATCTCGCCGTGGTCATCCCGGGCCGCTGGTTCACCCGCCACCGGGAGAAGAAGAAAGTCAAGGCCTTCGTCGCCGGAGCCACCGCCGCCGCGGCCGGCGCTCTGACGTGAAGCTGCTGCAGCACCCCCGAGTCGAAGATTTTGACCTGGCCGCGCTGATGCACGCGTACTCGGACCCGACGAGACTGAAACTGCTTCTCGATCTCAGTCGCAACCCGGGAAAACCTGCGGCACGTTCGACGCCGATGTGTCGAAGTCGACCCTGTCGGGGCATTTCAAAGTCCTGCGCGAAGCGGGTCTCATCCGCCAGGAACACGGTCCCGGTAACAGCCGTTTGAATTGGCTGCGGATCAATGATGTAGAAACCAGGTTCCCAGGAGACCTGAAGGACAGCGCCTTGGCCCACCTGCCGTCCGGCCTTTTCACCGCCAATTCGGCGTGGCCGACCCTGGCCGCAATGGCCTTCGACCCCGCCCGCGCCGCCGCGGTCACCGCAGGAAACGGCCTCGCAAAGGCCACGACAGCGACTATCCGCCGCAAACTGATCAGCGTACCGGCCCGGATCGCTTCCAGCGCCCGCAAGCTGCGGCTTCACGTTCCGGAAAAGTGGCCGTGGCAACCCGTGTGGACAAGTCTCTTCACCCACGCCGGCACGCCCCGGACTGCCGAGATACCCTGACCCGGCACCCGGAACCAAGGCAACCAAAGGACCGATCGTGGAACACCACCGGCAGCGAGGCCGGGCACTCCAACACGCCCCGAACCCAATCCAGACGCCCAAACGAAAACCCACGCCACTCAGTCAGCCCACCGGTGGATCAGGGCTTAGCGTAGGCAGGTTCAAGCCGTACGATTTTTTCCGTTTTCTGAAGCGACCCCAGTACAACCGGCACTGCGGACCAGCGCAGAAGCCGCCTGCGCCTGCGTAACCTCTCCAGCTCCGGTTCCAGGCGCGGCCTCATGGGCTGTCATGACGTGACCCCCGGCGTTGAGGCCAGCCTTGGCACCGGGGGTGGCCGGCGCCACCGGCCATCCTATCCAAGCCGCTGCCTGTTGCTGGTGCAATGGGGACCTCTCCCGTTGAGGGCCCTGCAGGTCTATCCTGATGTCATGAGCCAGCTACCAGCAAGTTACCAGGAGTACCTCGCCGGCAAGAGCGAGAGTTTCATCAACACCGTGCGCCCGATTCTGCTGCAGTCCGCGGCGGATCAGACCCACGGAGTCCGGGTTCTCAACCTCCCACACGGGCACCAGGCGCATCTCGACGACGGTATTCCTTTCGGGACAGTGGTGGAAGACATCGACTGAGCCCCGCCTTCCCTGCATTGTGCCGGCTCAGCCCTTGACAGCGCCTGCTCAACCCTTGCCAGCGCCGGACACGGCAAGGGACCCGCTGGCACCGCGCGCCACGATTACATACAGCACCAGCACCGGCGCTGAGTACAGGATGGAGAAGGCAGCCAACTGGCCGTGCGCGATGGCTGCATGCTGGCCGAAGAAGCTGAAGATGGACACCGCAGCCGGCCGCTTGGCTGTTGTCAGCAGCAGGACGAACGGCACAAAGAAGTTTCCCCAGGCTTCCTCCTCCAGCGCTACCGGTACAGCATCGATGAAGTTCTTCGTCATCCAGATGGCCAACGGCAGCGTGGCGGTGGCCATGAAAAAGACGGTGGCAGGCATGGAGTCCAGCAACTTCAGCTGCACGAACAACCCGTACAGCGGCACCATGACGGCGGCGATCGGCAGAGCTGTGCCGAACAGGACTGAATACATAAACGCTTGGTGAACAGTGAATGGTATCGGGACAGCGGGTGGGCGGCAAAGGAGCGCCGCCACCAGATTGACCAGGGCGGTGCCGGCGGACAGCAGGAAACTGTTTCAGACCGGCCGGAACACCGGTTCCCTTGTCAGGACCACCGAGGAATTGGCGAACGACGACGAGCCCCATGCCTCGGCCGGTGTCACGGCGAACTTTTCATCGTAGGGTCTTCAGGTTCCAGCGAGTCGGTGAAACCCCGCGAGCCCCCACTTCTTGTCGTCCTCACCATAAAGTGTGCTGCCCGTGCCGCATAGGAGCTCGTAGAAGCTCTGCATGACGGCAGCTTCGCCGGCGCCTTTGCCTGCGTACATGTTGAACGGCACCACGCCCGGATCAGCGGCCTTCATTTTGCGTGCGGCATCGAGGATTTCCGCCCAGGACTTGGGCCGCCACGGCACCGCGACGCCGGCCTTCTGCAGGACTGGCTGCCTCAAACTCTGCCTTGGCGTTCCGGAACATTGTGTCCAGTGCCGTGAACGAGGCGTTCCAATCTTTGAGCGGCTGCGGCCCCCGCACTCAGCTAGCCCCAGCCCATTGCCGACAAGCGCATGGCATGTCTCCCCTGCCGCGGCATCAAGGGGTGGAAAACGCTGTTCAACCTTCCAGCAGCAGCCGCTGGGCACGCGGCGCGAGGGTGTGTTCAAGGACCAGGCAGGCGGCACCGATGGCACCGACGTCCTCACCGACCCCGGTTCCCACGACTTCGATGGCATGGATCTTACGTGCAGCGCTGTTCCGGCTAAGGAGCTCAGGGATCCGGTCAAGGTAGCGCTCTGACAGGCCAGCCCAGAAGGGACCGCCGAAAACAACGCGCTCAACGTCCAGGGTGTTGGTCACAACCGACACCGCGCGTGCCACCAACAACGCTGATTTGTCGATAATGGCCGCAGCCCTGCTGTCTCCGGAGTCCGCGGCAGCGCAGAGTTGCGCAAAACCTTCCTGCACCTCAGGGCCTGATGTCAGTTTCCCGGATCCGTCCAGGATGCCCGCAGCCTGCGCCTCCGCCACGAGCACCTGCGGGATACACGACGATTTCACGCAGCCCCGCAGCCCGCAGTCGCAGGGTGGCCCGTCCGGGTCAACAATGATGTGCCCGATTTCCCCAGCGTTGCCGGACGTCCCGCGCACCACCTCGTCATTGAGGACTATGCCGCAGCCGATGCCTGTGCCCATATACATAAAGATGAAGCTGCCGGATCCGCTGGGGCCACCAGCCCAGGTTTCGGCCACTGCCGCGCTGGTCACATCCTTGTCCACGAGGGTGGACAGGCCGGTGGCTTCAGCCAATGCGTCGCGCAGAGGAACCCGGTGCCAGCCCAGGAGCAGCGGCGGGTCCACCACGGTGCCCTGGTCAAGGTCGATCGGGCCGGGGGCAGCAACGCCCAGTCCGGCAATTTTGTCTTTGTTCACGCCCGAATCGGCCACCAACTGCTTAATCTCCGCAGCAATAGTGGCGATGACTGCCTGCGGATTGTTTCCGACGGGAGTTTTGATCCGCGAATGGAGAACCACGGCGCCCACCAAGTCAAGCAGCACAAACGTGGTTACCGCGGGGTCCAGGTGCACACCAACCGCATACATTCCGGAGGGATTGAGCCGCAGCATGGTGCGGGGTTTGCCTGGTCCGCTGCCTTCTTTGCCTGCTTCGACAATGAGGTGCTGGTCCAGCAGCCGGCGCGAGATGTTGGAAATGGTCTGCGGGGACAAGCCCACAATCTGGGCCAGCTCAACCCTGCTGAGTCCGCCTGAAGAGCGTCGGATGGCATCAAGAATAACGGTGAGATTGAAGTCGCCCATGCGTGGCAGATTTGTTCCGCGCCTCGGCGAGGCCTGGCGGATCTCAGTCACGGATTCCCCTAAACTTCTTTGGCTAAGCACTACTGATGTCTGCATCGTACGTCACCCGGCGGCTTCCCGGAACGCTTACACGCGGGTTGGCTGCCTCGGGTTGCCGAACTGCACTTCGGCACTCAATGCCGGGCGCGTTTTGTACTGATGGTAACCGTAAACTTGGGGTTCCGTCCCAGCACCACGGTGGGCCCCACCAGCCGTTCCAGCGCCGGAAGATAATGCAGATGGCTGTTGAACACTGTCCACAGTTCGCCACCCGGTGCCAGGACCCTCGCAGCGGCCCCGAACATCTTGATGCCGGCGCCCGCGTGGACGCTGCTTCCGAGGTGGAAGGGTGGATTCAGAAGCACAAGGTCAGCGCTTCCCGCAGGGACTGACCCCATCGCATCGTCCTGAAGCACACTGATCCGGCCCTCGAGCCCGTTAGCCTTGGCTGTGCCGAGCGCCGATTCGACGGCGGCCGCAGACTGGTCCGTGGCCGTCACCACGGCATCCGGATAACGGCGCGCGTACATGGCCGCAATGATGCCGGTGCCGCAGCCCAGGTCCACGGCGTGCCGGACTGCAGGCATCTCAGGGAGGAACGTCAGCAGGAATCGGGTGCCGATGTCCAGCCTGGTGCCCGCAAACACAGCACCGTGAGCGGTTACATGGAGCTCGAGCTCGGAATTGAACTCCATGGCTGGAAACGGCGGTCCGCCGTCGGCAGCCCTGGGCGTGGCAGCCAGAAGGACCCGTGATTTCTGTCTGGCCAGCTGTGGCTGTACGGTACCGAAATAGCGTTCAAGCACAGCGTTCATGCCCAAGGACATGTGTTTGACCCGGCCGCCGGCCAGAAGTACGGCCCCCGGGGCCGCGTACCGCGCCACGGCATCGGCTATTTCCTCAAGTTCGGCGAGCGTTTTCGGCAGCTGCAGCAACACCGTGTCGGCGCCGGCCAACAGCCTGGGACCCAGCGGCAACTGCTCAAAACCGGCCGCCACACCGAGTGCCGCCGCGTTGTTCCGCAGGGCCCGCTCCCCCGTGATGAGGTCCTGATGGACCCGCACCTTCGGGAATGCGGAACCTGCCAGCGCGTCCAGGGTGAGGGCCCCGAGCGTGAGTGCGCCGTATCGGTCTCCGATCACGGCTAGGTTGCTTTCGGTGGTGCCCAATCCTGCGGTGGTGTCCAGCAGCAGCTTGTCTGTGGCATCCCAGGCCTGGAGATTGGGAGCCTCCACATCCGGGAACCTCCGCAGCCGGTTAAGCAGCATTTCAAGATTTTTCTCTGCCACGTTCTTCCTGCCACTCCATCTGTTCCGCCGTACTCTGCAAATCTACCGCGGCAAACCTACCGCGAAACCCGGCCGGCTATGCGCTGAGCAGCCGCACGATGCCGGTCACGGCTGCGCGTCCGGCCCGGTTTGCGCCGATGGTCGATGACGACGGTCCGTAGCCCACCAGATGAACGCGCGGCTCGGCCGCCACCATCGTGGCATCCATCGCTATTCCCCCGCCCGGACCCCTCAGGTGCAGCGGGGCCAGGTGTTCCAGCTCGGCCCGGAAGCCGGTGGCCCAGAGGATCACACCGGCGGCCAGCAGACCGCCATCGGCCAGCCGCACGCCGTCGGGCTCTAGTGCCGTGAACATCGGATGCCGCTTCAGGACACCTCGGTGGGCGGCTGCCCGCAGTGCCGGCGTCCAGATGAGCCCGGTCACGGACACCACACTTTGCGGCGGAAGTCCCTGCCGAACGCGCTCTTCAACAAGCGCGACGGCGTTATGTCCGGCCTGTTGATCAAAGCCGGCGTCGCGCCACACCGGCTCGCGTCGGGTGAACCAGGTGGTGGAGGTGACCTTTGAGATCTCGTCCAACAGCCCCACCGCCGAGATTCCGCCGCCAACAACGATGACATGCTGGCCTCTGAATTCCTCCGCAGCGACGTAGTCAGCCACGTGGAGCTGCCGGCCAAGGAACGTGGACTGTCCCGGGTAGATGGGCCAGAATGGCCTGGTCCAGGATCCGGTCGCGT
The DNA here is from genome assembly GCF_050157035.1 of Pseudarthrobacter sp. N5. GTDB lineage: Bacteria > Actinomycetota > Actinomycetes > Actinomycetales > Micrococcaceae > Arthrobacter. The sequence goes on from NZ_CP189593.1 coordinate 2,498,726, forward strand.
TGATGACTGCCCGGACAGACCAGTCTCCGGCAGAGGTCCTGACCCGCAGCCGGCCCGTGGGACTGCCGTCGTCGCGCCACACGCCGCTTACCTTGACCGGGCGCTGGACGGCCAATCCGATCGCGTGCTCGTATCCCCCGAAATACCGGGTGAGGAAGGCGGAACTGGGCTCGTCCGGGTCGGCGTCAGGCTTAGGGATGCCCGGCAGATCGCTGATACCGTTCACCGTGGCCATCCGGAGGCTTTTCCAGCGGTGGCGCCACGCCCCGCCCGGACCATTCTCGGCGTCGAGCACTGCAAAGGTTCCCGCGGCATCCGCCGGCGCGGCACGCTCTCCGGCGGGCACAAATCCCCGGCGCAACAGATGATAAGCGGCAGAAAGCCCGGCTTGCCCTGCACCGATGACAACGACGTCGGCAGTCCGCCCCGCGGTATCCATGGCCGTCCGGGTCCTGGAAGCCTACTAAACCTTCTTCACCAAGCCGGACTTGAGCTGCATGGGTCCCACGCCGTGCACCTTGCAGTCGATGTCGTGGTCGCCCACCCCGTCCAGCAGACGGATACCCCGCACTTTGGTGCCCACCTTCATGACGGAGGAACTGCCCTTGATCTTGAGGTCCTTGATCACGGTGACAGTATCGCCATCGGCCAGGACGTTGCCTACGGCATCCTTGATGACTCTTTCGCCGGATTCTTCTTCTGAATCTTCGGAGGGCTCGGCGGACCATTCATGGGCGCATTCCGGGCAGACCAGCAGCGCACCCATCTCATAGGTGTACTCACTGGAGCATTCAGGGCACGGAGGCAGCGTCTCATTCACGCCCCCAATATTAGTCTGTCCGCCGGACTGCCGGGCGCTTCCGGATCCGCGACCATAAGAGAAGAGCCACCCGGCCGATGCTTGGTCTCAGCGGGGAACGAGCCGCCACAGCGACGTGACCTCGGCCGCGCGGGCCGCGAACAGAGGATCATTGCGGTCGGATGCCTTCGGATGCGTCGGCTTGGTGTCGAGCCGTTCCGTCACCTTCAACCCGGCCGCCTCGATGGCGCCCAGCAGCTCGTCGCGGCTCCGCAGACCAAGGCGCTCGGCCAGATCCGAGAGGACAAGCCACCCCTCGCCGCCCGGCTCCAGATGGTCGGAGAGCTCGTTCAGGAAACGGAACAGCATCCGGCTGCCGGGATCATAGACGGCATTGTCCAAGGAGGAATGCGGAGTGGCCGGAATCCACGGGGGGTTGCACACGATGAGCGGTGCGCGGCCGGACGGGAACATGTCGGTCAGGACAGCCTCCGCACGGTCCTGGACCCCTAAGTTCCGGAAATTCTCGCCGGCGCAGGCAATCGCCCGGGGCTCATTGTCCGTCGCCACCACGCGGTGGACGCCCCGGCGGGCGAGAACGGCAGCGAGCACCCCAGTGCCGGTGCCGATGTCGAACGCCAATGTGTCAGATGCTAGCGGAGCGGCAGCCACGAGATCCACATACTCGCTGCGGGTCGGGAAGAAGGTGCCATAGTGCGGGTGAATGCGGTCCTGCAGGGCATCGACGTAGACACCGTTCCTTCGCCACTCGTGTGCGCCGATTGCCCCCACAAGCTCATGCAGGGACACAATCGAAGATTCCTCGATTGCCCCGTAGGCCTCGGCCGCGGCCTCCTGGATATCCGGTGCGCGCCGCAGCGGCACCCCGGGGCCCGGATCAAGAGGAATCAGCAGAAGTCCGAGCATGCGTGCACGATGCGAGCGGGCCTGGCGGTGCCGGTAGAACTCATCGGCGTCCGTTCTGGAGATTTTCTTGTTTCCAGCACTCACCCGACGATCCATGGCGTTGAGGATCTGCCGCGCATTGTGGAAGTCACCGTGCCAGAGCATGGCAATGCCCTGGGACGCCATCCGGTTCGCCTCATCGGCTGTGAGACGGTCGTCAACCACTTCAACGCGTGTCGGCGCCGGCCTGCCGTTCGCCGAACGCCACCGAGCCGTCCTGCTGTCGCCAGCCTCGGTCCAGGTCACAACGGCGGGCTCATCTACTTCGGCTGTGTGCGAGGGCTCTATGTTGGACGTAGGGATTCCCAGGGGCGCCGGTGCGTCGGTATTGATGAGAGTTCCATTCCTAGGCTCCGAGGGCTTGATTGGCGGCTGACGTTTGCGGTGGAGATTCCGCGAAGTCCCAGGATACGGCCCAAGATTCAGGACCGAGTTCCGGCCGCGAACCGGGCAGGGCCGATAGCCGCCAGTGCCATTCAACCTAATCAGGATACAGGTGAGCGATAGTCGCCATCCGCTCCAGGACCAGCTCACAGCTCACCCAAGCACTCATGGCTGGGGCGAAGCCGATCCGAGGCCATCGAACGCGCACAAGCCCACCACGCGGCCCACAGCGGAACGAAAAAGGGAACCACCAGATCCGGTGGTTCCCTTTTAGTATCCGTTGAGGACTTACTCAATGCATCGACTCTGTCGAACGTTCGAATAAGGCCGATATGGTGGAGCTGAGGGGACTCGAACCCCTGACCCCCTGCATGCCATGCAGGTGCGCTACCAGCTGCGCCACAGCCCCATATGTTCGCTTCCCGGACGTCCCACATGACCCGGAAGCAACTTGTTTATCTTAATGCAGAATCCGGCCCGATGCGAATCGTGGAACACGGGTGCAGGTCCCCCTTTGAAGATGGAACGAGGCATTGTCCCGTGCATTGAGGGTTGTAGGCCCTGCATTGACCAGACAACGTCCGGGCAAAGAAAAATTCCCCGGAATCTCTCGATTCCGGGGAATTATCCGGTGGAGCTGAGGGGACTCGAACCCCTGACCCCCTGCATGCCATGCAGGTGCGCTACCAGCTGCGCCACAGCCCCGAATTTTCGCTGCCCCGGCACCGTCAGCTTGCGCATCCGGGCCCTGATCCTTGTCCGGATCTCTCCGAAGCAACTCAAATATCTTAGAACAGCCATTCCGAAAATTCCAAATCGGGCATATGCCGGCTGTTCCCATATTGACTACTCTGCGTCGGTAGATACCGGAGTCTTCGCGGAGGCGTCGTCACCGAGTTGGAGGTCCACCACCGGGCAGTCCTTCCACAGACGCTCCAGGGCGTAAAAAACGCGGTCTTCCTCGTGCTGGACATGGATCACGACGTTCGAGTAGTCCAGCAGCACCCAGCGGCCGGCTGAGCGTCCCTCGCGGCGGACCGGGCGGAGATCCTGCTTGGCGAGTTCCTCCTCGATCCCGTCAACAATGGCGTTGACCTGACGCTCACTCGGTGCTGAGGCAATAAGGAAGACGTCGGCCAGGGCGAGGCGCTCGCTGACGTCCAGGGCCACAATGTCCTGGGCAATCTTTTCCGCAGCAGCTCTTGCGGCATGGCGGGCTGTTTCGATGGATGAATCGGTTGCAGTCACGGGACTCCTTGTTGTGGTGTAAAAGTAGTGGTGTAAAAGTTCGTTGGAAAGACGTTGTGTTGTGAAAGGCGTTGCAGCTCAGCGCGTCAGGCCGCTGATGATCATGGTGACGCCAGCGATGAGGGCAACAATCCCGACTGCAAGGACGGCCAGCTGGAGCAGTCGGACCCGCTGTGCCCGGCCCAGACCCGCCGTGACAACGTCAAGTGGTTCCAGTCCGTGGGCAGAGTTTGCGGCCACCCGAGGCCGCTCCGCAAAGTTTTCTCCCGTTTCAGTGGCCCACTGCGCGTCCGGGCCAGCTCCCGCCGCGGTACTGCCCTGGGCTGGCTCCGCTCCGGACGCGGCCTTGGCCGCTGCCTCTGCACGGGCAAGAACCCGCGACCGGCCCGTGGATGGCCCGCGAGCCGCCAAACGAGCCGCCGGCGATGAGTGCGGCCCCGCAGCACTCGGCCGCTGCAGCCTGGGCCCGGAATTCGTAAGCACCGGAACATAAGACGTGACCGGCGGCTTCATCACGGGCCGGTCCACGCCGGGCATCTGGACGAACTCCAGGGGTGTGACCATTGCCAGGTTGCTGGCTGCTGAGGGGTCCTGGCGTGGTTTGGGCGACTGGCTGTTCTGCTCAGCCAGCTTCTGCTTTGCGAGGGCCCGCCGGTTGAGAATAGCAGCCCGCTCCGCCAGGGCGATCTGCTCCGCCAAAACATCAGGATCCACAGCCTCGGGATCCTGGGATGCGATGTGCTCCATCGTGGCCAACTGGTTCTTGGCCTGTTCTGCAATGAGGGACCGTGTCACCAGCGCCTGCTCCACCGTCATTCCATGGGGCAGCTGATCTCCGGGTTCCGATTCGCGAGCCCCCCCGGCGGTCGGGACAGCCATCGCGGCGGCCTGTTGACCAGATTTCTTCGGAGCTTCCGGGGCGCCGTAGGGCGCCGCGGACGCGGCCTCAGCTGCCGTTCGAGGAACGGGAACTACGGGATTAGCCGAGGTAACCGCCTGCTCCTGGAGTTGCTGAAGACGAAGCTGCCTGCGCGTGGGCGGGCCACCCGCAGAGAGTTGCTCTTCTTTCTCCGCGAGTTCCTTAATGGTCTGCAGGGCGGCGCGGTCCCGCGCCCGGATCTGCGAGGTGCGCTCCGATGCCGAGGTCGCCGGTACAGAATCAACCGGGCCCGGAGCCACGCGACGGATACGTCCGGTAGTTGCTGGCTGACCGGGCTCTTTCGCCGGGCCAGCCGCTGCTGCAGCCTGTTTCACGGCAGGGGAAACCCGGCCCGGACCTGCGGTCCCGGCGGCCTGGTTCTGTTCCAGGTTCTCATCTCTGGTCTGCCGCAGTTCGCGGCGGCTGCGGACGGGAGGCTGTTCCTGACTCATTAAAAACTCATTCAGCGCTGGCGGGTTCTTTTGCTTCGGTAAGTACCGGGATATCCCCCGGCGTGGGCGGCCCTGCGTAAAGACCGTATTTGGCAATGTATTGCACCACTCCGTCCGGCACGAGGTACCAGACGGGGTTGTTCGCAGCTACACGCGCGCGGCAGTCCGTGGAGGAAATGGCCATGGCCGGAACTTCCAGCAAGCTGACATCTTCCCTGCCCATCCCGTCTAAAACATGACCCGGCCGTGTGACTCCGACAAAATGGGCAAGCGACCACAGTTCGTCAATGTCTTTCCACGACAGGATCTGGGCCAGGGCATCGGCGCCGGTAATGAAGAACAGATCAGCTTCCGGCCGCTGGGTCCGCAGATCACGCAGGGTATCGATGGTGTAGGTGGGCCCGGGACGGTCCACATCAACCCTGCTGACAGTGAATCGGGGATTCGACGCAGTGGCAATCACGGTCATGAGGTACCGGTGCTCAGCCTGGCTGACCTGCTTGGCCGATTTTTGCCACGGCTGGCCAGTCGGAACAAACACCACTTCATCAAGTCCGAATTTGGCGGCCACTTCACTGGCCGCCACAAGGTGGCCATGATGAATCGGGTCAAACGTTCCACCCATCACACCCAACCGGAGCCGGCCCTGTGTGCCGCTCTGGGGAAGGACGGTGGAAATCTCAGTGGCCCTGGGTGTGATCGTGCTTGTTGGGGTGCTGGCGGTGCGGATCCGCGTGTTCCTCGACAGCCGAGTGACGGTTGCCCAGATTGGAATAGGACCACGTGATAAACATCAGAACCAGAAGGATACTGAAAATCACCGCGCCGAAGACCCACGGCTCGGCCCAGATGGGGGCCAGTTCCTCATGTTCGGCTTCGCCTACGGCGGCAATTGACGTGGCGATCTGCTGGAGCAGCATTTTCTCCCCTAGAGCTCAAAGAATAACGACGGCGGACGTTCCCGCCGTTCCGGTCTTCTGTTCTATGTTACCGCGTCCTTAGCCGCGGATCTGGCCCTCACCCTGCACAATCCACTTGGTGGTGGTGAGTTCCGTCAGTCCCATGGGACCCCGCGCATGAAGCTTCTGCGTGGAAATCCCCACTTCCGCGCCCAACCCCAGCTCGCCACCGTCCGTGAACCGCGTGGAAGCATTGACGATCACAGCCGCCGAGTCAATTTCCGCAATGAACCTTTCGGCGTTGGCGAGGTCATTGGTGAGGATGGCCTCGGTATGCCCTGTAGACCAGGCGCGGATATGACTGACGGCATCGTCCAGGCTGTCCACCATGGCCACGGCCAGATCCAGGTCCATGTATTCCGTGCCCCAGTCGTGGTCGGTGGCGTCCACGGTTGGAATGGATTCAGGAAGCAAAGCACGGATCCGCTGATCGGTGTGCAGCCTCACACCTGCGTTGTGCAAAGCCAGGGCAACAGCCGGCAGCACGGTGGAACGCGAGTGCACCAGGAGTGTCTCCACAGCGTTGCAGACACTGGGCCGCTGAGTCTTGGCGTTCAGCAGGATATCCACGGCCATGTCCTCGCTGGCCGATTCATCAATGAAGATGTGGACATTTCCCTCACCGGTCTCTATGACGGGGACAGAGGAGTTGTTGACCACGGTTTGGATCAGCTCCCGGCCACCGCGGGGAATCAGGACATCCACCCGGCCGCGTGCCCGCATCAGCACATTGGCACCTTCGCGGCCGAACTGGTCCACGGTCTGGACGGCGTCGGCTGGCAGTCCAACCGATTCGAGAGCGCCGCGCAACACATACACCAGGGCCTCGTTGGTGGCAGCAGCAGCGGTTCCCCCGCGGAGAATCACGGCGTTACCGCTTTTCAGGGCAAGCCCGGCAATATCCACCGTGACATTGGGGCGGGCCTCATAGATGGCGGCAACCACCCCCAGGGGCACGTTGATCTGGCGCAGTCGCAGGCCGTTGGGGAGCGTCTGTCCGCGGACCACATTTCCCACTGGATCGGGCAAGTTCGCGAGGCTCTCGAGGGCGCCGGCCAGCGCCTCGATCCGGCTGGCGTTCAGGGTGAGCCGGTCAAGCAGCGCAGCCGTGGTCCCGTTGGCGCGGCCGGCTTCCACATCCTTGGCGTTGGCGGCCAGAATCAGGCTCTTGTGGTCCAGCAGGGCGGCACCGACCGCGCGCAACCCCCGGTCCTTCCACCCGCGGTTGGCGCGTGCCATTCTGCGGGCAGCGTGCCGCGAGCGGTCCGCGATCGCATGGACGGCGGCCTCGATGTCGGCGGCTGTTGCCTGGGAGGGAAGGCCAGACGGCACAATGCCCGCCTCTGGAGCCGAGGGCGCCGCAACGGCGTCGTCAGAAATCACAGCGGTTTGGGGAATCAGTGCCTCAGTCATGCTTCAAGTTTAGGCGGGCCAGGCGCCTATACCAGCACCAGATCGTCAACATGAACAACTTCACGGTCATATCCGCGGCCCAGCGCCTTGCCCAGTTCCTTCGTCGACCGGCCCAGCATCTGCGGCAATTCCGCGGCGGAATAGTTGACCAGGCCCCGTGCAATGACGGTGCCCTCGGCACTGACCATTTCCACGGCGTCGCCGGCTTCGAAATCACCCTCAACAGCTGAAATTCCCGCGGGGAGCAGCGAGGTGTGGCGGTCACGCACAGCCTTGACTGCGCCGTCGTCGAGCACCAATCTCCCGCGAACGGAAGCGAGGTGCGCCAGCCACAGCAGCCTCACGGGCTTCCGGGCACCGTTCACCGCAAACCAGGTGCCAACGTCTTCGCCGGCCAGCGCCGCAGCAGCATTCGGTGTTGATGTGACGAGAGCATGGATCCCCGAACCGGCCGCAATGGTGGCCGCCTCCACCTTGGTGAGCATTCCGCCCGTTCCAATGCCTGCTCTGCCGGCCTTGCCGACAGACACTCCATGGAGATCCTGCGGGCCCGCCACCAGCGGAATCCGCTTGGCACCGTGCGACGGCGGGCCGTCGTAGAGGGAATCGACGTCGGAGAGCAGTACCAGCACGTCAGCGCGGACGAGGTGCGCCACCAGTGCTGCCAGGCGGTCGTTGTCGCCGAAGCGTATCTCGTGGGTGGCGACGGTGTCGTTTTCGTTGACCACCGGCACGACGCCGAGGCTGAGTAGCCGGTTGAGGGCACGGAAAGCGTTGGTGTGCTGGCTGCGCCGCATGAGGTCATCGGCAGTCAGCAGCACCTGGCTGACCGTCACGCCGTGGGCACCGAAGGCCTGGGTGTAGCGCGCCATCAGCAGGCCCTGCCCCACGCTGGCCGCAGCCTGCTGGGTGGCCAGATCCCGCGGACGTTTGGCCAGGCCCAGGGGCGCCAGGCCGGCTGCGATTGCGCCGGAGGAGACCAGAATGATTTCCGTGCCGGCATTGCGCTTGGCGGCCAATGCGTCAGCCAGCGCGGTGAGCGACTCTTCGGAAATGCCGCCCTTGATGCTGGTCAGGGAGGACGAGCCCACCTTCACCACAATTCGGCGGGCGCCGGAGAGCACACTTCTGTCCGCGGCTCTGTCTGCGGCGCCGGGAACCGGTGTAGCCGTGACGGAGTTACTCGTCATCTTCTACGTCCAGTCCACTCTCCTTGACAGGTGTTGCGGCCCGGCGTCCGCTGACGGATTCGGTCCAGATGCCGGCCTTGCGCTCGGCCTCAAGCTCGGCACGTGCGGCAGCCTTGGCTTCGCGGCGTTCCACCTGCTCATCGCGCTTCTGCCCGCGGGTGGGACGGTCACCGATGTCGGCAAACCGCACGTCCGTGCCGCGCGGCGCGGCCAGCAGTTCGGCGCCGGCCATCATGGTGGGCTCCCAGTCGAAGACGACGCCGTCGTCCTCACCGATCACCACGGTGTCGCCCGGTGTGGCACCCTGCTTGAACAGTTCGTTCTCGATGCCCAGCTTGGCAAGACGGTCGGCAAGGTAGCCGATGGCTTCCTCGTTGGTGAAGTCGGTCTGCTTGACCCAGCGGACCGGCTTGTCGCCCAGAACACGGAACAGCGGCTCGAGGTTCTTTTCTTCCCGGCGGATCTTGAATCCTGACTCGTTGACTGCGCGGGGGCGCAGCACCGGCGGGTGCACCTTGGGCGGTGCCGCAGCGAGGGTGTCACGGGCAGCCTGGACGATTTCGGCCATGGCGAAGCCCAGCTGGCGCAGCCCTTCGTGGCTCGTGGCGGAGATTTCAAAGACACGGTATCCGCGTGATTCCAGCTCGGGGCGCACGAATTCGGCCATGTCTTTGCCGTCCGGGAGGTCCACCTTGTTCAGGGCGATGAGCCGGGGACGGTGGTTCAGCGGGACAACTTCACCATCGGATCCCGCGTAGCTCATGTCCACGGAGTACTTCTCAAGCTCCGCTTCGATGATGGCAAGGTCGGAAAGGGGGTCGCGGTCCGATTCCAGGGTGCCGCAGTCAAGGACGTGGACCAGCGCGGCGCAGCGCTCAACGTGGCGCAGGAAGTTGTGTCCCAGACCCTTGCCCTCGCTGGCGCCTTCGATGAGTCCGGGGACATCGGCGATGGTGAAGCGTGTGTCACCGGCCTGGACAACGCCCAGGTTGGGAATAAGGGTGGTGAAGGGGTAATCGGCAATTTTGGGCCGTGCGGCCGACATGGCAGCGATGAGGCTGGACTTGCCTGCTGACGGGAAGCCGACCAGGGCAATATCTGCAATTGACTTCAGTTCCAGGACGATGTCGCTGCCGTCACCTTCAATGCCGAGGAGTGCAAATCCCGGTGCACGGCGCTTCTGCGAGGAGAGGGATGCATTGCCCAGGCCGCCCAGCCCGCCGGCGGCCGCGATGTATTCGGCGCCTTCGCTGACGAGGTCTGCGAGGACCCTGCCGTCCTTGGACTTCACCACTGTTCCTACCGGTACGGGCAGGATGAGGGTTTCCCCGGCCTTGCCGCCGCGCCAGTCGCCCATGCCTGGTCCGCCGTTCGTCGCGTGACGGTGCGGTGCGTGGTGGTAATCGAGAAGAGTGGTGGTCTGGGGATCCACCCGCAGGATGACGTCGCCGCCGTCGCCGCCGTTGCCGCCGTCGGGACCGCCCAGCGGCTTAAACTTTTCACGGTGGACAGAGACACAGCCGTGACCGCCGGTACCGCCGGATACGTGCAGTACTACCCGGTCTACAAAGCTCGCCACGTGGATCTCCTCTGTGCTGTAACTGGGCTGCCCTCTGCCTGTTCGGCTGCGGGATGCTCCAGTTGATTGTAATGCGGTTAAAAGAACAGTGGAGCGGGCCAAATGGCCCGCTCCACCGCTTTAGATCTTGGTGTTACTCTGCGGCTGCAGCAGCAACGATGTTGACCACACGGCGACCACGGCGGGTGCCGAACTGGACCGAACCTGCGGCAAGTGCGAACAGGGTGTCGTCGCCGCCACGGCCAACGCCGTCGCCCGGGTGAAAGTGGGTGCCACGCTGGCGGACGATGATCTCGCCTGCAGAGACCACCTGGCCGCCGAAGCGCTTCACGCCCAGGTACTGGGCGTTGGAGTCACGACCGTTGCGAGTGGAACTCGCGCCTTTTTTATGTGCCATTTGAAATGCCTGCCTTTAAAATTCTGGGGAATCTGCTGAAAACCTGAACAGTAACGTGTAGTTACTTGATACCGGTGATCTTGACCTTGGTCAGTTCCTGACGGTGACCCTGGCGCTTCTTGTAACCGGTCTTGTTCTTGAACTTCTGGATGACGATCTTCGGACCACGAAGGTCCTGAAGGATCTCAGCCGTAACCGTTACCTTGGCCAGGTCCGCAGCGGCGGAGATGACTTTGTCACCGTCTACCAGGAGCAGGGCGGGCAGCTCAAAGGTGCTGCCGGCTCCACCGGGGACGCGGTTCAGGGTAACGAAGTCTCCAACGGAAACCTTCTCTTGGCGGCCGCCTGCGCGGACAATCGCGTACACCACTTGGGAACTCACTTCTCTCGACGTTTATTACTAGATTTGCGTGCGGAACCCGGGGCCAATTGTTTGGCCCGGTTCACGCTGTGCCTCAACGCCGTGGATTCCCAGGGGGGACCCGTGAGCTATCCCATGAACAATTTCAAAGAGGTATAACCCAAGTGTTGGCGTAAGCACCGAAGATCCAGAATACGCTAATTTTGCCTTCGGCCGCAAATGAGGCTGGTTCCGGCGGGTTGTTCGTGACAAGCACCACATAGTGTCGCTGCACCAACATCCGGAACCGTGCCTGCCTATCCTACCGGCTTTCCGCCCGTCCTCCGCTCAAGCGTGATGGCGTGGCGCGTCGAAGAATTCCAGCTCGAAGCGGCAGGACTGCCGGAACGCCGCTGTCATTGCTTCCCGGTCACCGTCCGAGGCCGCGCGTCCGGCGGCATCAGCGATGTCTATTGCGTTCCGGGTGGCTGCCGCAAAATCCTCATCCGCGTAGGTGCGCAGCCACTGGGCATACGGGTGGCCGGCAGGTGCGCCCGCCGCAAGGAACTCCGCATGCAGCGTTTCGCCAACCTCCGCGTATAGCCAGAAGCACGGGAGCACGGCCGCTACCAAAACCCCGTAACTGCCCACCGATGACGCTTCCAGCAAGTGGTCCACATAGGACTTGGTCACCGGTCCCTGGGCAGAAGTCACAGTGCGCGTGCTGAGCCAGTTCCGGTGAAGCTCGGATTCGACCTCCAGGCAATTCTGCGCGGAACGCGCCCAAAACAGCTGCTCCGCTTCCGTGGGCGCAAGGGCACTGGCCCTGGCAAGGACCCGCGAGTATCCGTCGAGGTACATGGCATCCTGGCCGAGGTAGTAGCCAAAGTGCTTTTCAGACAAGGTCCCGTCGGCCAACTGCCGGATGAATTCAAGCCGGTAGATGGCGTTCAGATCTGCAGCGGCTTCGGCGCGCAACATGGCAGCGAACCCGCCCTTATCAAGGGAGGGCTGCGCGGCAGCGCCGGGCCGCGTTTCAGTGTGAAAATGATGGATCGGCCCGTTGCCGGAACCCACGTCCAGTTGCCCGGACGTACGCAGCGCCGCCTGCAGCCACGGCTTGACCAGCCGAAGTGACGTTTCCCAGTCCCCCACCCTGGCCTGCACAGTGGCCATGGCTGACGACAGCGAACATCCGGTTCCGTGGCTGTTCCGGGTGGGGACCCGCTCACCGGGAACCACCACGACATCGTGCTGCAGCAGACCTCCGGTGTTGACCAGCGCGTCCGGGCAGTCACCGCCGTCGAGGTGGCCGCCTTTCACCAGAACTGTAGTGCCCGTGTCAGCGGCCAGACGTTTGCCCTGTTCCAGCGCCTCCGGCCAGCTGCCTGCCTGCGATTCACCGAGCAGCATGGCCAGTTCAACCAGGTTGGGTGTGATCAGGTCCGCCAACGGCAGAAGGGCACGCAACGATTCCTCGGCGGACTCCTGCAGAAGCCGGTCGCCACTGGTGGCCACCATGACAGGGTCAAGTACCACGACGCCGGGGCGGACTTTTTCCAGCCAGCTGCGGACCGCTTCAATGGCCAGGGCGTCGCCGAGCATGCCGATCTTGACTGCGTCCACGGTGATGTCGTCGCTGATGGCGTTGAGCTGCTGGGTAAGAAATTCGGCCGGGGGGACGTGAACGGCGCGGACACCCTGGGTGTTCTGCGCCGTGAGGGCCGTGATGGCTGCCATGCCGTAGCCGCCGTTGGCTGCGATGCTCTTGAGGTCCGCCTGGATGCCTGCTCCGCCGGAGGGGTCGGACCCCGCGATGGTGAGGACCCTCGGGATCGAGCGGAGCACGGTGGTGGACAAAACGGTGGTGGACAAAACTGTGGGAAGCACTGATGCAGAAGTCAAAGGAGACATCCCTTCGCCGGTACTAACCGGACAGGTTCAACGGGTGTGGATCTCAGCCGGCCCTTTGCCCGGCACCCCGTGTCAGTCATCCAGACTAACCCTTTCAGCTGCCGGGCGGCCATCTGGATGATTGCGACTCTCCGTTGTCCCGGCAGGTCCCTCCGCCCTCCCCGGGCCTAACGCGTGATGCCAGGGCGGGCGCTGCGCTTGCAGCACCCGCCCTGGCATCATCCTCATCCGGCCAGTGAGCCGGATCGCGGCCTAGTCAGAGCTCAGAAGCCGGCACCCCTACACCCAGGATGATGGGCTCGTTCGCCGCAACCTTTTTGGCTGGAGCAGTTTCCCTGGCAACCGCGGCCGGTGCCTTGGACTCGTGCGAGTGAGCTGCGGCCGGTGCCTGTGCCTCTGCGGTCTCATGCTGCTCCACGGTGGTCTCGTTGGCTGCACCCTGGGCACGGCTGGCGCTCCGGTTGCGGCGGGGCCGGCGGGCACCGGACTGGACCGCTGTGTGATCCTCGTAGCGGTCCGCGTCCCGGTGGCCGGCCGCCGCAGGACGTCCCGCGGCAGCTGCAGGACGTTCCACAGCAGGACGTCCCGCGGCAGTGGCAGGCTCGCCCAGGTGTGCAAATGCTTCGGCCAGGCGATCCAGTGTGAGTGCCGCTGCCGCCTGTGGGTGGTCCTCCGCATGCTCGACGAACGGAAGCACTACCTGCTCACCACCAAACGTCAGGACAGCTGCAGGGCGCCCGCTGTTGTCGGACCCGGCTGGCAGTGCAGCAGCAGCCGGACGCTCAACCGCTGCAATGCCAGCCGCGGCCGCGGCTGCGTGCGCATCGTCGTCGTGCAGATGGGCAGCGTGGGCAGCAGCGGCGATGTTCGCCAGTGCAGCCCGGGTGGCTTCCGCCTTTACATGGCGTTCAGCGTCCGTGGGTTCCGGGTGCGTGGGGTACACCGTGTGAACCTGGACCGTGGCTGCTGGGGCGCCTTCCGGTACCTGCCCGCCCTTGCCGCGACGGCGCTTCCGCTCCGTCCGGGGAGCCGGCTGGGTTTCGGTCCGCTGCACGTGGTGCTCTGCAGCTACAGTGTTGACCCGGCGGTGCTCCACGGGTTCGTCATGGGTGACGATTCCCCGGCCGGCGCAGGCCTCGCACTGCTCGCCGAATACCTCCAGGAGCCCGGTGCCCATCCGCTTGCGGGTCATCTGGACGAGTCCCAGCGAGGTGACCTCAGCCACTTGGTGCTTTGTCCGGTCCCTGCCCAGGCACTCCACCATGCGGCGCAGAACCAGGTCGCGGTTGGATTCCAGCACCATGTCGATGAAGTCGATGACGATGATGCCGCCGATGTCCCGCAGCCTCAGCTGGCGGACGACTTCTTCGGCAGCTTCAAGGTTGTTCTTGGTGACGGTTTCCTCGAGGTTGCCGCCGCTGCCGGTGAACTTACCGGTGTTGACGTCCACTACGGTCATGGCCTCAGTGCGGTCGATCACGAGCGAGCCACCGGAGGGCAGGAATACCTTGCGGTCCAGGGCCTTGTGGATCTGCTCGTCGATGCGCCACGCCGCGAAGATGTCCGACTCCTTGGTCCACTTTTCGAGCCGGCCCACCAGGTCCGGCGCCACGTAGGTGACGTAGGCCTCGATGGTGTCCCAGGCTTCCTCCCCGGAGACGATCAGCTTAGAGAAGTCCTCGTTGAATACGTCACGGACCACCTTGATGGTGAGATCCGGTTCGCCGTAAAGGAGCTCCGGGGAAAGGATCTTGGTGGAGGTGGACTGGCTTTCAATGCCCTCCCACTGGGCGCGCAGACGGTTGATGTCATGCGTCAACTCTTCCTCAGAGGCACCCTCGGCTGCGGTGCGGACAATCACGCCGGCATGTTCCGGGAGACGGTCCTTAAGGATCCGCTTGAGTCGGTTACGTTCGACGTCGGGCAGCTTGCGTGAGATTCCGGTCATGGAACCTCCGGGAACGTACACCAGATAGCGGCCGGGCAGCGAAATCTGGCTGGTCAGGCGCGCGCCCTTATGGCCGACCGGATCCTTGGTGACCTGCACCAGCACGGTGTCGCCGGACTTCAGTGCGTTCTCGATCCTGCGCTGCTTGCCTTCCAGGGTGGCCGCGTCCCAGTTGACCTCACCGGCATAAAGCACGGCGTTGCGGCCGCGTCCGATGTCCACAAAGGCGGCTTCCATGGACGGCAGCACGTTCTGGACCTTGCCCAGATAGACGTTGCCGATCAGGGAATCCTGCTGTGTCTTGGAGACGAAGTGCTCGGCCAGAACGCCGTCTTCCAGAACGCCGATCTGAATTCTGTCATCGCGTTGGCGGACGATCATCTGACGGTCCACGGACTCGCGGCGGGCCAGGAACTCGGCCTCCGTGATGACGGTGCGGCGGCGGCCGGTGTCGCGCGATTCGCGGCGGCGCTGCTTCTTTGCCTCCAGGCGTGTGGAGCCCTTGACGCTCGTGACGCGGTTGTTGAGGGCCGGTTCGCTGACCGGCCTCGGCGCGCGAACACGGGTTACCGTATTGGGCGGATCATTGTCCCCGCCACCGGTCAGCTCCAGGTCTTGGTCGCCACGGCGCCGGCGGCGACGACGACGCGAGGTTACGCCGTCCTCTGCCTGCGCGGCCGACTCTTCATCGGCGTCATCCGCTGTGCCGTCTTCGGTACCTTCGGCGTCGCCGTCCACCTCACGGTCTGACGTTCGGCTGCGGCCACGGCGGCCACGGCTGCGGCGGCCCCGCCGCCCGCTGGCGTCGTCGTCGCCGTCTTCGTCCTCGTCGGGGTCCTCGGTGTCCGCGACCACAACGGGAACGGCAGCGACTGGGCGCACCACGGTGCTGAGATCCGGTGCCTGAAACAGGACGGACGCGGCAGTGGCCGGCTCCATGAACAGTGATCCGAACGGGCTCAGGGGCTGGTCCGCAGGTACTTCCTGGGCTTCCGGTACGGCTTCGGCTTCGGGTGCTCCAGCTTCGGCAGGCGCGCCCACAGCGACAGGCCCGGCAGGCGCTTCGACTGGAGCTTCGGCCTCAACCTTTGGTTTCACAGCCCGACGGCGGCGCACGGTCTTGGTGGCTGCCTCAGCTTCGGGAGCGGCTGCTCCGGAAGCGGGCCCTTCTGTTTCGGTGGGCTCCGCCGAGTCGGCAACGGGCCCGGTTGCTGCGGCATCAGTGACAAGCGCATCAGGTGCATCGGCGGCTGGCGCCTCGTCGGCGAAAACCGGCAAAGGCTCCGGGATGTCTGTTTTCTTGTGCGAACGGCTGCGGCGCACCGGTGCCTTGGCCTCTGCGGCCTGCTCGACCTGATCAGCCGCAGTTGCCGTCATGGCGTCCCCTGCCGGAGGGGTCTCGGTGACGCTGGAAACAGCGGCCGGAGCCTCGCCGGCTTTGGCCTTCGGCACAACCTTCCGGCGTGTCCGCGTGGCCTTCTTGGGCGTTTCCGCTTCCGGCGCTTCTTCGCTTACGGCTACTACTTGGTCATTTTCCATATGTGGCAACACTCCTGCCCCCGCCGCACCGCCACATCCAGCACCCGATGGGGCACATATTGTCAAAACCCGCAGGCGTTAACAGAAGTCAAGTGGATACTCTCAGGTTCGCACCGTCAGTGGGGTGCGGCAGCCCGTGAGAGCCGGCAACTGTGTCCTGAAACCCGTTGATCTACATGACACAACCAGGTGCCGTCCAATGGCATTGCGGGTTCCGGGGATCAGAGGATCCGGGCGAGCCCTGCTCATCATTGGCGGTCTTGGGAACAAGCCACCGGACCGGAGCACGAATGTGGATCGACCTCCAGCCACTTTCATTCTCTCACACCATGCCCCGCCCGGCGCCGAGGCACGGCACCGAAGCAGGCAGGGAAAAGTGCGGCGCGGTGGCAGGCCAGACCCTCCCAGCCACCGGCGCTACAATCGGGGCGAGGAGTACCGAGACGAAGGACGCCAGAAAACATGCCCAGCATCTCCCCCGCCCCCGGCAACGGAACCGCCAAGACTGGCGCGGCAAGGCCCGCATCCCCGACGGCGACAGCAGAACCCGCTGTGCCGTCAACGGCCCGCAACCGGCAGTTCGGCTGGCTTCTGGTGATCACCGGCATTGTGGGATGGCTGTCCTC
Source organism: Pseudarthrobacter sp. N5 (assembly GCF_050157035.1). Taxonomy (GTDB): domain Bacteria; phylum Actinomycetota; class Actinomycetes; order Actinomycetales; family Micrococcaceae; genus Arthrobacter. Next base: position 2,515,399 of record NZ_CP189593.1, read on the forward strand.
CGGCGCCTTGGTACTGGAGAAGCTCGAAGTACTCAAGAATCCGGGCCACACCACCATCTGCGACATCAATCCGTGGATTTCCTGCGGTGACGTGATGAAGACGTGGCAGAGTTCCCTCTTCGGTTTTCCCAACATGTTCATCGGCATCGTTGCTTTTGCGGTGATCATCAGCACCGGTATGGGCCTGCTCGCGGAAGCCAGGTTTGCCCGCTGGTACTGGCTGGGTCTTCAGGCCGGCGTAACGCTCGGCTTCATTTTTGTGGCGTGGCTGTGGTCCCAGGCCCTCTACGCTATCCACATCCTGTGCCCGTTCTGCATGATCGTGTGGGCCGCCATGATCCCTCTGTTTGTCTGGACCACAGTCCGCAACATCACGCAGGGTGTCATCCGTGTGCCGCCCGGTGCTGCCAAGATTCTCGGTGATTCAGGCTGGATCGTCACGGCGCTGCTCTATGTAGGGGTAATCGCCACGATTTTCTTCGCGTTCATCCAGGTGTTCATCGGGACTTCCGGCTACTGAGGCGGTAAACAATGCCGAGGTGAGACGTGGGGCCCATGTTTTCCTCAAACATGGGCCCCACGTCTCACCTCGGCGGTTCAGCCCGGGGTCAGAACCAGATGCTTATCTCACGCTCGGCGGACTCCACCGAGTCGGAACCATGGACGAGATTTTGCTGGACCGCAAGGCCCCAGTCGCGGCCGAAGTCACCGCGGATGGTCCCCGGGGTGGCTGTGGTGGGGTCAGTAGTTCCCGCGACTGAGCGGAAACCCTCAATAACGCGGTGGCCCTCGAAGATCGCCGCAACAACCGGGCCGCTGAGCATAAACTCCACCAGCGGCTCGTAGAACGGCTTGCCCGCGTGCTCTTCATAATGCTGTTCCAGCAGCTCACGGCTCGCGTTGACCTTCTTGAGTTCGGTCAGGGTATAGCCCTTGGCCTCAATCCGGCTGAGGATGGTGCCGCTCAGGTTACGGGTCACGCCGTCGGGTTTTATCAAGACTAGGGTGCGCTCAATGCTCATGGCTGCTCCAGGGTGTTGTTGGGGGTTTGGGACCAAGTCTACGGGGTCTGGGTTCCAGGTTCAGGATTGCTGTCCTGATGGGCAGCATCCCACTGAACCTGTTCCCGCTCGCGCTGGGCCGCCTCGGAATCGATCCGGATGCCGGTGCGGATTCCGTACCACCAGGCCAGACCGAACAGAGCTCCCACCAGGAACATCATGGGTTCCACCAGCCCGGTAAGGATGAGGACCAGTTGCAGAATCCACCCCAGAGCCACACCCCACGGTTTGGAGAGGACGGCACAAGCAAGGATCATCAGCGCGCTCAGACCGATGCCAACGGACAAGATAAGCACCGGGGGAAACTCGTCCCGCCGCAGCCCGAACACGGCCAATGTTGCGAAGAACGCCACAAACGACTCCAGCAGGAGCACCGTGGAGGCAAACATCACCTTCGTGGAACGGCGTTTCTTGGGCATGCCCGGCCGCCATTCCCGCTGGGCCTTAGTCAGCTTGGCCATGGCCTAGGCCTCCGTTTTCCCGAGCAGGATCCGCGCTTCCGCCACCAACGTGATGGAACCGGTCACCAGCACACCACCGGCCAGGTCATCGTTGGCTTCGGCACGCTCAACAGCCCATTCCAGCGCGTCGTCCAGCTTCTCGGCAATGTGGATGTTGTCCTCGCCGAAGCCCATTTCCACGGCCAGCTCGGCGAGTTCGGCTGCAGGAACTGCCCGGGGCGAGTTGGACTGGGTAAAGCAGTACTCCTCGGCAAGATCGCCCAGGGATTCCTTGAGCTGGCGGAGGATCTGTTCGGCGTCCTTCTCCTTCAGCACGCCCACCACAACCACCACTTTGCTGAAGCTGAACGCTTCGTGGATGGCCTCCGCAGACACCCGGATGCCGTCCGGGTTGTGGGCAGCGTCCACGATGATGGTGGGCGCCGTGCGGACCACTTCCAGCCGGCCGGGTGAGGTCACGCCGGCAAAGGCTTCCTGCAGGATGTCGGCGTCGAGCTCCTTTTCTCCGCCACCGAAGAACGCCTCCAGTGCGGCAACGGCCACTGCCGCGTTTTCCGCCTGATGCTTGCCATGCAGCGGCAGAAGCAGTTCCGGATAACGCCCGGCGATGCCCTGGACAGTGATCACCTGGCCGCCAACAGCCACTGTCCGGGATTCCACACCGAATTCCACCCCTTCGAAGCGGAACGGCACCTGGACCTCCTTAGCCTTCTCCAGCAGCACCTGCGCGGCATCAACCGGCTGCGCGGCGCTGATAAGGAAGCCGCCAGGTTTGATGATGCCGGCCTTTTCGTAGGCGATGTCCTCGGTGGTGTCTCCCAGCAGATCCGTGTGATCCAGGGAAATAGGCGTCACCACGGATACCTGGCCATCGCCCACATTGGTGGCGTCGGTGATGCCGCCCAGTCCCACCTCGATCACGGCCACGTTCACCGGCTGGTCCGCGAAGATCGCGAACCCCAGAATGGTCAGGCACTCGAAGTACGTCAGCCGGGGCTGGTTTTCGGCCAGCAGCTCGTTGTCCACGATTTCCAAGTAGGGGCGGATCTCGTCCCAGATGCGCACAAATGTCTCATCGGAAACCGGTGATCCGTCGATGCTGATCCGCTCTGTGACCTTGGACAGGTGCGGGCTGGTGTACCGCCCCGTGCTCAGGCCGTGGGCACGTAGCCCTGCTTCGATCATCCGTGCAGTGGATGTCTTACCATTGGTCCCGGTGATGTGGATGATCGGATAGGCCTTGTTCGGCTCGCCCAGCACATCCATCGCCCGGAACAGCGGCGCCAGCCGCGGCTCCATCTTGTTTTCGGGCGCACGCCCCAGCAATTCGGCGTAAACGCTCTCCACGGAGAATTCGTCTGTCATGTCTCAGGCCTTTACTTTTTCGACGGTGATCTGCGGTTCCGTTGTGTCGCCCAGGACAGCAGTGAGGTCGATGGTCAGGGTTTCGGTCTTTACCAGCCTGGCGTTGGCCGCCAAAGCATCGACCATGTTCTGCGGGGCCTTCACAGTGGTCCGGATACGGTCGCTGACATTGAGCCCGGCGTCCTTGCGGGCCTGCTGGATGGCGCGGACCATGTCACGGGCCAGACCTTCGGCCTCCAGTTCAGGTGTGACGTCGGTGTTCAGCACCACAAAGCCGCCACCGGGCAGGACTGCGACCGCTATTGAAGCAGAACCCGTGCCGCCGTCGGCCGTTTCGGCCACAACGGTCTCCAGAGTGTATTCCTGCGGCTCCAGCTCCAGGCCACCTGAGGTAACCGCCCCGGCACCACCCACGGACCAGTCGCCGGACTTGGACCCCTTGATAGCCTGCTGGACGTTCTTACCCAGGCGCGGACCCGCCGCCCGGGCGTTGACCACGAGCTTCTGCTCGATGCCGAATTCCTCCGGCGAGGCGCTGGCGGCGTCCAGCAAACGGACCGAACGCAGGTTCAGTTCATCCGCGACGACGGCGGCAAAGCCTTCCAGCGCACCCGCGCCGGGTGCCACCACCGTCAGTTCCTGCAGCGGCAGGCGGACGCGCAGGTTGGCGGCCTTCCGCAGCGAGGAGCCGGTGGAGCAGATCTGCTGGACGCGGTTCATGGCTTCCACCAGTTCCGGGTTCGCCGGGAACAGTTCCGCGTCCGGCCAGTCGGCCAGGTGCACGGAGCGGCCGCCTGTCAGGCCGCGCCAGATCTCCTCGGAGACGAGCGGCAGCAGTGACGCCGATACCCGGCACACCGCTTCCAAGGCTGTGTGCAGTGCGTCGAACGCATCTGTGTTCTCGTCAAAGAAGCGCTGGCGGCTGCGGCGGACGTACCAGTTGGTGAGCATGTCCAGGTAGCTGCGCAGTTCGTCGCAGGCACCGGAGATGTCGTAGCTGTCCAGCTGGGCGGTCATGTTGCGGACCAGGTCGCCGGTGTTGGCCATCAGGTACTGGTCCAGAGTGTCGGCGTAGTCGTCGTAGCGCAGTTTCGCGTCGTAGCCCGATGCTGTTCCATCAACTGTGTTGGATGCGTTGGTGTACAGCGTGAAGAAACTGTAGACGTTCCAGAGCGGCAGGATGACCTGCCGGACGCCGTCGCGGATTCCCTGTTCGGTGACCACCAGGTTGCCGCCGCGCAGGATCGGGCTGGACATCAGGAACCAGCGCATCGCGTCGGAACCGTCGCGGTCCAGGACTTCGGAGACGTCCGGGTAGTTGCGCAGGCTCTTTGACATCTTCTGCCCGTCCGAGCCCAGCACGATGCCGTGGCTGATGACGTTGCGGAAGGCCGGGCGGTCGAACAGCGCCGTGGAGAGGATGTGCAGCATGTAGAACCAGCCGCGGGTCTGCCCGATGTACTCCACGATGAAGTCGGCCGGGTTGTGGGTGTCGAACCATTCCTCGTTCTGGAACGGGTAGTGGACCTGGCCGTAGGGCATGGAGCCGGAGTCGAACCAGACATCCAGCACGTCCTCCACACGGCGCATCACGGACTGGCCCTCCTCCGGGGGGCGCGGATCATCCGGGTTGGGCCGCGTCAGTTCATCGATGAAGGGACGGTGCAGATCAACCTGACCGTCCGTGTTCATCGGCAGGCGGCCGAAGTCGGCCTCGATCTCGGCCAGGGAACCGTAGACGTCGGTGCGCGGGTATTCCGGGTCTGTGGACTGCCACACGGGGATAGGGCTGCCCCAGTAGCGGTTGCGGCTGATGGACCAGTCACGGGCGTTGGCGAGCCATTTGCCGAACTGGCCGTCCTTGACGTTGCCCGGGATCCAGTTGATCTCCTGGTTCAGTTCGGACATGCGGTCTTTGAACTTCGTGACCTCCACGTACCAAGAGGAGACCGCACGGTAGATCAGCGGGTTGCGGCAGCGCCAGCAATGCGGGTAGCTGTGCTCATAGCTGGCCTGGCGGACCAGGCGTCCCTGGGCGCGCAGCACCTGGGTGATGGGCTTGTTGGCGTCGAACACCTGGAGGCCGGCGATCCCGGCCAGGTCACCGTGTGCAAAGAGCGGCAGAAATTTGGCGCCCTCATCCACGGACAGCACCACAGGGATGCCGGCTTCTTCACAGACCTTCTGGTCGTCTTCACCGTAGGCCGGGGCCTGGTGGACGATTCCCGTGCCGTCGGTGGTGGTGACGTAGTCCGCCACCAGGATGCGCCAAGCGTTTTCAGTGCCGAATTTTTCGGTGTCGGCGAAATCGTTCCACAGCTGCTGATACTGCAGGCCCTCAAGCTCGGCGCCGGTGTGCGTGGCCACGACAGCGGATTCGGCGGCAGCGGCGTCGTCGTATCCCAGATCCTTTGCATACGCGCCCAGCAGCTCAGCAGCCAAAAGGAAGCTGCCGGTCACCGGCAACTCGTGCGAAGCCGCCTTGACCCCGTTGGGTCCGGCAGGCAGTACGGCATACGTGATGGCAGGCCCGACGGCGAGCGCCAGGTTGGTGGGCAGTGTCCAGGGCGTGGTGGTCCAGGCGAGCGCCTGCACTCCGGCCAGTTCCCGGGACAGGGCCGACTCTCCCGCCGTGATGGGGAACGTCACCGTTACGGTCTGGTCCTGGCGGTTCTTGTAGACGTCGTCGTCCATGCGCAGCTCATGGTTGGACAGCGGCGTCTCGTCCTTCCAGCAATATGGCAGGACGCGGTAGCCGTTGTAGGTCAGTCCCTTGCTGTGCAGCTGTTTGAACGCCCAGAGCACAGACTCCATGTATTCGACGTTGAGGGTCTTGTAGTCGTTCTCGAAGTCCACCCAGCGGGCCTGGCGGGTGACGTAGCTCTTCCATTCGTCGGCGTACTTCATCACCGAGGCGCGGCAGGCGTCGTTGAATTTGTCGATGCCCATGGCTTCGATCTGGGTCTTGTCCGTCATGCCGAGCTGCTTCATGGCTTCCAGCTCCGCGGGAAGGCCGTGCGTGTCCCAGCCGAAGCGGCGTTCCACGCGCTTCCCGCGCTGGGTCTGGTAGCGGCCCACCAGATCCTTGGCGTAACCGGTCAGAAGGTGGCCATAGTGCGGGAGGCCGTTGGCGAAGGGAGGGCCGTCGTAGAAGACAAATTCGTTGCTGCCGGGGGGCCCGCCGGGAAGATCGGCATCGCGCTGGTCGATGCTGGCCTGGAACGTACCGTCCTGGTCCCAGTACTTGAGGATACGCTCTTCGATCTCCGGGAACTTCACGGAGGCCGACACACCCGAGGTGTTGGAACCGGAGGTGGTTGAGGCTGCGCCGGAAGGTGCGGCTGAGGCCTTGGGGTAATACGTCATCTCTACATCCTGGGTTGAGCTGGTGAACACTTGTTCCGTTCAGGATGCGAGGACGGCTCCTGCCCTGTCCTGGGACTCTTCTCCCGGAACAGCACCGGCACCGCGGTACCACCTCACTTACCGGCTCCATGGCATGCCCCCGGGTAAGGGAGCTGTTCCGGCGCCGGCCGCTCATTGCTGCTGTGACGGGCTTACCCGTCCGGTTCTACTGACCCTGTTCCCCAACGGAGCGGTACTCAGGGTGTTCTTCCGGAAGCTCACCGGTGATGGCCGGCTCAACGCTGTTATAAGGATTCTACGGGGAGAGTGGCAGCCCCGCCATTCGGCCAGCTCTACAGGGAGTCCGGCCGACTCTCCCTGCCTGTGCCGCGGCCCTGTCCCGGCCAATATTGAAGCCATGACGGCCGCCGCGCGGCACCCGGACACGCTGGAGGCGCAGTGACGTTGACGGGACCGGGACCGGTACCGGTACTGGTGCCGGCAACGGATTGTTCGCCCGGTTTCCGCTCAGCAATTCTTGGAGAGTTCCGGGAACCGCTTTATACAAAAGCCGTGCGGCTCTGACATTGCTGCCGGCACCGCGGCGTCCTGCAGCACACCATCAGGTGAATCGACCGGGGCGTTGGCCGTTGAGTTGACCGCCGTCGTTGAGCGGCTGCGGCTGAGAGGACGTCAACGCCGGCTAAATGCTCGGTTCAGACTGTGCGGATGGGCCTGTGGCTGGTGGCCTGCTGAGGAGTCAATGGCCCGGCGCAACCTGGAAGCTGTGCGGCAGCTTCATGCCGCATTCGCCCATCACGTCCCGGAGGCGGTCCGGGTAATCGGTGATCAAGCCGTCAACGCCAGCCTCGATCAGAGAACATGTGGTGGGCTTGTCGTCGATTGTCCACGGGATGATCTGCATACCGGCGGCGTGCGCACCCTTGACCATGTCCGCGGTTACGTAAGGGACGTAGTTCGCGTCCTCCACGGTGCCGTTCTACGGGGTGCCATGCACCGGCGAGATGGCGTCGAATCCGAGATAGGAAGCCGCCGCAATGGCGTCGCCGCCGAAGTCGTCGGAATCAATGCCGCCGAGCCACGGGGACTTTCCCGGCTGGCCGGCCTGCAGGAAGTCCTTGTTGGTCAGGGCCACAGTGGGAATCCGCGGATCCTGCTGCTGGACCAGGCGCAGCGCACCCCAGTCGAAGCTTTCGATGGACACGCGGTGCTCCATGTGCGCAGCCTTGATTTCGCGCAGCGCGACCGTCACGAACTGCTCGCGGGGAGATGTCCGCTCCGGAGCGCCGGCCTCCATCTTGGTTTCAATGTTGAACCTCACCTGGCTGGCCCCGTAGGAGTCCGCCAGGGCGAACACCTCGGCCAGGGTGGGCATCTTTGCACCCGGAGAGCCCAGCTGGCCCGGGAACTGGGGCAATGTGAGGCTGCCGCAGTCCAAGCTACGGATCTGGGCGAAAGTCAGGTCCTTGATGTCCTTGCCGACGTAGGGGTACTGGGGATCCGCCGGCGTCACCGGACCGGTGTCGCGCAGGGGCACGTGCCACCGTAGCCCCGCACGCCAACCGCAGGCCGCCCCTGCCAGACAACTGTGCAAACCCTAGTTGAACGTCGGGTGTTCAGACGTTCTTGCGTATGAGCTTGTGGTTGGCGGGCTGGGCCACCGGACGGATGACGATCTGGTCCAGGTTAACGTGGTGCGGTGCTGTGACGGCGTACCGGATCACATCCGCCACATCCCCTGCCGTCAGCGGCTTCTCTACACCCTGATAGATCTTTGCGGCAGCTTCCTGGTTGCCGCCCAGCCTGTTGAGCGCAAACTCTTCAGTGTGCACGAGGCCGGGAGCCACCTCGATCACGCGCACATTGTGCTCTGCCTCTTCCAGGCGTAAGGCAGCGGTCATGGCGTGCTGGGCGAACTTGGCTGCGTTGTACCCGGCACCACCTTCGTAGGCCGCCAAACCTGCCGTGGACGTCAGGTTCAGGACCGTGCCTTCGCCGTTTTCCCGGAGCATCGGCAGGAAAGCCCTGGTGAGCTTCATGGTCCCGATCACGTTCACCCGGTACATCCATTCCCAGTCCCCGGTCCGGGTCTGCGCAATCGGGTCGGCGCCACGCGCTCCACCGGCGATATTGACGAGGGTACTGATCCCTCCGGCAGCCGTGACGTCCGCCAGCAGCCGCTCCACGTCAGCGTCCTCGGTGATATCAGCAGGAATGCCCACGGCGCCGGTTTCGGCTTCCAGTGCGGCCAAGCGTTCCTCACGGCGCGCCACTGCGAAGACCGTCCAGCCCTCTTGCCGCAGGGCGCGGACTGTGGCTTCGCCGATTCCGGTGCTGGCGCCCGTGACCAATGCTGCGTTCTTGTTCGCTACCTCACTCATGGCAACACCCTAACGTCATTCGCCCGCAGTTCCGCCCGGGTGGCTGCCTGCGCCGGGACTATTGCGAAGAATGAATTCCAGCAGTACGCGGGCGTGGTTGATTTCCGGATCCCTGGCACCATAGAGCAGGCTCACTCGCCCGTTTGCGGCGATCAGCTCCCGCAGCGTTTCCACGGCCGGATTGTTTTCCAGTTCGGCCTCATAGTGCTGCCTGAAATCCGCGAAGCGCTCCTGCATGTGGGCGAATTCAGTCCGCAACGGCGGCGAGGGCGCCACCTCCTTCAGCCACAGGTCCAGGCGCGCCCGTTCCTTGCTGACCCCGCGCGGCCAAAGCCTGTCAACAAGAACCCGGCAGCCGTCGTCGTCCGCAGGGTCTTCATAGATCCGCTTGATCACCACGGCATCAGCACGCTTGTCCATGTGCCGCATGCTACTGCAGAAGTGCGCGTCCGGCTCCCGCTGTGCGCTCCCGTGCAGGACCATGAAACAATTGCTCCATGGCTGAAACACATCAGGGTACAGACACGCCCTCCCCCGCCCCTATCAACGTTCCGGACAAGCCCGCCCTTGAGGGGCTCGAAGCGGCGCTTACTCAGCGCTGGCTTGCCGAAGGGACCTACAAGTTCAATCCGGACACCACCCGGGAGCAGGTCTACTCGATCGACACTCCCCCGCCCACCGCGTCGGGGTCCCTGCACGTGGGGCACATGTTCTCCTTTACCCAGACGGACGTGCTGGCGCGCTACCAGCGCATGATCGGGAAGAACGTTTTCTACCCGATGGGCTGGGATGACAACGGCCTGCCCACCGAGCGCCGCGTGCAGAACTACTACGGTGTGCGCTGCGATCCGGCCATCCCCTACAACGCCGGCTACCGTCCGCCCGCCGAGCCTGCCAAGAATCAGCGCGATTTCGACGTCGTCTCGCGCCGGAACTTCATTGAGCTGTGTGAGGAGCTCGCCGTTGAGGACGAGAGGGTTTTCGAAAGCCTCTTCCAGACCCTCGGCCTCTCCGTTGACTGGGAACTGAGCTACCGGACAATCGACGACGTTTCCCGCGAAGTGTCCCAGCGAGCGTTCCTGACGAACCTCGCCGCCGGAGACGCCTATATGGCCGAGGCCCCCACGCTCTGGGATGTTACGTTCCGCACGGCAGTGGCCCAAGCGGAGCTCGAAGACCGTGAAGTGGCTGGCGCCTACTACCGCTACCCGTTCTTCACCGAGGACGGCGAAAAGATCTACATCGAGACCACCCGCCCCGAGCTGCTGGCCGCTTGTGCCGCTCTGGTGGCAAACCCCGACGACGAACGGTACCAGCCGCTGTTCGGTAAGAAAGTCACGTCTCCACTTTTTGGTGTCGAGGTTGAGGTCATGCCCCATCCGCTTGCCAAGGCAGACAAGGGTTCCGGCGTCGCGATGGTGTGTACCTTCGGAGACCTCACCGACGTCACCTGGTGGCGCGAACTTCAGCTACCCACCCGCGCCATTGTGGGCCGTGACGGCCGCATTATCGGTGAGACCCCGGAGTGGATCACCACTGAGGGGGGCCGCGCGGCCTTTGCCGCAATTTCAGGCAAGACAGTCTTCAGCGCCAAGGAAACAGTGGTGGAGCTGTTGTCCGATGCCGAGCTGCTCGATGGCGAGCCTAAAAAGATCATGCACCCTGTCAACTTCTTCGAAAAGGGCGATAAACCCCTCGAAGTGGTGACCTCACGCCAGTGGTACATCCGCAACGGCGGCCGCGACGAAGAGCGCCGCGAACGCCTGATCGCACGCGGACGCGAGATCGAATTCCACCCGGCATTTATGCGTTCACGCTACGAGAACTGGATTTCCGGCCTCAACGGCGACTGGCTTGTCTCCCGCCAGCGCTTCTTCGGTGTTCCGGTTCCCGTCTGGTATCCGCTCGATACGGACGGCAACCCGGACTACAGCAATCCTGTGGTACCCACCGATGACTCGCTTCCCGTGGACCCTGCCGCTGACGCAGCCCCCGGCTACGAGGAAGCCCAGCGTGACGTCCCCGGTGGATTCACCGGCGACGCCGATGTCCTGGACACCTGGGCCACGTCGTCCCTGACACCGCAGATTGTGGGCGGCTGGAGCCGGGACGAGGAACTCTTCGCAAAGGTCTACCCCTTTGATCTCCGCCCCCAGGGTCACGACATCATCCGGACGTGGCTGTTCTCCTCCGCAGTCCGAGCGGACGCCCTGCAGAACACCGCGCCCTGGAAGCACGCAGCCATCTCGGGGTGGATCCTGGATCCGGACCGTAAGAAAATGTCCAAGTCAAAGGGCAACGTGGTTGTTCCCACCGATGTCCTGAATGAGTTCGGTTCGGACGCCGTGCGCTACTGGGCCACGTCCGCCAAGCTTGGCGCGGACACGGCATACGAGATCGCGCAGATGAAGATCGGCCGCCGTCTGGCCATCAAGCTCCTCAACGCTTCGAAGTTTGTACTGAACCTCGGCGCAACCGAGAACTCCGTCGTCCGCACCGATCTGGCGGTGCTCACCAATCAGCTGGACCGCGCGGTCCTGGCTCAGCTGGCGGATGTGGTGCTCCAGTCCACCAAGGCGTTCGAGAACTACGACTACGCCCGGGCGCTGCAGATCACCGAGAGTTTCTTCTGGCAGTTCACCGACGACTACGTGGAGCTGATCAAGGACCGCGCCTACGGTGCCGCCGGCGAAACCGAGAAGGCCTCCGTGCTTGCCGCCCTTGCCACCAGCCTGGACACCCTGCTGAGGCTCTTCGCTCCGTTCCTGCCCTTCGCAACCGAAGAGGTTTGGGGCTGGTGGCGCACCGGCTCCGTGCACCGCGCCGAATGGCCCGCGGCCCTGGAAATCGCCGACGGCGACACCACCATGCTCTCCACCGTCGGGGTGGCACTGAGCGGGGTGCGCAAGGCGAAGTCCGAAGCGAAGGTCAAGCAGCGCACCGAGGTTCTGTCCGCCACCATCACGGCGACAGAGTCCCTCATCACACAGCTGAAGGCCGGCCTTGGGGATCTGAAGGCGGCGTCCAATGCCCGCGAGCTCACGCTGGTGGCGGGCGACGGCGAACTGACTGTCAGTGACGTGGTGCTGGCACTGGCAGAGGAGACTCCGCAGGCCTAGCCTTTTCACAGGTTTCGGGCAAAGGGGAAGCCCCATCAGCGTTTTGCCGTTGGTGGGGCTTCGACTTTCGGCTGTCCGGTGACGTCTTTGACAGTCTGGCAGGATCTTTGGATTTTCAGGTCTTCCTACCTCGTCACTGGTAGCTTGCATCTGACTTTGCCGATGGCTGCGTCGGATGCATATCACTGAATCTTCAGTTCCTGCGTCCCTCTTCTTGCGAAGTGGGTAAGATCCAGTATTCTCCCCCGGATTTGGATGCGCAAGGGCCCCGGCAGAACTACATCAAAGTAGTTCTCCGGGGCTCTTTGCGTGTCGCCGTATGGGGAGCACCGGCACTCAGTCGAACGAGGGGCTTTCGGTGCGGCTGCGCTTCATCTCGAAAAAGTGCGGGAACGAGGCCAGGGTTACCGTGGCATCCCACAGCTCTCCTGCCACCTCGCCACGCGGGATGCGGGTCAGCGCGGGGCCGAAGAACGCCGTGCCGTTGAAGGCAACAACCGGCGTTCCAACGTCCTGGCCCACGAGCGAGATGCCTGCCTCGTGGCTGGCGCGCAAGCCGGCGTCGAACGCATCAGACGTGGCAGCCCCGGAGAGTTCGGCAGGCAGACCGCATTCGGCCAGTGCCTTGTTGATCACAACGCCGTAGTCCTTCTCCCCGTCGATGTGGATCCGGGCTCCCATGGCGTCGTAGAGGGGCTTGATGACGTGGTCCCCATGCTGCTCAGCCGCGGCGATGATAACGCGGACGGGGCCCCACGCCTTGTCCATCATTTCCCGGTATTGCGGGTCGAGTTCGCGGCCTTCGTTGAGAACCGCAAGGCTCATCACGTGCCACTGGATCCTGATGTCGCGTACCTGCTCCACTTCGCCGATCCAGCGGGATGTGATCCAGGCGAACGGGCACAGCGGATCGAACCAGAAGTCGGCCTGGTTGGGATCATTTTCAGACATATGTGGTCTCCTCAGAGAAAATCATCGGGGCAAGGCGCACACCGGGCGCACCGAAGAATCACAGCTATGGACTAGGCGGATTTATTCCGGCGTTTAGCCACAACATCGTGAGTGATCATGGTTGGCTGGCCCTTGCTCAACACCACATCGGCCGTGATGACCACGCTGGCGATGTCATCGCGGCTCGGCAGGTCAAACATCACCGGAAGCAGGACTTCCTCCATAATGGCCCGCAGCCCACGGGCACCGGTCCCGCGCTCGAGTGCCTGATCGGCAATCGCATCAAGGGCGTCGTCGTTGAACAGGAGCTCAACACCATCAAGCTGGAACATTTTCTGGTATTGCTTCACGAGAGCGTTTTTGGGCGTGGAGAGAATCTGGATGAGCGCATCCCTGTCCAGATTGGAGACAGTGGTGATGACAGGAAGCCTGCCGATGAACTCCGGAATCAGCCCGAATTTGAGCAGATCTTCCGGCATGACTTCACCGTAAGAATCAGCGTTGTTCTTTGCCTCGTTCAGGGGTGCGCCGAAACCGATACCCTTGCGCCCGGAGCGCGAACCGATGATCTCTTCAAGCCCTGCGAAGGCGCCGGCCACAATGAAGAGGACATTGGTGGTGTCGATCTGGATGAATTCCTGGTGCGGGTGCTTACGACCGCCCTGCGGCGGAACCGAGGCCACGGTTCCCTCAAGGATTTTCAACAATGCCTGCTGCACACCTTCGCCCGAGACGTCGCGGGTAATCGAGGGGTTTTCGCTCTTGCGCGAGATCTTGTCGATCTCATCAATGTAGATGATCCCCTGCTCGGCCTTTTTGACGTCGTAGTCAGCGGCCTGGATGAGCTTGAGGAGGATGTTTTCAACGTCTTCACCAACGTACCCGGCCTCCGTCAGCGCCGTGGCGTCAGCGACTGCGAACGGGACGTTGAGCCGCCGTGCCAGCGTCTGGGCCAGATACGTCTTTCCGCAACCGGTGGGCCCGATCAGGAGGATATTGGACTTGGAGATCTCGACGTCGTCGTGATGGCCGCCCTCGGCGAGGCTGCCGCTCTTGGGGGCATGGCCAGCCTGGATCCGCTTGTAGTGGTTGTAGACCGCGACGGCGAGGGATCGTTTTGCGGGTTCCTGGCCTATGACGTATTCCTGCAGGAAATCAAAGATCTCCCTCGGTTTGGGCAATTCAAAACTGCCCAGGTCGGCCACTTCCGCGAGCTCTTCCTCAATGATCTCGTTACAGAGTTCAATGCATTCGTCGCAGATGTAGACGCCGGGCCCGGCAATGAGCTTGCGCACCTGCTTCTGGCTCTTTCCGCAGAAAGAGCACTTCAGCAGATCCGTGCTCTCGCCAATCCGAGCCATATGTGAACCCCTTAGTATTCTGCCGCCGGTGCAGCTTTGCCCCGGTCGCGGTAATCACGGGCTTGCCCTGGGCTATCCCAGCCGTGACAAGTTCCACTCTAGGACACATTCCGCCTGATGAGTGGAAAGAGGGCACCGGTGCGCTCCAATATCCTGAACCGCACCGGGGCCCTGCAGGCCCGGCTACTTGGTGATCGCCTGTGCCTTCATCTTGCGGGAATCAAGCACCTGGTCGATGAGTCCGTACTCCAGTGCGTCAGCAGCGGTCAGGATCTTGTCCCGCTCGATGTCATTGTTGACCTGCTCCGGCGTCCGCCCGGAGTGCTTGGCCAGGGTGTCCTCCAGCCAGGACCGCATCCGCATGACCTCGGCGGCCTGGATCTCCAGGTCGGAGGCCTGGCCGCCCTGCCCGCCAGACAGCGAGGGCTGGTGGATAAGGACGCGGGCGTTCGGCAGCGCCAGGCGCTTACCGGGCGTTCCGGCCGCGAGCAGCACGGCGGCGGCGCTGGCCGCCTGGCCGAGGCAGACGGTCTGGATCTCCGGCCGGATGTACGTCATGGTGTCGTAAATTGCCGTCATGGCTGTAAACGATCCGCCGGGCGAGTTGATGTAGAGGGTGATGTCGCGGTCCGGGTCCGTGGACTCCAGCACCAGCAGCTGCGCCATGACGTCGTCCGCCGAGGCGTCGTCCACCTGGACGCCCAGGAAGATGATGCGGTCCTCAAACAGCTTGGTGTAGGGGTCCTGGCGCTTGAAGCCGTACGGGGTACGCTCTTCGAACTGCGGCAGTACGTAGCGGCTGGTGGGAAGATTGCCGGCAGACGAGCCGAAATTGTAGTTCATGTTCATTGCTCCTGAATCCAGTTCTGGCTATATGCCGGTTACTTCTCGCCGTTTGCGGAGTTCTGTGTTCCGCCACCGCCGGCAACTGAACCAGCATGTGCAGCAATCTTGTCGAAGAAGCCATACTCAAGGGCATCCGTGGCAGTGAACCACTTGTCGCGGTCATTGTCCTTCAGGATGGTCTCGACGGTCTGGCCGGTCTGGCCAGCAGTCAGCTCAGCCATAACCTTCTTCATGTGAAGGATCAGTTCTGCCTGGATCTTGATGTCCGAAGCCGTTCCGCCGATGCCGCCGGAGGGCTGGTGCATCAGAATGCGGGCGTTAGGGGTGGCATAGCGCTTGCCTTTGGTGCCCGAAGAGAGCAGGAACTGCCCCATGGAGGCCGCCAGTCCGGTGGCGACGGTGACGACGTCGTTGGGGATGAACTGCATGGTGTCGTAGATGGCCATGCCGGCCGTGACTGAGCCGCCGGGAGAGTTGATGTAGAGGTAGATGTCCTTCTCGGGATTTTCCGCGGAAAGAAGAAGCAATTGGGAGCAGATCGCATTGGCGTTGTCATCCCGGACCTCGGAACCGAGCCAGATGATGCGCTCTTTCAGCAGGCGGTTGTAGATGTAGTTGTCCTGGGCTGCGGGATCGACGGTCGCCATCCGGGGGGCCCCTGCTTGCTCTGACATGTGTACTTCCCTCTCACTGGTGACGGTGACATCACTGAACTTCACTACTTGGACACTAACCGTTTTCGCAGCGGATTTGTTCGCCCGAAACGCGCTGTTCGCTGACGGCGCACGATTGCCGCGGGGGGACTCCGCAATGTGCAAAACGCGCGCTTAAAACAAGCGGCCCCCGGATTTTCAGATCCGGGGGCCGCTTATACGGACTGTCTGCCTGCCCTGCTAGAACTTCACTGCCGCGGGATCGTCGCTGGGGACAACGTCAATCTCGGCGTCGACTCCGGCTTCTGCGTCAACAGCGGGAGCCTCTTCTTCGGCACCGGGGCGGACGAAGTCGCTGAGGTCAACCTTGTTGCCCTTGGTGTCTGTGACGTCGGCCTGCCCCAACACCACTGCCAGTGCCTTGCGGCGGCGGACCTCGGAAACCATCATGGGAACCTGGCCGCTCTGGTCGATGATCTGGGCGAACTGGTTCGGTTCCATGCCGTACTGGCCGGCAGTGGTGACGATGTAGTCGATCAGCTCGTTCTGGCTGACATTGACCTCTTCCTTGTCCGCGATGGCGTCAAGGATGACTTCGTTCTGGAAGGCGCGTGCGGTGTTGGCCTTGACCTCGGCGCGGTGCTCCTCGGTGTCGTGCTCGCCTTCACCGTGGGAGTTCTCGGCCTTGAAGTGTGTCTCGAGCTGCTCTTCGACCACGGAATCCGGAACAGGTACCTCAATGAGCTCCACGAGCTTGTCCAGGACCAGATCGCGGGCCTCAACACCCTGCTCAACAACCTTGGAATCAGCGGCCTGCTTGGCGAGGTCCTCGCGGAGTTCAGCGAGGGTGTCGAATTCTGAAGCGAGCTGGGCGAAGTCATCGTTTGCCTCGGGGAGCTCGCGTTCCTTGACGGACTTGACTGCTACCTTGACCTGCGAAGCCTCGCCTGCGTGCTCGCCGCCCACCAGGGTGGTGTCGAAAATCGAGTCTTCGTCGGCGCTGAGACCGGTGACGGCTTCATCCAGGCCCTCAAGCATGGTGCCCGCGCCAACCTGGTAGGACAGGCCCGAAGCCGAGTCAACTTCGGCGCCGTCCACAGATGCGGTGATGTCGATGGTGAGGAAGTCGCCATCGGCTGCCGGGCGGTCAACGGACTTGAGCGTGCCGAAGCGGCCGCGCAGTTCATCCAGTGCCTTGTCAACGTCCTCGTCGGAGGATTCCGCAGCAGCGACCTCAACCTTGATGCCGGCGTAGTCGGGCAGTTCCACCTCGGGACGGATGTCAACCTCGGCGTGGAACTTGAGTTCGCCGTCGGTGGATGTGGGATCCGGGACCTCGGTGATTTCAACTTCGGGGCGGCTCAGGGGACGGATGCCTGATTCCTGGACGGCAGCCTGGTACCAGCCATTGAGGCCGTCGTTGATGGCGGTTTCCAGGACGTAGCCGCGGCCGACGCGCTGGTCAATCAGCTTGGAAGGGACCTTGCCCTTACGGAAGCCAGGGACCTGGATCTGGGAAGCAACAGTCTTGTATGCCTCTTCGATGCTGGGCTTCAATTCCTCAAAAGGGACCTCAACATTGAGCTTGACCCGCGTGGGGGTGAGGTTCTCGACAGCGCTCTTCACAGTCTAAGTACTCCTGGTTTTGTGGGATGGGGTTCTGCAAACGCAATGTTCTGCCCGGACCGTGAGGTCCGGGCCGCAGAGTCGGGGTGACAGGATTTGAACCTGCGACTTCCTGCTCCCAAAGCAGGTGCTCTAGCCAAGCTGAGCTACACCCCGTAAGTGCACAGGTAAGTCTACGTTCATACGGCGCGTCTTTGCACATTTGACACCGGGGCCCTGAATTGGGTTTAGTTGTACCCGGCTTCAACAGCCGCCCGGAAGATGTCCAGGAACGGTACACTTGTACCGGCCCGGCATGCCCCGGGGACGTAGCTTAGTGGTAAAGCCTCAGTCTTCCAAACTGATGATGCGGGTTCGATTCCCGTCGTCCCCTCCAACGCAACACCCCGGCCCTGCGGCCGGGGTGTTGCTGTTTTGTCTATCAGTCCAGTTCAGATCCTGATGACGAGCTTGCCGCGGGTCGTGCCCTCGTGCTGGTACTTGATGGCGTCAGGCACCTCCTCCAGTGGGTACATCCTGTCAATAGCGGGAGTGACTTGGCCGCTTTCGATGAGCGCGCGCAGGTCCTCCAGATCTTCCGGGCGTTCGGCGGACACCAGGCCATGGATCTTCTGGCTCACAACCATTGACACTAGGAGTGCGCGCAATTGGCGGTCGAAGCCACCGAGCCAGCGCCCTCCCCCTTCGCCCCCGACTATCACCAGGGTTCCGCGGCGGGTGAGAGCCCTCCGGAGGCGCGAAAGACTGTTGTTCCCGGCGGTATCGAGGATGAGGTCATACAGCTCCGTGCCGTTGGCGAAATCGGCAATTGCGTAGTCGATGACGTGATCTGCACCGACCGATCGCACCAGGTCCGTTTTCGCCGCGCTGCAGACACCTGTGACCTCCGCACCGAACACCTTCGCCAGCTGGACCGCAAACGATCCCACCCCACCACCCGCACCGATGACCAGGACCTTTTGTCCCGGCTGCAACTGTCCGGCGTCGCGCAGCCCGTGCAGGGCGGCACATGCCGAGACCGGCACTGCGGCAGCCTGCTCGAAGCTGAGATTTGAGGGCTTGGGAGCGAGCTTGTCCTCCGTGGTGCGCGTGTACTGTGCATAGGTGCCTTGCAGGGAGGTGCCGTACACCTCATCGCCCGGCCGGAAGCGCACCACGTTGGCGCCCACCGCCTCCACAGTTCCAGCAACGTCCAGGCCACGGACGCGGACCTTGGGTTTTCGCAGCCCGAAACCAAAGAGGCGCAGCAGAAACGGCCGGCCTGACATCAGATGCCATACGCCGGCATCTACGCCCGCAGCGCGCACCCGGACCAAAATGTCATTGACTCCAACGTCCGGCGTGCGGATATCCTCGAGCTGCAGAACCTCAGGTGGGCCATAAATGTTTTGCACGATTGCCTTCACAGTACTTCTCCTTTTTGGGCCCGGAACTGGAACACTTCATCCAGTGCCACACCGAAGACATGGGCGATCTGAAATGCCATGTCGAGCGACGGCGAATAGCGCCCCTGCTCAATGGCAATGACGGTCTGGCGGGTGACACCGATCCGTTCAGCAAGTTCTGCCTGCGTCATCTCACCGAGAGAGAACCTCAGCCGCTTGATCTGATTCGAGACCCTGGTTGGCTTCACCATGCCGGGAGGCCTCCGCGGTAGGCGATGACCTTGGCGATGGAACTGAGTATTGCCGCAAGCACAAACGACAGATAGATGGCGTTGGCGATCCAGAAGTACGGAAGTTCCGCCATGGCCATGATGAGGGCCGCCACCCCGCCGATAACCAGGAAGGACTGCCCCATGTACTCACCGAACCTGTAGATCTCACGGTCCCGCTGGTCCTTCTTGCCCGCGTTACGGGGCGAGAAAATCCCTGCAAGAGCGTTCAGTGCAATGGATGCTGCGATCGCGCCTCCGATGCTCCACAGCATGACCGGGATGTAGGGCACCTCTGCGACGGCGGTGTGCCCCGCCTGCCCCAGAATGACAAAAACATAGATTGCGTAGGCGCAGATTGTGACCACAAGCATGATCCACGCGCTTTTTTCTTCGACTGGCATGACGCTCCTATGTAAAGAAAAGCTGACATTCACCAATGTAAAGCACATCAGACATGATGTAAAGAATTTTTTACTTCACAGCCATGAAGCGTCGTTGGTACGCGGCTGAAAAGTCAGCCCGCCTGCTGGCACAGCGGGCACCAGTAGAGTTTCCGGGCAAGGAGCTCAGTCATCGCCACCGCGGCCCCGCAGTCGCGGCAAGGAAGCCCGTTCCGCTTGTAGACAAAGTGCGCCTCGTTCGGCGACGGCAATGCGGACCCTCCGCTCCAATACCCGGACGGCGTGGTGATGATCCTGCCATCGCGGACGCCGTCGGACATCACTGCCGCGGTGTCGTCCCACAACTGCCCGGCCAGAACGGCGGACACTCCACGGCCGGGCGACCAGGGGTCTGTGCGCTGCCGGAACAATACCTCTGCCCGGTAGACATTCCCGACGCCGGCGATCACCTTCTGGTCCATCATCAGGGCGGCCAGGGGCGTGCGGCGGGAAGTGACAGCGTCCACGAAAGTTTCCCTGTCCCCCGGCGAGTTCCGCAGCGGGTCCGGGCCGAGCCGGGCCAGCACCGTGGCGACTTCGGCGTCGGTGATGGCCGCACAGGTGGTGGCGCCCCTGAGATCTGCCCAGCCATGTGCCCCGACCAGGCGGACCCTGACGGCGCCCACGGGAGCAGGTGGTCCGTCGTACAAGACGGGAGCCCCGCCGTCGTCGAACACTTCACGCTCCCCCACTTTGCGTGGAGCACCGATGCTGGAAGCGACGCGGAACGTCCCGTCGCCGCCGAATTCCCAGGCGCCGTAGAGGCCCAGGTGAACATGCAGGACAAGCCCGTGCTCAAACCCCAGGAAAAGATGCTTCCCGTGGGCACGGGACTCCACCAGGGTGTGTCCGTCCAGTACCGCGGCGCCGCCGGCGAATCTCCCCTGCGGGCTGGAGACGGACAACGTGCTGCCGAGAAAAACATCACCGAACTGACGCGCCAGCCGGTGGACCGAATGCCCCTCGGGCACTAGTCGATGACCCGGCCTGTGGTCTCGTAAGCTGCAATTTTTCCGATCCTGCGGATGTGGCGTTCGTCGTTACTGAAGGGCTCGGCCAGAAAGGCTTCGATGAGTTCCGTGGCTTCTTCGACGGTGTGCTGACGGCCGCCCACAGCGATGACATTGGCATCGTTGTGCTCACGTGCCAGCACGGCGGTGGAGTGGTTCCATGCAAGTGCCGCACGGATGCCGCTGACCTTGTTGGCGGCGATCTGTTCGCCGTTGCCGGAACCGCCCAGGACGATGCCCAGCGCCTGTATCCCTGCCTCCTGATCCGCTACGACCGCGAGCGCGGCATTGATGCAGAACGAGGGGTAGTCATCCAGTGCGTCGTAGACCTTGGGTCCGTGGTCAACGACGTCATAACCCTTGGCGCCGAGGTGGCTGACGAGGTGGGCGCTCAGCTCCATACCGGCGTGGTCGGTGGCGATGTGGACCCGCGGGAAGGCAGGGGGTGTGGTCACGGTGATATCCGTTCAGTCTTTGGCTTGTTCAGCAGCGCTTGTGCGGGGGAAATCTACAGCCTCAAGCCTACAAGGGCTCTGTGCTTCCGGTGCCGGGCTGGCGGTTTTCACGCCGGGCCCGGGCCGCAACGCGCGTCAGGACGTCCGCAAGCCGGGCGGCCGATGCCTCGCTTCCGCTGCTGACCGCGAGCTGGTGTCCGTCAGTTTTACGGACGACGACGGCGGGGCCGCTGCTGACCAGCATCGCAAGGGTGCCGCCGTGGTTCCGGTAGCCCCAGCCGCCGTAGTCGGCGGCACGGACATCGGCCGGACGGGCCGCGGAAATGGCGGCTGCGGGAACCTCCATCACCCGGACGAGCCCGGCGGCAAACACGTGCAGCCCGCTGCGGTCGGCCTTCACTCTGGCAAAAAGGAACCCGGCGGCAACCGCTGCGATGCCCACCAGTAACGCCCCCACCCAGGGGATGGCAATCGCGATCAGGGCTGCCGGGAAGACGGAGGCAATGGCGATCATGACAAAAACGGAGCTTCGGGCGTGGACCCAGAAGCCCATGGAATCGTCGGCTAGCTCGGGATCCAGCTCCTTTGCCAGAGCCATCTCAAGAGCGTCATCGTCCTCGGCGGACCACCGCTGGTCTGCTTTGAAAACGAATCCCATCACAAAGCCCAGGCCAAGAGCCGCCCCGCTGCCCAGGGCCAGAACCGTCAGGTCCACCCGGGAATCGCGCGCCTCCGCCAGGCCGGCCTGACCCACCAGCCCGGCCGCCAGAACACTGGTGACGAACAGGCACAGCGCCAGGCCCGAACCCATCATGATCCGGCGAAGGACGGCAGGCCTGGAGATCGGCACTGCCTGCGAAAGCACCAGCCAGCCGGACGCAATGATCATGGCTGCGCCTACGACCACGTACGCGGTGAACGGCGCAAAGCCGGCACCGCCGTCGTCAGTCCAACGGACGGCCAGCGGTTCCGGCAGATCGGGTCGCAACAGAAATGCACAGAACGCGAAACCTGCGGCCAGCAGCACCGGAAAGCCTGCCGCGAAGCGCAGGGCCCTGACATCGACAGCGTCCCGGAAGTTTCCCATGCCCTAACGCTACGCCCACAAGCGGCCGGCCGTTCCTGTGGACGTGATCCACGCAACTTGCCAACGGTCGCATAAGTGAAAGAATGGTTTCACAGTAATGAACTGACCGGGCCGGCGGAGGCTGTAGCGCCGGCAACCGCTACCTTTCTGGAGGCACCACCTTGCCAGGTTTAAACCTGACGCGCGCCGAAGCACGTGAGCGCGCCGATCTGATCGCCGTCGAATCCTACGACGTCCGCCTTGATCTGACCAAGGGCGGGCAGGTGTTCGGTTCCACCACCACCGTGAAGTTCACGGCAGTTCCCGGGTCCTCCACCTTTATCGATGCCATCACGAACACAGTGCACGGTGTCACGCTCAATGGCCGTGAACTGGACCCGGCGGCAGTAGCTGACGGCGTCAGGATCCAGCTCCCGGATCTGGCAGGGCGGAACGAACTCACGGTGGTGGCTGATGCCCCGTTCATGAACACCGGCGAAGGGCTCCACCGCTTCGTGGACCCGGTGGATAACGAGGTCTACCTCTACACACAGTTTGAGGTCCCGGACTCGCGGCGGATGTTTGCCGTCTTCGAGCAGCCCGATCTGAAGGCGGTGTTTAGCTTCACTGTGACAGCGCCGTCGCACTGGGAACTCATCTCCAACTCCCCCACCCCTGTTCCGTCGGAGACAACTCCGGGCCCGGACGGCGGTGCGCGTTCCATCTGGGAATTCGCTCCCACGCCGCGGCTGTCCTCATATGTCACGGCCCTGATCGCCGGCCCGTACCAGTCGGTCCGCAGCGAGGTCACCAGTTCCGGCGGCCGCACCGTGCCACTGGGCGTTTTTGCGCGGAAATCGCTGATGCAGTACCTCGACGCCGAGAACATCTTTGAGCTCACCAGGCAAGGCTTTGAATTCTTCGAGGCACAGTTCGGCTGCCCGTACCCGTTCGAGAAGTACGACCAGCTGTTCGTACCGGAGTTCAACGCCGGGGCCATGGAGAACGCCGGAGCCGTAACCATCCTTGAGGGTTACGTCTTCCGCGGCAAAGTGACCGGTGCCCAGATTGAGCGCCGGGCAATCACTGTGCTCCACGAACTCGCCCACATGTGGTTCGGCGATCTGGTGACCATGCGCTGGTGGAACGACCTGTGGCTCAATGAATCCTTCGCCGAGTACATGTCCCACCTGGCCGCGGTGGAGAACACTGCCTTTGACCGCGCCTGGACCACGTTCGCCTCGGTGGAAAAGTCCTGGGCGTACCGCCAGGACCAGTTGCCGACGACGCACCCGATTTTCGCCGAGATCAATGATCTCCAGGACGTGGAGGTCAACTTTGACGGCATCACCTATGCCAAGGGCGCCTCGGTGCTGCGCCAGCTGGTGGCCTGGGTGGGTCCGGAAGAGTTTATGTCCGGCGTCCGCGAGTACTTCCGGAAACACGCATGGAAGAACACTGAACTCAGCGATCTGATGGTGGAACTTGAGAAGGCCAGCGGCCGCGACCTCGATCAGTGGGGGAAGGTGTGGCTGGAGACCGCCGGTGTGAATACGCTCAGGCCTGAGCTGGCCGTGGATGCGGACGGCACCATTTCCTCCTTCGCGATCGTACAGTCGGCCGTCGCCGAACAGCCCACCATGCGTCCGCACCGGCTGGCCGTGGGGTTCTACAACGTCACGGACGCCGGGAAGCTGGAGCGCGTGCACCGCGAGGAACTGGACGTGGACGGCACGCGCACGGACGTTCCCGCGCTGGCAGGTCTCGCGCAGCCGGACCTGATCCTGATCAACGACGACGACCTCGCCTATGCCAAGGTCCGTCTCGATGAAAAGTCGCTGGCAACGGCCAAGGCGCACCTGAAGGACTTCAGTGAAAGCCTGCCGCGCACGTTGGTGTGGAACTCGGCCTGGGATGCTGCCCGCGACGGCGAAACCCCGGCCCGCGGCTACGTGGAGCTGATTCTGGCCAACATTGCGGCGGAATCCGACTCATCCGTGATCCTGGTCCAGCTCCGCCAGTTGGCCACCGCACTGAACTTCTATGTGGCGTCGGAGCACCGCGAAGCCACAGCAGTGACCGCGGCGGACGGGCTCTGGGAGCTCGCTGCCTCCGTTGCTGCGGGGTCCGATTCCCAGCTCCAGTTCGTGAAGTCCTATGCCCTGCTGGCACGGAGCGCAGGTCAGCTGGACACCGTTGGCGGTCTGCTGGACGGTTCTGTGGCACTGGACGGGCTTACCGTTGACCAGGACCTGCGCTGGGAGCTTCTGGCGTCACTGGTCACTGGTGGCCGCTCGGGCCAGGAACAGATCGACGCTGAACTGGGACGAGACAACACCTCCAGCGGACAGAACGCAGCCGCCCTAGCCAAGGCAGCCCTTCCCACCCCGGAGGCGAAGGCAGCGGCGTGGGATTCCATTGTGGTCAAGGGTGAGCTGTCGAACGCGCTTCAGGGCTCGGCCGTAGCCGGTTTCGCCCGGGTGCTGGACACCGCGCTGCTGGAGCCATACGCGGAAAAATACTTCGACGCCGTTCCCGGCGTTGTCGCGGACCGCACGCACGCTCTCGCCCAGCAGATCGTCGTCGGACTTTATCCTGCGCAACTGACCACGCAGGCAACTGTGGACCGGACTGATCAGTTCCTGGCCACGCTGCCGCCGGAAAGCGCTGCGCTGCGCCGAATGATGCTGGAAAACCGCGACGGCGTCGCCCGGGCCCTGCGCGCACGCGCAGCGGACGTGTAAGGCCATGGCGCTCGGTGAACACCACTACTCACTAACTGTCCGGTGGACAGGAAATCTTGGTAGTGGGACGTCCTCGTACAGGGAATACTCCAGGGATCACGACGTCGAGATACCTGGCCTGCCGGTGATCCGCGGCTCAGCGGACCCCACCTTCCACGGCGACCGCTCCCGGTACAACCCGGAGCAGTTACTGCTCACTGCACTGGCACAGTGCCATATGCTGTCTTTCCTGCATGTGGCCGTGAGGCACGGTGTGGTGGTCACAGCTTATGAAGATAACGCCACAGGCATGATGCGTCTCAACCGGGACGGCAGCGGACAATTTGAAAACGTCACGCTGCATCCACACGTGACGGTCGGGGATCCGGCACATGTTGGATTGGTCGAGTCAATGCATCATGAAGCCAATCAGGCCTGCTTCATTGCCCGGAGTGTGAACTTTCCGGTACTGCACTCGCCCACAACTGCGGCTGCCGCCTGACTGGCAGCCGCTACCCGGCTGCCAGTTCGCCGATCAGTCGTGCCTCCGTGGCCGGGCTGAGGCCGGCTTTGCGCTCCCGGCCCAGTCCACGGTGGCGTTCGTCGCCGAGCGTGTCCCTGAGCGTTTCTTGCCACGGCCTCAGGATCATCCCGGCGGTCTTGGCTGCGCTGTTCGAGCGCGCCGAGAAGCCTTCATGGCCGGGCGGCAGCCACAACGGCAGGGAATCGGGGCCCGCCCAATAGCCGGCTCCGTGGTCAACGAGCCATTCTTCGGACGCCGGCACAACCGGCGCCAGGTTCCCGGCGCGACGACGTGACTCGTCAACGTAGTCGCCGAACGGCACCACGTCACCGAGCGCGTTCAGCGGACCGGTAGTCCGTTGTTCTGCCGCCGTGAGAATCCAGGCCGCCAGATCCCGGACGTCGATGATCTGCGTTGCGTGGTGCGGGATGTCCGGAAGCAGCACAGGATCCCCGCCACGCGCGAACCGGGCCGGCCAGTAACCATAGCGGTCCGTAGCATCGCCGGGGCCGCCGATCAGGCCGGCACGGCAGAGATGGGCTTTGTCCCCGGCGAACTCCGCGGTGGATTGTTCAATCGCTGATTTCGCTTCACCGTAGTTTTCCGGCGCGAAGTCTGTCCCCTTCTCAAGCGGAGGCAAGAGCCCGGCGTCTTCCGCGGCACCCGGCGTTGAGTGATCGGCATATACCGAACAGCTCGATACAAACGTCCAGTGCTCTGCACGGGCTGCCAGTGCCATGAGTGAGTCCTTGGCCTGAGCAGGGTCCCGGGCCACATCGATCACGGCGTCCCACTCTCCCGTGACTGCCGTGTAAGCGTCCGCGCCCAGCGAACGGTCGGCCCGCAGCCAGGCTGATCCCTCCGGCGGTCCGGTGGCTGTGCCGCGGGCAAGACACGTCACCTGATGCCCGGCACCGACGGCCTGCCGGGCGATTTCCGCCGACAGGAAGGCAGTACCGCCGAGAATGAGAATGCGCATGTGGCCACGCTACGGGGCTAGGGTTAAAGATGAACAGCGTCTTATGCGCCCGGCGAACACCGGGAGCGAACACCGGGAGACCACCCCGGGCGTCCACCCGGGTGGACGCCGGAGACCACTGAGGAGTAACACTGCAGATGTACAGCTTGATCTCGGCCACCCCTGGCACCCCGGAAATCCCGAGCATCAACGTGGCGGGAATTCTGATCAGCATCGGTGTGGGCATTGCCATCTGGCTGGCGGCAAGCTTCATCATTGTGCGCATCACCAAGCGCGTGGCCGCCGGTACGTCCTTCTTCAAGAAGCCGCACTTTAAGTGGGCGGCACCCGCCCTTCGCGCGCTTGATCACGAACGCAGGGTCCAGCGCGCCAACACCATCGGTTCGCTACTGAACAGCGTGGCGGGAGTACTCGTTGCGGTCATCACCATCATGTACGTTCTCAGAAACCTTGACGTGGACATCGCACCGCTGCTGACGAGCGTGGGCATTCTTGGTGTGGCCATCGGCTTTGGGGCCCAGCAGTTGATCCGCGACTTCCTGGCCGGTATTTTCATCACCATCGAGGACCAGTACGGGATCGGCGATGTTATCGAGACCAGTGAAGTGGTGGGCACTGTGGAATCCATGGGTCTGCGCATCACGCGCGTACGCTCCGCTGACGGGGCTATCTGGTACCTGCGCAATGGCGAGATCCTTCGCGTGGGCAATAGGTCACAGGGGACGTATTTGCCGACATCGTCGGCCGCGGACGAGGCTCCGGAGACGAATCCGGCAGCGCAGCAGAAAGCCGGAGAGTAACCATGACAACGCCCGCTGAACCGATGCCCGCCAGACAACTCATGCAGAATGATCCGTTCAGCCAGCCAGGCTACACAGACAATTTCTACGACGCCGTGGGCGGCCACGAAACGTTCGTTAAGCTCATTGATGTCTTCTACGACGGAGTCGCGGGCGACCCCCTGCTGCGCGCGATGTACCCCGAAGAGGACCTTGGCCCGGCCAAACGGCGCTTCCTGATGTTCCTGGAGCAGTATTGGGGCGGACCAACAACGTATGGTGAGGAACGCGGCCATCCGCGGCTCCGGATGCGCCACATGCCGTTCCGTGTAACGCCCGAGGCAAAAGACCGCTGGCTGCACCATATGCGCGCCGCCGTGGACGCGCTGGAGCTGTCTCCCCTATATGAGGGCACCTTGTGGGACTACATGGAACGTGCAGCGCTCTCCATGGTCAACAGTCCGTCCGGCTCGTGAGGACACCTGAACGGTCATGGCGTTTCAGCGTTCAGCAACACTGCTTAGAAAAGGCCGAGACCGGCGCCTGACCGCGCCAGAACGTGCCCGCGGCTGCCGCTGAGACGGAACCACCGGCCAGCCTGGTAGAGCTGCTGTTGATTGTCCCCCAGGAAGCCCAAGGTAAGGGCAGCGAAAGCGGCCCCTGCCGGGAGTCCCCCGGCGCCATCCAGTTCACGGCCCCAGACCGCTGCCCGGGCGTTGTTGACAATCAGGGCACCGGGCTTGTCCGGGACAATACCGGCAACTTCGGTAATCCCTGCCTCTGCGGCTTGCTTCAGCACAGAGTCAGGGACGGATCCGATCAGTTCCCAACCGGACCGGGGCGCGCTCACGCCCGCCCATGATTCGGTGACGGTGGTCGGCGGAACCGGAAGCTCGACGTCGTCCTCTCCCGCCCGCGCCAGCCGGTTCAGTACGGCGGACAACAGAACAGTGACGTCGATGCCGGACGGCTCCGCCAGCCCCATGGTGCGCAATCCCAGAATGGTAGGGGTTGATTCGCCCAGCAGCCGGGGCCGGAGAACACAGACGTAAGCGGCCAGAACGGAGCCTGACCCCTGAAGCCTGATGGCGCCGTCGTCTATGGCTTTGGCGCGCAGGGCGAAGTTGCGGAGATCGGCAAGATCCCGGGGATCGGCAAACCGGAAAGACCGGGTGAGGAGATCAGACACACTTAAGACTCTACCGGCTGGGTCCCGGTTGAGCCGTGCCGGGGCTACGTCTAGAGTCAAACCATGACAGAAGCGGAAGCCGGTTTGCAGGCGTTGCCCACGCAGGACCCCACCTCGTCCCTCATTGAAGTCCTCGATCTGGGCGAGCTGGAAGGCGCACGGACCGACGAGGACATTTTCATCGGCCCATCGCAAAAACAGCCCCACCAACGCGTGTTCGGCGGCCAGGTTCTTGCGCAATCATTGATTGCCGGCATGCGAACCGTTGACCCGGGGCGGCGAGTGCATTCCATGCACGGCTATTTCCTGCGGGCGGGCGATGCCAACAAACCCATCACCTTCGGCGTCCAGCGGCTACGAGATGGCCGGTCCTTTTCCGCGCGCCGGGTCCACGCCTACCAGGAGGGCCTGCCCATCCTGTCCATGATTGCCTCCTTCCAGGATGATGACGAAGGGATCGAACACCAGTCCCTCATGCCGCAAGGCATTCCGGATCCCGAATCGCTGCCCAGCACAGCGGACCTCTTGGGGAAATTCGATCACCCCGTGGCCAGGCACTGGGCCTACGAGCGGCCCTTCGACATCCGGCACATCGATCCTGCCCTGTACGTGTCGGCGAAGGGGAAGAAGGAAGCGTGCAACGCGGTGTGGATGAAAACCTTCGGTCCCATGCCGGACGAACCCAACCTGCACCGGGCAGCGCTGGCGTACGCCAGCGACTACACCCTGCTGGAATCCATCCTGCGCAAGCACGGACTCAGCTGGATCACGCCGGGAATGAGCGTTGCCAGCCTGGACCACGCCATGTGGTGGCACCGCCCGGTCCGGGTAGATGAATGGCTGCTGTATGTCCAGGAGTCCCCCAGCGCACAGGGTGCCCGCGGTCTGGCAACGGGCAAGATCTTCAACCGTGAAGGCCAGCATGTGGCGTCCGTGGCGCAGGAAGGTATGGTCCGGGTTCCGACGGATCTCAAGAACAAGGTGGTGGGCGCTGTGCAGTCTGCGGTCCTGGCACATCAGATCCGCAAGTCCGAGCGGGACTGACTGTTACCCGGGAACACACAAGCTGTTACCCGGGAATACAAAGCGGACACACAAAAGGCCGCCCACGCAATTTCGGGGCCGGCCTTTTGTGTCAGTTCGCGTGGGCAGCCTGAAAGCGGCCCGCGCCCAGCACCGACTTAGCCGCGGGTGAGGCGGCGGTGGGTGACACGGTGCGGCTTGGCCGCGTCCGGGCCCAGACGCTCTACCTTGTTCTCCTCGTAGGATTCGAAGTTACCTTCAAACCAGTACCACTTGGACGGGTTTTCCTCGTCGCCCTCGTAGGACAGAATGTGGGTTGCCACCCGGTCCAGGAACCAGCGGTCGTGCGAAACCACCACGGCGCAGCCGGGGAATTCGAGCAGCGCGTTCTCGAGGCTGCTGAGGGTTTCGACGTCGAGGTCGTTAGTGGGTTCGTCAAGAAGGAGCAGGTTTCCGCCCTGCTTCAACGTCAGTGCAAGGTTCAGGCGGTTGCGCTCACCACCGGAGAGCACGCCTGCCTTCTTCTGCTGGTCCGGGCCCTTGAAGCCGAAAGCGGCAACGTAGGCGCGGGACGGCATCTCAACGTGACCCACCTGGATGAAGTCATTTCCGTCAGAAACAACTTCCCACAGCGTCTTGTTGGGGTCGATGCCGCCGCGGCTCTGGTCCGCGTAGGAGATCTTGACGGAATCGCCGATCTTCAGCTCGCCGCCGTCGAGCGGTTCCAGCCCCACGATGGTCTTGAACAGGGTGGTCTTACCCACGCCGTTGGGACCGATAACGCCCACAATTCCGTTACGGGGAAGGGTGAAGGACAGGCCGTCGATCAGTGTGCGGTCCTCGAAGCCCTTCTGCAGGTTCTTCGCTTCCAGGACAAGCCCGCCCAATCGCGGGCCCGGCGGGATCTGGATTTCCTCGAAGTCGAGCTTGCGGGTGCGGTCCGCCTCCGCTGCCATTTCCTCGTAGCGGGCAAGGCGCGCCTTGGACTTGGTCTGGCGGCCTTTCGCGTTGGAGCGGACCCATTCCAGTTCCTCGGTAAGGCGCTTGGCCTGCTTGGCGTCCTTCTTGCCCTGGACTTCCAGACGGGCACGTTTCTTCTCCAGGTAGGTGGAGTAGTTGCCTTCGTACGGGTAGAGGTGGCCGCGGTCTACTTCGGCGATCCACTCCGCGACGTGATCCAGGAAGTAACGGTCGTGGGTGACGGCCAAGACTGCGCCGGCGTAGTTGGACAGGTGCTGTTCCAGCCACAGCACGCTCTCGGCGTCGAGGTGGTTGGTGGGCTCGTCAAGGAGCAGCAGGTCAGGCTTCTGCAGGAGGAGCTTGCACAGCGCCACGCGGCGGCGCTCACCACCGGAAAGCAAGGTGACATCTGCTTCAGGCGGCGGGCAGCGAAGTGCGTCCATGGCCTGCTCCAGCTGAGAATCAAGGTCCCAGGCATCGGCAGTGTCGATGGCTTCCTGCAGGTGGCCCATTTCTTCCAGGAGCGTGTCATAGTCCGCATCAGGGTTGGCCATTTCCTCGGAGATCTCATTGAAACGCTGGATCTTGCCGATGATTTCGCCAACGCCTTCCTGGACGTTGCCGAGAACTGTTTTTTCCTCGTTAAGGGGCGGCTCCTGAAGCAGGATACCCACGGTGTAGCCGGGGCTGAGCCGGGCCTCACCGTTGGACGGAATGTCCATGCCAGCCATGATCTTGAGGATGGTCGACTTGCCGGCACCGTTAGGGCCAACCACGCCGATCTTCGCACCAGGGAAGAACGACATGCTGACATCGTCGAGGATGAGTTTTTCGCCAACAGCCTTGCGGGCATTGGTCATTGTGTAAATAAATTCCGCCATGGTTCCAAATCTACGGGGTTGGCGCGGATATCTCACATTGAGCAGTGAACGGGCGGTGC
This sequence comes from Pseudarthrobacter sp. N5, assembly GCF_050157035.1. Classification (GTDB taxonomy): domain Bacteria; phylum Actinomycetota; class Actinomycetes; order Actinomycetales; family Micrococcaceae; genus Arthrobacter. The sequence continues at coordinate 2,546,333 of NZ_CP189593.1, forward strand.
CGGTGCTGCGAAAACAGACGCGTGAATTCGGGTCCCTGCGGTCAGACCGCTGAGCCGGCAAAGCAGCTGCCGTTGGCGAGCGCGGGCAGGACCACCACAGTGACGTCGCCGTCACGGACCTGGCCGACCACGCAGTCTTTGCCTTGACGGGCCGCAGCCTCGATGGCATCCACTTCCAGGCCGGTAGGAGTGCGGCTGGCCGAAACCTCCAGCACTGCTTCAGGTATTCCGGCACCCGTCAGCGCCGCCAGCACCTGGTCCCTGCTTGGTTTCGGGTTGCCCACGGCTGCACTTCGCAGCGCGTCCCCCAGTCGTTGCTGCAGATCAGGTAAGACCGGATCACCCTCCGGCCGGTTTGTTGACTGTGGTGCTGCAGTGGGCTGGGTTGCGGAAGAGCCAGTCTGCGTAGGCGATGTGGCGGCGGGGGCCGGAGTTGCCTCAGACTGGCCAGGTGACGGCTGCCCGATGCCGCCTGTGCAGGCTACGACGAAACCCAGGATCAGTCCCGCCGCCAAGAGGAGCTTGGAGAAGTTCCACGCCGGACTGGTCACCGGACTGCCCGTCGCCGTACGGCTCGCCGCCTCGCGGACCGCTACCCGGATTAGGCCGCGGTCCTGCCGCTGGGGGGAGTTCGCTCGTGTCACAGCCCCATTCTGCCATGCGGCACCGCAGCCGAACGGTGCCGCCCAGGCGGCAGCGACGCGGGCAGCGCGGCGGCCGGTCAGGCCGCAGCCCCGGTCAGCTCACCTGTCTCCGAGTTGATGTCCAGGCGATCGCCGGTCTCGTCGTCCACGAAGATCTCGGCGCCGCTGTCGTCCGCGGAATCGTCCTCGCCGGATGCAGCCAGCCCGTGGTCAAGGGGGCCCTGCTGCTGGGCCCCTGAATCGGATTCAGCCGCGCCTTGGCCGGATCCGTCCTGCGGGGTGGCAGACTGCGGCGTGCTGCCGGCTGTGCGGGTGAAGTTCGCAGAGCCCCACATGAGGTCGTGGCCTACGGATTCGGCATCGATCTCGGCTACATGGTAGATGCGGCCTTCCTTTTCCCAGCTGCGCATTTTCAGTCGGCCCACAATGATCACGCGTTGGCCCTTCTTGATGCTGCAGCCGATATTTCCCGCAAGCTGGCGGTACCCCTGGACAGTAAACCAGTTGGTATTGCCGTCCACCCAGGTACTGGACGCACGGTCGAAACGCCGGTCGGTGGAACCGAGCCGGAACGATGCTGTCCCTACGCCGCCGGGCGTCGTCGAGCTTCTGATCTCCGAGGCGACGAAGCCACGGACCGTAATGTTGTCACTCATTTTTGTGTCCTGTCTCGAATTGTCGTGCCCTAGCAGGCATATCCAGCTTCGCTCCAGGCGCAGCCTTCGGGGAGAGACAACTTTCCGTATGTGCAAAACACCGCGCCCGACGCCGCTGTGGAGGAATGGAGGCGACAGTTCAAAGAACATGACGGTGTCCGGTCGCCAGGCAATGTAAACTTTTTGAGGCGACCGGAATCTGATCTCCGGCACCGCGTGCCCCAGTAGCTCAGGGGATAGAGCAGCGGCCTTCTAATCCGCCGGTCGGGGGTTCGATTCCCTCCTGGGGCACAACGCGAGGCTCTGAGCCGCGGTTTCATTCCGCGGGTCAGAGCCGGACCATACCCTGAAGGGGAGGACGCGTAGCGGCCGGAGCCCGTACGGAGCCCGTCCACCCAGGACGACGTCTACCGGCGCCGCAAGCACCTCGCAGAAACAGCAAAAAGCCCGGCACCGCTGTGCGGCGCCGGGCCTTCGTGGGGCGCGGACCCCGACCCTGACGAAGCAGGGGCCCGCGGTCTATGTCAGGAAGCGCGCTGCGTCAGGCGTACGGCAGGACGAGGCCCGCGTAACGCTCCTTCATGGTCGCAAGGAGGCAATCCGGTTTTCCCGCCCGGCGCGCTCAATCTGCGGCTTCAGCTCCGGATCCCACCACACGTGGAAGGTATCGACGCCGACGCCCACGGCCCGCGCGTCGTACGGCGCCGCGAGATCCAGGGGCAGGCCCAACGTGGAGATCAGAGCACGGTCCGCCGCGTACATCGGGTGCAGCGGTTCCAGCACCAGCCGGATGCCGTTTTCGACGGCGAACGGGACCAGATCCCAGAGCCGGTCCAACGCGCCGGCGGGCAGCCACCACGTCTTTCTCCCCCGGCGCCAGGCCCCCACCACCAGGAAAAGCTCCCGGGTGTCCAGGGCAACTGCCTCCAGAATGGCGGCGCGGTTGTCGGCCACCGCTGCAGCCTGGCCCTCCGCGTCAGCCGCCGTCAGGAATCCGCCGCGGCAGAGCGAGGAGACGCGCAGGCCGGCGTCCCTGATGAGCTTCGACGCCTTGTCCAGACCGGCCTCGGCGACGCGGTCACGCCACGGCCCGATCGCGGGAATGCCGGCGCGGACGCAGCCGTCGACGGCCTCGGCCAAGGTCCATTTTTTGGTGGTGGCGCTGTTCAGGGACAGCCTGGAAAAGACGGACAGGCTGGAAAAGTCGCTCATACTCCCACACCGTTGATGCGCAGGAAATCGGACATCCGGAACGCGCCCAGGGCAGGATCCATCAGCAGTCCTGCCTGATCGGCAAGCTCGAAGGTCTTGGCCAGAAGCACCACGGAGCGGCCGGAGTGCAGGCCGCCTACCATCTGGAAGCCCGGCTGCTTGCCGTTGAGCCAGGACATAAAGGCAATGCCGGTCTTGTAATAGAACGTGGGGGCGCTGAAGATATGCTTGCCCAGTTCCTGGGTGGAATCCAGGATGGCGCGGGCCCTCACGGCGTCGCCGGCGTCGTAGCTCTGCAGCGCGGCCGAGGCAGCCGGGTAGGTGGCTGCGAAGATGCCCAGCAGGGCATCGGAGTGGCGGGTTCCGTCGCCGTCGATCAGTTCCGGGTAGTTGAAATAATCACCGGTGTAGAGCCGCACGCCCTCCGGAAGTACGGCACGCAAGTCCACCTCATGGCTTGCATCAAGGAGCGAAACCTTGACGCCGTCCACCTTGTCCGCGTTGTCCCGGATCAGCGACCGGAACGTTTCAGTGGCCCGGGAGACGTCGTCGGAGCACCAATAGCCGGCCAGGGCGGGATCGAACATGGTCCCGAGCCAGTGCAGAATGACCGGCTGGTCCACTTCCTGAAGCAGCGTTGAGTACACCCCGAGGTAGTCTTCAGGGCCGCTGGCCACCTTCGCCAATGCACGCGAGGCCATCAGGATGATTCTGGGCCCTGCCTCACTGACGACGGCGATCTGCTCGCGGTAGGCGTCCAGAACGGCCTGCACACCGGCAGCGCCGGAGGGCAGTGAATCAATGTCCAGCTGGTCTGTGCCGGCTCCACAGGACACGAGGTCGCGGACGGACTTCCCGGCGGTGGCGGCGTTCCGGCCTGCAACGACCGATGCAGCCTCCGCGCCGGTGCGCTTGATGAGCTGCTGGGTGGCGGCCCAGTCAATGCCGCGCTGGGCGGTATCCATGGCGTCCGCGACGCCTAGGTGTATTGACCACGGACGTTAGGAACGCTCGGCGTGGTTAGGTGACAAAAAGAAGACCTCCGGGTGGAGTGGGGCTTGTCGAGAGTCCGATCCACAAGGAGGTCTTCAATGTCCCATGCTAATGCGCTCCTCACGCCTAAGGGCAGGCTCCGGCTGGCCCAGTGCGTCGTGGAGGACGGGTGGCCGCTGCGGCGGGCGGCTGAGCGGTTCCAGGTCTCGGTGACGACCGCGGCGCGGTGGGCTGGCCGCTACCGGGAGCGCGGCGAGCACGGGATGGAGGACCGGTCGAGCCGGCCCGTCAGCTCCCCGGGCCGGACGTCCGTGCGGCGGGAGCGGCGGATCGTCGCGCTCAGAGTGAACCGCCGGTGGGGCCCTGCCCGGATCGGTTACCTGCTGGGTATCCACCCCTCCACGGTGCACCGGGTCCTCTCCAGGTTCGGACTGGCAAGGCTGTCGTGGCTGGACCGGGCCACGGGGAGGGTAATCCGCCGCTACGAGCACCAGAACCCCGGAGACCTTGTCCACGTGGACATCAAGAAACTCGGACGTATCCCGGACGGCGGCGGACACCGCACGGTGGGCAGGGCATCCGGCAACCGGAACAAGACCGGCACGGCGGCGAACCGGAGACCGGGCTACGCCTTCCTGCACAACGCGGTCGATGATCATTCCCGGCTGGCCTACACCGAGATCCTCGCCGATGAGAAAAAGGACACCGCGGCCGGGTTCTGGGAACGCGCCAACGCCTACTTCGAATCCTGCGGAATCGTGGTCAAACGGGTCCTGACGGACAACGGCTCCTGCTACCGCTCCTACGCATTCAAAGACGCCCTGGGCCCGGCTATCAAGCACAAGCGCACCCGGCCCTACAGGCCCCAGACCAACGGCAAAGTCGAGCGCTACAACCGCACCATGCTCGATGAGTGGGCTTACGCAAAACCCTATGGATCAGAGGCCGAGCGTGTTGATTCTTTCGCCGACTGGCTCCATCACTACAATCATCACCGAGGCCACACCTCACTCAAAGGTCAGCCACCGGTCACCCGCGTCACTAACCTCTCAGGTCAATACACCTAGGCCGTAGGACCACAGCTCGTGCCGGTACGCCGGGGTGGCGTCCCAATCGAGGCGGGCCGGGGCCCAGGGGTGTTGTCAGCGGACACTTCCGGGATGACGTGCGCGGCAGCGTAGGCGTGACGGGAGGTGATGGGGGCGACGGGCCTTGACCAGCCGGGAGCGGAGTTGAGGCGGTACTCGCGGGTTCCGCCGTCAGCCGAGGGAAGGATCAAGGAAGTCATCAGAGCGTGATCTCCAGGATGCCGATGGGCGCTCGTCGTTGGACTGCAGGCCCAGCTCGGCGAGCTGGACACCGCGGGCCGCGGAGAGCAGGCCCAAGCGGTGTTCGCGTCCGGCCACGACGTCCCGGAGGAATTCCTCCCACTGCAGCTTGAAGCCGTTATCCAGTTCGGCGTTGGCCGGCACTTCCCGCCACTGGCTGCGGAATGAATCGGTGACCGGAAGGTCAGGGTTCCAGACCGGCTTGGGCGGGTGGGCGCGCTGCTGCGCCACGCACTTGTTCAGGCCGGCGACGGCGGAGCCATGCGTGCCGTCGATCTGGAAATCCACGAGTTCGTCGCGGTAGACGCGCACGGCCCAGGAGGAGTTGATCTGGCCGATGACGGCGTTCCCCGTCAGGGGTCTCCAGTTCGAAGATGCCGTAGGAGGCGTCGTCGGCGGTTGCCTTGTATTCCTGGCCTTCTTCATCCCAGCGCGCCGGGATGTGGGTGGCGGTCTTGGCGCTGACGCTCTTGACCTTGCCGATGATGCCCTCGAGGACATAGTCCCAGTGGCAGAACATGTCCGTGGTCATACCGCCGCCGTCTTCCTTGCGATAGTTCCAGGACGGGCGCTGGGCCGCCTGGACGTCGCCTTCGAATACCCAGTAGCCGAACTCGCCGCGGATGGAGAGGATGCGGCCGAAGAAGCCCTGGTCCACCAGGCGCCGCAGCTTGACCAGGCCGGGGAGGTACAGCTTGTCGTGGACTACCCCTGCGGTGACGCCGGCTTCCTTCCCGATGCGGGCCAGTTCGATGGCCTCTTCAAGGGATTCCGCGGTGGGCTTCTCGGTGCAGATGTGCTTGCCAGCCAGCATGGCCTTCTTGAGGGTGGCGGCGCGCAGGCTGGTCATGGAGGCATCAAAGATGATGTCCACCGAAGGATCGTTGATGACCGAATCCATGTCGGCGGTCCATTCGGCCACCTTGTGCAGCTCGGCGAGCTCGCGCATCTTGGCCTCGTTACGGCCCACCAGGATGGGTTCTACCTGGATCCTTGTGCCGTCTTCAAGCGTGAAGCCGCCGGCGTCTCGGATCGGCAGGATGGAGCGCGGCAGATGCTGGCGGTAGCCCATGCGGCCGGTAATGCCGTTCATGGCGATGCGGATCGTCTTTGTTTCGAAACCCATGTGTCCTCCACGTGTGGTAGGCAATGCTCGTACGGTTGGTAAAGCGCGTTCCCACTGCCTTCCATAATGCATCCTCCGGCGCGCATGGCAAGCGCTTTCCGAAAAGAACACAGGCTGCAATACTGTAGGCAGCACTGAATTTGCCCGAAGAGGAGATACCCGTGGCTGCTAGTACCCTCACCGAGGTGGCCCGGCTGGCCGGAGTTTCACCAGCCACCGCTTCACGCGTCCTCAACGGTTCCGCGCGCACGCCCGGCCCGGACATCGCGGACCGGGTGCGGCAGGCAGCGGAGTCCCTCGGCTACATTCCGAACGCGCAGGCACAGGGTTTGGCGAAATCAAGCTCCGGACTGATCGGACTGGTAGTCCATGACATTGCCGACCCCTACTTCTCAGTAATCGCCCGAGGTGTCCAGTCAGCCGCGAGGATGCAGAACAGGATGGTCCTGCTGGCCACCACGGGAGGGGCACCCGCTGACGAGAAGGAAGCAGTGGCAGCGTTCGCAGCGCGCAGGGCAGATTCAATCGTCATTGCAGGCTCACGTTCCTCCCTGAGCGAAGACAGCGAAGGCAATGCCCAGCTCGCAGCCGAACTTGACCGCTACTGCCGCAACGGCGGCCAGGTGGGAGTGGTGGGGCATCCGATAGTCGGGGCCACTGCCACGGAGGGTTATCACGTGGTGGCTGTCCCCAACAGGGAACTGGCCGGCGAACTGGCCGGAGCGCTTGCTGCGATCCACACCGGAGCGTTTGCCATCATCGGTGGACCTGCGGGCCTCTTCACTTCGGATGACCGCATCCTCGGTTTCCAGCAGGGCCTGGCCAAAGCAGGGCGGCCGGCCGCGGATATCCTCCGCCGCCGGTTCAACCGTGAGGGAGGCTATGAGGCAGGCCTGGAACTTGCGGAGCGCATCAACGCCGGCGGACCGGCCAGCGAGACCGGCACCACCGCTCCTGAGCGCCTCTGCATCTTCGCGGCCAACGACGTTATGGCCATTGGCGCCGCAGCGGCCCTCAGGTCCGAAGGTCTGCGAATCCCCCGGGACGTCTGGATCGCCGGCTTTGACGACATTGAAACACTCAGGGACTTCCGCCCCGCCCTGTCCACGGTGCGTCTGCCGCTCGAGGAGATCGGCCGGCTTGCCACTTTCAGCCCCGGAGAAACGGACGACGACGGTCTCGCCCGTGCCGTCAGCGGCCACGTAACGCTCCGGCGGAGCACGGAACCCGCTTCGTAGCCTGGGGTCCCGCTCAAAGACGGCCGTGGAAATTTCGCAGCTCCCCAAACCCCGCGAAGAATCGAGACCCATGAACCGTGCCCGGGCCGCTGTCAGCCCGTTCCGGCCAGGTGCCCTCATGATGGTCCCTGCGCGTGGCGGCGAATCCCGCCCGGCGATGCTGGTACTGCCCGGCGGAGGATACCGTCATCACGCGGGCCACGAAACCCGAACCTGTTGCCGAATGGCTGGCATCGTTGGGAATCCACGCATTTGTGCTCCGCTACCGGGTATCCCCTGACCGGCACCCGGTGCCGCTGGAGGATGCCAAACACGCGATGCGCTGGATCCGCGGCGGTCGGCACGGGCTGGCCGTTGACCCAAGGAGAGTGGGCGTGCTCGGATTTTCCGCCGGCGGCCATCTGGCCGCCACCCTTTCGACGGCCGTGCCCACCAGCGACCCGGTCCTGGATGCGTCGGCGTCGGTCCCGGATCTCGCAGTGCTGTGCTATCCGGTGGCCTCTTTCACTTCAGCAGTCCACCAGGGAAGCATCGAGAACCTCCTGGGCGACACGCCGTCGGATGATCAGCGGCTCGCCCTGTCAGCGGAGCTGAACGCCGCGGCCTCCACGCCGCCGGCTTTCCTCTGGCACACAGCCGACGATCGCGCGGTGCCCGCGCAACATAGCCTGGCGTACGCCGCAGCTTTGGGCAGAGCCGGCGTGCCGGTGGAGCTCCACGTGTTTCCCTATGGACCACACGGACTGGGCCTGGCCGCAGATGAACCCGGGCCGGAGGAGTGGACCGGCCTTTGTGCCGGCTGGCTGGGGCGGCAGGGCTGGGCTTAACCCGCTAGTCCTCGCCAAGCGAGATGAAGTTCAGAAAGGCGGCGTCCCGGAGGACATTTTCAGGAAGGTCATCCGCCACAAACTCAAGCAAGATGTCGGTGGGCCGGCCATGTTCCCGCAGGATATCTGCAATGGACTGCCGCAGCTGTCTGCGCCCTGCCAGCGGAAGCCGCTCCCGCTGCGGCCACCACGAAAAACAATGCACTCCCCGGACATACCGGATCACCCTATGGATGGAGGCAATGGCCTCCTGATCTGAGAGTCCGACGGCGGGCTGCCAGTAGGTCCCTACATTGGGCCGGTCCACTTCTTCCATGAGTTTGAGCGTGCTCTCCACGGAATCCGTGAGCGTTCCGCCGTGATATTCAAAGGCAATGTCAAGTCCATGCGAAGCCGCGAGACCGGCAATCCGCTGTGCATCCTCCACCACCGATGCCCGGATCACATCATCGGATTCTGCCGAGCCTGCTTCCCCTGCCCACACGCGGATCCGCCGGGCCCCGAGGCGTGCGGCGAGGGAAACCAGGGCGTCGAAGTCACCGAGGCTGCCCACCCGATAGTAAGAACCAAGCGAGAGGACCTGGAGGTCAGCGGCGGCGGTCAGTTCACGTGCCTGGTCTGCCGAGGCTGCGTCACGGATATGCACGTCAGTTCCCCATTCGATGCCGGCAAGGTCCGCCGCGGACGCCGCTGCCGCGACGTCCTCGATGGCGCGGTCCCGCAAAGTTACCGAGCAGATGCCGGTAGTCAGGATGGGCATGGTCCACTCCGATAATTCGGGGCTTGGTGCGAGCGTCATGCAGATCCTTCTGTTGGCGCAGATCGACGTCAACACTACCGGGAATGCGCTTGCCAAGTACATAGCCGCCCCGACTGTTGCGGCACCGGCACCAGGTTTAACACTGAACCACTCCGGCATCAGTCTCCGGGCACTGCACCCCGGCACGGAGCGCTGGTTCATACGGTGCTGCCAGCACAGAGCGCAGTGAAGATCCTGCAGCCCCCAGCAACGCCGCAGACTCGCCGAGATCCGAAACGGCCGCCCGGGGCGGGGCTGACAACATCGGGCGCATAGACGGCCAGGCTGCGCCGTACGGCCGGAGCGATCCACTGGCCCATCTGCGTGAAATGGCCGCCGAGAACCACGGCTGAGAGATTCATCAGGGGGGCCGTCGAGGCTGCGGCGATGCCCAGATAATGTCCGGCGCGTTCGACGGCGGCAGTGGTGCCGGGCGCACCGGCACCGAGGTCTTCGCGCAGCCGCGCCAACCGTGCGGAGGCGGTCCCCTCCGGAATGCCCGCTTCTGTGAAAATGGCCTCCTGGCCGGCAAACGTTTCCAGGCAGCCACGGCCTCCGCAGGAGCACACGGGGCCGGAGGGCTCCACCACCACGTGGCCCACTTCGCCGGCCTGGCCCTGCGGTCCAGAACGGCACGGGCTCAGCCGGCCGGGTGGCTGACGTTGCACCAAGGCGAATCAGCCCGGCAGGATCACGCCGCTCAGATGACAGGACGCGAGGTGACCGGTTCCTCTGACTTGCTGAACAGGAGTTTGGTGCGCGGATCCAGGAAGATCAGGTAGAGGGCAAACAGGAGAGCGATGATCGCAGCGCCGTTGCGCGCCAGCGCCAGTGCCAGGCCCAGGTCCTCGGTCTGCAGATAGGGGAACACCTCCAGCTGGTCTGAGATGGCGTAGACCATAAAGAACGACACGATGAAGTACAGCGCCTTGACCTGCCAGTCATCACGGATACCTGTGACCGCAAACAGCGGAATCAGCCACACCACGTACCAGGACTGGATCATCGGGGCCAGGAAAACGACGGCGGCAAACGCCAGGGTTAGACGCCGCATCAGCCGGTCGTGGGCACCCTTGAATATCTGCCAGGCAACAATTCCTACGGCCAGCAGTTTACCGGCGTCGTATACCCATTTGGAAAGGCCCCAGCCGTCCAGGCTGAAGGCATTGCCGATCGAGGCGACGATGAGCCCCAACAGCCCCACCGGGGCGTACCAGATCCAGATACTGCCGGGTGCGGACAAGCCGTTGATCCAGCCGAAGCCGAAGCCGTTCACAAGGCTCATGGCATACAGCAGGGCCAGGCTAATGCCTGCCGTGAGGCCCCAGAACACAAACTTCCTGGGCCAACCGGCGTTCTTTCCGGCCCAGAGCAGCCCAATAAACGGCAGGAAGACGATGGTGATGGGCTTGACTGAAATGGAGAGCGTCACCAGAACAATGCCGAGGACAACCCGTCGGGTGGCACAGTAGTACAACCCCGCCAGGGCGAGGCCGATCATCAGGGCGTCGTTGTGCACGCTGGCTATGAAGTTGGTGAGGAACAGGGGGTTGGCCGCTGTCAGCCACAGCGCACGGTGCGGATTTACTCCGTGGAGTTCCGCGAGCTTGGGGACATAGATAATGCAGAGCACCACGCCCACGAGTGCCGCCAGCCGGAACAACATAATGCCGGCCTCGGGATGCACATTGGTGGACCAGACTACAAACTGCTCGATCCACAGGAACAGTTGCCCATAGGGAACAGGAGCTTCGGTCCACATCTTGTCTGCGCCGAGCTGGAAATAGTTGGACAGCGCCGAAATGCCGCGTTCGTAGGGATTGAACCCCTCCACCATGAGCCGTCCCTGGCCGATGTAGGCATAAACGTCGCGGCTGAAGAGAGGAACGGTGAACATCATGGGCAACCCCCAGGCCACTACTGCCTGCAGTGTGGCCTTCCGCGCTTCAAGGCCCCACACCCGGACGCGTTGCCCGAGCCGGAGCCAGGCCCTGACCAGCAGCATTCCGCCGATGGCCAGCAATACGATGGACAAGACAACACCCGCCGTCTCGGTCCGCATCCAGATAAAGAGGGGCATGCGCCGGAGTTCGGAGGCCGGCGCCAGCCAGCCAACGCCCAGCGAACCGATAACCATAAATACTGAGCCGATGAAACCGGCAATGAGTGGTGACCGGGCATTGTCGACTTCGGCGGCTGTGTCCGGAGACGCACCAATGGCCACATCCTCCGCCGCAGGCACACGCGCCGTCATCTCAGGATTGTCCAATCTGTTGTGTGACATCCGCCCGTGGCGGGGGCTCACCGGCCAAAGGGGGTCACGACGACGGAAATCGCGTCGCCGCGTACCCGAAATCCTAGCACCGGACCGTTCTGTCACGGTGAAACGATAGGCTGGGCGGGTGCCTATATCTAACGAACGCATTGTCTGGATCGACTGCGAAATGACCGGTCTGGACTCCAAAAACGACGCCCTCATTGAGGTGGCAGCCCTGGTAACGGATTCGGAACTCAATATTCTCGGTGACGGCGTGGACGTCGTCATCAAACCGGACGATGCTGCGCTGACGCAGATGAACGATTTTGTCCGGGACATGCACACACGGTCCGGGCTGCTGGAGGAACTTCCCCACGGCAAGACCATCGCCGAGGCCGAGGCCGCAGTCCTGGAATACATCGAGAAGTGGGTCCCCGAACCGCGCAAGGCTCCGCTGGGCGGAAATTCCGTGGGGACAGACCGGGTCTTCCTCGCCCGGGATATGCCTTCCATTGTGGAACATCTGCACTACCGGATCATCGATGTGAGCACCATCAAGGAGCTCTCACGCCGCTGGTTTGCCAGAGCGTACTTCCAGGCCCCCGCCAAGCACGGCGGACACCGGGCGCTTGGCGACATCCAGGACTCGATTGACGAGCTGCGGTATTACCGGGAAGCCGTTTTTGTGCCCGCCCCGGGACCGGACAGCGCCACCGCGCAGCGGATTTCCAAGCGGATTTCCGTACCCGCCGAGCCCCCGATCGCTCCTGCCGCGGAGCAGCCCGCAGAGTAATCTGCGCCACGTTTGCAGGAAATTTCAGCTAAAACCGCAAAAGTGGCAAAAGCACCCCCGAACAGCAGGTAAACTATTTGACGTTGCCTTTTCAGACAGCCGGTACGCCGGTTGGCCTGGTAAGCACATGGTGGGCGTAGCTCAGTTGGCAGAGCGCCTGGTTGTGGTCCAGGAGGTCGCGGGTTCAACCCCCGTCGCTCACCCTCACGGGACGGCATGATATGCCGCCCAGTCACAAAGGCCGCACCGGATATCCGGTGCGGCCTTTGTTCGTTTTCGCCCCATTTGACGGCTGCACACCGCAAAGCACCAAAGGATCCGCCTGACATGACTGTTCTGCCAATCACCATCTGGGGCGAGCCGGTGTTGCACCGCCGTGCCAGCGAAGTCGAGGTCTACGACGACGGTCTCCGTACCTTGATTGCCGACATGTTCGAAACCAATGATGTTGCCAACGGGGTAGGCTTGGCCGCACCCCAGGTGGGTGTGGGAAAGCGCATCTTCATCTACAAATTTGCCAACGACGACGGCGCACCCCCCAGCGGCGTGCTGGTCAACCCGGTGTTGACGCTCTCCAAAATTTCCGGGGCACTTCCTGATCCGGACGAGGAAGAGGAAGGCTGCCTGTCTTTCCCTGGCGGTCAATATCCGCTCAAGCGGGCCGAGTGGGCCAGGGTCCAGGGCTTTGACGGTGAGGGCCTGGCCGTGGATTTTGAGGCAACCGGCTGGTTTGCCCGCGTCATCCAGCACGAATTCGATCACCTTGACGGCAAGCTATACGTTGACCGGCTAGTGGACCGCCATAAGAGGAAAGCCAAGAAGCAGGCCAAGAAGAGCGGCTGGGGCGTCCCCGGACTCACCTGGATGCCCGGCGTCGATCCTGACCCCTTCGGACACTGACGTCATGACATTGCCGGAAAGCACCGCAGGGAACATCACCGCAACACCGGATCCTTCCGGCCGGAGTGCCCTGTTTGAACTCCTGGATATCCAGGAAGCGGACCGTCCAGGCTGCGCTGCGCTGCTTGATGCGCCTGCCGGACCCGACGTGCAGCTGGCTTTGGCTGGGCTTGATCGGCGCCTGGGGCGCTTTCCCTCCTCCTCCGCCCGCCAGGACGGCATCTCAGCTGAATCGTGGCTGGAGGCAATTCTGCGCTTCGCACCCCGGGTGCCCGAATGGCACGCTGGCCTGGGCATTCCCCACATGGTGTCAGCCGCCATCCTGGCGGACGTGGGCCGCCAGCTCGCCATCAACCGCCGGGTCCACGGAATGTTCGGCGCGGACACTTGGTCATGGCTGACTCTCCACATGGCAGGAAACATCCTGCAGTTGGGCCGGCTGCAGTTCCACCTGATCCGGAAGCTGGATGCAACTGCCCGGTCCGGCGCCGGGGAGTGGGTTCTCGGTGTTCATATTCCGGAGCTTCAGGGAGCAGGCGCCGGTCTCTCACCGTCCCTGGTGGAGGAGAGTCTGGGCTTGGCGCGAACCTTCTTTGCCGCATACTTTCCAGACAAACCGGTGACCGGAGCAGTGTGCTCGTCCTGGATGTTGGACCCGTATCTGGCGGCCGCACTGCCGGACAGCAATATCGCAGCCTTTGCGCGCCGGTTTGAACTTGATATGTGCACCGATGCGCCCGAAGACGCCGTCTACTTCACCTTCCGGCACCGCGGTCTGGATGACCTCAGCGCGCTCCCACGCAAGACGTCGCTGCAGCGCGCGGTGCTGGAGAGGATAGACAACGGCGGCACCTGGCAGCTGGGACACGGGCACCTGATACTCAACGCGGAATGATGGTCGGCTGTCCCGGGCAGGAATCCAGGACACGTTTCATGGCATCCTTCTCGGCCTGGGTGACCCACAGCCGGTAGGCCGCTTTGACTGAAATCTGGCGGGCCACGTAGTGGCAGCGGAACGCCTTGTTCTTGGGCAGCCAGCTGGCTGCATCCGAGGCGCTTTTCTCCTGGTTGGCCGGGCCGTCGGCGGCGATCAGGTTGAGGGGATCGTTGGCCAGGCTCTGGCGCTGCGGCGGTGTGAGCTGCTGGGCCCCTTTCTGCCAGGCGTCGCCAAGTGCCACAACGTGGTCTATCTGTACGGCTTTGCTGCTTTCCGCACCCCGTTCAAAGGCCACAGTTCTTCCCGTGTAGGGCTCCTGGAACGTCCCTGAGGCCACACGGCATCCTGATCCCTCGGTGAAGACCGGATTGGCGAGATCACGGCGGAGAATGTCGTTGCGGGTATCGCAGCCGTTGCGGTCAACGTCCAGCCAGGCCTGGCCGAAGTTGGTGCGCTGGTAGTTGTCCTTGGGCGCTCTGCCCTTGACCGGAAGCCCATCCAGGGCTGCTGATGCGGCACCCTCCGGCACCGGCTCTACGGACGCCACGGCCTTCATCCAGGTGCGGTCCAGCACCGGCATCTCGCTGGGACCGGTGACCTGCGGTTCGGCCGCTGCAAACTGACCGGCGGTAAAAAACCAGGCAATCCCTGCGATGCCTGATACTGCCACAAGCAGCAGTACCGCCCAGGCCTGCCGTGCCCGGCGCCGGGCGCGCCGGTACGCTGCCCAACTGATGGTCATGTTCTTCCCGCTCCACTGAATCTGTACCGCACCACAAGAGCTTAGGTCAGACCCGCGACAGTCACGACGATATCCACAGTGTGGAGGACAAGTGTCCTGTGGAAGAGGGGTGAAGACAACGTTCGAGTGGCCAGCGGCGAATCTACTGCTCCCTGGTGACCCGCTTCAGGTCCTCGGCAGCCAGATCCAGCAGCTCTTCGAGCTGACTCACCCGATCCTGGCGGATATCGCCGGCCTGATGTGCTGCGCGGGCCTCATCAAGCAGCCGGATGGCTTCCTTGTGATTGGCCCTGGCCACGTCCAGGGCGTGTTCGAGGGAGGTGTCGTGCTGGAGAGCTGATGTGTTGTCCATGACTCCATCTTGGTCCCGTTTCCCGGCTGATTCCAGAGCATCAGCCGGGAAGTTACGCAGACCTGCCTGCTTTGAACTAAACGGTGGCGACCGCTGCCAACACTGATGCCGGCTCCTTGGCAGGGAACGACGGAGGGTTGACGCCCGCCATCTCCTCCATTACGCGGACCACCTGGCAGCTGTAGCCGAACTCGTTGTCGTACCAGACGTACAACACGAGGTTCTTTTCGTTGGAAATTGTCGCCAGGCCGTCGACAATGCCGGCCCGCCGGGAACCCACGAAGTCGGTGGAGACAACCTCGGGTGAATCGATGTAGTCGATCTGCTTGCGCAAATCCGAGTGCAGTGACATCTCCCGAAGGTAGTTGTTGACCTCGTCTTTGGTGGTGCCGTTCTCCAGGCTCAGGTTCAGGATGGCCAGGGAGACATCGGGAGTGGGGACGCGGATGGAGCTGCCTGTCAGCTTGCCCAGCAGCTCCGGCAGGGCCTTGGCCACGGCCTTTGCGGCGCCGGTTTCGGTGATGACCATGTTCAAAGCGGCCGAGCGGCCACGGCGGTCGCCCTTGTGGAAGTTGTCGATCAGGTTCTGGTCATTCGTAAACGAGTGCACGGTCTCGACATGTCCGTGGACAACTCCGTATTTGTCGTTGATGGCCTTCAGCACCGGCGTGATGGCGTTGGTGGTGCAGGAGGCCGCCGTGACGATCCTGTCAGAGTCGGAGATGGATCCGTGGTTGATGCCATGGACGATGTTCTTCAGATCGCCTTTGCCCGGAGCCGTGAGCAGAACCCGCGCCACGCCTTTGCTCTGGAGGTGCTGTGAGAGGCCGTCAGCATCGCGCCATCGTCCCGTATTGTCCACCACCAGGGCGTCCTTGATGCCGTAGGCCGTGTAATCCACCGCTGCGGGGTTGTCGGAATAGATAATCTGGACCTGCACACCGTTGGCGGTGATCGTGTTGGCTTCCTGGTCCACCTTGATGGTGCCCTCAAAGGAGCCGTGGACGGAATCACGGCGAAGAAGGCTGGCACGCTTGGCCAGGTCATTTTCCGCACCCCGGCGGACCACAATGGCGCGCAGCCGCAACCCGTGTCCGCCGCCCGCCTTTTCAATCAGGAGGCGGGCCAGCAGGCGGCCAATGCGCCCAAAACCATAGAGCACGACGTCGGTGCTGGTGCGGTCGTCGCCGCCCCGCTTGCCTACTACCTCGGCAAGCTCGGTGCGCAGGAAGTCCTCCAGGCTGACGCCGTCGGCCTCGGCCTTGAACTTCTGGTTCAGGCGGGCGATGTCAATCGCCGCCGCACCGAGCTCAAGCCCGGCGAGCGCGTCCAGCAGCGGCGCTGTCTCCTCCAGGAGGAGTTCGTCCTTGCTCATGCGGCGCGCAAAACGGTGCGCCTTGAGGATGTTCATGGTGGACTTGTTGATCAGGCTTCGCCCGTGGATGCTGGTCACCACGTTGTTTTCGCGGTACAACCGGCCGATCACAGGAATCATGGCCTCGGCGAGCGCTTCACGGCCCATCCACGTATCAAGACAAGAATCTGACGTATGGCTCACAGAACTACCTTCCTCGGGTCAACCGCATACGTCCTCGTATGCAGATGGCGGCCCACCGGAGGCTATCCAGGGGCGCAGGCGCTGCCGGGGTTTCGGTCCACCCCGGATGCCTGAAACGTGTGCAATGAAAATCCGCCGGCTGCCAACGCTATTCCGGCGGAAGAACCTCTACGTTCACTATCCATTCTAGAACCGCCCCGGGGGCCACGAGGGCCCGGCTGCGAGTGAAATCACTCACAGCGGCGCCGTACCGGCGCCTTGCCGGGTGGGTGGATGGGTTGACCGATACGCCGGGTTCTGTCATCCCTCACCGTTGCCGGTGCGGGAGTAGCGGCCATCCATCTACGGACGCCGTTGCCGACGCCCTCCAGCGGCCTACCCGGGCACTCGGGCGAGCAGCCCTCAATCATGCCCTGTCTGGCCTTGCTCCGGGTGGGGTTTACCTAGCCTTCCCGGTCACCCGGGAAGCTGGTGGTCTCTTACACCACCGTTTCACCCTTACCTGCTCTTCGGCTGTGCGGACACAGCATGAAGGCGGGCGGTCTGTTCTCTGTGGCACTGGCCTGCGGGTTACCCCGAGTGGGCGTTACCCACCACCCTGCCCTGCGGAGCCCGGACGTTCCTCGAGCCACTTGCGTGACGCGCGGCCGCCTGGTCAACCCATCCGGCATCCATTCTACGGTCTCCGCAGGATCCGCCTGCGCGCCGCTGCGCCGGCCTATGATCGGGCTATGGAAAAGCCCAACCCGTGCCGACGTCGCTTTCTGGTGCTCGGCGCGGGTGCGGTTGCCGCCGGATTGCTTGCCTCGTGTTCGGCGGCGCCAGGCTATCCGGGTGCGGAGCCCGTGGACGTCGAGCTTAAACATGGATCGTTCGTCTCCCTGTACCGCACCGGTGTCACCACTGAATGGACCGTTGCAGCCCCGGGCGGCGCCACCGGAACCGGCGCCACCGGACCCACCGCAGCGCAGCTCCCTGTGGCCCTTTTCCTCCACGGTATGGGCGGTGACAACGGGATGGTCTTTGATGATCTGCGCGCCCATGAGGAGCTTTCCCGCTACGTCGGCCAGGGCGGCACTCCTTTCGCCATCGCAGCCGCGGACGGTGGAAATTCCTGGTGGCACCGCCGCACCGACGGCTCCGACACCCAATCCATGCTGCTGCAGGAATTCGTTCCGCTGCTGGCCGGATTGGGCTTTGATGCCGGGCGGACCGCAGTGTTCGGCCTCTCCATGGGCGGCTTCGGCGCCCTACTGCTCGCGTCGCAGCACCGTCTTCCCGGCCTCCGCGCCGTAGCCGCGATGAGCCCCGCTGTCTGGAGCCAGTACGACACCGCCCGGCAGGACAATTTCGACAGTGCCGCAGACTTTGCGGCCAACGATGTTTTCGCTCTGCGGCCGGAGCTGGAGCTGCTGCCGAAGCGGATTGACTGCGGCACGGGCGACAATCTGCTGTACAGCGTCA
This sequence comes from Pseudarthrobacter sp. N5, assembly GCF_050157035.1. GTDB lineage: Bacteria > Actinomycetota > Actinomycetes > Actinomycetales > Micrococcaceae > Arthrobacter. Next base: position 2,564,159 of record NZ_CP189593.1, read on the forward strand.
GGGACTATGCCAAGGGCCTGCCAGGAGAACACAGCGGCGGTTTCCGGCAAGGCGGCCACGATGAACAGTATTGGCGCGAGATCCTGCCTGACGTGATCTCTTTCCTCGGCAAGCACCTGGGTTGAAAAGGCCCGTCACGGCACCGGTAGGATCGTACGGTGCTGATTCTGCTCCCCCCTTCCGAAGGCAAGACCCCCGCAGTCAGTGGTGACGCCGTCGACTGGGCAGCCCTTGCATTTCCCGGGCTGAACGCTAGCCGTGCCACGGTGCTTGAGGCACTGGGGACCGTCAGCGCGCACGAGGACGCCCTGGCGTTGCTGGGCGTGGGCGCATCGCTGAAGCGCGACGTCGAACGCAACACCCGGCTCCGCGCCGAACCGGCGGCGCCTGCCCATCAGGTCTATTCCGGCGTTCTTTACGACGCCCTGGGCTACAAGACCATGACCGCAGCCCAGCGGCGCAAGGCGGACCAGCATGTGCTGGTTATTTCGGCGTTGTGGGGCGCCATCCGCTTCGCCGATCGCGTGCCCGCCTACCGCCTGTCGATGGCAACTTCATTGCCCGACGTCGGACGCCTCGCGTCATTCTGGAAACCGCAGCTCACTGATGCCCTCGCCGCTGCCGCTCAAGGCCAGCTACTGGTGGATTGCAGGTCCAGCACATACGCTGCGGCGTGGACACCGCCGCCGCAACACACCGTGGCTGTTAATGTCTTTTCCGATGTCAACGGAGTGCGGAAAGTGGTGAGCCATTTTGCCAAGCACACCCGCGGAGAGCTGGCGCGGCATCTGCTGACGCGGCAAGGCAGAGCACCTCAGACACCGGAGGAGTTACACGAAGCCGCAAGCGAGAAATGGACGGCCGAGCTTGTCCCGGGCACCACACGCAAAGCGCACGCGCTGAACATCGTCCTGCCCGGCTGAACGCGGCTAGTTTTCCGCGACAAGCTCCACTTCGAATCCCGCCGCATTTTCCAGATAAGCAGCGTAGTGGCCGTTACCGCCGGCGAACGGGTATTTGTCGGCAAACATGGCCGTCCATCCGTGATCGGCGGCGGCGCGGACCAGTGTGTCCAGTTCGGCGGCGGGGCCTGCGTGGAAGGCCAGATGGTTGAGCCCGGGGCGGCAGCGCTCATGCGGGCCGGGCAAAACATCAGGTCCGGCTTCGAGCACGATGTACTCCCCGGCCCCCTGGTAGCTGACCCCGCTCGGCCAACGCTCCCCGGCCACATAGCCAAGCTCGGCCAGCAGCCAGCCGAGCGAGGCTTCGGCAAGCGCGAGATCGGAAACCCACAGTTCAATATGATGGAGCAGGCCGCGTGTTCCGACGGCCAACGTTCAGGCCCAGTCTGCGGACCGGACCAGTATGCAGCCCGAATCGGGGCAGAACACAATGTCGTCCCCGGCTGCGGCCTTGATTTCCGCAAGGTCGCCGGGACTCAGCTGCATTCCGGAACCCTCCGACGTCCCGTGGAACAGGCGGGCCGCACCGACGCCGCGCTTGGCCAGCGTCTTCTCATAGACGGCAAGCATTCCGGCGTCCAGGCCGGCCGCGAATTCCGCACGCCGTTCTGCCACCCCGGCTGCTTCGGCAGCGATTCCGTCCAATGACTCGTCCAGTTCCGCGCGGATCACCCCGAAGGAACCCTGGATATCGTCCACGATCTGTTGCTGGGCGGCCTGTCTGGTGCGGAGCCCCTCGAGCCGCTCCATGACTTCGAGTTCAACGTCTTCGAGGTCCGACCGCCTCTTGTTAAGGGACGCGATATCTCTTTGCAGGGCAACCAGATCCTTGGACAGCCCCGTCCCGCTGTTCAGCCGCGCTTCGTCGCGTTCGATCCTGGAGGCAACCTGCTCAACATCGGCTTCGGAGCGTTTCAACTCGGACTCGGCATCGTGGACGGCCATCTTGGCGCCGCCCAGTTCTCCGTTGGCTACGTTCAACGCTGCCTGGAGGTCCTCGATCCGGGGATCGGTCTCATGGCTGCGGCGGCGGTTGGACAGTGACTTGAGCTTGGCGTCAAGTCCCTGCAGTTCGAGCAACTTCAACTGTTCCGCCGGTGCTGCCTTAGCCACAATTACCTCCGCTTGTTCCCGTCCGGCCTGGGCCGGGCACCCTTACCGGCGCTCTATAGACTCTAGTCCCCGCCCGGAGTCAGAATGAAGTCCCAGGGATCGCTGTTGGTGGTACTGACGCGGACCTCCACGTCGTGGCCCTGATCCGCGAGAACATTGCCCAACGCCTCAGCCGCCGCCGGCAGCCACAACCATTCGCTGGCAAAGTGCGATACATCAATGAGATAGGGGCGTCCGTTGATGGCGGCCTCGCGCGCCTCTGACGCGGGGTGGTGGCGCAGATCCGCGGTGACAAAAATGTCAGCATTGCTGGCCCGCACTTCGTTGAACAGAGAATCTCCGGCGCCGCCGCATACGGCAACCCGGCGGACCAACCCGTCCTTGTCCCCTGAGACTCGGACGCCGCCGGCCACGGAAGGCAAAATACTGAAAACGCGGGCCGCGAAATCTCCCAGGGTCATCACCTCGGCCAGATCGCCTACTCGTCCGATCCCTTCCTCCGGCAGCCCGTTGGAGGCCGCTGTCAGCGGTGTAACGTCCTGAAGGCCCAAGGCATCGGCCAAGACGTCGGATACACCTCCGACGGCGGAATCACCGTTCGTGTGAACCGTCAGCAGCGCTGTGCCCGACTCAATCAGCCGGTGGATTGCCTTGCCCTTGGCTGTGCTGGCAGCAACTGAAGTGACACCCTTGAGCAGCAGCGGGTGATGGGTGATGAGCAGCTGGGCGCCCCACTCCACAGCTTCTTCGATGACCTCTAGTGTGGGATCAACGGCGAACAATACCCGGCGGACGGCGGCCGACGGGTGGCCTGCCACGAGGCCAACCTCGTCCCAGTCCTCGGCGAGCGATTCGGGCCAGAGTTCCTCCGCGGCGAGCAGCAGCTGTCCGAGGGTGGGCGCATCGGACTCTTCAGCGGCGCCGGGACTGCGATGGGCCGCTTCTGCAACGTCGGAGTTCACAGGTTCCATACCCCCATTTTTACCCTATGTATGGTGCTCGCCTGCACCCGTCACACTCTCGTAAGGTGGTCAGGGAATCATCAGGACCTTTTGACCATTGAAGAGGACATGGAAACTTTTGTGCTTGGCGGAGGCTGCTTCTGGTGCCTCGACGCCGTCTACCAGCGAACCAGGGGCGTCACCTCGGTGGTGTCCGGCTACACCGGCGGCCATGAGCCCAACCCTGACTACTACTCCGTCTGCGGCGGGACAACGGGCCACGCTGAGGTAGTGGCTGTCACGTTTGACGAGAGCATCATCCCCGCCGCGGTGATCCTTGACATGTTCTTTGCCCTGCACGATCCCACCACGCTCAACAGGCAGGGATACGACGTCGGGACGCAGTACCGCTCGTCCATGTTCTACGAGACCACAGCACAGAAGATCCTCTTCGAAGAAGCGATCGAAAGGAACCAGGCCCTGTGGGCGCACCCGATCGTGACAGAGGTCAGCAGGCTTCCGGTGTTCCATACCGCCGAAGAAGTGCACCAGAACTACTACGCCAAGTACCCCGAACAGGGCTACTGTCAGGTGATCATCAATCCGAAGCTGGCCAAGGCGAGGAAATATTACTCTGCATGGCTTAATGCTTAGCAGCGGCCCGTCTGCCATCGTTAGGCTGACCTCAGTATTCACTCTTCAGAGATAGGCATATGTACATGGCACGGATCTATGACGATGTAACGCAGCTGGTCGGCGGGACCCCGCTTGTCCGCCTGAACCGGCTGGCCGAAGGGCTGGACGCCACAGTGGCTGTCAAGCTCGAGTTCTACAACCCGGCTAACAGCGTCAAGGACCGCATCGGCGTCGCCATTGTTGATGCGGCCGAGAAGTCCGGTGCCCTGAAGCCCGGCGGGACGATTGTGGAAGGTACCTCAGGCAACACCGGAATCGCCCTGGCGATGGTCGGCGCAGCCCGCGGCTACAAAGTCATCCTGACCATGCCCGAGACCATGTCCACGGAACGCCGCGTTATGCTCCGTGCGTTCGGTGCAGAGATCGTCCTGACCCCCGGCTCCGAAGGCATGCGCGGCGCCGTGGAGAAGGCCCAGGAGCTCGTTGCCAACACGGAGAACTCCATCTGGGCCCAGCAGTTCGCCAACGAGGCCAACCCGGAGATTCACCGCACCACCACGGCCGAGGAAATCTGGTCGGACACCGATGGCAAGGTGGACATTTTTGTCGGCGGTGTCGGCACGGGCGGCACCATCACCGGCGTCGGGCAGGTCCTGAAAGAACGCAAGCCGGAGATCCAGATTGTGGCTGTTGAGCCCAAGGACTCCGCCATCCTGAACGGCGGGGCACCCGGCCCGCACAAGATCCAGGGACTCGGCGCAAATTTCATCCCCGAAATCCTGGACACCAACGTGTACGACGAAGTTCTGGATGCAACACTCGAGGATTCGGTGGCCACCGCCCGCGCGCTTGGCAACAAGGAAGGCATTCTCGGCGGCATTTCCGCCGGTGCAGCCGTCTGGGGCGCCCTGGAGCTGGCAAAACGTCCGGAGAACAAGGGGAAGCTGATTGTTGCGCTCGTTCCCGATTTCGGCGAACGTTACATCTCCACCGTGCTGTATGACGACATCCGGGGCTAAGACCGGGTCCGCTGTCCCCCTTTTCCTGTAGAAAGATCTTTGTGAGCTTTTTCGCAAGACTGAAGGAAGACCTCGACGCCGCCCGGTCCCACGACCCGGCGGCTCGAGGTTCTTTTGAGAACTTTTTCGTCTACTCCGGCCTGCACGCCATCTGGGCGCACCGGCTGACCCACAAGATGTGGCAGAACGCGTTGCTGCGCTTCCCTGCCCGCCTCGTCTCCCAACTGGCCCGGTTTCTGACCGGGATTGAGATCCATCCCGGCGCCACCATCGGCCGACGCTTTTTCATCGACCACGGAATGGGTGTGGTCATCGGCGAGACAGCCGAAATCGGTGAAGACGTCATGATCTACCACGGTGTGACGCTCGGCGGCCGTTCGCTGGCCAAGGTCAAGCGTCACCCCACCATCGAAGACCGCGTCACCATCGGTGCGGGCGCCAAAATCCTGGGACCCATCACCATCGGCAGGGACAGCGCCGTGGGCGCAAACGCCGTCGTAGTCAAGGACGCCCCGCCGGAATCAATCGTCACCGGTGTCCCTGCCAGATGGCGCCACCGTGATGCCCAGCGGGAAACGAAGCCCGCGGTGGATCCGGCCGAGTACGACATCGAATACCGGATTTAGCGGCTCTTCCCTGCCCGCGGGAACTTACGAGAAAACCGCTGGTAGATAGTCCAGAGCAGCCTGTCGAACACTCGGTCAGGCAGGACCCGCCGCAGCGTCAGTATGGCGCGCGCCCCCTTGCCCACCGGATAGCGCGTCTTGGGGCGTGGGGAGGTCGCCGCGTGCGCTATGGCGTCTGCTATGGCCTCAGGGTGGGTGGACATGGCCGAACCATCTGTGGATGCCAGAGCGGCGGCCATCACCTTGGACTGCTCCTGGTAGGGACCATGCCCGGATGCCGCCAACAGATTTTGGCCGGAGATAGCGCCCCACTCCGTCTGGGTTCCTGCCGGCTCAATGATGGAAACGCCAATACCGTGGGGCCGGAGCTCCACGCGCAGCGAATCGCTAAGCCCTTCAACGGCGAACTTGGTGGCGTGGTACCAGGCGCCCAGAGGTTCGTGCATCTTGCCGCCGATAGAGGAGACGTTAATGATCCGGCCCCGGCCGGCTGCACGCATGACGGGCAGCACCAGCTGGGTCATCCTGGCCAGACCGAACACGTTAACTTCAAACTGCCGGCGCCCTTCCGCCAGCTCCACTTCTTCGAGCGAACCGTATGAGCCGTAGCCGGCGTTGTTCACCAGGACGTCGATCCTGCCGTGCGCGGCAAGAACCTCGTCGACGGCGGCACTCATGGACGCCTCGTCAGTCACGTCAAGGGACAGGACCCTCACGCCGTGCTCCTTGAGGGGAGCCATTTTGTCCACCCGCCTGGCCCCCGCATAGACCGTGAAGCCCTCCCCGCTCAGCTTCTTCGCGGCTTCATAGCCGATTCCGGCGGAAGCACCTGTGACAATCGCTATTAGCTGGGACACTCTGGACTCCTGGATAGGCGGATACAACAACAGCCGGCGACTCCCAGAATATCGGGGAAACGCCGGCCGTTGCTTAAAACAATCCGGGTCCTGAAGTCAGTGAGTGTCCACTGCTTCAATTTCAGACTTGTCTTCGCCCCAGAGCGTATGGAAACTTCCTTCGGCATCCACGCGCCCGTAGGTGTGGGCTCCGAAGAGGTCACGCTGGCCCTGGATGACGGCGGCCGGGAGTCGCTTGCGGCGCAGGCCGTCGTAGTAAGCCAGCGAGGAGGAGAACACCGGCACCGGGATACCCAGCTGGACGGCGGTGGAGACCACTCGGCGCCAGGCGGGAAGGACTTCGGCAATGGCCTTGGTGAAGGCCGGAGCGAAGAGCAGGTTGGCGGGCTTTTCATCCGCGGCGTAGGCTTTGGTGATTTCCTTGAGCAGCTCCGCACGGATGATGCAGCCACCGCGCCACAGCGATGCGATCTGGTCCAGCTTCAGGTTCCAGCCGTACTCTTTCGCAGCGGAGGTGAGCATGTCCAGCCCCTGGGCGTAGGAGACCAGTTTGGAAGCGTACAGCGCCTGGCGCACGTCTTCCACGAAGGATTCCGGAACCTCGACGTTGATTTCCTCACCGGCGAGCAGCTGCTGGGCCAGCTTGCGCTGCTCGGACTGGGAAGACAGTGCGCGAGCGAAGACCGACTCCGCGATGCCCGACGTCGGGGATCCCAGTTCCAGCGCGGAGATGACGGTCCAGCGGCCGGTCCCCTTCTGGCCTGCGGCATCCACGACGACGTCGACGAACGGCTTGCCCGTCCGGGTGTCCACGTGCCCGAGGACCTCGGCGGAGATTTCGATGAGGAAGGAGGCGAGCTCGCCCTTGTTCCACTCAGCGAAGATCTTGGACTGCTCGGCCGGTTCGATGCCGGCACCGGAGCGCAGCAGGTCGAAGGCTTCGCCGATGACCTGCATATCCGCATATTCGATGCCGTTGTGGACCATCTTCACGAAGTGGCCGGCGCCGTCGGTGCCGATCCAGGCACAGCACGGCTTGCCGTCAACGTGGGCGGCGATCTTCTCAAGCAGCGGCCCCAAGGCTTCATAGGACTCCTTGGAACCGCCGGGCATGATGGAGGGGCCGTTGAGCGCACCCTCTTCGCCGCCGGAGACGCCGATGCCCACGAAGTGCAGATCCTTGGCTGCGAGTGCTGCTTCGCGGCGCCGGGTGTCCTCGTAGTGCGAGTTGCCGGCGTCGATGATGATGTCCCCGGCCTCCAGCAGCGGTGCGAGCTGTTCGATGACCGAGTCCACGGGCTTGCCGGCCTTGACCATGATGAGTACACGGCGGGGCTTCTCGAGCGAATCCACCAGCTCCTGGAGGGTTTCCGTGCGCACAAAGTCACCATCGCCGCCATGCTTCTCCAGCAGTGCGTCGGTCTTTTCAACAGACCTGTTGTGCAGGGCAACGGTGAAGCCGTTCCGGGCCAGGTTGCGGGCCAGGTTGGCGCCCATCACCGCAAGGCCGGTGACACCGATGTGTGCTGACATCAAAACTCCAATTCATTCATGTGCAACGTGTGCAATCAGTCCCGCACTTCCTGCGGAACACGCTCAAGGAACCAGTGGGTGTGAAAAAGCTTCTGAATAAAGCATATGTATTTGCTGAGGCAACGGGAAAGTAGCGCCCACCTGTTGGAAAGGGAGCGCGTCACAATCAGTCTATGATGCGTGATGACGAGGCATCCCAACCGCCCGCGATGGCGCCGGGAACGATCGGGGCCGACCCTATTATGCTTACCACTATGTCAACCAGCCTGCACCATCGCGCCATTGAGCATCTGGGCACCCGGATCGTTGCCGGTTTTCTTCCCACCGGCCACGTCATGCTGGCCGAACAGCTGGAAGACGAGCTGAAAGTTTCCCGCTCCGTGGTCCGTGAAGCAGTACGCGTCCTTCAATCGCTGGGTCTCGTGGAAACCATCAAACGGGTGGGAATCCGGGTCCTGCCGGCCAGCCGTTGGAATCCCTTCGATCCCCTGGTGATCCGCTGGAGGCTCGCTGGTGACGGCCGCGGGGCCCAGCTCCGCTCGCTCGCCGAGCTGCGCTCCGCCGTCGAGCCCGTGGCGGCAGAGCTGGCGGCGGCGCATGCGCCGGCGGAGCTGCGGCGGGAACTGCTGGAAGTGTCGGTGGCGATGCGCGACGCCGGCCGCTCCGGAGATGTCCCCCGTTTCCTGGAGCTGGACATTCACTTCCATTCGCTGCTGCTGACAGGATCCGGCAACGAAATGTTCGCCAACCTCGTGGGCCAGGTAGCCGAGACGCTGACGGGCCGGACTGTCCATGGCCTGATGCCGGACCACCCCGGCGAAACCGCCCTACAGTGGCACATGGATGTGGCCGAGGCCATTTCAGCCGGCGACGCCGGCGCCGCGCGGGAAGCATCCAACCGCATAATGCGCCACACAATTTCGGAAATGGAGGGCGGCTGGGAAGACCAGCCGCGCGTATTCGCCTCCGTTCGGCCCCGCTGAACGCGCCGTTCCGGTCAGCGTGCCGTTCCGCGGAGGTCGAGCAGCACCTTCCCTGATTCAGCTGAGTTACGGGCTACCTCAAAGGCTTCCAGTCCCCGGTCCAGGCCGAATTCGTGGGTGATCACCGGTGCGATGTGGAGCGAACCGTCAGCCAGTGCCCCGATCACGTCATCGATTTCGCCGTTGAAGCGGAATGATCCCAGCAGTTCCAGTTCGCGGGTGATGGCCAGTGAAATCAGCACCGGCTGCGGACCCGAGGGCAGCAGGCCCACCATCACCACCTTCCCGCCACGGGCAGCCCCGATGATGGCCGACGCCAGCCCGTGGTGGCTGCCGGAGGATTCGATCACGATATCCGCTTCCACTGCAGCGATGGCGTCCGTTTCGTCGCCGTTCAGCACAACGTCCGCGCCTACAGCCAGTGCGATTTCCAACGGCTTCCTGTGCATATCCACGGCAACAATCCGTGCCGCACCGGCGCGCTTCAGGACTGCCACGGCGAGAGCGCCGATGGGCCCGCTGCCTATCACCAGGGCGGTTTTCCCGGCCACATCACCTGCGCGTCCCACCGCGTGCCATGCAACACTTGCGGGTTCTATCAGTGCCGCTGTCCGCAGCTCGACGTTTTCCGGCAAGGGCCGGAGCATCCGGGATGGCAGGTTGGCATAGCGGCTGAACGCGCCGTCGCTGTGCGGGAAACGGGCTGCGCTTCCCAGATAGGTGCAGCCCGGAGACAGATTTGGCCGGTCTTCCGGAAACTTCGCCCCGCCGGGTCCTGGCGTGGCAGGATGCACCGCCACAGACGTTCCGGCGGCCGGGCCGCTGCCGTCCGCCGCGGCGCGCGCAACCACGCCAACAATCTCGTGACCCAGCACCATGGGCCCTTTCAGTACTGATTCACCGGCCGCACCGTGCATCCAGTAGTGCAGGTCTGAGCCGCAGATCCCGCCGTACGCCACCGCGATAACTGCCTCGTCCGGCGCCGGGGCCCCGAGCGGTACGTCCTCAATGCGGAGATCGCCCGCGGCGTACGCCACGACGGCGGGCGCGGACGCGGGCAGTTCCCTTCCGCGTGCCATCAGACCACCACCGTCATTCCGCCATCGACGAAAATGGTCTGGCCATTCACAAAGTTTGAGCCGTCCGAGGCAAGCCATACGGCCGTTCCGGAGAGGTCCTGAACGGTGCCCCACCGTTTCGCGGGAGTGCGCCCCAGGATCCATGAATTGAAATCGGGATCGTCCACCAGATTCTGAGTCATTTCAGTGTGGATATAGCCGGGGGCAATGCCGTTGATCTGGAGCCCGGATGCTGCCCACTCGGCAGTCATGGCGCGGGTCAGGTTACGCAGCCCTCCCTTAGCGGCAACGTAGGGCGCGATAGTGGGACGGGCCAGGTCCGTCTGTACGGAGCAGATGTTGATGATTTTTCCGTGGCCGCGAGTAATCATGTGCCGTGCTGCTTCACGGCCTACGAGGAACGCGCTGGTGAGGTCGGTTTTGATGACCCGGTCCCAGTCACTCACATCGAGATCCAGCATGGGCACCCGGTGCTGGATTCCGGCGTTGTTTACCAGGATTTCCAGCGGACCTACATGCTCCTCAATCCAGGCAATGCCCTGCGCTGCGGCTGTGTCGCTCGTGACATCGAAGGCGCAGGTGCGGATCCTGCCGGCAGGGAAATCTGCGGCCATGGCCGCCTCCGCCGCCTGGAGCCGGTCCGGATTGATGCCGTTAAGCACCACAGTTGCTCCGGACTCTGCCAAGGCATGTGCCAGGGCATTCCCGATTCCGCGGCTGGATCCGGTCACCAGGGCTATGCGCCCGGTCAGGTCAAATAGTGCACTCATGCGGTGGGATTGCCTTTCTTCGCCGTGTCCGCGGCTGTATCGCTGAGATTTGAAATGACCTCTCTGATCACAGACAGGTCCTGGTCCCCCAGTCCCTGACGCTTGAGTTCGGCATAAAGTTCGACGCCGGCACTCGCCAGCGGGACGGCCGCGCCTGCTGCTGCCGCTCCTTCAACAACAAAGGACAGATCCTTGTGCATGAACTTTGCCGGCCCGGTGGGGGTGTAGTCCTTCTGTGCCAGCCTGGGGCCCACACCGTCCAGCACCCGGCTTCCGGCGAGTCCTCCGGACATCACCTCGAAAAGCGCTGACACGTCCATTCCCGAGCGCCCGGCGAGCTCGGCCGCCTCGGCGAGTGCCGCCGTCGTGGTTCCGACAATCAACTGGTTGCAGGCTTTGGCAAGCGATCCTGCTCCCAGCTCACCCATCCGGCGCGCTGTTGTTCCCATCGCGTTAAAAAGCGGGCGAAGCCGCTGGAAGTCCTCCTCGCTGGCGCCCGCCATGATCGCAAGTGTTCCTGCTGCGGCGCCCGTGGTCCCGCCGCTGACCGGCGCATCAATAACCGCCACGAGTCCGCGGGCCAATTCGCGGACCCTTGCACCGAAGTCTTTGACCCCGGCGGGCGAGACACTGCTCATGATCACCACGGCGGTTCCCGGCTTCGGGGGCGTCTCCGCCCAGCTGGCCAACAGCCCGGCAGCCGATTCCTCGATATAGGACAGGTCCGGGAGCATAAAAACGATCACGGGTTCGTCCCGCAAGGCCGCGACATCCGGGGCGCGGCTACCTCCACGTGCCTCAAAATCGTCCAGGGCACCGGGCGAGCGGTTCCAGGCCGTGACCTGCCAGCCCCTGGCCACGAGGTTGGCAGCCATGGGCGCACCCATCAGCCCCAGGCCCACAAAACCTGCCCTTCTTTCATTCATGTGCATCGCCACCTCATGTCGTTAGTGGTTAATCCAGAGAAACCTGTTCAATATCCTAACCTCCATTCAGTATGATGAACACTATGACGACTGAAACCACCGTCGCGATCGCCGTCCCGCTCGAATCAGAGTTTGTCGAGCACATCCGCGCCGTAGATCCCTCCGTAACTGTTCTCTACCAACCCGAACTGTTGCCGCCGGAGCGTTTTCCGGCCGACCATACCGGCGATCCCGACTTCCAGCGCTCGCCCGAACAGGACGAACGCTACTGGGCCATGCTCAACAAGGCGCAGGTCCTTTACGGGTTCCCCAATGAAAGCCCGGCAGGACTGGCCCGGATCGCCAGAGAGAATCCGCACCTGCAGTGGATCCAGGCCATGGCGGCAGGGGCCGGCGGTACTGTCAAGGTATCCGGCCTGGACACCGACACGCTGCAAAAATTCAAAGTCACCACTTCCGCCGGGGTCCATGCACTGCCGCTCGCTGAGTTCGCGGCTCTGGGGATTCTCAACGGTTTCAAGCGAAGTGGTGAACTGGCCAAGGATCAGGCCGCCAAGGTGTGGCCGGAGCTGCGCACCCCCACCCGGCTGGTCAACGGATCCTCGCTGGTGGTGACAGGACTGGGCGAAATCGGACTGGAAACTGCCCGGATTGCCCGTGCACTGGGCATGCGCGTCAGCGGAACCAAACGGACCATCGAAGCAATCGATGGCATCGTTGAGGTAGCCGGAAATGACGGTCTGCCGGGGCTGCTGGCTTCGGCGGACGCCGTAGTGAACACCCTTCCAGGCACCCCGTACACGGAGAAACTGTTTAACAGAGCCATCTTTGCCGCCATGAAGCCCGGGACGGTTTTCGTCAATGTGGGCCGGGGCACCGTAGTGGACGAAGCCGCGCTGTTGGAGGCACTGGACAACGGCCAGATCTCGTATGCCTGCCTCGATGTCTTCGCCGTTGAGCCGCTCCCCCAGGACAGCCTGCTGTGGAACCACCCCCAGGTCATGGTCTCCCCGCATACCTCCGCGTTGAGTGTGGCCGAGAACCGGCTCATCTCGGAGCGCTTCTGCAGCAACCTGCGCACGTTCCTCGACGGCGGGGAGCTCACGCACCTCGTGGACCCTGTTTACTTCTACTAAATCTGGCGTGATCCCGTAAACCAGGCGAGATCCGGTCCGACGCCAGATGGAGCAGGCTGCGGCCTCAAGAGCCGGGCAACCCTCCGAGGTTGCCCGGCTCTTCGCGTTCCGGCCGATGCCGCAATCTGAACGAGCAGCTGCGCCCCCGTTACCTTTTTAGTAGCCCCTTAATCGAGTAAGAATTGGGGTTGTTGGCCTGTCGGTCCCGGCATGATTAAGTCCCCCAGTCATTAATGATCCGGGGGGGGTGTTGATGCTCCTATTCTTGTCAAGAGGTCTTCTTGGGCTGTTCTTCAAGCCAAGATCGGTAGCGTTCAGTGGTGGCGTGGTCTCGTGATGTGCCACGTTCAATGCGTGAAATTGATGTTGGCCATGTCCCCAAGGCATTGGCCGCAAACGTGAGCGTCAAACCCATTGCCAGGCGTAGCGGGCGCAGGTCGTTGGTCGGTTGGACCGTTCGGGGATTCTTCATGACGCGATGGATTTCCCGTGCCACGTAGCGTTTTAGACAGCGGATGATTTCCTTCTTGCTCATGCCTTCCGCGGTGCGTTTAGCCACGTAGGCGCGGGTCCGATCGTCGGTTGACATGCGTACCAGCACGATGCGGTAGATCGATGAATTTGCCTGCCTGTCACCGCCTCTGGAGAGCCGGTGACGATTTGTTTTTCCCGAGGATGCGGGAACTGGAGCGACCCCTGCCAGGGCGGCGAACGCCGCTTCGCTGGTCATGCGTTCCGGGTTGTCGCCAAAGGTCACCAGCAGCTGGGAGGCAATCACCGCACCGACCCCGTTCACATCCAAAATGGCTGGGGCATGAGCGGAAACGATCTGCTCCAACGCGGCAACAGTGTCGCTGATTTCCTGACTGAGGAACTGGTGCCTGGCGCCCATGCGCTTGAGCGTCGTCAGGGTCGCCACGACCGTGTTGGACATGTCACCAGATGGCCGGGAGGCAGCCATGGCCTTGGCCCTGGCCTCGCTGCCCTGGCCGCGGTAGCGGGCTCTGACCTCCTCCGGTGCCGAAACAAGCACGCCGCTGATCTGCGTCAAGACTGCCGTGCGTGCCTTCATGGCGCTGGCTCGGGCCGTGCGCAGCACCCGCAGGGCCTCGACGTATCCGTCCCGCGTTTTTGGTGTGGCGGTGCCTCGGTCGGCCAGTACCGATTCCGCGGCCTGGTAGGCGTCCTGCGGGTCCGATTTACCGTGGAGGCGCCGCTCGGCACGGTTGGGACGGTTGACCTCCCGCACGGTGAAACCCTCGCCAGCCAACACCCGTGCCAGCTCGGCCCCGTAGGAACCGGTTCCTTCGACCCCGACGGCAGTGACGGGCCCGGCGCTGGTCAGGTAGGCGGCGATCTCTCGATAACCGGACCCTACGGCCAGGAATTTCCGGTCGCCAAGGTGTTTGCCGTAGTCGGTAATCAATGCGACGTGGTGGGTGTCAGCGTGCGTGTCAATACCGGCGATGACCTTGGACTCCTCGTTTGCCATGATCGAATATGCTCCTCTGAAACTGGTGAAGTAACTTCGGTTTGCACATGCTGTCCAGTCGGGCAGACAAGACTGTGACGGGACCTTTGGATCAAGCTCCTATGAAGTCATGTCCGGCCGGGCGGCACGGTTGGTGCCGGCCCCAGCCCAGTGGACTGATCAACACAAGGACAATCCCGTACGGGTGTCAGTCACCGGGTGGGTCACACCGGGCTGGCGGCCTATTACCATCATCACAGTCACCGGGGTCCGGTAGGCGCCAGGGGATCGCTAATGGGGACCGGACCAGCGCAATGAATGACCGCGTAGGCCAGCCGTAACGTGGATGCCGGACCTTGCCGCCGCAGGACATGCCAACAGTGATTTGACGGACACAAATTCCGGGAGGTTTGCGTTGATCAAGGACCATGAACTCGTCGACATCTTTATCGGTGTCGATGTCGGCAAGAGCAATCACCACGCGGTCGCACTGGATAGAACCGGCAAGAAACTCCTCGACCGGGCGCTGCCCCAGGACGAGGCAAAACTCCGTTCCATCATCAAGGCCGTGGCCGGGAAGGGACGGGTGCTGCTGGTCGTGGACCAGCCCTCCACCATTGGTGCCTTGCCGGTCGCCGTGGCCCGGTCCGAGGGCATCATGGTCGGCTACCTGCCCGGGCTGGCCATGCGCCGCATCGCGGACCTGCACCCCGGGGAGGCCAAGACAGACGCCCGCGACGCGGCGATCATTGCCGAGGCCGCCCGGTCCCTGCCGCACACGCTGCGCTCCATCGTCGTGGCCGACGAGCAGGCCGCCGAGCTGTCCATGCTCTGCGGGTTTGATGATGACCTGGCCAAGCAGGCCACCGCCACCTCCAACCGGATCCGCGGCCTGCTCACCCAGATCCACCCCGCACTGGAACGGGTCATTGGCAAGCACCTGGACCATCCCGCCATGGCCGAGTTGCTGATCAAGTACCCGACCCCGGACAAGCTCCGCAAGGCCGGCCAGAACCGGGTCGCGGCGCTCCTGTCGCGCTATGCGCCCAGGGCCGGGAAGGGCTGGGCGAAGGAGGTGTTCGCCGCCTTGGGTGAGCAGACCGTCGTCGTCGCCGGCACCAACGCCGCAGGCACCGTCCTGCCGCAGCTCGCTGCCATGCTCAAGCAGCTGCGCACCGCCCGGGATGAGATGCTCACCCAAGTTGAGGCGCTGGTGGAGGCGCACCCTCTTCACCTTGTCCTGACGTCTATTCCGGCGGTCGGGGTCAGGACAGAAGCACGCATCATCACTGAAGTTGCGGGCAAGGAATTCAAGACCGCCGGCCACCTCGCCTCCTACGCCGGGCTCGCCCCGGTGACGTGGCGATCGGGCACCTCGATCCGTGGCGACCATCCCTCCAAGAAGGGCAATAAGAGCCTCAAACGGGCGTTCTTTCTCTCCGCCTTCGCTGCGCTGAAAGACCCTCTGTCACGGGCCTACTACGATCGGAAACGCGCCGAGGGCAAACGCCACAACCAGGCCCTGATCGCTCTCGCACGGCGCCGCTGCGACGTCCTGTTCGCGATGCTCCGCGACGGCACACTCTACGACGGGCCCGCACCCCGAACTGCCTAACCGCACCGGCGCCGCACTGACGGAATGACCCTGTCAGGAGATGAGCCCTGCCCGAAAACCACTCGACCCGCCCGGCAAGAAAACCGGTCCCAATTGCTTGACAAAAAACATAGGGACACCCCCCTATCGGGGAGGAACTGCAGCTGCTGGTGCTCCGTCTGTTCAGATACCTAGCTGGCGTCCTCGATCAATACGAGATCGCGGCCATTTGTCTCCGGGGTGAAGAATGTGGTGATGAAGGAAATCAGGGCCAGGACCAGCGAGTAGATTGCCGGAACGAGCCAGGAGTGGCCTGTCACGGCCAGCAGCGCAACACCGATCATGGGAGCGAACCCGCCGGCAAGGACGGCCGAGAGTTCCCGGCTCAAAGCCACGCCGGTGAAACGGTGCTGGGATCCGAAGAGTTCGGGAAGCAGCGCACACTGCGGGCCAAGCATGGACTGGACTCCCAGAGCGACGCCCACAGCCATAACGATCCACACCAGGGTGACATTCCCCAGTGTCACCAGATAGAAAGCCGGGAGGGCGATAACCGCCTGAAAGAGCGCCCCGTAGCGGTAGACCGGCACACGTCCGAACCTGTCAGACAGTGCGCCGAAGGTCACCACCATGACGGCCGCGAAGCCGGCGGCGATCAGCAGACCGGTGGGGCCGATGAATTTGTCTCCCGGAAAAACTCCGGCAGGCAGGCTGATGAACGAAACCAACAGCGCCGAATAGATGGATGAGTTACCGTTCTCGCCCATGCGCAGGCCAATGCCGATCAGCACGTTCTTCTTGGAGTGCTTCCAGATCTGCCCCACCGGGTTCTTCACCACGTTCTTGTGCTTCTCCAGCTCCTGGAAAACGGGTGTCTCTTTCAAACGAAGCCGGATGAAGACGGCGATGACGATGAGAATGACGCTGGCGAGGAAGGGCACCCGCCACAGCCAGGCCTGGACGACTTCCTTGTTGGCGAGTGCCATCAGCGCGAACGTGCCCGCGCCGAGAAGTGTACCCAGCTGGATGCCCACAAAGGGCAGTGAAGCAAAGAACCCACGACGGCGCCGCGGAGCCACTTCGGAGATCAGTGTGGTGGCACCGGCCTGCTCGGCTCCTGCGCCCAGACCCTGGACGATGCGCAAGGCGACGAGGAGAGCCGCACCGAGCATGCCGGCCTGTTCAAAGGTGGGCAGAAGCCCGATCGCAAAGCTGGCCGTCCCCATCATGCCGATGGTAAGGATCAGCACCATTTTGCGGCCGAAGCGGTCGCCGACGTAGCCGAAGACGACACCACCGAACGGGCGTGCGGCGAAGCCGACACCGTAGGTGGCAAATGACGCGATGACCGCTCCGCTCTCGCCCAGCGGCGAGAAGAACAGCGGGCCGAAGATCAGGGCTGACGCGAGCCCGTAAATGTAAAAATCGTAGTACTCCAGAGCTGAGCCCACGGAACTGGCCAGAGTTGCCCTTCGCAGCTGTTCCGGTTCGACGGCGGCGTCGTCCGCCTCAGCCAGCTTTGTGTTGGTACGAGTTGTCACAAGCACTCCCTCAAAAACACTCCAGACCCCCGTTGGTCTGGTGGGATAGCGGGCCATCTATGATGCCGATCACTATATTGAACAGCGTACAGCAAGTTGAACGACGAGCCAACGGGTTGATCCGGCGGGTATTTCAGTGCCTGAATGTGACGCCCACCCCGGAGGTAGTGTCGGTAGTGTCACCCCATTGGATTGCCCAGGGACCTCGCCAGCTCCTTGAGCTCCTTGACCATCAGCGCACCCTGCTCGTCCGAATAGGTGGCTTTGAGTGCTGTTACGGACAGACCCAGGCTGGGGCCATGCGCACCGCGGGTGGGCGCGGAGACCGCCAGGCAGACCACGCCGGTGGTTGATTCTTCATCCTCGAAGGCGTAGCCCTGTTTACGGATAACGTCCAGTTGCGCCTTGAGCTCAGCACCTGTACGAATCGACTTGGGTGTTAGTACCGGAAGCTCCTCGTCGTCGGAAAAAAGCGCATTGACGTCATGATCATGAAGCCGGGCAATCAGCGCTTTCCCCACAGCACACAGGGAAACCGGCATCTTGTCGCCGATATTTGAGGTCAGCCGGACTGCCGGATGGCCTTCATAGCGGGCCAGGTAGATGACATTGGCACCATCCAGCATGGCGATGCGGACCGTTTCCCCGGAAAGCGTGGGGGCCTGTTCACAGAAGCGATAGAACTCCTGTACTTCGTCCAGCCGGCTGAGATACGCAGCACCAAGCTCCACCAGTTTCCGTCCCAGTGTAAATTCAGACGCCTGCCTGTGGATCAGGCGCGCTTCCTCCAGCGCGAGCAGCAGATTAGACGTGGACGACTTGGGGATCCCCAGCTCGCGGGCCAGGTCGCTCAGGGTCAAGCGACCCGTGGCCGACGCGGCCAGGGCTTCAAGTACG
Source organism: Pseudarthrobacter sp. N5 (assembly GCF_050157035.1). Classification (GTDB taxonomy): domain Bacteria; phylum Actinomycetota; class Actinomycetes; order Actinomycetales; family Micrococcaceae; genus Arthrobacter. The sequence continues at coordinate 2,582,243 of NZ_CP189593.1, forward strand.
GCCGCCGCCCGCGTGACTGCCGGTGCGGGCGAGGTGCTCCCCAGCCCGTCAGCGGGGCGGGGGGGTCGGGAATCGGCCATGATTCTCCTTATGTCGTTGCGCGTACGTTGCCGGCGTGGAGACGCTGGCTTAGTTGTTCATTCAGCTGAACAGTAACCATCATAATGACTTTACGGTGAATCCTTAGCTAGGCATTGCCGGGGCCGGGTTCATCCTCTGGCCGGCACATGGTTTATTTTGGATGTTTCCAGATATTCACGGTAGATTCATATCAAGCCTTCCACCGCGGCATCCCCCAATAGTCGCGGTGGAAGGCTTATCCAATGCCCGGAAGATTTCTGTCCCCGCCCATGTCCGGGGCCACGGTCAAGCGGCGTCCGCCACCTCCTGGCGCAGCCGCCATCCTCCGCCCAGCCCATCCCGGACGAGTTCCATCGTGGTCAGTGCAGAGTTTGGATGACGGCCCAACCGGGCCTGGACCCGCCAGACTTCCACATCCACTCGGCTGAGGTTCTTAGGGATCCGGCGCTGTGCATCCCACCAGCTGACACGTTCGAACCATCTGACAGGCTCAGCACCAACAGTCCATTCACGGCCTTGGCGAAGTACAGCCGTTGGCCTGCCCTCGCCCGCGGTTTTCAGCAGCACATGTTCCATGGGTCTGAGAGTAGGCGCGGGCACCGACATTAACGACCGTTGACCCCAACGAGCATGGGGTACACCTCGGCATTTTAGCGGACCGCAGAAACTGCAGCAGCAGGTCGCACCCGTACCCGTCTGCCCAGACGTTGCGCCGGCCTTTCTCCCAGCACGAAACTAAGCCAGGCAAGCGGTGCAGTGGCAATCAAGCTAATGACCGTGAATTATTGCGGCGTAACCACTGTCATCAGGACCGTCATGGCCAGGATCTGCTCAACGGGGAAACCGTAGATGTAGATGCCGTAGGAGATGTCATGCCCGGATCCGATTCGGGCGAGCGGCAGGTACGTGCTGCCCACAAGGATGAGTGCGGCGATCGGAAGGTGAAGTAGGGACCGTGGCAGGCCGCACACAAATGCGTCCAAATAATAGAGCTGCGGAAACAGACAGCGCCACCGCGTTGAACGGTATGTACTGACGGTAAAAGCAGAGCAGCGATCCAGCAAGGAACGTGGTAACCGGGACAAGTGGCTATTCCGAGTTGAATAGACCCGGTGGTCTCGCGGATTCGTAGAGGAAAATTCCAACGGACGCCGGCACAAAGAAATCCAGAACCGCTATGCGAGCCAGTTCAGCACGGAACAACGTTACAAGTATTCCAAGGAGCAAGGAGCAGCCAGCTTCCTAACTAGAGCGTCCACAGCGAGCCGTTCCATTGATCCTCATCCGGCAGGCCAATCAATGTACCTGGCATGTCCGGCTGGCTTTCCTGCGTTCCCCAAAATGTGACATGCCGAAAGACATATATCAAAGAGTCTGCCCAGCTGTGGGACCGCCCCGTCAAAGCTGCTGATACAGGTGCTACAACGAATGCAACAAGCGCCAGGCACACCGCCAGTCCCGGCATGATCCGCAGGAAGCGGGCCCGGTAATACGTCAGCGCGTTCCGATGGCTGAGACGACTCATCATTATCAGATACCCGGAGATCCCAAAGAATCCGATGACAGCCAGGACCCCAGCTTCATGCCCGCAACACGCCGTTCGGAACCATAGCCGCCGAGGTACCAGCTGTGACAGACGATTACGGCCGAGGCAAGCACAAGGACGATTACGGCCGAGGCAAGCACAAGCCTGAGGCATTCAATGAATTTCGGCGCCGCCGAATGCGTCGCCAAGGTTCATGACATCCACTAAAAGTTGTTCGGCACAGCCTGAGGCGGTCGGCGGACAATGTGAAGAGGGACGTTATCCAAATAGGGCCGCCCGCCCCGGGCACAAAAAACCCCGCAGTGCCAGCCTGTCGGCCTGCAACTGCGGGGTTTTCTTTGTGGGTCCTACCGGGATCGAACCGATGACATCCACGGTGTAAACGTGGCGCTCTACCAGCTGAGCTAAAGACCCAAATTGTCGATGTCAGCGTTGCAACGCTTCAACCAACGAACAGCAACTGTACCGGATCCCCACCCCGGAACGCCAATTGACGGAAAGTACTTCAGAGAGCCGGCAACTGCTCGGCTAGCCAGGCCAGGGATTCGCTGACACCGGCATCAATTTTAATGGTGGCGTGGTCATCTCCGCGTGTTGCACCGCGGTTGATAATCACCACGGGTTTCCCTTCCTTGGCGGCATGACGGACGAATCTCAGACCGCTCATCACTGTCAGGGATGACCCTGCCACGAGCAACGCCCCGGAGGCGTCCACCATGGCGTACGACTTCTCCACCCGGTCCTTGGGAACGTTTTCGCCGAAGTAGACAAAGTCCGGTTTCAGAGTGCCGCCACACGCCGGGCACAGTGCCACAACAAATCTCTCGATCAGCACAGCGTCATCCACTGTGGCGTCGGCATCAGGGGCCATTTCAACGGCCCCTGAATCCAAAGCCGCCTGAAGGAAACCGGGATTTAGCTCTTCAAGCACTGCCGCCAGCAGCCTCCTGGAGTACGTCCGGCGGCAGCCGAGGCACACCACCTGATCGAAGCGACCGTGGAGGTCAACGACGTTGACGCTGCCGGCATCTTCATGAAGACGGTCCACGTTTTGTGTTATCAGACCGGAGAGCAGGCCGCGTTGCTCCATCACAGCAACGGCCACGTGCCCTGCGTTTGGGTCGGCGTGCCGAAGGTGCGACCAGCCAATGTGGTTCCGGGCCCAGTATCGCTGACGGTTGGCCGGATCGCCCACAAAGTCCTGATACGACATGGGCGCACGCGGTTGCGCCTCGGGTCCGCGGTAATCGGGTATGCCCGAATCCGTGCTGAGGCCGGCGCCCGTAAGAACCACCAGCTTCAGGCCCGAAAGCAGATCCCGGATGGCACACAGCGACTCAAGATCATGGGGAGACGGCCCGGCGGTCACACTGGCAGGATAAATCGCAAAGCCAGTGAGTCCTGTGCCGGGCCGCCGCTGGTCCATAAGGGTTCAGCCTTGACCCAGTCCCGCCAGAACCCTGCGGTACTCGGCCAGATCGCGCGCCTGCCCACGAGGATTCACGACGACGTAGCGGACGACACCTTCACCATCAATGATGAAGGTGCCGCGTCGCGCCATGCCGCTGGCCGGATCGAAGACACCGTACAGCTTGGCCACAGCACCATGCGGCCAGAAGTCAGCGAGCAGCTCGAACCCGTAGCCCTCCTTGTCCGCGTAGGCACGCAACGTGAACTTGCTGTCTGCGGAAACCCCCAGAACTGTGGCGCTTGCGTCCTCGAATAAGGCAAGGTTGTCCCGGATTTCACATAGCTCGCCGGTGCATATGCCTGAGAAGGCGAACGGGTAGAACACCACAACGACGTTCCGCCCCCGGAACGAGGACAGCCGTACTGGCTCACCAAACTGGTTGACTAATTCAAAGTCCGGAGCTTCCTGCCCGACTTCAGGTACGTGGACGGGTTCAGCCATGGCCAACGAACCCGGTGCCGTCATTTGTTTTTCCTGGTCACCAGCCGGGTGGCGCTCCAGTCCTTGGATACGCCGACGGATGTGGTGCAGTGCAGCCCGGCGGTGGGGGCAGCGTCCTGAATGTCGGACGGGGAAACATAACCGTCCCGTCCGGATTTCGGGGTCAGCACCCACACCACGCCGCCTTCGGCCAGCGTGGTGAGTGAATCCACAAGGGTGTCAACCAGGTCCCCGTCGCCTTCCCTCCACCAGAATATGACGGCGTCTGCAACGTCGTGATCGTCTTCATCGAGGAGTTCAGAACCCGTGAGTTCTTCAATATCATCACGTAAGTCGAAGTCGACGTCGTCGTCGTAACCGAACTCCTGAATCAGATCCCCGTTTTTGAAACCCAATTTTTCCGCCACATTTACCGAAGTGGCGGCGTCGGCCTCGCTCACGTGTTCCTCCTATGCATAGTGATTTCCATTACTACAAGCCAACACCCTTTGGGCCTGCGCTTCAAGCTGGCGGCACCGCGATCCGCCATATTCTGCGTCACATCAGTGCCTGCGGCCGTCCGTGCAGCGGCTTTTCGTCACACAACCAGTATGACGGCGAAATACAACAGAGCCGCCAACTGGGCGGCTACGCATCGGCTGGCGGTCAGAGCTAGAGTGGCTGATGACAACTATGCCTGCGGGGCGACCGCCCTGGCTGTACATGCAGACATAGACGTGGAACCTGCCCGGCGCACATGACCGGGCTGTTGTAACCGATACGTCGCACACGTCGCGTTCACGCCGGGCAGCTATCCTGCCGGACCTGAGGGCGCCGATGCATGCGCGCAAAGAGAGGTTGGACGTGGCTGCAGGAGAAGATACCTCCCATATCCTCAGCGGGTTGACTAACCAGCTGCCTGATCGTGATCCGGAAGAGACCGCCGAGTGGGTTGAGTCCCTGGATTCCCTGATCAGGGAACAGGGCACCGAGCGTGCCCAATACATCATGCGCAGTCTCCTGCAGCGTGCCGGCGCCCAGAGCGTCGGGGTTCCGATGGTCACCACCACGGATTATGTGAACACCATCCCGGCGGACCAGGAAGCACCCTTTCCGGGCAATGAGGAGTTCGAGCGCCGGTACAGGGCGTATATGCGCTGGAACGCGGCCGTGATGGTGCACCGGGCGCAGCGGGCGAACATCGGGGTGGGCGGGCACATTTCCACCTATGCCGGTGCCGCGACGCTGTATGAGGTCGGCTTCAACCATTTCTTCCGCGGCAAGGACCATGCCGGCGGCGGGGACCAGGTCTTCTTCCAGGGCCACGCCTCCCCGGGCATGTATGCCCGCGCCTACATGGAGGGCCGCCTCACGGAGGAGGACCTGGACGGGTTCCGGCAGGAAAAGTCCCGCGAGGGCCACGCCCTGTCCTCCTACCCGCACCCGCGGCTGATGCCGGAGTTCTGGGAATTCCCCACCGTGTCCATGGGCATCGGGCCGATGAACGCGATCTACCAGGCCCAGTCCAACCGCTACCTGCATAACCGCGGCCTGAAAGACACCTCCGACCAGCAGGTCTGGGCCTTCCTGGGCGACGGGGAAATGGACGAGCCCGAGTCCCGCGGCCTGCTCCAGCTCGCCGCGAACGAGAACCTGGACAACCTGAACTTCGTCATCAACTGCAACCTCCAGCGCCTGGACGGGCCCGTCCGCGGCAACGGCAAGATCATGCAGGAACTCGAGGCGTTCTTCCGCGGTGCGGGCTGGAACGTGATCAAGGTCGTCTGGGGCCGGGAATGGGATGAGCTGCTCACCCGGGACACGGACGGGTCCCTGGTGCAGATCATGAACGAAACCCCGGACGGGGACTACCAGACCTACAAGGCCGAATCCGGCGGTTTCGTCCGCGAACACTTCTTCGGCAAGACCCCGCAGACCAAAGACATGGTCGCGGACCTCTCCGATGACCGGATCTGGGGTCTGAAGCGCGGCGGCCACGACTACCGCAAGGTCTACGCCGCCTACAAGGCAGCGACCGAATTCACCGGCAAACCCACCGTCATCCTCGCCAAAACCGTCAAGGGCTACGGACTCGGACCCCACTTCGAGGGCCGCAACGCCACGCACCAGATGAAAAAACTCACCCTGGAGGACCTCAAGGACTTCCGGGATTACCTCAGGATTCCCATTTCAGACGAAGCCCTGGAAGCCGATCCCTACCGCCCGCCCTACTACCACCCCGGGGCGGACTCCCCCGAGATCGCCTACCTCCATGACAGGCGGCGGGAGCTCGGTGGCTTTGTCCCGGAACGCCGTCCGGACCATGCGCCGGTGGAACTACCTGACTCCAAGACTTATGAGGTTGCCAAGCGGGGTTCGGGCAAGCAGCAGGCTGCCACCACCATGACCTTCGTGCGGCTCCTCAAGGACCTCATGCGGGACAAGGAGTTCGGCAAGCGCATTGTGCCGATCATCCCGGATGAGGCACGGACCTTCGGCATGGACGCGTTCTTCCCCACCGCCAAGATCTACAACCCCAAGGGACAGAACTACCTCTCCGTGGACCGGGACCTGGTCCTGGCCTACAAGGAATCAGCCCAGGGCCAGCTGATCCACCCCGGCATCAACGAAGCCGGCGCCGTGGCAGCCTTCACCGCCGCCGGCACCGCCTACGCCACCCACGGCGTACCCCTGATCCCGGTCTACGTGTTCTACTCCATGTTCGGCTTCCAGCGCACCGGCGACGCGTTCTGGGCCGCCGGGGACCAGATGACCCGCGGCTTCATCATCGGCGCCACCGCAGGACGGACCACCCTCACCGGCGAAGGACTCCAGCACGCCGACGGCCACTCCCCCCTGCTCGCCTCCACCAACCCCGCAGTGGTCACCTACGACCCCGCCTACGGCTACGAAATGGGCCACATCATGCGCGACGGCATCGAGCGCATGTACGGGCCGGACTCCGCGGACCGGAACCTGATGTACTACATCACCGTCTACAACGAGCCCATCAGCCAGCCCGCCGAACCTGAGGATCTGGACGTCGAGGGTGTCCTTAAGGGCATCTATCTTCTGGCACAAGCGAAGATCGACGGGCCCCGCACGCAGATCCTTGCCTCGGGTGTCTCGGTGCCCTGGGCGCTGGAAGCCCAGCGGATCCTGGCCGAGGACTGGGGCGTGTCCGCGGACGTCTGGTCCGTGACCTCCTGGAACGAACTCCGCCGCGACGCCATGGCCGCCGAGGAAGAAGCGTTCCTGAACCCCGGGCAGCCCGCACGGGTCCCGTTCGTGGCCCGTCAGCTCGCCGGCGCCACCGGGCCGATCGTCGCTGTCACGGACTACATGAAAGCCGTTCCGGACCAGATCCGCCAGTTCCTGCCGAATGCGTTCGCTTCGCTCGGTGCCGACGGCTTCGGCTTCTCCGACACCCGCGCCGCAGCCCGCCGCTTCTTCAAGAACGACATCCACTCAATTGTGGTGCGTTCGCTGGAGATGCTGGCCCGCCGCGGCGAGGTGGACGCCCAGGCTCCGGCCCAGGCCATCGAGAAGTACAAACTGCACAACGTCAATGCCGGCTCCACCGGCAACGCGGGCGGCGACTCCTAACCACTGAGCGAGAGTTCGCACGAAGCAGCCTGAAACGACGGCGGTCCTCACGGAAAAGTGGGGGCCGCCGTCGTCGTTCCATCCCCGCCGCTGAGGCTGTGAGGCAGCACAAGGCCGCTTGTAGCCTTTGCACAAATGGAGCTTGCCGGGCAGGCACCGTATGCTCAAAGAATGGCAGAGCCAACCACCACCCCAGCAAAGCGCAAACCGTCGTCGCGCAGCATGACGCCGGAGAAGTCGGAAACCTTGAAAAAGCTCCGGGCGAATGTGGGGCAGCTGTCCACCACCACCATGCGGCAGCTTGAAAAGTCGCTGCCCTGGTATAGCCGGCTGAGTTCCGATGAACGGTCGGCGCTGGGCCTTGTTGCCCAGAACGGGATTGCCGCTTTTGTGTCCTGGTACGAGCGCCCAAGCTCGCCGTCGTGGATTCTCTCCGATGTTTTCGGCACAGCGCCAACGGAGCTGACGCGCTCCATCAGCTTGCAAAAGGCCCTTCAGCTTATCCGGATCGTGGTCGAAGTTGTGGAAGACCAGGTCCCGATGATCGCTCCTGAAGCGGATCAGCCCTCGCTCCGCGAAGCCGTGCTCCGGTATTCCCGCGAGGTGGCCTTTGCCGCCGCGGACGTTTATGCCCGGGCGGCGGAATCCCGGGGCTCGTGGGACACCCGGCTCGAGGCACTCATTGTTGATGCCATCCTGCGTGGCGAAAACACCGATGCTCTGCGGTCCAGGATTGCGGCGCTGGGCTGGAAAGCGCAGGAACGGTTCACGGTGATGGTAGGAAATTCGCCATCGGAGCCGAGCGCCAGCTATGTCAGCGAATTGCGCCGCACGGCGGGCCGCTTCGCTGAGGACGCTTTGGTAGGAATCCAGGGCGACCGGCTAATTCTGATTCTTGGTGGCCTCCAGGACCGTGAAACCGCGTATCTGAAGCTCAGCGAAATGTTTGCGCCCGGCCCCGTGGTCTACGGTCCGGAAGCCAGTTCGCTGCTGGAAGCCAGCAGCTCCGCCCAGTCTGCCTTCGCGGGTCTCACCGCAGCGCGCGCATGGCCTTCGGCACCCCGCCCGGTCGCTGCTGACGATTTGCTACCCGAGCGTGTTATTTCCGGCGACGACGCCGCGAGGCGCTCCCTTATCAAAAACATTTACCGCCCCCTGCTCGCGGCGTCCAATGGTCTGGTGGAGACCCTCGGCACGTACCTGGAACTGGGACATTCACTGGAGGCAACAGCCCGCGAGCTCTTTGTCCATGCCAACACCGTGAGGTACCGTCTCAAGCGCGTCTGTGACGTGACAGGCTGGGATCCACTCCTTCCACGGGAGGCCTTTGTGCTGCAGGCCGCACTCGTGGTGGGCAGGCTTTCCGTCCCGCCCAAGGCATCACCCGAGCGTCATCCGGCGCGGAACCAGAGCTGAGCCGTTGTAGACTTCCTACAAACTGACCTAGTGAGCTTGGTGCATGAAAACACGAAGAATCACGCAGTAATTTGGAAAGCTGGATACGTGCTTGCAATAGTCTGCCCTGGACAGGGCTCACAGACCCCCGGTTTCCTCGCCCCTTGGCTGGAACTGCCTTCCGTGGCAGCGCAGCTCGCCTCCTTGAGCGAGATCGCCGGCATTGACCTCACGGCGCATGGGACCACTTCGGACGAGGACACGATCAAGGACACTGCGGTCGCGCAGCCCCTGATCGTCGCCGCCGGACTGGTTGCGGCCAAATCACTCTTCGACGTGGAACTCAGCTCACTGCCGGTGGTCCTTGCCGGACATTCCGTGGGCGAGATCACGGCATCTGCCCTGGCAGGAGTGCTCACCGAGAACGAGGCCATGAGCTTCGTCCGGGAACGTGCCAACAGCATGGCTGCGGCCGCCGCCGTCACCCCCACCGGAATGAGCGCCATTGTGGGCGGAGATCCGGCAGAGGTGCTTGCAGCTATTGAAGCCTCCGGTGCTACTCCCGCCAATGTCAACGGCGCCGGACAGACTGTTGCCGCCGGCACCTTTGAGCAGCTCCAGTCCCTTGCGGAAAACCCGCCGGCGAAGGCCCGCGTCATCCCGTTGAAGGTGGCAGGCGCCTTCCATACCTCGCACATGTCACCCGCGGTGAGCGCCCTCGAAGCGCTGCGGCCTGAGCTTCAGCCGCGCAACCCCACGGTTCCTTTGCTTTCCAATTTCGACGGCGGGGAAGTCACTGACGGCGCCGCCGCAGTGGAAAGCCTTATCGCGCAGGTCTCCCGGCCTGTGCGCTGGGACCTGTGCATGGAGTCGCTGGTCCGGCGCGGCGTCGCCGGCGTCATTGAACTCGCCCCGGCCGGCACCCTCGCCGGCCTGGCCAAGCGTGGTATGCCCGGCGTAAAGACCGTCGCGGTGAAGACACCGGATGATCTGACCGCAGCTCTGGCCCTATTTGCAGAACTGGAAGGACAGGCATGAGCGTTCCTACGCTTAAGCAGTCACCCGTCGTTGAGTACACCCGGATCCTGGGTCTGGGCGCGTACCGCCCGGACGTGATCGTTACCAACGAAGATGTCTGCCGGTGGATCGACTCTTCCGACGAATGGATCCGGCAGCGCACCGGCATTGTGACCCGGCACCGGGCGGGGGCGGACGTCAGCGTGATCGACATGGCTGAAGGCGCAGCACGCGAAGCCATCGCCAAAGCCGGCATCGAAGCCTCCGAACTTGGCGCGGTGATCATCTCCACCGTCACGCATCCATATGCCACGCCCTCCGCGGCGTCCAGTCTGGCCCACCGACTGGGTGCGACGCCGGCTCCGGCCTTTGATATTTCAGCCGCCTGTGCCGGGTACTGCTACGGCATTGCCCAGGCAGACGCACTGGTCCGATCAGGTGCCGCCAAGTATGTGCTGGTGGTCGGGGCCGAGAAACTCTCCGATGTCATCGATAACCATGAGCGGACCATTTCGTTCCTGCTTGGCGACGGCGCCGGCGCCGTCGTGATCGGCCCCTCCGACACCCCCGGCATCGGACCATCGGTGTGGGGTTCGGACGGCAGTAAATGGGATGCGATCGGAATGACCCATTCGCTCGAAGACGTGCGCAAGCTCAGCGAGTCCGCGCGCAGTGCCGACGCTTCTGATGACCAGGCCATCCTCGAGGCAGCCCAGAGCCTCTGGCCTACGCTCCGCCAGGACGGTCAGACGGTTTTCCGCTGGGCCGTGTGGGAAATGGCGAAGATGGCCCAGCAGGCGCTCGATGCTGCAGGCATTCAGGCCGAAGACCTGGCGGCATTCATTCCGCACCAGGCCAACATGCGGATCATCGATGAGATGGTCAAGAAACTTAAACTCCCGGACACTGTCACGGTGGCCCGTGACATCGCCGACGCCGGCAACACCTCGGCCGCCTCCATCCCGCTGGCCACGCACAGGCTGCTGCAGGAAAACCCCGAACTCAGTGGCGGCCTGGCCCTCCAGATCGGTTTCGGAGCCGGACTGGTATTCGGTGCCCAGGTGATTGTTCTTCCGTAGGCAACCCGCCGCAGCAGCCCGCCCATCCCAATACTGAATACGCTCTGAACCGTGCGTATTCCCACACCAAGCCGTAACCGCGGTTTGCAACATTTCCGGCAGCATCTGCCGGCAATAACAAGAAAAGGAGCCATCAATGGCTAGCAACGAAGAGATCCTGGCCGGCCTGGCTGAAATCGTCAACGAAGAGACGGGGCTAGCCACTGAGGCAGTCGAACTGGACAAGTCCTTCACGGAGGACCTTGACATCGATTCCATCTCCATGATGACCATTGTGGTCAACGCCGAAGAGAAGTTCGGCGTGCGCATCCCGGACGAAGAGGTCAAGAACCTCAAGACCGTTGGCGACGCCGTCAGCTTCATCGCCGGCGCGCAGGCCTAATACGGCATCAGCCGCATTCGGCTGAACACGGCCGGCCGGCCCGGAGTATCCATACTTAACTGGGCCGGCCGCCGCGTTCACCACGTTTTCCCCTGCTGACCCTCCACGCATTTACCCCACGCGGATCCTGGACACTCCTCACCGGACCGGGCGCGCGCACCGACAGAGAGTGATCCCATGACACGCAAAGTAGTCATTACCGGCCTGGGTGCTACGACGCCCATTGGCGGCGATGTACCCACAATGTGGAAGAACGCGTTGAAGGGTGTCTCGGGTGCCCACACACTTGAGGACGATTGGGTGGCAAAGTTTGAGCTCCCCGTCCATTTCGCGGCCCGCTGCACGGTTCCGGCCCTGGATGTCCTCGGCCGAGTAGAGGCAAAGCGGATGGACCCGTCCACGCAGTTCGGCGTCATTGCCGCCCGCGAAGCATGGGCCGATTCCGGCATTACGGAAGTTGACCATGACCGGCTGGCAGTGGCCTTTGCCACCGGAATCGGCGGCGTATGGACGCTCCTTGACGCTTGGGACACCCTGCGTGAAAAGGGCCCCCGCCGGGTGCTGCCCATGACAGTCCCCATGCTGATGCCCAACGGCGTTGCAGCAGCTGTCAGTCTGGACCTTGGCGCCCGCGCCGGGGCCCACACACCTGTTTCCGCATGTGCATCCGGCACCGAAGCTCTTCATCTCGGTCTGGAGCTTATCCGCTCAGGCAAGGCCGATGTCGTGATGTGCGGTGGCGCCGAAGCGGCCATCCACCCCATGCCGATAGCTGCGTTTGCGTCCATGAAGGCGCTTTCCCGGCGCAACGACGAGCCCGAGCGCGCGTCACGGCCGTACGATCGGGACCGCGACGGGTTCGTGATGGGTGAAGGCGCCGGTGCCTTGGTCCTCGAAGCCGAAGAGCACGCGCTGGCCCGCGGCGCCCGGATTTACGCCGAGCTGGCCGGCACATCGGTGACAGCCGATGCCTACCACATCACCGCTCCGGATCCGGAAGGCCTGGGTGCCACCCGCGCTCTCAAGGCTGCAATGTTCGACGGCCGCATCCAGGCAGAAGACGTTGTGCACGTCAATGCCCATGCCACGTCCACTCCGGTAGGCGACCGACCCGAGTACACGGCGCTACGTGCCGCGCTGGGCGGTCACCTTGACAGCGTGGCCGTCTCCGCCACCAAGTCCCAGATGGGGCACCTCCTGGGCGCTTCCGGCGCGGTAGAGGCCGTACTGACGGTTCTGGCCATCTATGACCGGAAGACGCCCGTCACCATCAATTTGGAAAACCAGGATCCGGAGATCCCGCTCGACGTCGTTACCTCCGTCCGGGATCTGCCCGCCGGTGACATTGTGGCACTGAGCAACTCCTTCGGTTTCGGCGGACACAACGCCGTTATCGCCGTGCGCAACGTCTAGGACGACCAAGCATCACGGCAAAAAACTTCACTATGAATGAGGAGGCCCCGCCGATTGGCGGAGCCTCCTCTTTTGCTGGGAAATACCTGCCCGGCCGGCGCCGACTGTGCCTGTATCAGCCCACCTGATGAAGCCAGCGGACCGGTGCGCCTTCGGCCGCATGACGGAAGGGTTCGAGTTCCTCGTCCCAGGCTTCGCCCAACGCCAGCGACAGCTCGTGGTAAACGGCCGAAGGATCACCGCCACCGGACTCGTAGGCGTAGCGGATCCGGTCCTCGGAAACCATGATGTTGCCATGGACATCGATGACGGCATGAAAAATGCCCAGCTCAGGTGTGTGTGACCAGCGGCCGCCGTCAACTCCCTGGCTGGGTTCCTCGGTTACCTCGTAGCGCAGGTGGGCCCAGCCGCGAAGGGCGGAGGCCAACTGCGAACCGGTTCCCGGCGTGCCTGTCCACGACAACTCTGCCCGGTACATTCCGGGCGCAGCAGGTTGCGGGGTCCACTCAAGATCTGTTCGCTTGTCCACGACAGATCCAATGGCCCACTCAACGTGCGGGCACAATGCGGTAGGGGCCGAGTGAACGAACAACACACCGCGGGTCATTGCAACAGACATTCCATCCTCCATAGCTGTAGGTACGTCTTCCCCAACGACCTCTGCCTGGATGTAAATGTTCTGCTCCGGATTCCGCGTGGTGCCGGTGTCCTTTGCCAGATTATGAAATTTCTACCGGATTCCGCAATTGCCAGAACCTTGAGCTTCAAGCACGACTTGAAAGTTTCCGGACTTGAATCTTATTGTGCCGTACCCCACGAAATTACGCCAGTGCAATTCGCCACGCGGCCGGACCTGCTGCAGATGGGGTGGCGGTCCGGAACGGGATCAGGCCCTGGGGTGCGCCTGCTGGTAACTCTGCCTGAGACGGTCAACGGACACATGCGTATAGATCTGGGTGGTGGCCAGGCTGCTGTGACCCAGGATTTCCTGCACCGCCCTGAGGTCGGCCCCTCCGTCCAGCAAATGCGTGGCCGCGGAGTGGCGGAGGGCATGGGGACCCGTTGCTGCGGTGTCGCCAAGACCCTCGAAGGCGTCCCTGACCACACCCCGGATCTGGCGCTGGTCCGCTCTCCGCCCCCGGGCACCCAGAAACAGCGCGGCACCACTATCCGCCGATGCCAGAACCGGGCGTCCGCGCCGTAGCCAATCGTCGACGGCGAGCGCGGCCGGAACTCCGTATGGCACCGTCCGTTCCTTGTTTCCCTTGCCGATCACGCGCAATGTCCGGCGGTCAGGGTCCAGATCATCAATGTCCAGGCCAGCGAGCTCCCCCACCCGGATGCCCGTTGCATAAAGCAGCTCCACCATGGCACGGTTCCGTACGGCACTAGGGGCGCCGTCGGTGGCTGATTCCTCCATTTCCAGGAGCAGTCGCCTGAGCTGCTGCTGCTGGAGCACGCCAGGCAGTGATTTCTCCCTCCGAGGTGCCTTGAGGCGCAGGGCCGGATCTGTTTGGATAAGTTCCTCCCGCACAGCCCACGCAGTGAATGAGCGGGCCGTGGCGGATCTGCGGGCCAGCGTTGACCGGGCAGCACCGGCTTCACTCTGCGCGCCAAGCCACCGCCTCAGCGTACCGAGTTCGATGCCGCCCAGATCCTGCACGCCTTCCGAGGCAGCGAAATCCAGCAGGCCGGTGATATCTGAAAGATACGCGCGCAGGGTATGCGGGGATCTCGCCCTCTCCCCCGAGAGGTAACGTCCGAAGCCCTTGACGGCACACACGAGTTCCGGAGGTAATTCCTGTTTGTCCACAGTTCTACTTTCCCAGCTGGCCGGACATCAAGGGGCCATGGCACGTCGAACAGGTGCAACTTGTTTTATACCTTGTCCTTCGACCGCTTCCAGCCACCCCGTTCGGAGGCCGCCAGCCCGAGCAGGCCAAGCCGTCCCAACCCCGCTCTGACCGAATCCATACTGAGCCCGGCCACCGTGCACAGTTTCTCCACCGAGCTGGTTGACCTCAGCGGCAGCGCGTCCAGCAGAATAAGATCCTCCAGGGTCAGACCGTCATGGTCTGCCCGGACGCCAGCTTTAGGTTCTGCCAGAGACTCTCCGCTGGGTGAGGCGAGCTCAGCGATTTCCCCGGCGTCAGTGACGCACACGGCGCCTCCGTCCCGGAGCAACCGGTGACAGCCCGCCGAATTGGCACTGTGGACTGAGCCCGGGACAGCCCCCACTGCACGGCCAAGGGATTCGGCATGGTGGGCCGTATTAAGTGCGCCGGATCGCCATCTCGCCTCGACGACAACGGTGACAGCTGCCAGTGCAGCGATGAGCCTGTTTCGCTGTAGAAACCTGTAGCGGGTTGGCGCTGAACCCGGCGGCACTTCGGCGATCACAGCGCCCTGGTTGGCGACCGCGCGGAGCAGATCGTCATTTCCGGACGGATAGAAACGGTCCACGCCGCCGGCCATCACTGCGATGGTGGGCAGCGCCGCCGACCCCCCGGCTAGGGCCGCACGGTGAGCATGCGCATCGATTCCATAGGCACCGCCCGAGATCACTGTGAACCCCCGCTGGGCCAGGGAGTATGCCAGATCGCCGGTCACTGCTGCGCCATAGCTCGTGCTGTCCCGCGAACCGACAAGGGCAACAGACTTTGCGGCGGCGGGCAGCTCGTGTTCGAGCCCCCGCCACCACAGGCAGATGGGTTCGTGGATGCCGAGGTCTGACAATTGGGCGGGCCAGAATTCATCTGCCGGCATGATCATGCGACCGCCGAGCCGTTGCATCGTGGCCAGGTCCCTCTCGGGCGCCAGGTCCGGGATCCGCGGAGCCCACCGCTTCAGTGCTGCTCCCATGCCCGCCCAGCTGCTTGACCCCTGTTCGGCCAGAACGCCGGTCATATCCTGTTCCAGCCGCGGGCCGACCGCCAGTTTCCCGGTTGCGATCCGCAGCGCATCCACGGCACCCGCCACGTGAACGAGGGCGAGCCCTGCCGCGTCCTGGGGTTCCATCAGCCTGGACAGTGCGGCCCGCGCATATCTTTCGTCTTCCATAAGTCTGTTCCTTTCACGCGGCGGCCGAGGCGGCCTGCCGGAGGCTGAGTGCCTGGCCAATGTCATTGAGGTCCGGTTTGTCACGGCTGGCCAGATCCGCCAGTGTCCATGCCAGACGCAAGACGCGATCGTAGCCCCGGGCTGTGAGTATTCCCCGCTCCAGCGCCTGGTCGAGAATCCGGGTGGTGGGTGCGGCCAGCCGCAGCTCGCCGCGGAGGATGCGGCCCGGCACCTGTGAATTGGTTTCCAGACCGAGCGGCCGCAGCCGTTCCAGCTGAAGTCCACGGGCGGCGATGACACGCCCCGCAACCGACGCCGTGTCTTCCTCAGTCCCCGACTGGCCGAAATCGGCAAGCGACACCCGCTCTACCTGCAGCTGGATGTCCACCCGGTCCAGCAGGGGCCCTGACATCCGGGCCAGGTACCGGCGCCGCATCATGGGAGTGCAGGTGCAATCGAGTCCCTTGCCCGAGGCCTTGCCGCAAGGGCAGGGATTGGCAGCAAGGACCAACTGGAACCGGGCCGGATAGGCTGCAGTGCCGGCTGAACGGTGTATCACCAGCTCGCCACTCTCCAGCGGCTGGCGCAGGGCGTCCAGGACACGGCGCTCGTACTCCGGAGCCTCGTCAAGGAACAGGACGCCCCGATGTGCACGGGAGGCCGCTCCGGGTCGGGGCAGCCCGGACCCGCCACCAATGATCGCGGCAGCCGTTGCGGTGTGGTGCGGGTTTTCGAAGGGTGGCCGGCGCACAAGCTGCACCGAAGAGAGCGGAAGTTCGCACAGCGAGTGTATGGCCGTCACCTCCATTGCAGCGGTGTCCGCCAGGTCCGGCAGGAGCCCAGGCAGCCTTTCAGCGAGCATGGTTTTCCCCGCGCCAGGCGGCCCAGTCAGGAGCAGATGATGCGCCCCGGCAGCAGCCACCTCCAGGGCACGGCGGGCATCACCCTGGCCAGAGACGTCGCACATGTCCGGACCCGGTCCCGGAGGGCCACTCGCCTCCGGCATGCCCGGTTGGTCTTCCGGCTCAAAGTCCAGGGCAAGCTGGAGCGGATCCGCTCCGAAATCATAAGCAAGCCGGGCAAGCGTCTTGTATCCACTCACACGCGCTCCCGGCACCAGGGCCGCTTCTGCAGCGTTGGCCTGGGCCACCACCACATCCGGGTAACCTGCCTGCACCGCAGCCATAACGGCGGGAAGGACCCCCCGCACCGGGCGCAGCCTCCCATCCAGGCCCAGCTCGGCAATAAAGACGGTCCGGTTGGTGGTCCTGATGTCCTCGGCGGCCAGCAGCACGGCCATTGTGATGGCCAGGTCAAAGCCGGAACCGCGTTTTGGCAAAGACGCGGGAATCAGGTTGGCCGTTATTTTGCGGCGGCTGAGCGGGATGCCGGAGTTCTGCGCGGCAGAGCGGATCCGTTCCTTAGCCTCATTCAGCGAAGCGTCCGGCAGGCCCAGGATGACAAACGCCGGCAGTGTCTGCCCGATGTCCGCCTCGACTTCGACAATGTAGCCGTTGAGCCCCACGAGAGCCACCGAGTAGCTCCGCCCGAGAGCCAACTACTCCACCCCCTTGAGGTGTTCCAGCGCCGGTTCGCCGCCGCCGCCGACCACAACGGCGATGACGTCCACGCGGCGCAGCGGCATTCTGAGTTCCCGGTCGCGGCACCATGCGGAACCAAGCCGGTGCAGGCGCCCAAGTTTCTCCGGGCCCACCGCCTCAAAGGGGTGGCCATAGGCCAGCGATCTCCTGGTCTTTACCTCAGCGATGACCAGGGCATCACCGTCGAGTGCGACGATGTCGATTTCGCCCTCAGGGCAACGCCAGTTGCGCTCCACAATCAGCATGCCCAGCGATTCCAGATATGCGGCGGCGAGTTCTTCCCCGCGCCGGCCCAGCAGGTCTTTGGCTTTCATTTCTACCTCCGGAACCAGCCTGGAGGGGAATGGTCAGGGTGAAAAGAAGCCTATTGCGCTATGTGGGAAACCCTGGGAAGCAACGGCGTGTGGAGGAACACTGCGGACGGAACAGCTCAGGCGGAACGGCTCGCTCAGTTGCCGAGGTCGACGTCCTTGGGCAAGGCAAGTTCTTCGTTGCGCGGTAGTTCCTCGACATTGACGTCCTTGAACGTAATGACCCGGACACTCTTGACGAACCGGGCGGAGCGGTACACATCCCACACCCACGCGTCCTGCAGAGTCAGATCGAAGTAGACTTCGCCGTCCGCGCTTCGTGCCTGCAGGTCCACGTGGTTGGCCAGGTAGAAGCGGCGCTCCGTCTCCACAACGTAGCTGAACAACCCCACAACGTCGCGGTATTCACGGTAGAGCTGGAGCTCCATGTCGGTTTCGTAGTTTTCAAGCTCCTCGGCACTCATGCTTCCATCTTGCACCATGCAGCGCGCAGCACGCGCACTGGCCCAAGCCGCGGCTTCCGACACCGCATCAGGCCCCACATCCGAGCAGCCGCCAACTCACCCGGTGATAGGGCGTCGGCCCGGAAGCCCTGATCGCATCGCGGTGGCCGGAGGTGCCGTAGCCCTTGTTGATGTTCCAGCCGAAGACCGGGTATTCGCCATGGAGTTCCTGCATCTGATGGTCCCGTTCCACCTTCGCGAGCACACTGGCGGCGGCCACGCTCAGACAGTGCATGTCGGCCTTGACCCGGGTGTGGACCGGCGCATCACAACCTGGAATGGCGGCTGCCTCGTCGAAAAGTGAGGGCTGGGCGGCCGGTGACAGCCAGTTGTGGCTGCCGTCCAGCAGGACTGCGTCCGGCGTGATCCCCATGGCCAGGATCTCGAACCATGCCCTGGTGCCGGCCACCCTCAGGGCGCCCACGATGCCGAGTGAGTCGATTTCCTGAGCGGATGCATGCCCCACAGCGGAAGCCACACTCCACGCCCGGACCAAGGGGGCAAGCCGCTCCCTGTCGGCAGGCTTGAGCAGCTTACTGTCCCGCACGTCTGCCAGCAGGTCCTGCTGTTGGAGATCGACGACGGCGATCCCCACGCTCACGGGGCCAGCCAGCGCGCCGCGGCCCACCTCGTCAACGCCGGCAAGGAACCGTACACCGGGCCCAAGGAAAGCCCGCTCATGCTCGAGCGTGGGTGCGGCGGACACAGCTATCCCGCCGAGACGGGAACGTTGCGGAAAACATCCGGGTAGTTGTCCAGCGCGGTCAGCCGGTTCAGCGGCCAGGCGATGACGGCCGCTTTGCCCTCGATGTCCGCCAGATCGATGAACCCGCCATTGGACTCCAGATGCGAACGGGAATCGGCTGAATGGTTCCGGTTGTCGCCCATGACCCAGATCTTCCCGGCAGGAACAATCACATCAAAGTTACGAATCTCAGGTACTTCGGCAGCATTGATGTACGTCTCGGAAAGGGGAGATCCGTTGATGGTGAGTTTGCCGTCTGCATCGCAGCAGATGACGTGGTCGCCCGGGAGTCCAATCACGCGTTTGACCAGGTGCTGCTCGGAGTTATCCGGCAACAGGCCAACGAACGTCAGGCTGTTCTGGACCCAGGTGAAAGGACCTTCGGCCTTCTCCGGAGTGGGTGCCAGCCAGCCTTTGGTGTCCTTGAAGACCACAACGTCACCGCGTGAGAGGGCGAACGGTTCCGGTACGAGCAGGTTAACGAAAATCCGGTCGTTGACGTCAAGAGTGTTGACCATGGACTCGGACGGAATGTAGAAGGCCCGGAACAGAAACGTCTTGATGAGGAAGGAGAGCACAACAGCGATCACCACAACGGTGGCGACCTCCTTCAGCCACAGAAAGAGGGGACTGCGTGAGGGTTTTGAGGGAGCGGAGTGCGCTGGCTCGAGCAGCTGCCCATCCGCCTGCAGGGACGCCGGTCCTGCCGGATCCGGGCCCTCCGCAGCAATGGATTTTTGCTGCTGATCGGGTGTCCGGGGGTCTGACTCGGGCATCTACTGTCCGTCCTTCGTTGTTGTATCGGCTGCGGGCGGCCGGTGTACTGGGCCAAATCTATCAAGCGGCCAGATGATCTGGACCGGCCGGCCGATCACCCGGTCCACAGGGACCATGCCACCTCCCGGCGCCCCGAGCAGGCTTCGGGAGTCGGCCGACTTTGCGCGGTGGTCTCCGAGTAACCATAGTCTTCCGGCTGGCACGATCACGCTGAAGTTCTGTTGGCTCGGCGCGTCTCCATGATAGAGATATGGTTCAGCAAGCGGATGACCGTTGACTGTGAGCCGGTGGTCTGCATCGCAGCAGGTGACATGATCCCCCGGCAGACCAATCACGCGCTTGATATAGGTGGTCTCGCTGCCGGTGATCCCCAGCCAGTGGCCAGCGGCAGAAACTGCGTCCAGTGCCGGACCATTGCCGCTATTGAGCGGCGCGAACGTGCCACGGCCGTCAAAGACCACCGCGTCGCCGCGCCGGATGGGTTCAGAGTTGAAGTCGGTGCGCGAAACCAGAATCCTGTCACCGGTTCCGAAAAGCGGCTCCATCGATTCGGAGGGAATGTAGTAGACGTCAAGCCACAGTGAACGGATCAGCCCGCTGATGGCCACCGCAAGCGCCAGCGCCAGCAACGCAAAACGCCAGCCCAGTTTCCTGGGCTGGCGTTTTGTCTGGTCCATAATCCGTATCCTGTGCACTGGGCGAACAACTCCGGCGCTGGCCGGGTACGGAGTGGGGACCCGCTGTTTAAGTCCAGAGAACTTACTTGGCAGCCTTTGCGGACTTCGTGGTGAGGAAGTCGCGCTTTTCTTTGATCTTGGCAGCCTTGCCGCGCAGATCACGCATGTAGTACAGCTTGGCACGGCGGACGTCACCCTTGGAGACGACCTCGATCTTGTCGATGATCGGGGAGTGCACCGGGAAGGTACGCTCCACACCGACACCGAAGGAGACCTTGCGGACCGTGAAGGTCTCGCGGAGACCGTCGCCGTGGCGGCCCAGGACGAAGCCCTGGAATACCTGGACGCGGGAGTTCTTGCCTTCGATGATGTTCACGTGAACCTTGAGGGTGTCACCTGCGCGGAAAACGGGAACATCACTGCGCAGCGAGGCTGCATCTACGGAATCGAGGATATGCATAAATCCACTCCTGGCGAACGCCACAGGTCATTCACTTTGGGTCACGGCGGTCAAGCCCGGACACGTTTTACCGGCCGGAAATTACCGTCGAAAGTTTTTTTGGTCCGGCTCCGTCACTTATTGACGGTACCGGGGTGTCCGGCTGTTGGTTGCGCTCCCCCTGTGGCAGGTGCGGACCCAGTAGACACAAGGATCAATTCTGCCACATTTACCTAGGTTTCCCCAACTTCATCTAGGTAATTTCATCAGCTTTCCCTGGCCAGGAAAGAGGCGGTCAGGAATCGCCGTGCGCGTCCGGCCGGGCACTGAGTCGACCGTCGACGACGTCGTACCCGAGATCCGCCAAAGCTGTGCGGTCCGCGCGGGGCAGCTTCCCGGCGTCGAACGTCTCCAGCAGATCAGGGCGCCGTTCGGCTGTCCGGCGGTACTGCTGGTGCCGGCGCCATTGGGCGATCTTGCCGTGATTGCCGCTCAACAGGACTGCCGGCACGTCCCGGTCGCGCCAGCTTGAGGGCTTGGTGTAGACCGGGTATTCGAGGAGACCGTCCGAGTGCGATTCCTCCACGAGGGACTCGGGGTTGCCCACAACGCCCGGCAGGAGCCGGCCAATGGCTTCCACCATGGCCAGCACGGCTACTTCACCGCCGTTGAGAACGTAGTCGCCCAGACTCATGGGGCGCACGGTGAAGTGTTCTTCCGCCCATTCGATGACGCGTTCGTCGATGCCTTCGTAACGGCCGCAGGCGAAGACCAGCTGGTCTTCTTCGGCCAGCTCATGGGCCAGGGCCTGCGTGAACCGCTCCCCTGCAGGCGACGGGACGATAAGTACGGGCCTGCCTGCATCTGCCGGGCGTGCAGCCGCCACAGAAGAAAGCGCCTGGGCCCAGGGCTCAGCCTTCATCACCATGCCCGCGCCACCGCCGTAAGGGGTGTCATCGACGGAGCGGTGCTTGTCCGTGGTGAATTCCCGCAGGTCATGGACGAACAGACCCAGCAGTCCGTCCTGGCGTGCCTTGCCGATCAGCGAAAGTTCCAGGGGCGCCAGATACTCCGGAAAGATACTGACGACGTCGATTCTCATCTACGCTTTATCTCCGGCTTCAGGGTCTTCGGTTTCAGTCTCAATGGCCTCGCCTTCATCTGCTGGCGCGGGCGAACCGGCGTCGTCAGCGTTGACCTCAAAAAGCCCCGCGGGCGGGGTAACCAGAATGTATCCCCCTGCAACGTTCACTTCGGGAACGATCTGCTCCACGAACGGGATGAGGATCTCCTTGCCGTCCGGAGTTTCCACAACCAGCAGATCCTGCACGGGCAGGGTGTTAAGCCCGGAGATCTTACCCACTACTTTGGTTCCCACACGCACCTCGAAGCCCAGGAGTTCGTGCTCGTACCAGCCTTCGTCGTCGTTGTCGTCGAGTTCTTCGGTTTCAACAAAGAGCTTGGCGCCCCGCAGTGTTTCGGCCTGGTTGCGTGTTTCAATCCCGTCAAAGGCAAGGAGCAGGATGTCCTTGTTCCAGCGTGCACTGATGACAGTCAGAGGTCCGGCGGAAGCCGGCTCCACCACAAATTCGGTGCCCTCGACAAAGCGGTCCGCGGGTGCATCGGTCAGTACCTGGACCGTCACTTCGCCGCGGATGCCGTGGGGTTTGCCGATTCGTGCCACCTGAAGCTGCATCTGTTCCTCTGTTCCGGGATATGTACCGTATTGGTTATGTTCTGGGGATCATTGGTGAAAACAGTCCGGCCCCTCCACCAATAGCTGGTGAAGGGGCCGGACTTAAGACAAGTGTTGCAGTCGCGTCAGCGGCGACGGTCGGTGTCGACGACGTCGACCCTGACCTGCTCGCCATCTGCCAGTGCTGCTACCACAGTGCGCAATGCGCGAGCGGTGCGGCCCTGGCGTCCGATTACACGTCCGAGGTCTTCCTGATGAACGCGCACCTCAAGGGTATCCCCGCGGCGGTTGTTCTTGGCACTGACCTTGACATCCTCAGGGCTGTCAACGATCCCGCGGACGAGGTGCTCGAGCGCTTCTGCCAGCAACTTACTCGGCCTCGGTGGTCTCTGCCTCGGCGTCAGCGGGAGCTTCAGCTGCCTTGGCCTTCTTGGTGATGGCTTCCGGGATGATCACGGAACCCTTTTCCGGAGCAACGAAGGGAACCTTGGGGGCTTTGACCTTCAAGGTACCTTCCTGGCCCGGGAGGCCCTTGAACTTCTGCCAGTCACCGGTGATCTTGAGGATCGCGGCAACCTGCTCGGACGGCTGGGCGCCGACGCCAAGCCAGTACTGGGCACGGTCCGTGTCGACCTCAATGTATGAGGGCTCTTCGGTGGGGTGGTACTTGCCGATCTCTTCGATCGCACGGCCATCACGCTTGGAGCGTGCGTCCATGACAACGATGCGGTAGTACGGTGCGCGCATCTTGCCGAAGCGCTTAAGGCGAATCTTTACGGCCACTTTTGTGGTCACTCCTGTTTCTGAAACGGGGTCGAGCCCGGCGTTCTGCACCCGTGGGGCGGGCCGTACTAGGGGGTTCTTAAGGACAGGATCCGGACGCGGAGAGAGGGGCCACGCAGATCGAGTACCTATTTATTGTGCCAGATCAGCGGCGCAATTTCGACTTGACACACGCAGGGCCCGCTGATTTGCTGATTTGCCCGCCCCTGGGGCGCACTTTGGATCAGGATGACCAGACGTAGAGTCCGGTCCGGTCGTTTGCGTCGATTCCACTGGCGAGCTCGGCTAGCTGCTGGACGTAGGATTTTGCGTCCTCCGCGCCGAAGGGCATGTCATCCTCTGCAGCCCACTTTTCAGCGACCTCCTCAAGGACATTGCCTTCACCTTCAGATTCATAACTGAGCAGCTCGGCGAGTGCACGCACCATGGCAGCGGGCACTCCCAGGAGGGAATCGCTTGCCACATCCACCATGGCCAGCTCATAGTCTGCTCCGGCGGCATGGACGGCCGCGCCGGCAAGGTCCCCCAGCTGCTCGATTTCAAAGTCGCTGATTCCCGGGATGCGCAGGCCCGCGCCGGATGCCGCTCCCCCGCCATCCAGGATTCCTGCGCGCTGGAGCGCTTCATCGTGTGTGGAAACAAAGATTTCGGTGAATCCCATGGAAGTCATCCTCATTCCGTAGACGGTGTGACAGCCCAGACAGGCTTAAAAGCTGCCTGTGACCGTTCGGAATCAGCCTAACCCACAAGGGCTGGCCGGTCAGCGCACCGCGACGCGGATCCCGTTTCGCCACGGGTCTTCGAAGCGCAGTTCGGCTCCGGTGTGGTGCGCCTCCACTCGGGCGGCCTTCAGGCGGTCCGCAAGAGCGCCGACGTCGTCCCCTGCCGGAACTTCGATCAGCACCTCTCCGAGACCGAGCGTGTCGTGGCGGGGGCCGGCGCCACGGCTGTTCCAGACATTCATGGCCATGTGGTGGTGGTAGCCGCCCGCGGAAACGAACAGCGCCTGGCCATGCCACCCCGCGGTCTTCTCGAAGCCAAGGGTGTCCACGTAAAAATCATGGGCCGACTGAACGTCGCCTACCTGGAGATGGACATGTCCGACGCCGGCGCCCGCCTCCCGTTGGCCGTCCACGGAGCTCTGGGTCAGGTGCTCCTGCAGGTACCGCTGCGGCGGCAAGGCGAGGCTGTCCATCACCACTTTTTTGCCGTCCCATGCCCACAATTCGCGGGGACGGTCCCAGTAGAGCTCGACGCCATTTCCCTCGGGGTCATTGAAGTAGAAGGCCTCGCTGACCAGGTGATCGGCGCTGCCGGTGAAGGACTGCGGTTCAAACTGGGCGGCAGTGGCCACGGTGGCTGCCAGCGAGGCCTGGTCGTCAAAAAGCAGCGCCGTATGGAACAGACCAGCCTCGCCGCGTCCCGGGAGATTCAGGCCGGGCGCGGGAGCAAGGTGCACAAGGGGCTTCTGTCGCCGCCCCAGGTACAGTCCGCCGTCCTGCTCTGCCACGATGTCCAGCCCGAGCGCGCGCTGGTAGTAATCGGCCATCAGCTTCATGTCGCCCACCTTGAGCATCACGGTGCCCATGGTCAGATCGGCAGGAAGCAGATCCTGGCTGCTGGTTGGTGAAGACATTGAACTCTCCCGGGCTCGCGGGTCACCGTCTTTCGCTGACCTCTTATCTAGTTAAATTACTTGAAGCTTCAATTTATTCCTAGCGAATGATTTCACCGGACAAGACCACATGTTTGAGTTCGCGGAGGGTATCCGGGACGCCCCGCGGGTCTTGCGTGCACACCACAACGTCCGCACTGGCGCCCTCGGCAATTCCCTCCGCACCCAGCCATCCGCGGGCACCCCAGGTAGCCGCGTCGAGCGCCGCCGTTGCGGGCAGACCGGCATCATGGAGTGCCAGGATCTCGTCCACAATCCTGCCGTGGCTGATCACGCTGCCGGCGTCTGTCCCTGCGAAAATCGATATTCCGGCCTCAAAGGCTTCCAGCACCCGTTCGGCTCGCCGGTCCCAGAGTGCGCGCATGTGGGCGGCGTAGCGCGGGAACTTGGACTCCGCCTGATCCGCGATGTCCGGGAATGTGGCGACGTTGATCAGCGTGGGGACGATCGGCACGCGTTGTTCAACGAACCTCGGGAGGTGGCGTGGAAGCAGACCCGTGGCATGTTCGACACAGTCAATGCCGGCGTCCAGCATGTCGTCCAGCGTGTCTTCGGCGAAACAGTGGGCGGTCACCCTGACGCCTTCATCGTGGGCGGCACTGACGGCAGCTTTGAGGACGTCGGCCGGAAAGGACGCAGACAGGTCACCGGTGCTCCGGTCAATCCAGTCCCCAACGAGTTTGACCCAGCCGTCGCCCGCACGTGCCTGCTTGCGAACGGCCTCAACTAACCCCTCTGGTTCAACCTCCACCGCGAAGTTCCGCAGATAGCGCCGCGATCTTGCGATGTGCTGCCCGGACCTGATGATCCGCGGCATGTCCGGCCGCTGTTGCAGCCATCGGGTATCGGTGGCTGCTCCGGCGTCGCGTATCAGAAGTGTGCCGGCGTTACGGTCTGCGGTGGCCTGCTCCTCAGCCACCTTGTCCTCAACGGCGCCGCCCGGGCCCAGCCCGATATGGCAATGCGCATCAACAAACCCCGGGATCACCCACCCGCCCAATACAACATCAGGGCGCCCTGCCGGTTTCTTGAAGGTCAGTTTGCCGCCCACGGACCACAGTCCGCTCTGTTCCTGCTCCGGTCCTGTGAGGATTGATCCGCTGAATTCGATGATTCCGGCCATGGTGAAAAGCCTAAAGCCTCAAACGCATAATCACCCGGCGGCCTAGCCGGTCCAGGCCGAGGTCCGCCTCATGCTCTCGCAGTGCGGCGGCTTCAATGCCGGGATCCGGAAACTCCTCGAAGCCGAACGACGCGTAGAACGGTGCGTTGAAACGCACATCCGCGAAAGTGCAAAGAGTCATCGCCCCGAAACCAAGTCGCCGGGCCTCCACTACGGCCGCTTCAAGCAATGCCCGGCCCATCCCGCGCCGGGCAACCTCGGGATTCACCGACAGCTGCTCAAGATGGGCTTGGCCGTCCACTTTGTCGACGCGGGCAAAGCCCAGCGGAGGTTCTCCGGCAACCAGTACAAATAGCCATCCAGCTTTCAGGACCGTCGCCGCAAGCGGCAGCTCCGCGGATCCCAGCTCCGTTTCAAGCAAGTGGTCAGCCGCCGTTTCCAGCCGCGGCAGGGACAAAATGTCTTCCGGCGTTGCGATTCGAATCCGCTGCACGCCATTTATCTGATGCACGCCGCCACAGTAACACCGCACCATGACAGCTTCCCCTGCGCCGCCGTGTGGTAGCTTCGTGTACGACCACACGGGTGCCCTTGCAGGGGCTGAGATCGGGCTGACGCGGCCTGCGACCGTTGAACCTGTCCGGGTCATGCCGGCGAAGGAAGTGAGTATTCAATGAGTACCCAAGCAGCACCGCAATTCCCAGCAAACAATGACACAGCCACCCCTGAAGCGGCCTACAACGGGACGGTCCGGGATGACGTTGCCCAGACCCAGTCCCTGAAGTCTCATTCGCTGGCGTATATCTCCGATGAGCAGGCCGGGATCCATGTTCCGGTCACGGAAATCGCGTTGGAAGTTTCACCCAACGGTCAAAAGAACGCCCCGTTTCAGATCTACCGGACTGCCGGCCCCGGCAGCGATCCGGTGGTGGGGCTCAAGCCGTTCCGTTCGGAGTGGATTGAGGCCCGGGCTGACACCGAACCGTACAGCGGCCGGGAACGCAACCTGCTCGACGACGGCAAGTCCGCCGTCCGGCGTGGTGCAGCTTCCGCGGAGTGGCGCGGCGAGCAGCCGGTGCCCCGCCGCGCCGTCGGCGGTAGGACCGTCACCCAGATGCGCTACGCGAAGCAAGGCGTCGTCACTCCCGAGATGCAGTTCATTGCCCTCCGGGAGAACTGCGATGTGGAACTCGTCCGCAATGAAGTGGCCGCGGGGCGCGCCATCATCCCCAACAACATTAACCACCCTGAGTCCGAGCCGATGATCATCGGCAAGGCTTTCCTGGTCAAGATCAACGCCAACATCGGCAACTCGGCCGTCACCAGCTCCATTGCGGAGGAAGTGGACAAGCTGCAGTGGGCCACACAGTGGGGTGCGGATACGGTGATGGATCTGTCCACCGGTGATGACATCCACACCACCCGTGAATGGCTCATCCGTAACTCCCCTGTCCCGATCGGTACCGTGCCCATCTACCAGGCGCTGGAGAAGGTCAACGGCGACGCCAATGCCTTGACCTGGGAGATCTACCGCGACACCGTGATTGAACAGTGCGAACAGGGTGTGGACTACATGACGGTCCACGCCGGAGTGCTGCTCCGCTACGTGCCGCTGACGGCCAACCGGGTCACCGGAATCGTGTCCCGCGGCGGCGCCATCATGGCCGGCTGGTGCCTGGCACACCACCAGGAGAACTTCCTGTACACGCACTTCGACGAGCTGTGCGAGATCTTCGCCCAGTACGACGTCGCGTTCTCCCTGGGAGACGGCCTCCGGCCGGGCGCGACGGCGGATGCCAACGATGCGGCGCAGTTCGCCGAACTGGACACGCTGGCAGAACTGACGCAGCGTGCGTGGGAGTTCGACGTCCAGGTCATGGTGGAGGGCCCCGGCCATGTTCCGTTCCACCTGGTCCGGGAAAACGTGGAGCGCCAGCAGGAACTCTGCAAGGGCGCACCGTTCTACACCCTTGGACCGCTGGTTACCGATATCGCACCTGGCTATGACCACATCACCTCGGCCATTGGCGCCACAGAGATCGCCCGCTACGGCACGGCCATGCTGTGCTACGTGACTCCGAAGGAACACCTGGGCCTGCCAAACAAGGACGATGTGAAAACCGGCGTGATCACCTACAAGATCGCTGCCCACGCCGCCGACCTCGCCAAGGGCCACCCCGGCGCCCACGAACGCGATGATGCGCTGTCCAAAGCTCGCTTTGAATTCCGTTGGCGCGACCAGTTCGCGCTCTCGCTGGACCCGGTCACCGCCGAGTCATTCCACGATGAAACACTGCCGGCGGAACCGGCCAAGACCGCCCACTTCTGCTCGATGTGCGGGCCTAAGTTCTGCTCCATGAAGATCAGCCAGGACATCCGCGACGAGTACGGCTCCGCGGACTCACAGGCCGCAATTGCCGAAATCTACAGCGGCATGCGCGAAAAGAGCGAGGAGTTCCTGGCGTCCGGCGGGAAGGTCTACCTCCCCGAAACAATAGGCGTCGGCGCCCCCGAGTAGCCCGCCGGGTGCAGATCGGGGCAGCAGCCGGAGCTGGCTGGCATCACCCCTGATCTGCACCCCGGATGTTGCGTGGCACTGCTAAGGGCTGCTGCGCCGCCGGAGGAACTGCTTCACCAGCGCGGCTCCTTCTGCCGAATCCTGCGGGCGGTGGGCTCCGGGCGCCGTCCGGTGGATGGCGCCGGTGGCAGCCAGATAGTGCGCAACCTCTTCGTACATGGGCTCCCAGCCGCCAGTCAGCACAAGCGTAGGCACTCCAGGAACGATGGACAGCGGGGCTTCCCAGGGACGTTCTGCGTCATGTCCGTGCTGGGCGATATATGAGTCCGTCACCGGAAGCCCCGCCGTCAGCGAAAGACACGCTGGTTCACACAGGACCAGGGACCGGACCAGTTCGGGATGTTCGACGGCGGCAAGCATGGCCGCGGGAGCACCCCCGTCATGAGCCACTACGTGTCCGCCTGAGCCGAGAGCCTCCAGCACGATTTCCTTGTCAGCGAGGAATTCCGAAGCTCCCGACGTCTCACCCCCGGAATATCCCGCACGGCGCAGGAAGAGTGCGTCAAAGTCCAATGCCAGCCCGTGCTGCCGGGGCCACGCGGCGGCGCCGACAGCACCGGTCCCATGGACGAAAACTACGCGCTGTTTGAGCATCTGCTAACCCTATGGCAACGGTGTGGCAACGGGCCTGGCGACATAGCGGACCGTACTACTTGCTCCCGCCGAGGAACTTGTCGAAGCCCTTGGGCAGGTTGAGCTGGGACGGGTCAAAGTCGGCGCCGCCCTGCTGCCCAAAAGAAGCGCCCGTGGGCACAGACTTCGGCCCGCTGGTGCGTTTGGCCTCGGCGTCGCGGATCTCCTGGGCTGCCCTGGCTGGGTTTCCGGAACGGGCCTTCTTTTTGGGGGCGCTCTTGACCGCCTTCCGGCCGCCTCCGGGCCCGCCCATGCCAGGCATACCCGGCATGCCGCCGCCCTGCGCCATCTTCTTCATCATCTTCTGCGCCTGGGCAAAACGCTCCAGAAGGCCGTTGACCTCGGAAACGTGCACCCCCGAGCCACGCGCGATCCGGGCACGGCGCGAGCCGTTGATGATCTTCGGCGCAACACGCTCGTGCCGCGTCATGGAACGGACGATCGCCTCAACACGGTCGATCTCGCGTTCGTCGAACTGCTCCAGCTGCTGCCTCATGCTTGCCGCACCCGGCATCATCATGAGCATCTTCTTCATGGAGCCCATATTGCGGATCTGCTGCATCTGGGCCAGGAAATCGTCCAGGGTGAAATCTTCCTGGTCGGCGAACTTCTGCGCCATCCGCGCAGCCTCGTCCTTGTCCCAGGACTTCTCGGCCTGCTCGATCAGGGTGAGAACGTCGCCCATGTCCAGGATGCGCGACGCCATCCGATCCGGGTGGAACAGCTCAAAGTCGTCCACGCCTTCGCCGGTGGATGCAAACATCACCGGCTTGCCTGTCACTGACGCAACCGAAAGGGCGGCACCGCCGCGGGCGTCGCCGTCGAGCTTTGAAAGGACAATGCCGGTGAAATTGACGCCCTCGTCGAAAGCCACCGCCGTGTTGACGGCGTCCTGGCCGATCATGGAGTCGATCACGAACAGCACTTCGTTCGGCACAATGGCCTGACGGATCTGGCGGGCCTGTTCCATCATTTCAGTGTCAACACCGAGACGGCCGGCTGTGTCCACGATCACGACGTCATGCAGCTTCTGGCGCGCTTCCTCCACGCCTGCGCGCGCGACGGCGACGGGATCACCGGTTGCGACGTCAAGTTCAGAGGTGGCACCGGGGTGCGGGGCGAAAACCGTAACCCCCGCGCGCTGGCCCACAATCTGGAGCTGGGTGACGGCATTGGGGCGCTGGAGGTCGCAGGCTACCAGCATGGGGCTGTGGCCTTGGGCCTTCAGCCATTTGGCGAGCTTGCCGGCGAGGGTGGTCTTACCTGCACCCTGAAGGCCGGCGAGCATGATGATGGTGGGCGCGGTTTTGGCCAGACGGATCCGGCGGGTTTCACCGCCGAGGATTTCAACGAGTTCCTCATTGACGATCTTCACGATCTGCTGGCTTGGGTTCAGCGCACCGGATACTTCGGCACCGAGGGCACGTTCACGGACGCGGCCAGTGAATTCCCGCACCACGGAGACGGCAACGTCAGCGTCCAGAAGTGCCCGCCGGATCTCGCGGACTGTGGCGTCAACGTCCGCCTCGGTGAGGCGGCCTTTGCCACGGAGATTCTTGAAGGTTGCTGTCAACCGGTCAGAGAGTGAATTGAACACGCGCCGTGCACTTCTTTCAGTGGATCTACAGATGGCGGCCGGTGCGGCGCGCCAGTGTCGTGGCTGTTGTTCAGGGGACCAACTGCCGCGACAACGGGACTCGACTATCTAGGGTACCAAGACCGGCCTTCAAGATGGCATGCTGGCATGGTGGCCAGTCAAACAACCGTAAAAACACTGCTCATCCTCGGAGCTTCCGGCGATCTCACCGGCCGATTGCTGCTGCCAGGGCTCGCCAGGCTCGTAGCCATGGGGCGCGCCGGAGATCTGAAGGTGGTGGGCGCGGGCTCGGATCCGTGGACTCCTGAGCAATGGCAAAACCGCGTGCATACGGCCTTTACCGAAGCATCCGTATCCTCGGACGCATCCGGAAAGAACGCCTTGAAGGACCTCGCGAAAACCACCACCTACCACCAGCTCGACGTCACCGCGGACGGTCCCCTGGCGTCTTTGCTGGCAGAGCTCGAGGGCCCCGTGGCTGTGTACTTTGCGCTTCCGCCGCATGTCAGTCAGCTGGCCTGTGCGATGCTGACCGCCGCCCAGATGCCGGCAGGAACGCGTCTGGTGATGGAGAAACCCTTCGGCTCCAGCGAGGAATCCGCCCGCGATCTCAACCGGATCCTGATATCGCTGGTTCCCGAAGACCATATCCACCGCGTGGACCATTTTCTGGGTAAGGCAACCGTCCTGAATATCCTGGGCCTGCGCTTCGCGAACAATTTCCTGGAGCCAGTGTGGAACCGCGAACACATCGAGAAGGTCGAAATCATCTTCGATGAGGACCTGGCCCTGGAGGGTCGTGCCCGCTACTACGACAATGCAGGCGCCCTCCGCGACATGATCCAGAGCCACTTGCTGCAGATCATGGCCCTGATGGCCATGGAGGCCCCGGCTAGCATCGGCGAGCGCGACCTCCGCGACGCGGTATCCGCCGTCCTCCGCGCCAGCAGCATCAAGGCCCCCTACGCGAAGTCCACCCGAAGGGCACGGTACACGGCCGGAAGCATTGCCGGCAGGAAAGTTCCGGACTATGCCAAGGAAGACGGCGTGGACCCGGCAAAGAACACGGAAACCCTCGCTGAGGTCCAGATCGAGATCGACAACTGGCGGTGGAAGGGGGTTCCCTTCATTCTGCGCTCCGGTAAGGCGATTGGTGACAAACGGAAGGAAGGTGTGGTCACTTTCAGGCGGGTTCCGCACCTGCCCACGGGTTTCTCCGGCGTCGACTCGCCCAATCAGCTCCGGATCGGCTTCGGTCCGGACACCCTGCAGCTGGACGTCGATGTAAACGGCCCGGGCAACATCTTCACTCTGGACCGCACCACGCTGAATGCGGAACTCAACGCCTCCGAGCTGCTTCCTTACGGCGAAGTCCTTGACGGCGTACTTACCGGTGATCCCCTGCTTTCAGTCCGCGGCGACACCGCCGAGGACTGCTGGCGGATCGTTGAGCCTGTTCTCAAGGCATGGTTCCGGGGAACCGTTCCGCTTGAGGAATACGACGCCGGCACTTCAGGCCCGGAGAACTGGCCATCTTCCGCTGCACCGCAGGATTGACGCCTGCGGAACGGACTGAACCCCCAACAATGAAGGGCGGGCCGGATACCTTTCCAGGTACCCGGCCCGCTCTACTTTGTTCTGGAACGTTTCCAGGACGGTGGCTAGATGGCTGCTACGCCGCGTTCCCCAGTGCGCACCCTGACCGCCTCAAAAACATCCATCGTCCACACCTTGCCGTCACCGGCGCGTCCCGTGTTGGAGCTGGCGATGATGACATCCAGGATGTCGTCGGCCTGTTCGTCGGTGGCCAGCACCTCAACCCGGATCTTCGGCAAGAGGTCCACGTTGTATTCGGCTCCGCGGTAAACCTCGGTGTAGCCGCGCTGGCGTCCGTAGCCGCTGGCCGCGCTGACCGTCAGACCCTGGACACCGTAGGCCTCCAGTCCTTCACGGATGGCCTCCAGCTTTTCCGGCCGGACGATTGCTGTAATCAGTTTCATGCCCCCACGCTTTCCTTGCCGGCGTCTGCCTTGGACTTCTGGCTGGCAACCGGGGCAGGATCCTCGAACTGGCGGCTCTTACCCGTGATCAGTTCGTGCAGCGGCTGGAAGCTTCCACCCTGGCCGCCAACTCCGAACTCGTAGGCCGTCTCAGCGTGCAGGCTGAGGTCAACCCCAACAGTTTCCTGCTCCTGGGAGACTCGGAAGCCCATGGTCTTGTGAATCGGGAAGGCGATGATGAAGGTCATGACGGCAGTGAAGATGATGGACATGGCTGCCGCGAGAGCCTGAGCAACGAGCTGGCTGGTGCCTCCGCCGTAAAAGAGACCCGCCGGGCCCTGGGTAGGCGTTGCGAGGAAGCCGATGGCCACTGTGCCGATAACACCTGAGACCAGGTGGACGCCGACGACGTCGAGCGAGTCGTCGTAGCCGAGCCTGAACTTCAGACCGACGGCGAGAGCAGAGGCGACACCTGCGGCTACCCCGAGGGCGATGGCACCCAGTGGTGAGACGTTGGCGCAGGCCGGGGTAATAGCGACCAGCCCGGCGACGACGCCCGACGCGGCGCCGAGCGAAGTCGGGTGACCGTCGCGGAAGCGCTCCACTGCAAGCCAGCCGAGCATTGCAGCCGCCGGGGCTGCGAGTGTGTTGATCCAGATGAGGCCGGCCTGCTCAACAGTGGCAGCTGCACCGGCGTTGAATCCGAACCAGCCGAACCAGAGAATTGCAGCACCCAGCATAACGAACGGGACGTTGTGGGGGCGGTGGTTCGGGTCCTTGCCGAAGCCCTTGCGGTTACCGATGATCAGGACAAGGATCAGGCCGGCCACACCGGCATTGATGTGGACCACAGTGCCACCGGCGAAGTCAATCACCGGAGCGAAAGTCTGACCGAACCAACCGTCCTTGGAGAAGAGCCCCCCGCCCCAGACCATGTATGCCAGCGGGGCGTAGACCAGTGTTGCCCAGATGGGGGTGAAGATAACCCATGCCGAGAATTTTGCGCGATCGGCGACCGCTCCGGAGATCAGTGCCACCGTGATGATGGCGAAGGTGGCAGCGTAGCCTACCTTGAGCAGATCCGCGGGGTCGGTGAAATTGTGCAGCCCGAAGTGGCTGAACGGGTTTGCGAAGATCTGGAAGAAGTTGTCTTCATTGCTCGTGGCCATCGAAGCGCCCCACAGAACCCACATGATGCCAACGGTTCCGATGGCGACGAAGCTCATCATCATCATGTTCAAAGCGGATTTGGCGCGAGTCATGCCGCCGTAGAAGAATGCCAGGCCCGGGGTCATGAACAGCACTAGTGCTGAAGCGACCAGGAGCCAAACGAGACCTGCGGTGAGTTCCATGGTCCACGTCCTCTCTTGCTTTAGTGCGGAATTTTCCGCTTGCCAACGCCTTTTGCGTTCTAAGAAGAGTCTGGTCGCGCTGTGTTTCGCCAGCAGAGGATTTACATTGCCGGGTTGTTACAACAACCTCCCGGAAGTAAATGGTGCATATCTGTCTTGTTACGGTTATGTTTCAGAGCTTCACCATCAGTGCACTCCACCCCATGGCAAGGACAACAGCACCATGATCCCCCGTCCCCGTACTGCCGCCGGAAATTCCCGGCCCGCTGCCGGATCAGTGACTATAAGGTCGAGGCTGCCCCGCGATATCAAGGTGATGCTCGCAGCGGCGTTCCTGATCGCCCTGGGATTTGGTCTGGTGGCACCCGTGCTGCCCCAGTTCGCCACAACGTTCGACGTCGGAGCCACGGCCGTCGCCGTGATTGTGAGCATTTTTGCGCTCATGCGGTTGGTGTTCGCCCCGGCGGGTGGCGCCTTGATCGGCCGTCTCGGGGAACGTCCCGTCTATGTGGCAGGCCTGCTGATAGTGGCTGCGTCGACAGCAGCCTGCGCATTCGCCCAGGACTACTGGCAGCTGCTGGTTTTCCGCGGGCTCGGCGGCGCCGGTTCTGTGATGTTCACCGTGGCGTCCATGGCGCTGGTCATCAGGCTGGCACCGCCGGAAAGCCGGGGACGCGTTTCCGGAGCCTATGCTTCCGCGTTTCTGATCGGGAACGTCTACGGTCCGGTCGTGGGCGGGCTGCTGGCCGGATTCGGGCTGCGCATTCCTTTTCTGGCGTATGCAGCCGCCCTGGTCCTGGCTGCCATTGTGGTCCAGACACAGCTGAGCCACACCTCTGCCACGTCGAGGCTGCAGGGTGGGCCATCCGGTGAGATGAAGCTCCGGGAGGCCATGCACCTGGGTACCTACCGGGCAGCATTGTTTTCCAGCTTCGCCAACGGCTGGGCGACGTTCGGCGTCCGGATGGCCACTGTCCCGCTTTTTGCCGTGGCGGCATTGGGCTCCGGTCCTGAAGCAGCGGGCATGGCGCTGGCAGTTTTTGCAGGAGGAAATGCCCTGGCCCTGACATTCTCCGGCCGTCTGGCGGACAGCCTCGGGCGCAGGCCCATGATGATATCCGGTTTACTGGTCACGGGGGCAGCCACCGCGGCCATCGGCCTGACCCAGGAGCTTGGCTGGTTCCTTGCCGCATCTGCCGTCGCCGGCATCGGATCCGGCCTGCTTGGCCCAGCGCAGCAGGCGGCCATCGCCGATGTGATCGGGCGCGAACGAACAGGCGGCCGGGTACTGGCGGTGTATCAGATGACGGCAGACATCGGAGCCATCATTGGGCCTGTCCTGGCTGGTGTGCTTGCGGATGAACTGGGCTACGGCTGGGCATTTGCCGTCACCGGCGGTGTGCTGCTGGTCTCAGCCGCAGCCTGGATGCTGGCACGGGAGACCATGCGGCGCCCGGATCAGCTGGCCGACTGACCCGTCTGGCTGGCAGTAGGTGTCGTTTTGAGCGCTCAGAACAACCTGCGGCTCAGTTGGGGCACTATCAGTTCAGCAGGGCATCCACAAAGCCTTCAGCGTCGAACGGCGCGAGATCGTCCGCACCTTCGCCGAGGCCGATCAGCTTGACCGGGACGCCGAGTGACTTCTGGATGGCAACGACAATCCCGCCCTTGGCGGTACCGTCCAGTTTGGTCAGCACAATTCCGGTGATGTTCACGACGTCGGCGAAGACCCGTGCCTGGTTTAGTCCGTTCTGGCCCGTGGTGGCATCAAGGACCAGCAGGACTTCGTCCACTTCGGCCAGTTTCTCGATGACGCGTTTGACCTTGCTGAGTTCGTCCATCAGGCCCACCTTGTTCTGCAGGCGGCCGGCGGTGTCGATCATGACCACGTCCACTTCCTGCTCTATGCCTGCCTTCACCGCCTCATAGGCGACCGATGCGGGGTCGGCTCCGACGACGTCGGACTTCACAGTGGGGACACCCACGCGCTGTCCCCAGGTGGTTAGCTGTTCGGCGGCCGCCGCGCGGAACGTATCCGCGGCACCGAGGAGGACGTCTTTGTCCTCTGCCACCAGCACTCGGGCCAGTTTGCCCACTGTGGTGGTTTTTCCCACGCCGTTGACGCCCACCACCAACACGACGGCCGGCTTATCGGCGTGGCGCTGGGTACGAAGGCTGCGGTCCATGGTGGGGTCTACCAGCCTGATGAGCTCCTCACGGAGCAGTTCCTTGACGTGTTCCGGCGTCCGTGAGCCAAGCACCTTCACCCGTTCGCGCAGTGCGTCCACGAGCTGCATGGTGGGTTCCGTGCCAAGGTCTGCGAGCAGGAGCGTTTCCTCGACTTCGTCCCAGACGTTTTCGTCAATGTTGTCGCTGGACAGCAGCGCCAACAGCCCCTTGCCCAGGATGCTGTTGGACTTGGCCAGGCGTTCGCGCAGCCGTGCCAGGCGGCCGGCAACGGGAAGCGGAGTCTCCACCGGAAGTACTTCCAGGCCGGCCAGATCATCAAGTGCATCCCGAGTTTCAAGAAGCTCGACGTCGACGCCAGCCGGCGCCTTGCGCTCCGGCGTCGCCGCCGGGCGTTCCTCAGTGAGTGTTCCGACGCCGCGGGACGGTACAGCTGGATCGTTTTCATCCCGCATCCCGGGGAACTGGGTCATGTTCTTCCGGGTCTTCATCAGGACCGGAATCAGCCCGCCAATAACCACCAGGGCAGCAACAATGGACAGAATAATGGGGAGGATGTCATTCACTCTCCAAGCTTCTCACAATAGCCATAGGCGCTGCGGAGCGGGTGCCGGTGGGGCAAACCGGATCAGGGCGCCGACTGGCGGCTCAGATGTTCGCACCCAGCCGTTGGCTGATCACGGTGGAAACGCCGTCGCCGCGCATCGTGACGCCGTACAGAGCGTCGGCCACCTCCATGGTCCGCTTCTGGTGCGTGATCACGATCAGCTGGCTGGACTCGCGGAGTTCCTCGAAGATGGTGATCAGCCTGCCCAGGTTGGTGTCATCCAGTGCGGCCTCCACTTCATCCATGACATAGAAGGGTGATGGCCGCGCCTTGAAGATCGCCACCAGCAGTGCCACGGCGGTCAGGGAGCGTTCGCCGCCTGACAGGAGCGAGAGGCGCTTGATTTTTTTCCCGGCCGGACGGGCCTCAACTTCGATGCCGGTGGTGAGGAGGTCGGACGGATCCGTGAGGACAAGTCTGCCCTCGCCGCCGGGAAACAACCGCCCGAAGACCCGGACAAAATGCGCCGCGGTGTCTTCAAACGCCTCGGCGAAAACCTTCTGCACGCGCTCGTCGACTTCCTTGATGATGTCCAACAGGTCTTTCCGGCTGGATTTCAGGTCCTCAAGCTGGGTGCTGAGGAACTGGTGCCGCTCCTCCAGCGCCGCAAATTCCTCCAGCGCCAGCGGGTTCACCCTGCCAAGTGCGGAGAGATCCCGTTCGGCCTTGCGGAGCCGCTTTTCCTGCTCTTCACGGACGAACGGCTTTCCTTCCGGAACAGTATTACCGTCGCCATCCACCGGCGCACGCAACGCCGCCCATTTGTCCCCGGACTCTCCTGCCGGCAGCGGCACCGGTTTGTCCGGGCCGTAATCGGCTACCAACACCTCTGATGTGATGCCGAGTTCCTCAATGGCCCGGGTTTCCAGCACCTCGATGCGGAGCCGCTGCTGGGCGCGCGCGAGTTCGTCCCGGTGGACAGTATCCGTCAATTCGGCGAGTTCGCGGGCGAACAAATCGTTCGCGGTGCGGATTTCCAGCAGCTCACGGTCCCGGAGTTCCCGGATTTCCTCGGCATGGTCGCGTTCCTGCCTGGCACGTTCGACGGAAACTTCGATGAAAGCGATGACCTGCCCGACTGCAGCGGAGACAGCAGCCGCCCGAGTGGCCTGGAGTCTGCGCCGGCGGGCCCGTTCGGCTGCTTCCTGCCTGGCCCGGCGCTCGGTGGCCGCGGCGCGCTCCAACGATTCGGCGCGGTTGCGGGTGGCGGTCAACTGCTCCTCCGCGCTACGCAATGACAACCGCGCTTCCATCTCTGCGGAGCGGGCCTGAGAGGCTGCCACAGCGAGCGCGTCCCGGTGCCCCGTGGACGGCTCTCCGTCCGCAGGAGCCTCCTGGGCCGCAGCCAACCGGCCGGCAATGGCGGAGAGGGACTCCTGTTCGGCGACAATGTTGGCCTCGGCCGTTGCCAGCGAGGCAGCCAGCCGTTCATTTTCCCCCACAGCGCTGCGCAGCACTGAGTTCAGGTGGCCAAGCCGTTCGGCTACTGCCGCCAGCCGGGCATCGGAATCATGCAGTTTGTCGAGGGCAGCGTCCGCCCGTTCCTGAGCTTCTGCCCGCCGCGTTTTTGCTCCAGCGAGGGCAAAGCGGTTGCGCTCCAGTTCACCGGTGACCGTGACCAGCCCCGCGACGGCGTCATCGACGGCGGCCTGGATCTCCAGCAACGACGGCGCCGTGGCTGAGCCTCCAGTGATAGCTACCGCAGTGACGATGTCGCCAGACATTGTGACGGCAGTCAGCTCCGGCCGGACTGCGGTTACTTCCGCTGCGACGCCCAGGTCCCGGACAACAACCGTAGACTCCAACAGGGCCCACACACCGCCGGCGCCGCCGTTCCCGTCATTGCTGTCACTGCTGTCACTGTGAAGAACCACCAGCTCCGCTGCCCAGCGGGCGCCCTGCGGAAGCCCTGAGTTGCTGGATGCTGTCTCGCCGGTAGGCAGGGCAGGTCCTGATACGCCGGTGGCCGACGCCAACAGCAGCGAAGCACGGCCGGCGTTGTCGTCCTTAAGAAGTTGGACGGCGTTGGCTGCTGTAACGCCGTCAGCAACAACTACGGCATCGGAGGCGGCGCCCAGCGCAGCGGCGATTGCCGCTTCGAAGCCGGGCTCCACACTGAGCATGGAGGCCAGCGTGCCGAGCACTCCGGGCAGGTCCGCACGCAGTAGGTGCTCGGAACCGTCTCTGCGGTTCAACCCAAGCTGCAGTGCATCGCGCCGGGCAGTCAGCGCGTCGCGTTCACGGACTGCTTCCCGTTCAGCGGCTTGAAGCGCATCAATCTGGACAAGAATCGATTCCAGCAACCCGCTGGCGTCCTCATACTCGGCATCCAGGGTTTCCTCGCCGTCTTCAACTCCCGCAACCTGGGTTTCCAGCGCCGTGAACTCACTTTGCGCGAACCGGCGGCGTTCCGCGCCCGCCGCCACGGATTCACGCAGCCGCCCGAGCTCGGCCTGGGCTGACTCTAGCCGCGAACGTGCAGCGCCCACCTGCCCGGCCAGCCGGGCCAGGCCTTCACGGCGGTCTGCTGCGGCCCGAAGCACTGCGGTCAGCCGCGTCTCCTCCGCATTTGCTGCCTCTTCAGCGCTGGACTTCTCCGCCGAGGCTGCTTGGAGGGCGCTGCGCCTATCCAGGATGTGGCGCTCCAGCTCGGCCTGTTCGCTCCTGACACGGACGGCCTGTTTGTCCAGTTGACCGGGATCCCGCCCAGAATCCGGAACGGCATCTACCGAACCCAACAGGCGGCATCGTTCCTGGGCAAGCGACCCCAGGGAACGCAGCCGCTCACGGCCCGCGGTCAACTGGTACCAGGTATCCCGCGCAGCGTTGAGCCTGGGCGTTGCCTCTGCAGCAAGCTGTTCCAGAGTCGCCTGGCGCTGCCGGCCGGCCTCCAGCTCCTGCTCCACCAGGGCACGGCGGGCTTTCAGCGCTGTTTCATCGGCGACGTCCTGTGCCAGCGATCCCTGAAGCTGGACAAGATCATCCGCCAGCAGCCGGGCGCGGGCGTCACGCACGTTGAACTGGACACTTTGGGCGCGCCGGGCAACTTCCGCCTGTTTGCCCAAGGGGGTCAGCTGCCTCCGGATCTCTCCGGTCAAGTCGCTGAGCCGCTGCAGGTTGGCCTGCATGGCTTCGAGCTTACGGACAGTTTTTTCCTTGCGCCGCCGGTGCTTAAGGATGCCGGCCGCCTCTTCGATGAAGCCCCGGCGGTCCTCCGGTGTGGCGTGCAGGACTTTGTCCAGCTGCCCCTGACCCACAATGACATGCATCTCGCGGCCTAGCCCGGAGTCTGAGAGCAGCTCCTGGATATCCAGGAGCCTGCAGCCCGCGCCATTGATTGCATATTCGGAGCCACCGGTGCGGAACAGGGTCCGGGAAATGGTGACTTCGCTGTATTCGATGGGCAGTGCGCCGTCAGTATTGTCGATGGTCAATGACACATGCGCACGGCCAAGGGGCGGCCGGCCGGACGTCCCGGCGAAAATGACGTCTTCCATCTTGCCGCCCCGCAGCGTCTTTGCACCCTGTTCGCCCATGACCCAGGCAAGGGCGTCCACAACGTTTGACTTGCCTGAGCCGTTGGGACCCACCACGGCGGTGACGCCGGGCTCAAAATCGAAGGTCGTCGCTGACGCGAACGACTTGAATCCCCGGACAGTCAGACTTTTGAGGTGCAAGGTGTTTCTGATCTCCTGAATGGCTGTGACGGCTGCTTTTCCTGCCCTAAATCTACTGCTTTTGGACGAAAATCCGCGGATTTGCAGCCTTCAGGGCAGGAGTTGAAGTATGACGGATCTCACTGTTTTCCCGATCGGGAGGAGATCCCGTCAATCAGCTTGCGGGCCCTGGCCTCCAGCCCGTCATCCACGAAGTCGTACACCAGCGAGGCTGCCCAGATGACAACCGTGGCCAGCACCCATCCCGTGAGGCCGCTGATGTTGAAGCCGCTGGAGAAGATGCCGGTCAGCATCAGGATCCCCAAGGTAGCCAGCAGGCCCACTATTACGGTTAGCGCTTTGCCTCGCAGCCAGGTTGCCCGGCTCCCTAAGCCTTCACCGCGTCTGGTCAGAAATGACGTGATGAGCGGCTTGATCAAAAGGGTGGCGGCCGTGAAGATAGCCACCGCCCCTAAGAATCCGCCGCCCAGCCGGATCCCGGGAAGGACCGACGCCACCCACAGCGTGATGGCATTGAAGATGAGTGCGATGCCAATGCGGATTGCCCAGACTTTCATGGCCACAGTCTTCCACCGCTTCGGGGCCTTCGTCAGGCCCGGCCGGCCGGCGCCGGCACTGTCTTTGGGCGCAGGCACTTCGGTGGGCCGTTACCAGCGGCCGTTACGGGGGCGCGGCTGGCAGACCGGGCAACTGTATGAGGACCGGTTCATGAACTGCTCGCGTCTGATGACGCTTGCCAGTCCTGTTTCAGCGCAGCGCAGGCATTCCTGCCCTTCCCTGCCATAAGCATTCAGGGATCGGGCGAAGTATCCCGAGGCGCCGTTGACGTTCACGTACAGCGAATCAAAACTGGTGCCACCTGCTGCGAGGGCATCCAGCATGACAGCCCGCGCGGCCTCAAGCACAGCCAGCGCATCGGCACGCCGAAGGGTGTCCGTGGGGCGGGCATAGTGGAGCCTGGACCGCCACAGCGCCTCGTCAGCGTAGATGTTGCCGATGCCGGAGACCAGGCCCTGATCAAGGAGCGCACGCTTCAACCCGGTCTTCCGACGCCGGAGGCGACGGTAGAAGCCCTCAAACGAGAAGCAGGGGTCCAGCGGATCCCTGGCAATGTGGGCTGCTTCCTCGGCAATCATCGGTGTGGGCGCCTCCGCCAAACCGCCAGGACCGCCGTCGTCCGTGGGGATCATGGAGGTGACAAACAGCCCGCCGAAGATGCGCTGATCCACGAACCTCAGCTCACCGGGCATACCTTCAACCGGGCTCAGGCGCAGCCTGACCTTTAGGTGTTTCTCATCCGGCACGGTGGGGTCCTGCATCAGCAGTTGGCCGCTCATGCCCAAATGAGCCATCAGTGCAACGGAAGGTACCTCGCCACGGGCCGCGGCTGAGGCATCTGACGGGCCGTCCTGCAACGGCATCCAGAGGAATTTACCGCGCCGGACAACGTCTAGGACAGTGGCGC
Organism: Pseudarthrobacter sp. N5; assembly: GCF_050157035.1. GTDB lineage: Bacteria > Actinomycetota > Actinomycetes > Actinomycetales > Micrococcaceae > Arthrobacter. Next base: position 2,624,139 of record NZ_CP189593.1, read on the forward strand.
CCGCCAGGTTTCCGGCAAAATCCTCGGCGCCGAGTGAGTGCCGGCGGATGGAGCGGGGGTCCACTACATCCACTGAAGTGATTGCCCTGCCGCGGACCCAGTTCACGAGCCCGCGGCGGACAACTTCGACTTCGGGGAGTTCGGGCATTGCGCCGCTTAGGCGGTTGCCGGTGATTCCGACGGCGATGCGCCGGAAGTGCCAGTAACGGAAGTATCGCTAACGACAGTGACGGTCAATGACCGCCAGGCGTCCGCTGCAGCTTCCTGTTCGGCTTCCTTTTTGGAATGCCCGGCGCCCTTGCCAAACGCCGTGCCGCCGATGAGCAGTACCGCCGCAAAGTTGCGGGCGTGGTCCGGGCCGGAGCCATCCACCGCATAGTGGATGCTGCCCAGCTGACGGCTGGCAGCCAGTTCCTGGATGCTGGTCTTCCAATCGGTGCCGGCGCCCAGCGCAGCCGCGTCCTGAAGGAGCGGGCCCACCAGTCGCATGACCAGCCGGCGCGCGGTCTCGATGTCGTTGGAAACATAGGTGGCGCCGATCAGCGCTTCCATGGTGTCCGCAAGGATGGAGGCCTTGTTCTTGCCTTCGGTGAGCTTTTCACCCTGCCCGAGGTAGATGTAGTCCCCGATTCCGAGGCTGCGGCCTATCCCGGCGAGCGCCCGTGTGCTGACCACGGCGGATCGGCGCTTGGCCAGATCGCCTTCGGGCAGCGAAGGGTTGTCGCGGTAGAGCGCGTCGGTGACCGAGAACCCCAGGATCGAATCGCCAAGGAACTCGAGGCGCTCGTTGGTGGGTATGCCGCCGTTTTCGTAGGCATAGGAGCGGTGTGTAAGAGCAAGACGAAGCGTCCCGGCGTCAATTGAGACACCGAGACGCTTCAGAAGCTCTTCAGTTGAAGACATCATGGTCAGCCTTAGGGCCGATTAGACGTCTGCGACCTTGCGGCCCTTGTACTCAAGGAACAGCGCAGTGCCAGCCGAGTCGGTAACGACCTTTGCCTGGTGCGGCAGGCTGTAAGTAACCTGGCCGTTCTCAATGGTCTTCACCAGGTGGGGGGCGGTTGCCTTCCACTGGGAGCGGCGGGCGCGGGTATTCGAGCGAGACATTTTCCGCTTGGGAACAGCCACGGCTAACTCATTTCTCTCTAGACAAACACGTACAAATCAATTTTGCCGGTCAGGCTTAGCCATATCAGCTAGGGCAGCCCAGCGAGGATCCAAGACCTCGTGGTGGTGCCCCGGCTCGTCTTCCAGGCGAGCTCCGCATTCGGAACAAAGGCCCTGGCAGTCTTCCCGGCACACCGGCTGGAACGGCAGCATGGTTACAACTGCGTCCCGCAACACCGGTTCAAGATCGATCAGATCGTGCTCGACTCGATATTGCTCTTCATCGTCTTCTTCGTCCGAAAGCAGGACGCCTTCGTAGAAGAAAAGTTCTTGCACATTGACCTCAAGGTCATACGCAAGGGGATCCAGGCATCTGCCGCATTCGCCGCTAACTTTGGCGATTACGTCTCCTGATACCAGAATTCCTTCGTGTACGGCCTCAAGCCTCAGGTCCAGCCCGATATCCGAGCCTTGCTTGACGCCAATGAGTGCCACACCAAGATCACTTGGTGCAGGTACATGTTCTGTCAGCGTCCGCATGCTTCCCGGACTGCGTCCGAGATCCTTGACGTCAAACACCAAGGGCGAACTAGCATCTCGTTTAATGAGAACTCCTGTTGAACATATGACCGACGTACCATCTTAGCCTGAAGTCCCCGGCGGACTCAAACCGGGTGGCAGTCGCGCAGTTATGCACTGCCGTCCACCGGGGATATGGGCCGCACCGGCGGCAGGAGGCCGTCGAGTACCTGACTAGCTTACCCTCTTGGCTGCTGTTCAATGGAAGGCGCGCCCGCAAGGAGCCGCTTGTGGACAGACCGGGGAACGTACTCCGACACGCTGCCGCCCAAAGTGAAGACTTCCTTGATCAGCGTGGAGGACAAATGCAGGTAGTGCGCTTCAGCAGGCAGGAAGACCGTCTCCACACCGCTCAGCTGACGGTTCATGGTGGCCATGGGCAGCTCGTAGTCAAAGTCCGACGACGACCGGAGCCCCTTCACGATCGCGGATACCCCGCGTTGCCGGCAGTACTCAGCAAGGAGCCCCTCTCCCACCGGTTCCACCACGATGCCGCGCAGGGAGGCCAGTGTTTCCTTGGCCATTTCGATCCGTTCCTCGAGGCTGAAGCGGTACTCTTTGGAATAGTTGGTGGACACAGCCACAATGACCTCATCGAACAAACTCGCGGCCCTGGCAATGACCTCGAGGTGGCCGTTGTGGATAGGGTCAAAGGAGCCAGGGCATACTGCGCGTCTCATGCTCCGAACCTACCCCATCCGCTGGCCGGGATACCATGACGGGATGAATCCGGAAGCTGAGCCCTTTACCGTTGCAGGAGGCGTAGTGCTGGTCACAGGCGCCGCTATGGGAATGGGCAGGCTGTACGCTCTCCGTTCAGCCCGGGAGGGCGCCGGGACGCTGATCCTGTGGGATGTTGACGCTGAGGGGCTGGCGAGTGTGGCAGCGGAGGTCACCGCATTGGGCGCGCGTGCCATAGCCATGCAGGTGGATCTGGCTGACAGCGCAGCCATTGCGGCAGCCGCGGAAGAGTGCCGCGCCGAGGGTCCGCTGACGCTGCTTATCAACAACGCGGGAATTGTCCGCGGCGCCTTCTTCTGGGACCACCGGCCGGCGCAGGACATTGCCCTCACCATGGACGTCAACGCTCTGGCGCCCATGTACGTCACGGTGGCTTTTCTGCCGGACATGATGGCCGACGCCGGCAGGCCCCGGAGGATTCTTAACGTCGCCTCGGCCGCCGGCACGGTGGCCAACCCGAAGATGAGCGTGTATGCCGCTTCCAAATGGGCCGTGATGGGCTGGAGCGACTCACTCCGCCTTGAACTTGAGCAAGAGGGCCACGCGCATCTCCGGGTCACCACCTTCTGCCCCAGCTACATCTCCACCGGGATGTTCGCCGGCGCCCTCGGCCCCCTGATGACACCGCTGATGACGCCTGACGACGCCGTCGGGCGCGCATGGCGGGCAACGGTCGCCGGCCATCCGTTGCTGATCGCCCCCTGGACCGCCAACCTGGGCAAGACACTGCGCGGGATCCTGCCGGTGCGGGCCTGGGATTTTGTGGGCGGACGGATCTTCCGGATCTATTCCAGCATGGACAAGTTCACCGGACGGACGCCCGCGTCCGTCACCGGTTCCCCGGCCGGAAGCAACGCCGCAGCCGGGGCAGAGAGAGGAACAGGCCCGAAGTGAATACCCCTGTCCCCGCACCGTGGCAGCGCGCCGCTGCAGGCGCTAACCTCCTGGCGCCTGACGGTGCGCTCGGTGTGACTATTTTTGAAGAGATGACCACCCTGGCCCTGCATACCGGAGCCATCAACCTCGGCCAGGGTTTCCCGGACGAGGACGGCCCGGCGTCCATCAAGGCGGCCGCCCAGGCAGCCATCGCCGCCGGCGCCAACCAGTACGCCCCGGGGAAGGGACTCCTGGAACTGCGCGAAGCCATTTCCCGCCATCAGGAGCACTTCTACGGCCTGACCCCGGACCCGCAGACGGAAATCATTGTCACCACCGGCGCCACCGAAGCGATCGCGGCGTCCCTGATGGCCTTCGTGGGGCCCGGCGACGAGGTCCTGACGTTCGAGCCCTTCTATGACTCCTACGGTGCCATCATCGGGCTCTCGGGCGCCACGCACATCACTGCGCCGCTGCTGGCACCCGATTTCCTTCCCGACATGGCGGCCCTGGAGACTGCATTCAGCGACCGGACCCGGGTAGTGCTGTTGAACAACCCTCACAACCCCACCGGGGCGGTCTTCCCCCGCGGGGTGCTTCAGCGCGTCGTCGAACTGGCCACAAAGCACAACGCCCTGATCATCACTGACGAAGTATATGAGCACCTCACCTTTGGTGTCAGCCACATCCCGGTGGCCACACTTCCGGGGGCAGCGGAGCGGACCATCACCATCTCATCTGCGGGAAAGACCTTTTCCTTCACCGGCTGGAAGATCGGGTGGCTGAGCGGGCCGGAGGAGCTGGTGGCGGCGGTCCGGACCGTGAAGCAGTTCCTCACCTATAGTTCGGGAACTCCGTTTCAGAGCGCCATTGCGGCCGGGCTGGCGTTGCCGGACGAGTTCTATGCCGGTGCTGCCGCCACGCTCCAGACGAAACGCGACATCCTCAGCGAAGGCCTGCGGGCGGCGGGACTGGACGTCTTCACGCCGCAAGGCACCTACTTCGTTAACGTGGACACGTCGCCGCTGGGAATCAGCGATTCGGTGGACCTTGCGCGCCGGTTGCCGGCGCTGGTGGGCGTCGCCGCAATACCGGTGCCCGTTTTCTGTCACCCTGAGGGAGCCGAACGAACCCGGAGCCTGCTGCGCTTCGCCTTCTGCAAAAAGACGGAGGTCCTGGAAGAAGCCGCTGCCAGGCTCGCTACCCTGCGGGACAAGCTCTGATGGCTGCAGCCAACGGCACCACGTCGGCACGGTTCCTGCGGACCACCGGGCAGCACGCCACGATCGAACCGGATGCCTTCACGGACGGCGCCTATGTGCTGAGCATCGGCGGGGCCGAACAGTCGCACGTGAACCTGTCCAAACCCGGGGAGATTTTCTACGAGTATCTCCGCCGGATCGGCAATATTGTGGACCTTGCGGCCCCCTCCGGCGAGCCCATCAGGGCCCTCCACCTCGGTGCGGGTGCGCTGACACTGGCCCGGTACATCCAGGCCACACGCCCCGGCTCCGAGCAGTACGCCGTGGAACTGGAACGCGAGTTGCTGGACTTCGTGCTGCAGCAGCTTCCCTTGCCCGCGGGCACCCGGCTCACCACCTTGATCGGTGATGCCAGGGACTCGCTGGCCGAGCTCCCTGGCGGGCTGCTTTTCGATGTGATCATCCTGGACATATTCTCCGGCCCGGAAGCACCGGAGCATATTGCCTGCGCCGAGTTCTACCAGGAAGCCGCAGCCAGGTTGGGGCACGGCGGTGTGCTGATCGTCAACGTGGGCGACGAACCCGGCCTCACGCTCGTCCGCAGCCAGGTTGCGGCGCTCCGCCGGGCCATGACCGACGTTGCGGCCTTCGCCGAGCGCGGCATGTTCGAGGGGCGCTACCCCGGAAACATCATTCTGACCGGCACGCAGACGCCGTGGCCGGCACCGTGGACGGACGAACTGATGGCGCGGGGTCCGTATCCGGCCTTGGTGCTGGCCGGCGTTGAACTGGACACACTCTCCGCCTAGCCAGTCCCGGTTTGGCTTGTCCCCAGTTCGCTGGTCCCCAATTCGCTTGTCCCGGCTTCAGAACCGTCACCATCAGACGCGACGGCGTCAGCAGGCTCGGCAAACCAGAGCCTCGTCTCGCCGTACTTCTTTTCCGCGAAACGTTCCATTCCCTCGGGCCACGACGGTTCCGGCGTCCGTGCCGAGCGTTCCACCACCACTACAGCGGCAGGGGCGAGATGCGGGGTCAGCTTGCCCAGGACGTCGCCCAGCGCCGGTTCGTCCAGAGGATATGGCGGGTCCAGAAACACCAGATCCCACAGGGTGCTGTCCGCAGCGCGCTCCAGGAACGATTCCACCTTCGAGCGGTGCACAGACACGGCCTTGCGTCCCAGTACTCCGTTCACCAGATCCGCGTTGCGCTGGCAAACTGCGCTGGCCTTGGCGTCAAACTCCACGAGGTCAACGAATTCGGCTCCACGGCTGCCGCTCTCCACGCCCAGCGATCCGGATCCTGCGTAGAGGTCCAGCACGCGGGTCCCGGAAATAACGTCAAAAGCGTCCAGACGGGAGAACAGCGCCTCCTTGACCCGGTCCGTGGTGGGGCGGGTCAGGGAGCCGGGTACGCTCACCAGGGGCATGCCGCCGGCCGCACCGGAAATGATGCGGCTCACGGGCGCGGCCTCATGGCTGCCGGCAATTTTGTGTTCGCTGGAGCATCCAGGGCCCGCACTGCGCTAACCGCGTTCAAGGAACGCCTCCTTCTCAGGGTTCAGGTATTCATCGATGGCAACGGCCAGGGCGGGGTGGCGGGCGAGTGACGGATCCCCGGCTACAATCGCCTGGGCGTCTTTGCGGGCGCGGGCAATAATGTCCTCGTGCTCGAGCACGCGCAACAGTTTCAACGTGGACCGTCCCCCTGATTGCGATGCCCCCAGGATGTCGCCTTCGCGCCGAAGTTTGAGGTCTTCCTGCGAGAGTTCGAATCCGTTCGTTGTGGCGGCGACGGCGTCAAGGCGGCGCCTGCTGGGATGGCCGGGCTCAAGGGTGGTCACGAGCAGGCAGGTACCGGGCAGCCCGCCGCGGCCCACCCGGCCGCGGAGCTGGTGGAGCTGGGAAATTCCGAAGCGGTCCGCATCCAGAATGACCATCAGGGTGGCGTTGTGCACGTCAACACCCACTTCGATCACGGTGGTGGAGACCAGCAGTTTGGTCTGGTTGGCGGTGAAGGACGCCATGGTCTGTGCCTTGAGCCCAGGATCCTGCCGCCCGTGCAGTGGCGCCAACGGGACACCCGCCAAGGCCGGCTCCTGCAGGAGCTGTTCGACGACGGCGGTCACCGACGCCAGTTCGCGCGCAGCCCCGTCCCCCTCCAGTTCCGCAGCGGTGGGTTCCGCCTCACCGGGACTGAAATCGCCGTCGTCGTCCGTACCGATCTTGGGGCAGACAACATAAACCTGATGACCGGCGTCGATCTCTTCCCGCGACCGTGACCAGATCCGGCCCGCCCAGCCCGGGTTTTCCACAAGCCCCACCACATGGGTGGTGATGGGAGCACGCCCCGCCGGCAATTCGTCGAGGACGGACGTTTCGAGGTCGCCGAAGACGGTCATGGCGACGGTCCTGGGGATGGGGGTGGCGGTCATCACCAGCAGGTGGGGAGGTTTGCTGGCCTTGGCGCGGAGGACGTCGCGCTGTTCCACTCCGAAGCGGTGCTGCTCATCCACCACGATCAGGCCGAGATCGTAAAAAGTGACGTTGTCGCTCAGGAGTGCATGGGTGCCGATCACAATGCCCGCCATGCCCGAAGCCGCATCCAGCATGGCCTGCTTGCGTGCGGCCGTGGGCATGGACCCTGTGAGAAGCGTGACCTGAACGGCGTTGTCACCGAATCCGCCCAGCAGCCCGTCCTTGGACAACGGGCCGAGCGTGCGCCGGATGGAGTCGAAATGCTGGGCTGCAAGGACCTCCGTGGGGGCAAGGAGCGCTGTCTGCCCGCCGGCATCAACCACCTGGAGCATGGCCCGCAACGCCACAATGGTTTTTCCGGAACCCACCTCGCCCTGGAGCAGACGGTTCATGGGGCCGTCCTGCGACAGCTCTTCGGACAGGGTCTTGCCCACTGCGGCCTGACCGGCTGTGAGGGTGAACGGCAGTTGGCGGTCGAACGCGGTCAGGAGTCCGTCGGGCACCGGACGCCGGGCAGTGGCGTCCTCGGCGGCCAGCTGGGCGCGGCGCCGGGCCAGCGCCGACTGCAGCACGAGTGCTTCCTGGTACCTGAACCTGTCCCGGGCCCGCTGCCAGTCCGCAGGCGTCTGTGGCGTGTGGATGAGGCGGTAGGCTTCGGCCACGGGCAGGAATTTCTCCCGTGCCGAGATTTCATCCGGGAGCGGATCTGCCAGGACGTCCAGATCAACGGTGTCCAGCAGGGTGGAAATGACCTTCTGGATGGACCAGCTGGTGAGTTTGGCCGTGGCCGGGTAAACGGGTATGGGCATGGCCGCGAGCTTTTCCGGATCCAGGCCAGGCGTGTCCGGATCCTCGTCCAGCAGCAGAAAGTCAGGGTTGGTCAGGCCAAGGCTGCCGCCAAACCGGGTGACTTTGCCCGAGAACATGGCCCGGCGGCCTGGCTGGAGTTCGGCCTTGGCACGGTAGCCGTTGAAAAAACTGACCTTGAGGGTGCCAGGCATGCGCACATCTATTGACGGTGACGCGCTGACGCCGCTTCCGTGGCCGGCGAGGGTGCCGGCGTGGGTGCCGGCGTCGTCGGAAATCACGACCTCGGTCAGGGAACCGCGGCGGGCTCGCATCGGCCGGGTGCTGTTGGACACCACGCGCGCGATCAGAGTAACTTCCTCATCCAGCGGCACCGCGCTGATGGGCGTCAGCTCGCCGCGGTTCAGGTAGCGGCGTGGGAAATAATCAAGCAGCCCGCCCACGGTGGTGATGCCGAGGTGTTTCTCGATAACAGCCGAGGAACGCTTGCCGATCCGGCGTTCCAGGCCCAGGTCAAGCTCAGCGCTCATGCCCGTAGGGGGTCAGTGATTCCGAGGCATAGGTCTCCGGACTGCGGGCGCCCGGGTCCCGTGTCTCCGGATCCCGTGGCAGGGCGAGTTCACTGATGCTGAGGTTAGTGGGATCGCCAAGGGAGCGGATCAAGGTGACGGCTGGGTCAGCGTCGGGCACATGGACGTGGACCCGCCAGCGATAGCTGCCGCCGGTGTCCGCTGCGCCGCCCACTTGGCTCATGATCACGGACTCTCCGATTTCGTCCAGCCGCTGACGCAATGTGGCGGCATCCAGCGGCGAAAGGCTGATGGTGCACATGACTTCCACGCCGTCGTCGTCCGGCATATCTGTGTGGATGTGCCGGTCCTGCAGGTCATAGCCGTGGAGTCCGTCCAGGAGCTCCGCCTGAAGCTCTTCACCGAGGACGGCGGAACGCAGGCAGTCAAGGATCAGCAGCATGCCTACGCCGCCGGCGTCCACCACATGGGCAGCCTGCAGGGCGTCCAGCTGGGCTTCTGTGCGGATTACGGCCTCAAGGGCCGCCTCAACGGAAGCGTCCAGCGCCAGTCCCAGCGCATGGTTGCTGTCATCACCGTGCTGCGCGGCGTCTACAGCCGCGGCGGCCAGTGACGCTGCTTCCATCACGGACAGCATGGTTCCCGGTACGGGATCACTCAACGCCGACCAGGCCCGGATCTGGGCCCGGTTCAGGGCTGCGGCAAGCAAAGGTGCGCTCAGTCGTGTGCGTCCGGCCAGCGGCTCGGCGGCGGCGCAGAGAAAAACGGAGAACAGCGTTCCGGAGTTCCCGCGGGCCTGCTCCATGGCCGCCTGGCCGGCCTTCGCCAGAACGGCTCCGACGTCGTTCTGGTCGGAGTCAGTGTCACGCAGGGCCACGGCGGCGGCGCGGACAGTGAGGTAGAGGTTGGTGCCGGTATCGCCGTCCGCCACAGGAAAAATATTGATGGCGTTGAGCCGGTCACTGTGGTTTCCCAGCGCAGTTTCGGCCTTCGCCAACCACCGCTTCATCGCTTGCGCGTTGGCGGCAATTTTAGTCTGCAAAGTGGTCCCATCCCCCGGTGTTGGCGGGCCGGCCCGCGATCATGATGCCCGTGCGTACAGTTGATGAAAGGGCTTCCACTGAGCCTATCGCAGTGAATCCGTACGGCAGCTGATTAGCTGCCGGGAATGTGGCCAGAAGTCCGTGGTCCTCACCGCCGCCGAGCACCCAGGCCAATGGATCCGCCCCCAGAAGTTCCGAGGCCGGCAGCAGCGGAGCCGCCAGTAGTTTCAGTTCCTCCTCCGCAAAGTTCAGGATCACGTTGCTTGCGGCGGCCAGACGCGCGCCGTCGCGGGCCAGACCGTCAGAGATATCCAGCATGGCTGTCGCGCCCGCGGCCTGGGCCAGCGGGCCAGCTGCCAGCGGTGGCACCGGCCTGCATTGGCTGTCCATCAGGGCCCGCTGTTCGGTGTTCAGCGATTCCACCGTCCGCTTTGATTCAAGCAACGCCAGCCCGGCGGCGGCGCGGCCCACGGTCCCGGCCAGGGCCACTGTGTCTCCGGGGCGGGCGCCGGAGCGCAGGACGGCGTTCTTCCCGTTGAGCGTTCCGAGCACGGCCACGGTGACGGCCAGTTCCCGTCCGCGGCCCAGATCGCCTCCGGCCACCGAGCACTCCGCCGCGCCGAGCTCCCGGATGCCGGCCGTCAGTCCGTCTGCGAAGTCCTCCACCCAGCTGACGGGTGTTGCCGGTGGAATAGTGAGGCTGACCACCATGGACGTTGCTGTGGCACCCATGGCGTTGATGTCGCTGAGGTTCTGTGCGGCAGACTTCCAGCCGACGTCAAAACCGGTGGTCCGGTAGCCGTTGTTCCAGTGGAGCCTGAAGTCCTGGTCCTCCACCTGGGTGTCAATGCTGATGACTGTGCGGCCATCCGGCGCCGCGATGACCGCCGCGTCATCCCCAGGCCCCAGCAGTGTGGCCGCATTGTGCCGCTCCCCCATTTCCAGGCGCGGGAAGATCCGGGCCAGGAGCCCGGCTTCGGAAAGATCGGCAGCAGTCAATGGTGTTTCAGGCACGGCACTAGGCTACAGCGCGGCACTGACATACTTGTCAGAACGTGGCCTGCCGGCAGGCAAGCTGAGTGTTCCCGGAGGAGAGCCCTGCCACGCCCAGGCCCCAGGCGCAGACAGTGTACGTTCCCCGCTGGGTCACGGGAATGGTCTCGCTATAGCCGTGGTCACCTTGCACCTGGATGATGGTGTTGACATCAGGCCTAGGCATGTCGGCCATGTAGGCGGTGCCCCTGGTGCTGCCGTCAGGATAGGTCACGTAGAGATGCACCGGGATGCTTGCTGCCGGCACACCGGGATCAAGGGTCCAGCCGTCCGCAGTTAGGGTCGCACCCTGGACGTCCGTCCGGATCCTGGCGGAATCGAGGTACCCGACCGGGGGCGGCGTGGCCCCCGCCGTCACATTCTGGCATCCCAGCAGGCTGTTGCCCAGGGGCAGCACGCTGACGGCCAACCCGTAGGCGCAGATCCGGTACGTCCCGGGCTGATTGATGGGAACTGCCGCCGTGTAGCCGTGGTTCCCGGCGGTGCCCATGACCGCGTTGACGTCTGCGCGGACCAGGTTGGCCGTATGCGCGGTGCTGGTGGTGGTCCCGTCCGGCGCCGTGACGTAGATGTGTACCGGAATGGATGCAGACGGTGTGCCCGGATCCAGCGACCAGCCGCTGACTGTGATGGAGGCGGCAGTGCTTGCGCTGTTCAGGACAGTGGAATCGAGGTATCCGATCGGGGCGGCCGTCGCCTGAGCCGAGATGGACTTGCAGCCCAGCAGGCTGTTCCCGAGGTTGAAGCGGCTAACGGCAAGGCCGTAGGCGCAGGCTGTGTACTGCCCGCTTACGGCGATGGGGATTTCCGCACTGTAGCCGTGGTTGCCGGAGACTCCCATGATCGCATTGACGTCGGTTCTCGGGCTGTCAGCGGTGAAGGGCTGGGACGTGGTCTTCCCGGCGGGATCGGTCACATAGACGTGGACAGGGATAGAGGCGGCAGGCGTTCCGGGATCGAACGTCCAGCCGGTAGCGCGGAGTACGGGGCTGCCGTTGGACAGCCCGACGAAGACCGAATCAAGGTAGCCGACCGGCGGTGCGGATCCGGGGAGTGACAGCGTCCGGCAGCCCAGGTCTGCCGTTTCCACGCTGCCGAGCGCGTAGACGCAGACGCTGTAGGTGCCCACGGCGGTCAGATCCAACGACTTCGTGAAGCCGTGGTCGCCCGCCACCTGCATGACGGCATTGACATCGGGCCGCGGCTGGTTGGCGGCCACGGCGTAGCCCGTCCGGACGCCGCCTGGATCGGTCACGTAAATGTGGACCTGCGAGGACCCGGACGGATCGGCGCCGTCGAATGCCCAGCCACGTACGTCGAGGGATGCTTTGTCCGCCGAGCTGTTGATGGCCATCGATTCGGCGTACCCGACGGCGGGTTTGCCCTGCGGACGCAGGGTCACGACGGCGGCAGCATCAGTCACGGATTCGATGGTCACCCGGGTGCCGGTGTGGGTGGTGAAGGTACTGCCTGCCTGCCAAGCCTGGGAGCTGCTGTAGTAGCCGGTGAACGGCAGTGTGGACGACGGCAGCAGGATGGAGGAGTTTCCGGAGCCCTGCTGGGTGATCTTGACTCCCCGGTTGCCGCCTACGGCCAGCCCGGCGTCGTAGCCGATGGGAATCCGCAGTTCCAGATAATAGACTTCGCCCGATTTGGGGTCGGTGAATTTGGTGGCACGTCCGGCTTCGTCGCCGGCCCACGGCTTGAGGGTGACGGTTTTGGCGGCGGTCACGGTTCCGGCGTCGGAGATCTCGTTGCCGTAGCCGAACCGGCCCATTTCCCAGAAGGTGGAGCTGATCACGGGCATGTAGTCGTAATGCGAGATCCCCATGATGTCAAGGTTGTCGCCGTAGGCCCTGATGCTGCAGCTCGCGTCAGCGAATCCTGCGTAGGAGCCGGGTCCCACGTCAGCTACGCCGCTTCCGCACTGCAAGCTGTTGGCGTGGTCCAGCCCCAGGGCATGGCCGAATTCATGAGTTAGCACCGGCGTGGTGAGCCTGCTGTTCTGGGGCATGACAATGCGTCCGCCGAACGATCCGTTGCTGTAGGTCATCCCGGCCGCACCGTTGTTGAGGTAGCCGCCGGGGACGAAGATAACCAGCGCGGTGTAGGCCGTCTGGACCCAGCCGAGTTCGCTGGCCACGATATCGGCAATCTCCGCCGGCGATTGCGTTGACCTGGCCGACGAGCTGAAGGCTGTCTGTGACGAGACCAGCGAGATGTCAACCCGGTTGGCGGTCTGCCTCGCCCAGTAAGCGGCGGAGGCGTTCAGGGACGCCCGGGCCGCAGCCACGGGAACTGCGCTGTTGGTCTGATCCACCGTCATGTCCGCAAGTTTCACGGTGACCAGAGTGGTTTTCATCGTGCCGGAAAGCGGCGAGGACACGTAGGTGTATTCCAACGACGTGCCACGCTCCGGAACCGGAGGCCTGACGAAGTCGTCCAGCGGAGCCGGGGTGCCCGGATCGTTGACTGCGCCGACGCGCGACGGTGACGTCAGGGTGACCGAGGACGATGGGACGCTTGCCACGGCATTCGAGGACCCGAACGCGGCTTGCGGCAGTGCGGACGTGAGGAAAACGACCGCAACCAGCAAGGCCGTCCGTTTGAAGTTATTCAAGTGTGCTCGCTTACGGGTGAGACCAGAAGTGATGAGGCAATCATAAGGGGGAAACGGCCGGATGTGCGCCCCTTTGGCAAATCCTGTGGTAACAGGAGCAACCCATCCTGCCGGCGCCGTTCCGGCGACTGGCGCCGCCGCGCTGAAACGGGAAAGATGGGTGCATGCTTCACTCCCCCGCAGACCCTGCGTCGGCGCTCCGGCGGGCCGTCGCCGCAGGCGCCTTTGCCGCACTGGCGGTGACCGTTGCCAGCTGCTCCCCCGCCGTCGACGTCACGGCGGCCCAGGATGCCGCGAATCCGGCGTGCGCTCCCATGATGGTTGCCCTTCCCGACGCGATCGGCGACGCCGGACTGCGCAAGACCAACAGCCAGGCAACAGCTGCCTGGGGTGATCCCTCCCAGGTGATTCTCCGCTGTGGCGTCAACGTTCCGGGCCCCACGACGGACCGCTGTGTGAGCGTCAACGGGATTGACTGGGTCATCAAGGAAGGTAGTCCGGTGTGGACGCTGACCACGTTTGGGCGCGAGCCCGCCACCGAGATCCTGATGGACCCGGACAAGATCAGCTCTGCAACCGTGCTGGCCGACCTGTCTGCGGCCGCCGCCAAGATCAAGGCCAGCCGGAAGTGTGTGGGTCAGGAGGATCTGCAGGACGTGCCGGCCAGCAAGTAGTTCTCAACGGTCCGGCTAGCGAAGCCCGGTCTTCCTGTTCAGCGCCAGGTGTATGAGTTCGTCGATAAGCCCGGCATAGTTCAATCCTGAAGCCGCCCACATCTGCGGATACATGCTTTTCGGTGTGAAGCCGGGCATGGTGTTGATCTCGTTGATAATCAGCTCGCCATCCGGAGTGTAGAAAAAGTCCACCCGGCTGAGCCCTTCGGCGCCTACAGCGTCAAATGCCACCGCAGCCAGTTCGCGGACCCGCGTAATGGCTTCCTCGGGAATGTTCGCCGGGCAGCTCAGCGCGGCGGCATCCTCCTCAACGTACTTAGCGTTGAAGTCGTAGAACTCATGCTCGCCCACGGCCACCGAAATCTCACCCGGCATGGACGTCCTGGGGGCATCGGTTCCCCGGCCCTCAAGCACGGCGCATTCGATTTCGCGGCCAATAATGCCAGCCTCGATTACCAGCTTGAGATCGTGTGCGCGGGCCTCTTCGATGGCCATGTCCAGCCCTTCCAGGGAGTCCACCTTGGAAATCCCCATGGAGGATCCTGCCCGGGCCGGCTTGACGAACACAGGGAACCCCAGCCGATCAACCTGCTTGCGAACAGACTCCGGATCCTTGAGCCACTGGCGGTCCGTAACAGCAATGTACGGCCCCACGTGCAGTCCTGCGGACTCGAACACCACCTTCATGAAGTGCTTGTCCATACCAACGGCAGAGGCCAGTACGCCAGCTCCGACATAGCGCGTATCGGAAAGCTCCAGCAGCCCCTGGATGGTCCCGTCCTCGCCGAACGGCCCGTGCAGCAGCGGGAAAACAACATCCACGGTGCCGAGTTCCCGCGGAACCTCATTGGGGGACGCCACGATCAGCTGGTGCTCCCCGCCGATCTCGGCCAGGGTCACGGTACTGGACGACGGCGCCACTTCCGGAAGGGACGACGCAGCCAGTGACCACTTTTCGGTGTCCCCCGTGGCCAAGACCCATTGGCCTGATTTGGCGATCCCGATGGGGATGACCTCGTACTTGTCTTTGTTGATTGCCCCAAGCACACCGGCTGCGGTTACGCAGCTCACTGCGTGCTCGCTGGAACGCCCGCCAAAAAGGACCGCGACACGCGGTTTCGGCTGGCCCATCGCTGTCAATTTTTCTGCCGACACTGTCAGTAGTCGCCTTCGGATTTCAGTTCCCGCGCCAGGAGGCGCGGTCCCAGTTGGTCAACGGACATTTTCCCCGCCAAGACTGCCACCACAGCTGCGGTAATGGGCATTTCGACGCCGAGTTTCCCGGCGAGCTCATGGACAGCCTGCCCCGATTTGATGCCCTCGGCAGTCTGGGTCATCTTTTCGGTTACCTGGTCGAGGGTGAAGCCTTCACCCAACAGTCTGCCGGCGGTGTGGTTCCGCGACAACGGCGAAGAACATGTGGCCACGAGGTCACCCAGGCCGGCAAGGCCTGCCATGGTGTGGGCCTCCCCGCCCAATGCAAGCGCCAGCCTTGACGTTTCAGCCAGCCCCCTGGTGATCACGGAGGCCTTGGTGTTGTCCCCCATCTGCTTTCCCTCGCAGATTCCTACCGCCAAAGCGATGACGTTCTTGACGATCCCGCCGATTTCCACGCCCACCACATCTGGGCTTGTGTACGGACGGAAATAGGGTGCGGTGCAGCTCCGGGCAATCCAGCCGGCAACGTCGGAATCCGAACAGGCCACAACGGACGCCGTGGGCTCTTCGCGCGCGATCTCCATGGCCAGGTTGGGCCCGGACACGACGGCAATCCGGTCCGGGGAAATGCCAAGTTCCTCGCTGATGACCTCACTCATACGCGAGTCGGTGCCAAGCTCAAGGCCCTTCATGAGTGAAACCACAAAGGCACCGGAGCCCAGCAGGGGCTTCCAGTCACGCAATTGCAGCCTCAGTGACTGCGCCGGCACGGCCAACACCACCAGATCAGCTCCCGGGATGACCTCGGCGACGTCCGTGGACGCGGTGATGCTGTGGGGAAGATCCACGTCGTTCAGATATTGCGTATTGCGGTGAAGACTGTTGATTTGGGCTACCACTTCGGCCCGCCGGCCCCAGAGCCGGATGCGGCGTTCCACTCCAGCGGCCGTTGCTGCGTCGGCCAGGATCTTGGCGAAGGTAGTCCCCCAAGAGCCTGCTCCGAGGATCGCCACATTGGTGGCAGATGATCCTCGTTTTAGATTGGCCGTCATTCGGTGCTGTCCCCAATATTGTCGTTTGTTGCAGCAGTACCGCCGTTGGATTTACCGCGCTCCATAAAGCGCCCGTGTTTCGCCTGATTATGAGCGGAGGGATCCCACCGCTCGGCTGGCGGTTCTTCGCCCCGCAGCGTGGCCAACAGGCCAGTTACAGCAACCATGATCACTTCTGTCGCAGCCGTCAGCGTGGCTTTATCCATGGGCCGCCCGGCGAAAGCGCTGAGATCCACCGGATCACCGATAACCAGACGGGACGTCTTCCGCGGAAACAGGTAGAACTTCTTGGCGTACCGGGGAAAGACCTCGTGAGCGCCCCAGTGGGCTATCGGCACAACGGGTATTCCTGTTTCCAAGGCCAGTCGTGCGGCGCCGGTATGGCCCTTCATCGGCCAGAGGTCCGGGTCCCGGGTCAATGTGCCTTCCGGGTAGATGACGATCGCCCCGCCTTCGTCCACTATCTCCTGGGCGAGCTGCAGCGAGCGGTTCGCGCCCGCCGTCGAACGTTCCACCGGGATCTGCTTGGTGGCGCGCAGAATAGCCCCAAAGACTGGCACTTTGAAGAGCCCAGCCTTCGCCAGGAAATGCGGAGCCCGGTTCTGGTTGTAGAGCATGTGCCCCACAATCAGGGGGTCAATCTCCGTGCAGTGGTTAGGTGCGGCGATGAAACCGCCGGCAGGCAGCTTCTCCGTGCCCTCCCACTTCCTGTTCATCATCAGGTTCAGCGACGACCGCGCGATCGCTGCAATGATCACAAACGTGATACGGCTCCTGGCCGATTCCTTCACGTGGGCACCGCTACTTTACGGAGGAGATGTCGAAATCCGCGCCCAGGCCGGCAAGCTTTTCAGTAAACCGCTCGTAGCCGCGGTTGATGATGTCAATCCCGGTCACGCGTGACGTTCCCGTAGCCGCCAAGGCAGCAATAAGGTGGCTGAAGCCGCCGCGCAGATCCGGGACGTCAATATCCGTGCCCTTGAGCTGAGTGGGCCCGGAAATAACTGCGGAATGCAGGAAGTTCCGCTGGCCGAAGCGGCAAGGCACACTGCCCAGGCATTCGCGGTGCACCTGGATGTTCGCGCCCATCCGGATCAGGGCCTCGGTAAAGCCGAAGCGGTTCTCGTACACGGTCTCGTGAACGATCGAAACACCCTCAGCCTGCGTCAGTGCCACCACCAGGGGCTGCTGCCAGTCAGTCATAAAGCCGGGGTGAACGTCGGTTTCCAGCACCAAGGGGTTGAGCTTGCCGCCGTGGTGGTAAAAACGGATGCCGTCATCGCCGATGTCCATACCGCCGCCCACCTTGCGGTAGGTGTTAAGGAACGTCATCATGTCCCGCTGCGAAGCACCTTCAACAAAGATGTCACCCCGGGTGACCAGTGCGGCCGAAGCCCAGGACGCCGATTCATTCCGGTCCGAGAGTGCCCGGTGGTTGTAGCCACCTAGATCCCGGACGCCTTCGATGCGGATGGTGCGGTCCGTCTGGACGCTGATGATGGCACCCATTTTCTGCAGCACGGCAATGAGATCCACAATCTCAGGCTCGGTAGCCGCACCGGAAAGCTCGGTGATTCCTTCCGCGCGGGTGGCGCTCAGCAGCACCTGTTCGGTCGCCCCCACCGAGGGGTAGGGCAGGGAGATCTTGGCACCATGAAGCCCCTTGGGTGCTGAGATGTGAATGCCGCCTGGGCGCTTTTCCACCACAGCGCCGAACTGCCGGAGCACATTGAGGTGGTAATCGATGGGCCGGTCGCCGATCTTGCAGCCGCCCAGATCCGGGATAAACGCCTCGCCGATTGCGTGCATCAACGGTCCGCACAGCAGGATCGGGATTCGTGAATCGCCTGCGTGGGCGTCGATGGCAGTGCTCGGCGCCGTCTTGGCGTTCTTGGGATCCAGCGTAAGGTCCCCCGATACAGGATCCTTCTCCACGGTCACGCCATGGAGCTGGAGGAGGCTCGTGACTACCTCAACATCTTTGATCTCCGGGACGTTCCGCAACACTGACGGTTCGTTGCCCAGCAACGCCGCCACCATCGCTTTGGGAACGAGGTTCTTGGCCCCGCGCACGGTGACACGGCCTGTAAGCGGGACGCCTCCGCGGATTGTCAGAACACTACTCATATACGGCTTCCTTACGACTACTAGCCCCAGAATCCTTAAAAAGGCTCCCGCTAAGCATAGGAGGTAGTGTTACCGAACCGAAATGGCCGGGCCGCCAGGCCAGCGGTGAATGAGGCGCGGGCCAGGCGCAGGCTACGAAAGCTTCGCGGGCAGGGTCTTCGGTTTGAAGGACGGGCGGGTCGCCTCGTACGCAGTGATGTCTTCCTCGTGCTGCAGGGTGAGTCCGATGTCATCGAGGCCTTCCAGCAGGCGCCAGCGGGTGTAGTCATCAATCTCAAAAGGCGCCACTATGTTGCCGCAGATGGCGGTCTTGGAGACCAGGTCCACTGTGACCTCGGTTCCAGGAGCGTTCTCCAGGACCTTCCAGATGAGCTCGATGTCATCCTGGGCGAGTTCGGCAGCCAGCAGTCCCTGCTTGCCCGAGTTGCCGCGGAAAATATCCGCAAAGCGGGAAGAAAGTACCGTTTTGAATCCGTAGTCCTTCAGCGCCCAGACGGCGTGTTCGCGTGATGAACCGGTGCCGAAGTCCGGGCCGGCCACCAGCACGGAGCCCACGTTGAAGGGCGCCTGGTTGAGGATGAACGCGGGATCCTTGCGCCAGGCCGAGAACAAGGCGTCCTCGAATCCGGTGCGCGTGATGCGCTTGAGGTACACGGCCGGAATGATCTGGTCCGTGTCAACGTTGCTCTGGCGCAGCGGGACGCCGATTCCGGTGTGGGTGGTGAACTTTTCCATGGAGTCTTCCTCGGTGAATCGGTCAGGCGGCGTCTGTGTGGATGGCTGCGGATTCCGGTGCCGGATCAAGGTCCGACGGCGAACTCAGGGTTCCGCGGATCGCCGTGGCAGCGGCCACCACCGGCGAGACCAGGTGCGTGCGGCCGCCCTTGCCCTGGCGTCCTTCGAAGTTCCGGTTGGACGTAGAGGCGCAGCGCTCCCCCGGCTCCAGCTGGTCCGGGTTCATGCCCAGGCACATGGAGCAGCCGGCAAACCGCCATTCGGCGCCAAAGTCCTTGAACACCCTATCGAGTCCCTCGGCCTCGGCCTCGAGCCGGACGCGGGCTGATCCAGGGACCACCAGCATGCGGATGTTCGGATCCTTTTCACGTCCGCGGATGATGTCCGCGGCCACCCGGAGATCCTCAATGCGTGAGTTGGTGCAGGAACCCAGGAAGACGGTATCCACCCGGATATCCTTCATCGGAGTTCCGGGCGCCAGGTCCATGTACTGCAGTGCCCGCTCCGCGGCAGCCTTGGCGTTTTCATCGCCGAAGTCCTCCGGTGAAGGCACCTTGGATGAGAGCGAGACGCCCTGTCCGGGGTTGGTGCCCCAGGTGACGAACGGTTCCAGGGTATTGGCGTCGAGGTCAACACTGACGTCAAACACGGCGTCGTCGTCGGTCCGGAGCGTGTCCCAGTACTGCACGGCGGCGTCCCACTCGGCGCCTTCCGGCGCGTGCGGGCGGCCGTGCATGTAGTCATAGGTGGTCTGGTCCGGAGCAACCAGTCCGGCGCGGGCACCAGCCTCAATGGACATGTTGCAGACGGTCATCCGGGCTTCCATGGAGAGCGCACGGATAGCGGAACCCCGGTATTCCAGGACATAGCCCTGGCCTCCGCCGGTGCCGATCTTGGCGATGACGGCCAGGATGATGTCCTTGGCCGTGACGCCCGGCCGCAGGGTTCCTTCAACGTTGATAGCCATGGTCTTGAACGGCTTCAGGGACAGCGTCTGCGTGGCCATGACGTGCTCCACCTCGGACGTTCCGATGCCCATGGCGAGCGCGCCGAATGCCCCGTGGGTGGAAGTGTGCGAATCGCCGCAGACCACCGTCATGCCCGGCTGGGTCAGTCCCAGCTGGGGGCCCACCACATGGACGATGCCCTGCTCGGCGTCACCCAGTGAATGCAGGCGCACGCCGAATTCCTGGCAGTTGTTGCGCAGTGTCTGGATCTGCGTGCGGCTGGTGAGATCGGCAATTGGCTTGTCGATGTTCAGCGTGGGAGTGTTGTGGTCCTCCGTGGCGATTGTCAGGTCCGGGCGGCGCAGCTTGCGGCCGGCCAGGCGTAGACCTTCGAATGCTTGCGGGGAGGTGACTTCGTGGACCAGATGCAGGTCGATGAAGAGAAGATCGGGCTGGGCATTGGCACCTTCGCCGTCGCCTTTGCGCACCACGTGCGCGTCCCAGACTTTCTCGGCCAATGTATTTGCCATGGCCATCTCCCTTCACTGCTGTTGGCTGATGTATCCACTGAATCAGCAGAGCCGTGGAATAAGCCAGCGAAACAACTTGCATCTCAGATATTGAGACGGCAATATCATTACATGGACAATTCTAGTGGAGTCGGTGTCATAGATAAAGCGGCCCATGTGCTTGACGCACTTGAGGCCGGCCCCACCACTCTGGCGCAGCTGGTTGCTGCCACCGGACTGGCCAGGCCAACCGTACACAGGCTGGCCCTGGCCCTGGTCCATCACCGGCTGGTCAGCCGGGACATCCAGGGCAGGTTTGTGCTCGGCAGCCGCCTCGTGGAGCTCGCTTCCGCCGCCGGCGAGGACCGGCTGATCGCCTCGGCAGGGCCCGTGCTGATGCAACTCCGCGACGCCACGGGCGAAAGCGCCCAGATCTTCCGGCGTCAGGGCGACTGGCGTGTGTGCGTCGCCTCCGCTGAGCGCCCTATCGGTCTGCGCGACACCATCCCGGTGGGTACCCAGCTGTCCATGAAAGCCGGATCTGCGGCGCAGGTGCTGCTGGCTTGGGAGGACCACGACCGTCTGCTCGAAGGGCTCCAGGCGGCGCGTTTCACGCCCACCGTACTGGCAGGAGTACGACGGCGGGGCTGGGGCCAGAGCCTCGGCGAACGTGAGCCGGGGGTCGCCTCCGTTTCTGCACCCGTGCGCGGACCGTCCGGCCGCGTCATTGCGGCCGTATCGATTTCCGGTCCCATTGAGCGCCTGACCCGCCAGCCGGGCCGGCTCCATGCGGAGGTGGTTTGCAACGCGGCCCGCATCCTCACTGAGGCGCTGCGCAATAACAACGACTGAGCCTTTGTACGCTCCGCACCGTTGGGGTTCCGCCGGACGGATGTGCACGCGGGTAGGCTTTCCGCATGGACAGCTACGCAGTGTTTCTCCGCGGCGTCAACGTGGGCGGCATCAACATCAAAATGGCAGACCTCAGGGAGGCCCTGCAAACGCCCTCGTTCTCCGGAGTGAAAACCCTCCTGGCAAGCGGAAACGTGGTCCTGCACAGTGACCATGGCGCTTCTGCCGTCAAAGACGAAATCGAAGCGTGCCTGCGGAAATCCTTCGGTTACGATGCCTGGGTGGTAGTGCTTCCGGCAGCCCGCGTCGCCGAACTCATCGATTCCTGTTCCTACCCCTCTGACGACAAAACCACGCATAGCTACGTCACCCTTGCCTCGGATCCTGCCATGCTCGACGAACTCTTCGCAGCAGGGGATGCCCTGCACGGGGCTCAACAGGAGAGGCTGGGGCCGGAGGCTATGGCCTGGCTGGCGCCCGTGGGTGGCACGCTGGACAGTCCCTTCAGCAAGATTTCAGCCAAACCCAAATTCAAGGCCAGCACAACAACCCGGAACCTCCGGACCATGATCAAGGTCCGGGACGCCGCCACGACACGCTAGGATCGGCGGCTCTGTAGAAAACTGCCGGGAACGGTTATTTGCCGCCGGCAGCCTTGAGCGCCGCATTGAAGGACTTAAGCCGGCTCACTTCGACCTCCAGTGGTTCCACCACCGATTTTTCCGCCACCGCCGCCACCGCGGCCCTCAGCCGTTTCCGTGCAGCGGCTGCGCGCGACCTTGCGGCTCCTGCTGAAATGAACTTCGCCGTGACGGCAAGGAATATGCCTAGCACCACTCCCCCGGCAATCATGAGCGTGGGAATCGGCCATCCTTCCACCCGTGGCACCTCCGGAACAGGCATCTGCAGATAGCCGAGCACAGCCAGAACGCCGAGCCAGCCGAGGCCGCCCACGGCTGTCAGCAGGGCCAGCCACTGGATGATGTTGAAGACACCCCACCACCAGGACTTCCGCCCGGCGTTCAGCTCTGTACCGGCAATTGCCTGGTCCAGGGCATCGGGAAGCTGCTCCTTGCCTTCCCGGGCCGCGCCCCTGATGGCGGCACGCCACGGCCCGGGCGCCCCGAGACTTGCTGCCTCGGCGAATTCGCGGACGGCCGCATCGGTGCGTGCCCGCTCCCGGGCACCCGCGGGCGGCAACGACGTACGGTTGACTTCGGCCTTTGATCCATCGCGGCGCAGATTGAGTCGGCGCAGCGGGTCAGGTCTGAATCTGATCAGCCACCGTGTCACTGGCCAGCCTGTGCGGCGGATGGATTCCTGCTTGTAGGACCGTTGAACGGCGTCAACGACCAACGGGACGTTGGCTGCCGTGGCGAGTTCATCAGCCAGCCGTGATTTGCTGCCGGGCTTCACACCCGCGGCCTCGCCATCGCCGGACACGTCCCGCAACTGCCCGGAAGCCCTCGCCACGTCGGCAGCCAGCCGTTGGGACAGAGCCTCGCGCCGGGTCACCACCTGCCGGATCGCGGAGCGGACCCGGTCCACCCCGGTACCAACCAGTGCGGAAGCCCCCAGGACCTGCACCTTGCCCAGTCCGTCCCGGGCCAGGATCCCCTTCAGCGATTCCAAAACAGGCTTGATATCCGCTTCGGGCAGCCGGTCGATCTGGTTAAGCACCACCAAGGTGACGGCACCATGGGATGACAGCGGGGTGAGGAAATCATTGTGGACAGCGGCGTCAGCGTACTTCTGCGGATCGAGGACCCAGACCAGGACATCCACCATGCCCACTATCCGCTGCACGATTTCCCGGTTTGCTGCCCGCGTGGAGTCGAAGTCCGGCAGGTCAAGGAGAATCAGACCGGTGGCTTCGTCGGCGAACCCTGCCACTGGTCCGGCATGGTGCCGGCTGCGGACCTCCAACCAGTCCAGCAGCGGCTCGCTGCCGTCCGTTCCCCAGACACTGGCCAAAGGTTCCGATGTGGTGGGGCGACGCGCTGCCGCCGTAGCGATTTCCGCACCGTTCACGGCGTTGAATAGTGAGGACTTCCCGCTCCCGGTTGCCCCGAAGAAGCCGACGACGGTGTGGTCAGCGGACAGGGACCGGCGCGAACTGGCGCGCTCCAGAACCTGGAACACACCGTCCAGGGATTCCTCGGGCAGAACACCCTCAGCGAGCTCACGGGCGGCGTTTAATGCTTCCAGCCTGCGGTGCAGCTGCGAAGCCTCCCGTGCCACGCCATGCCGGCTCATGCCTGCTCCGCCAGCAGCTTCAGCGCATTGACGTGGCCCGCAAGTGCCGCCGCAGTTTCCTGGCCCCCGGTCTCCAGGAGGCCCAGGAAGCGCTGCTGCTCGGCCTCCAAAAGCCTCTGGCATCGGGTATGAAGGTCATCCCGTGCCTTCTGCGCGAGCCGCCGGACAGCGTCTTCACCGAACACTGCTTCCAGCAGTTTCTGGCCAACGACGGCGGTTCCTCCCGCCACACCGATCTCAAGCCCTGTGAGCCCCGCTGTCATGGAAAACACCACAATCATCAGCGCGGTGCCCAGGCCGTTAATCCCGAAGGACAGCCATCTCGCCTGGGTGCGTTTGCCCTGGCCCTCTGTACTGATCAGTTCCATCAGGGCGCCCTGCCACGCCCGGATCTCGGCGGCCACCTTGTCGGCAAAGCCGGGGCTTGTCCCCGAGAGGTCTTCAGCGCAGAGGAGTTGGCGACCTGCCGGATCGGACCGCCAGCGCCGGTCCGTATCTTCGGCGGCGTTGGCGGCCTCATCAATAATGACAGCCTGGAGGCCGGTCTCAATGGCGGTTTCCACCTTGACGGCCGGCATGGGTTCGCCCCGGAAAAAGGCGCCCGCCCGGTCCCGCAGACGGCCTATGTTCTGTTCCAGATTCCGGAAGAATTCCCCTGTTCCCACGAAATCCTGCCAGCGCGCCAGGACCTCGCCGCGGAGAAGCGCACCGTCCTTGGTGGCGTCAAGGATCCGCGTCACCGCGTCCGCGTAGGCATCCCGGGCGTCCTGGCCGAGTAGCTGGGCGGCATGCTGCTGTTCCTCCGCGGCCTGCGCCGCTGCACGGACCCGGCCGCCCAGCGCCTTGACCGTGCCGTTGAGAGTTCGCCGCGCTATCTCTGCCCGGCCGGCGGCGGTTGCGGCAAGTTCTTTCAGCCACAGCCGCAGCGGCTCCACCGCCCCGGATGGCAGCATGCCCAGCCGGTCCAGCGGGACCTCTGGCACAATGAACAGCCTTGCTTCGCCGAGGCCTTCCTGCGTCAGCATGGCCCGAAGGTCAGTACTGACTTCCACCTCAGCGGCGGGCGGCACACGGTCCAGCACCACGGCCACCATGATGTCCCGCGACCCGGCGTCCAGCAGCAGCTTCCAGGGGACGGCGTCCGCATATCGGTTGGCTGTTGTCACAAATACCCAGAGGTCCGCGGCGGCCAGCAACTGGCCTGCAAGCTTCCGGTTATCGTCGGAGATAGAGTCGACGTCGGGGGCGTCCAGCAGCGCGATGCCCTCCGGTACCGCGGGGTCCCTAAGAAGCATCATCGAGGAGATGGAAGCAGCGTCCGGTGTCGCCCCGGCCAGGTGGGCCGGCACCGGTGTGTCCACCACGGTGCCCTTGATCCGGCTGAGGCTCGGCAGCACACGCTGGTCCTCGAACCAGCGGACATCGGCAGGATGGTGGAGCAGGATGGGCTGCCGCGTTGTGGGTCTGATGGCTCCGGCCCGGGTGACGGGGTGGCCAACCAGCGCATTCACCAGTGTGGATTTCCCGGCCCCTGTGGAACCTCCGACGACGGCAAGAAGCGGAGCGTCGAGGCTGCGGTACCGCGGCAGAATGTAGTCATCCAGCTGAGACATCGAGTTCCGGATGTCCAAACGAGCCTGTTCCGTGCCGGGCAGCGCCAAGGGAAGCGTTGTTGCCGCCAGATCTCGGTGCACCGCTTCAAGCAAGGCGACGGCCGCAGCGGCCGCCGGTTTCTGCGATGGGCCGCCCGCACTCACAGGCTTGTCATGGAAGGTCACAGCATCATCATGCCAGTTAGGGAAGCATTTCCGCGGTGCACAACGGCAGGTGTGCCAGTGACGATGCGAAGCCGGATGCAGCCGCAAGGAACAGAAGTAAGCCGGCGCATTCATCCAGGCTCCTTCCGTGGCGAAAACAGCTGCGATCGGCGCAACCACGAAGGACACCACGGCGACGCATGCTGCAAGCCGGGGAAAATCCGCAGGAACCTCGCCAGCCAATAACTCGTGGCGGATGCCGACTCCGATCTGCTGCGGGTAATCAGGAAGCCTGAGATTCCGAAAAGGCCATGACTGCCCAACTTCCCAGTTTGATTCCCTGGGTGCGGTTCGGGGCCGTGGCCTCCGATCCACCATGTGTGCGACACAATGACCGGAACAGCCAGAATCAGCCCGATGGCGTTCAACGAATTGCCACTCGCAGAAAACCGGCGACCCAGCACTTGCGTTCCGTCGTCGACCCGATCTGCTTCAGTAGTACACGAGGCCATCCGACCATGGGAACCGGCAAAAGCATCCGGGCTCCGGACGCAAAAAACCCCCGGAACCTAAAGGTTCCGGGGGAACTTGGTGACCCCAGCGGGATTCGAACCCGCGTTACCGCCGTGAGAGGGCAGCGTACTAGGCCGCTATACGATGGGGCCGCGTACTCTCCAACCGGCACTGCTGCCGGTCAAGCTAAGTGATTATTTCACACACTCAGCACGTGTTTCAAATTCACAGCGCGAATCTGAAACGCCTGAGATTCAGCGGAATCCGCGGATTTCTCAGAGCTGGGATACCAGGACTCGAACCTAGAATGACGGTACCAGAAACCGTAGTGTTGCCAATTACACCATATCCCAATGAAACTTTCGGGCCGGAATCCCGGGTCAAAACCCGCGCTCCCAGCGCCTCAGCACGAGTAATTACTTTACCCGAGAGTTTTGGCTGGCACAAATCGACCGCCGCCGCCTTCCATTGGGCAGGTCAATCCCACAAGGCAGGCATGCAGTTGACGTTAATACTTGGGAAACCCTTGCCAAGCCGGTCCGAGTAAGTTTACTCTCGGTAAGTTACTTAGCAGTAACCACAATCCCCCAAGGCTTCAGGGATGGTTTCACGGCCAGCTCCGAATGTTAGCTGCATCACACCTCGGGGCATCCGGCAGCAGAGCTGTTGCCGGTGAGTACTTCGAAAGGAACCATCTGTGTCACAGAGTCGTGCCGCCGTATTCAGCAAGACCCGAACCCGTGCACAGCAGATTGCCATCGCAATCCTTGCCTTGTTGCTCATCGCCCTCTTGGCGTTCTACACCCTTGTTACAGGGCGCATAACGGACGGCTCCGCCCGGCTCAACGCCGGAGCCGGACAGGCTTCCGCAGGCGCTGACCAGCTGAAGGACGGTGCAGGGAAACTTGCCAGCGGAGCTGGGCTGGCCGATGCCGGGGCCGGCAAACTGTCGGACGGTGCCAAGAAAATCTATACCGGAATAAGCAACAAACTGGCTCCAGGTGCCGATCAGCTGCAGGCCGGAGCCGAAAAGCTCTCAACTGGCGCCGTCAAGATCGAGACGGACGTCGACAAGAAGCTCGCCCCGGGTGTCTATCAGGTAGACGACGGCGCTCAGAAGCTGGCTGCCGGTGCGGTTCAGCTGTCGGCCGCACTGACCCCGACGGCGGCGGGCAACGCTGAAAACAACCTCGCCGACGGCGGTACCCAGCTCAACAACGGCGCCACGCAGCTGAATACCGGTGCCGCCAAGCTCAGTGCGGGCGCCGCCCAGCTGGATGCCGGAGCCGGCAAGCTCGCCGCCGGGACCGTCCAGCTAAAGGGTTTCCCGGGTCAGAACAATGATCCCGCCCAGGGAACAGGCACCGCTGCCCTGGCGCAGGGTTTGCAGCTTCTGGCCGACGCAGCCAACGGCCCTGAGGGCTACTTCGTCACCTTGCAACTCATTAAGGCGAAGATCAATGCCCTCAACGACGGCGCCAAGCGACTGGACGCCGGGGCATCGCAGCTGCAGGCCGGAGCCGGTCAGCTTCAGGCGGGCAGCAGCCAGCTTCACGCCGGGGCAGTCCAGCTCAGCGATGGCACCACGCGGTTGGCCGCCGGCAGCGGACGGCTCACGGCAGGATTCGCCACACTGGGCGAAAAGCTGAACAGCCAGGACCCCGCCAGCCCAGGCGTCGTCCTGGGCACCCAGCTCCTGGCAGCTGGTACGTCCAAGATCCGTGTCGGCATGGACGGCGTACCGGGAGACCCCGAGCACCCCGGCCTGCTCGCCGCCACCGCCAGCATGACAGAGGGAACTTCCCGGCTGGCCGCAGGCACGCTGACCCTGAATGCGGGCATCAAAGGCGACCCCTCGGATCCTGCCAACCCCGGGTTGCTGACGGGCTCCCAGACACTGGCTGCCGGAGCCTCAGATCTCTCGGCGGGCAACACAAAACTGGCCGACGGATCTGCCCGGCTTGCCACCGGCGCTGACAAACTGGCCGACGGAAACTCCCAGATAGCCGAGGGCACTGACACGTTGTATTCCAGCGCCGCCGCGGTATCGCCAGCCAACATGATCGGGAAGTCCGACCCCGGAACAGCCATGTGGCTGTTGGGCGTACTGGGGTTCGGTTCCGTGGGCGCCTTCCTGGTGCTCCGCAAGAAACGTCCGGTGGCCGAACCCGTCTAGCACGATCGCAGTGCCAGGAGCCTGACAACAACCAGCGGGTCCGGGAACCGCCCCAAAGCGCGTTTCCCGGACCCGCCGCTGCTTTCAGCGCAGCAGCTGCGCCAGGGAGGCTATCTCGGGGCCGTCAAAGTCCGGGGCTGTCTCCCCCACACGGTTAAGCCACACACCTAACAGACCGGCCGCCGTCGAACCCTCTGCGTCAAGCAGCCGGTTATCGCCGACAAAGAGCGTTGCACCGGCCGGTGTCCCGAGCAACCTGACACCCTCCAGATAGATGGCAGGATCGGGTTTGGGGACGCCCACGGTATCGGTGCCAACGAGGTGCCTGATCCGTTCCAGGCCCGCACTGTCCAGCTTCACGCGCTGGTAGTCGCGGACATTGTTACTGACGGCACCATAAGGAATACCGGCAGCGTCCAGGGCATCCAGCAGCGGACCAACGTCGTCGAACGCCCGGACATAGCTGGGCTGCAGACGGGAATAAGCCGTCAGCCAGCCGTGTGATTCCTCTCCGTCGTCCAACTCCACACCAAAGTGCCCCAGCGCCGCACGTCCTCGCAGCAGCCGCTGCTCGTTGAAGGTCAGCTCGCCGGCGAGATAACGGTCGTAGTAGTGCGTGGTCTCGTGCGTGAATATCCTTCCGAACCTTGCCCACCCGGCCGGATCGAGGCCTGGCAGGAGATGTTCGCTGACATCCCGGAGCGCCGTGGTCATGGCGTACTCGAGATCCACCAGCGTGTCATCGATGTCGAACAGGACACCCCTGACAGCGCCGAAGCTGTCGGCCAGAACCTCCGCTGGGGCACCACCGGAAGAAGTCATCAGGCGCGGAAAGCGCGCAGGCGGTTCAGCGATGAGTCCTTGCCGAGGATGACCATGGATTCAAACAAGGGCGGCGAGATCCGGCGGCCCGAAATTGCGGTGCGCACGGGCCCGAAAGCCAGCCGCGGCTTGATGCCGAGGTCCTCCACCAGCGCCTGCTTGAGCGCGGTCTGGATGTTCTCCGCGCTCCAGTCCTGCACTCCTTCGAGGGCAGTCAGCGCTCCATCAAGCACTTCGCCCAGGTTTTCCGGCAATCCCTTGCGGGCATCGTCCGCAACGTCGATGGCGTCGTCGTTCTTGAAGAGGAAGGCCAGCATCTCCGGGGCCTCGCCGAGCAGTGTGATCCGCTCCTGCACCAGCGGCGCTGCTTCCGTGAGTATCGCTTCCTGGCGGTCGGTGAGGATCTCCCCCACCAACTCCGCAGCGCGCAGGTAAGGAACCAGGCGCCCGCGGAAATCTTCCGGTGCCAGCAGGCGCACATGCGTGCCGTTGATGGCCTCGGCCTTTTTGATGTCGAAGCGTGCCGGGTTGCCCAGGACGTCATGGATGTCGAAGTGCTCCACAAGCTGTGCAACCGTGAATATGTCCTCGTCCGCGCTCAGTGACCAGCCCAACAGGGATAGGTAGTTCAACAGGCCCTCGGGGATGAAGCCGCGCTCCCGGTGCAGGAACAGGCTTGACTCCGGGTCGCGCTTGGACAGCTTCTTATTTCCCTGGCCCATGACATACGGGAGATGTCCGAACTCCGGCATGTACTCGGCAACGCCCACTGCGTACAGCGCCCGGTACAGGGCAATCTGGCGGGGGGTGGAGCTGAGCAGGTCTTCGCCGCGGAGCACATGGGTGATGCCCATCAGAGCGTCATCCACGGGGTTCACCAGCGTGTACAAGGGGGCACCGTTGGCACGGACCACAGCGAAGTCGGGCACGGATCCGGCCTTGAAGGTGATCTCGCCGCGGACCAGGTCATTGAAAGTCAGGTCCTCATCCGGCATCCGCAGACGGAGCACTGCGGCGCGGCCTTCAGCCTTGAACTGGGCAAGCTGCTCCTCCGTGAGATGGCGGTCAAAACCGTCGTAACCCAGCTTTGGATCGCGGCCAGCAGCCTTGTGCCGCGCTTCGATCTCGTCCGGAGTGGAGTAGGACTCGTAAATATGGCCGCCGGCCCTGAGCCTGGCAATGACGTCCTGGTAGAGATCGCTTCGCTGGGACTGGCGGTACGGCTCGTGCGGGCCACCCACTTCAACGCCTTCGTCCCAGTTAATGCCGAGCCACTTCAGCGCCTCCAGCAGCTGGTGGTAGCTTTCCTCGCTGTCACGTTCCGCGTCAGTGTCCTCGATACGGAAGATCAGCTTGCCGCCGGTGTGCCGTGCATAGGCCCAGTTGAAGAGGGCGGTGCGGATCAGGCCGACGTGCGGGGTGCCCGTCGGTGACGGGCAGAAACGCACCCGCACCGGGGTATCGGCAGTCACGGCAGGAACGCCAGCGTTGGAGGCAGCAAACGGCTCAGAAGCAATAGTCATAGTGCCCCCAACTTTACCGCCTGCCGCTTGCTGAAAATTCAAAGGCGTTGATTTCAGTTTGCGGCACGAGGTGTGGACGGCAGCCTAGCGGCGGACTACCGGGTTCGACAGACGGCCGATGCCCTCGACTTCAATCTCGTAGCGGTCCCCCGCCTGGAGGAGGTCGACGCCGGCCGGGGTACCGGTCATGATGACGTCACCGGGCAGGAGGGTGAAGGCACGGGAGACGATGGACACCAGCTCGCGGACACCGCGGACCATCTGGTTGGTGCTGCCGTCCTGGCGCAGTTCGCCGTTCAGCCAGCCCTTGATGTAGAGATCGTCGGGATCCAGTTCGGTTTCGATCCACGGACCCAGCGGGGCCGAGGTGTCGAAGCCTTTGGCACGTGCCCACTGGATGTCCGTCTGCTGGACGTCGCGGGCCGTCAGATCGTTGCCGCAGGTGTATCCGAAGATGACCTCATCAACGCGCTCCTCCGGGACGTCCTTACAGATACGGCCGATCACGACGCACAGTTCGGCTTCGTAGGAGACTTCCTCGGAAAACTCCGGCAGTACGATCGGATCGTTAGGGCCGATGACGGACGTGTTCGGCTTGAGGAACAGGAGCGGCTGCGGAGGTACTTCGTTGCCGAGCTCGTGGGCGTGTTCCACGAAGTTGCGGCCAACCCCGATCACCTTGCTGCGGGGAATGATGGGAGCAAGCAGCCGGACGTCCTCCAGCTTGTGCCGGACAGCGGTGCGCTCCACACCGTTGAAGAATGGATCGCCGTTGATGACAGTGATTTCCTCACTGCCGGGCTGGCCTTCAACAATGCCATAGAGGGGATCAGAATCGACTACAAACCGGGCGATACGCATGGTTTCAAGCCTACAGTCTCCGGTTGCGGCGCCTGCACCCGGACAACGTCAGCGCCGGTCATATTCCGTCTGCAGATAGTCGAGTTGCGCCGCTACCGAAATTTCCGCGGCCGGCCTCACAGCGCGATCAATGTCGGCGTAGACGGCGTCGGTGACGGCCTGCACCCCGGCATCCCGCCCCAGAGCGCCGAGCGCTGCACGGATCTGGGTCAGCCTGTCTTGGCGGTGTTCCCGGTAGGCGCGCGTAACCTCGTCCAGCGCCGGGAGCACCGGACCATGCGCCGGGAGCACCGTGGCCGGCCCCAGCCGTTCCAAGCGGTCCAACGAGGCAAGGTAGTCCCCCAGCGTCCCGTCCGGAAAATCCAGCATGGTGGTCCCGCGGCCCAGAATGGTATCTCCCGTGAGGACGGAACCGGCCGGATTGACGGTGCCGGCCGTGCCGTCATCCGGGAGGTGAAAACAGACAGAATCGGAGGTGTGGCCAGGGGTGGCAAGGACGCGGATTACGACCCCAGCACCCCGGATGGTCTCGTTGTCCTCCAGCACCGGGCCTCCATGGCAATGCCGCGGATCTGCCGCCCGGACTGGCGCGCCTGTGAGCTCGTGGAGACGGGCGGCCCCTGCCGTGTGGTCCGTGTGCCGGTGGGTGATAAGAATCAGCTCCACGGTTCCGGCCGCGGCAAGCTCCTGTAGATGCTGCTCGTCCAGCGGCCCCGGATCCACCACCACGCAGCTGGCATAGCCTGCCCCGCCGGGCTGTGCAATGTCCGGAGCGCCGATCAGGTAAGAGTTGGTGCCGTCCAGGCTCATGGGCCCCGGGTTCGGCGCGAGGCGGCGCCGGGTCAGTTCAGAGCTGCGGAGGATGGCCGTGACTGATGGAGTACTCACGCAACCATCTTTGCATCCAACGGAATAAGGAGCCGCTCTGCCGCGGTTGCGGAACATGACGTCTCCATTGCCCCGACCGCAACGACAGGACCCCATCCATGACTGACAAGCCGAATACCCTCACGCTGGGGCAGCTGCTGTCCGAGGCGGACACCGCCGGGCACGACCACGCCACGGCAGATCACGGAAACGGCCTGCAGCACATCCACAACCACGCCACGGGGGCCGTGGTATGGTTTCCCACCTGGGAGAAGAACAGAGAAACTGTTGAGTGGGACGCCGGTATGAAGGAATTCGACACCCAGCTGGACTTCACGGCGGCGGCCTCCGGCGGATCTGTTGCGGATGCCGCTTCCAAGCTCCTGGCCGAGCGGCTGGCAGCGTTGCTTGATGCAGCGGCCGCAGCCCCGGATTCGAGCGTTTTTGTCCAGGAGAACCTCACCCGGCACCTGACGCAAACCTGGATGCTCGGCGATGCCTACGCGCTGAAGTCAGGCGGCGGGCTTCCTTCCGGCACTCCCGCTTCCGAGTTCGCGGAATACCCGTACGACGTCTACGGCCAGGACGGCGGCAATTTCGCTACCGCGCTGTGGAACGATCTGATCGATGCCCGGCGCAACCTCGCCCTCGGGGAGGAAGCGGCCCGCAAGGCGCTGAAGCCCGTTTCCCGGAAGGCGCTCAAGAACGCTGCACGCAAAGCCGGCAAGCGCTGGGACACGGCGGCCAGGACTTAAAGCACAACGGCGGGTGGCCCGCAATCAGAATTGCGGACCACCCGCCGTCGGCCTTGATGCGGGACTGAATACGGAATTACGCCAGGCGCGTCAGCCACCCGTGCGTGTCCGCGACGGTGCCGGTCTGGATGCCGAGCAGCTGCTCGCGGATGGCCATGGTGGTTTCGCCGGCCTTGGCATCCTCTGATCCGATGAACTCCGTGGTGTCCTTCAGGACGCCGATAGGAGTGATGACGGCGGCGGTGCCGCAGGCAAAGACCTCGGCGATCTCCCCGGACCCGACGCCGTCGCGCCATTCGTCCAGCGTGATCTTGCGCTCGGTGACCTCACGGCCCATGTCCTTCGCCACCTGCATGACGGAGGAGCGCGTAACGCCTTCAAGGATGGTGCCGGAGAGCGCCGGGGTGACCAGCGAGCCGTCCTTCATCACAAAGAACACGTTCATGCCGCCGAGTTCTTCCACGGCGTTGTCATTGAATTGGTCCAGGAAGAGCACCTGCTTGCAGCCGTTGGCCTCCGCTTCGATCTGGGCGATGAGGGACGCTGCATAGTTGCCGCCGCACTTGGCTGCACCGGTGCCGCCGCGGCCGGCGCGGGCGTATTCGCGCGAGATCCAGATGGATACCGGCTTGAGCTCGCCGCCGAAGTAGTTGCCGGCGGGAGAGGCGATGACGCGGAAGGACACTTCGCGGGCCGGACGGACACCGAGGAAGGCCTCGGTGGCGATCATGAACGGGCGAAGGTACAAGGCTTCGCCGTCTCCGGCGGGGACCCATTCCTTGTCCGCTGCTACGAGCTCGCGGATGGCACCGAGGAAATACTCTGCCGAAATCTCCGGCAGGGCCAGGCGCGCCGCCGACTTGTTCATGCGGGCTGCGTTCGCCTCCGGACGGAACGTCCAGATCGAACCGTCGGCGTGCTTGTAGGCCTTCATGCCTTCAAAAATTTCCTGGCCGTAGTGCAGAACAGCGGCCGCAGGGTCCAGCGCGATGGGGCCGTACGCTTCAACCCGTGCATCATGCCAGCCGCCCTGCCCGCTTTCATCGACGCTGAAGTCGACAATTGCGGTGTGGTCGGTGAAGTAGTTGCCAAAGCCCGGGTTCTCCAGGATGGCGGCACGCTCTTCAGCGGACTTCGGGGTTGCCGAAAGCTGCTGGGTGAAATCGACGCCATGGGCAGTCTGAGTCATGGTTCCTCCACGGTCGGCTGCCTGGCGTGTGAACGTGGTTCATCGTCGGACCACGGCAGCATTTTGGTGATTCAGATAAAGCTTACGCCTGATGCCGGCCCCTACAGTGCGGCTGCAATGGCGTCGCCCACGGCGCTGGTGGAGCGCGCACCGCCGTCACGGCTTTCGACGTCGGCAATCACTGCCGCTTCGATCTTCCGTGCGGCGTCGGTGTAGCCCAGATGGTCCAGCAGCAGTGCGGCCGACAGGATGGCTGCCGTGGGGTCCGCCTTCTGCTGGCCGGCGATGTCCGGTGCAGAACCGTGCACCGGCTCGAACATGGAGGGTGACGTGCGGTCCATGTTGAGGTTGCCGGACGCTGCCAGCCCGATTCCACCGGTGATGGCAGCGGCCAGGTCCGTCAGGATGTCGCCAAAGAGATTGTCGGTAACGATCACATCGAAGCGGGCCGGATCAGTGACCATGAAGATGGTGGCGGCATCGATGTGCAGGTAGTCGTGGCTGACCTCGGGGAACTCCATCGCCACGGCCTCCACGGTGCGCTTCCACAGGTGGCCCGCAAAGACCAGGACGTTGTGCTTGTGCACCAGGGTGACATGCTTGCGCGGACGTTCGCTGGCGCGGCGGAAGGCATCCCGCACCACCCTTTCCACACCGTGGGCGGTATTCAACGAGACTTCCGTGGCAACCTCGTGCCTGGTGCCGGCGCGCAAGGTGCCGCCGTTACCCACGTAAGGACCCTCTGTTCCTTCGCGGACAACAATAAAATCGATGGTGCCGGGGCGAGCCAGCGGGCTCCCCACGCCGCCGTAAAGGCGGGAGGGCCGGAGGTTGACGAAGTGATCCAGGCTGAAGCGCAGCTTGAGCAGCATCTCGCGCTCGATGATTCCCGAGGGTATCCTGGTGTCTCCCGGGGCGGCCCCGACGGCGCCGAACAGGATGGCATCGTGTGTGCGCAGATCCGCGAGTACATCCTCGGGAAGGGTCTCGCCGGTGTCGAGCCAGTGCTGGGCACCGAGTTTGTAGTGGGTCTGTTCCAGCGTGACGCCTTCATCGGCCACCACCTTTTCCAGGACCTTAAGTGCTTCGGCGATGACCTCGGGGCCAATGCCGTCGCCGGGAATGACTGCCAGGTTAATGGTGGATGGGCTCATGTTTTCAGGGTAGCCAAGTTATCCACATTCTGGTCAAGCTGTCTCATTATCCGAACACCGCACATTCCGCGACGGTTCAGACCACGGCATGATGCCCTGCCTGCGGCTAGGAACGGCACGTGATCAGCGGCCGGGAACCGGCGACGCGACCACCGCCACATTCTTGCCCCACGGATCCTCTGTGTAGCAGCTGATCAGGACCAGTCGATTGGGGACCACAGCCCAGATGGGACTGTCCTTTAGGGTCGATTTCGTATAGGTGGTGACTGAATCCACCCTGTAGGTCATGGCCCCTGTTTCGGTGCCGACTGTGAACTCGTCCCCGGGGGAAGCGGCCGAGCTCAGGTGGTTGAAGGGTGCGTCGAGGCCCTCCCAGCTGTGGCCGATAACGTAGGTGGTATTCGCGGACCCTGCTCCCGGCGCACCGAAGGGTGAGAGCCAATAACCGTCCATCGTCTCGGGCGGCGCGATGCTCCGGTTTTCAACGTCGCCGCCGTCTGGCTGCAACTGATGCACCACTACGTCCATGCCTGCCGCCTGGTACGTGATGCGTCGGGGAGCGGAAGCGGGGGGACCTGTAACCGCCGGCTGGGCGGCAGCTGGCCCGGTAGCTGCGGCCTGCACCGCCGCCTCGTCGCGCCCAGGGGATGCCAGAGGTGACGCCGTCGCCCGCAGTTCCCCCGGGTCACTCAGGAGAGGAGTTCCAGCTGATACTTCCGCGCCGAACGCCGCGTGAGGGTTGCCAGGTCCGGATGCGCCGTAAACCAGCCAGGCCACCAGCAACCCAAGGACGCAGGTCGACAATACGAGAAAATCCCGATAGCCCAACAGCAGGCCAGGGGTGCCGGCTCCCTGCAGCTTCCTGGTCCGGTGGCGACTGGCCATGAGTGCTCCTGTAGAAGAGGAAACGGGAAGCGGGTGCCGAGTTGGCGTTTCACGGCACCCGCTCCGAGTCTTTGCTTAGCCGTTAGCGTTCCTGGCCCGAACCCCGCTCCTCCAGAGCACGAGCGCGGCTACAGCCGTGAAGAGGCCGGTCAATGCGGCAAGCCACGCTGGGATGCCGGCATCAGATTTGCCGCCTACAGCGGTCTGGACGTTGTAACCCACATTTGTGGCTGCAGCC
The DNA here is from genome assembly GCF_050157035.1 of Pseudarthrobacter sp. N5. Taxonomy (GTDB): domain Bacteria; phylum Actinomycetota; class Actinomycetes; order Actinomycetales; family Micrococcaceae; genus Arthrobacter. Next base: position 2,660,224 of record NZ_CP189593.1, read on the forward strand.
GCTGGAGCGGCCCCTGCGGACACTGCAGTTGTGGCGGCCGATACGACCGGAGGCACAACCACAGCGGGCGTCACGACCACAGGCGGATCGACGACCGCCGGCACCACAGCGGGCGTCACGACCACCGGCGGATCGACGACCGCCGGCACCACAGCGGGCGTCACGACCACCGGCGGATCGACGACCGGCGGCACAACCACCGGCGGCACAACCACAGGCGGATCGACAACCGGCGGCACAACCACCGGCGGCACAACCACCGGCGGCACAACCACCGGCGGGACGACAACGGCAACGCAGTCATTGTTGAGGAGCGCAATGTTTCCAGGCGTCAGGTTCTGGCCGTCCGGCATGATGTCGCCTGCGTTTTGGGGAACTATATCGCCGGTATCTCCGGCATGTGCCGATAGCGCGCTCAGGTTGATGGTCTCAGCGACATAAGGGTTAGCTGCCGAGCCCGTGGCATGGCAGATCGTGATCTTTCCCGGGGGTGCGGCGTTCGCCGACACCGTGGCGCCAAGCAATCCAAGGCCCACAACCCCGAGAGTGGCAATAGCTCGTCTCATTTTCGGTCCCTCCATACCAATCCGATTCGAACTGACCAGACCTTGCGGAGTAACCGTCTTCGGAACGTAGAAAGACCACTATTTGAGACCTCAAACAGCGAGATGAATGGTGACAGTTACTCCCCGGACGGTGTCATCAGTTCGCTTGCTTTCTCAGGCTAGGGTGCCGTCCCGTCGTAGTCCCGAGTAGAAGGTACGCGTTTACTCGCATCGACTCAGCCATCCATTACTTGTTTCCGGGGTATTTACACTCGCCTGCATGGAGTGGACTACTTGGACGCACTTCCAGTGCACGGAGTTGCGTCCTGAGGAGGACAAGCCAGTGATGCGCCGGGACAAAAAATGGATGCCCGCCCACTTGCGTAACAAGTGGACGGGCATCCATCGATTCGATGCCGAGGGCGCGGCACGGTCCGCGGGTCCCTTACGCTTCGGCAGGTTCCTCATACTTGGGGAACACGGGGGAAGGTGCGGGCAGCACCGTTCCCGCAACAACCGGCGTCGCGATGGCAGCAAACCGGCGTGCGTCGCCTTCCGGCTGACCGAGCGTGTCCAGCAGGGCGGCAGACGCCGTCGGCATGACCGGCTGGGCCAGAATCGCAACGATGCGCAGCACTTCCAGCGTCACGTACAGCACGGTGTTCATGCGTTCGACGTCGGTCTTGCGCAACACCCAGGGAGCCTGCTCGGCGAAGTAGGCATTGGTGTCGCCAAGCACGCCCCAGATGGCTTCGAGGGCGCGGCTGAACTCCTGCTTGTCGAACGCTGCGCGCGCCGTGTCCAGGAGTCCGTTGACCTGGGCCAGCAATACCGAATCCTTTGCGCTGAACTCGCCCGGAGCCGGAATCTTCCCCTCGCAGTTCTTGGCCACCATGGCGAGTGAGCGCTGAGCCAGGTTGCCAAAGTTGTTTGCCAGATCAGAGTTCATCCGGCCAACAATGGCCTCGTGGTTGTAGCTGCCATCGGCGCCGAAGGGCACCTCCCGCAGGAAAAAGAAGCGGACCTGGTCCAGCCCGTACTGTGCCACGAAATCTTCCGGAGCCACCACGTTTCCGAGCGACTTGGACATTTTGACACCGTTGTTGTGCAGGAAGCCGTGGATCATGACCCGCTTGGGCAGCTCCAGGCCGGCGCTCATCAGGAAAGCTGGCCAATAGATGGCGTGGAAACGGGAAATGTCCTTGCCGATGACATGGACATCCGCCGGCCAGAACTTCCTGAACGAATCCGACTCCTCATCCGGGTAACCCACACCGGTGAGGTAGTTGGTCAGGGCATCCACCCACACGTACATCACGTGTTTGTCGTTGCCCGGAACCGGGACGCCCCAGTCAAAGGTGGTACGGCTGATGGACAGATCCTCCAGGCCGCGCTTTACGAAGCTGATGACCTCATTGAAGCGGGACTGCGGGGCACCGAATTCCGGCTGCGCCTCGTAGAGTGCAAGCAGTTTGTCCTGGTAGGCGGAAAGCCGGAAGAAGTAGCTCTCTTCCGCCGTCCACGTCAGCTCGGTGTCGGTTTCGCGGGAGTACCGGACACCGTCCTCCTTGACCACGGTGTCGTCCTCGACGTAGTAGGCCTCATCGCGGACGGAATACCAGCCCTCGTACTTGTCCAGGTAGATATCGCCATTCGCTTCCATCTTCTTCCAGATGGCCTGCGAAGCGGCGTAGTGGTCGGCGTCGGTGGTGCGGATGAAGCGGTCGTAGGAAATGCCCAGGGCGGCGTGCGCCGCCTTGTAGATCTCAGAGTTACGGTCCACCAGCTCCTTCGGCGTGATGCCTTCCTTCTCGGCTGCCTGCGCGATTTTCATGCCGTGCTCGTCCGTGCCGGTCAGGAACATCACCTCGTGCCCATCCAGCCGCTTGAAGCGTGCCATTGCATCGGTGGCGATGTACTCATAGGCGTGGCCGATGTGCGGCACGCCGTTGGGGTACGTGATGGCCGTGGTGATGTAGAACGGGGGCTTGTCTGGTGAAGTCACTGGCGGGAAGTTACCTTTAGTGCGAAGGGATGGCGGAGCCCGCCTGCGCGGACCCGGATGTTCAGGCGACAGGGCCTTGGGCTAATCTAGATCAGTTCGGTCAGGGTATCGCTCAGCCGGACAAGTTCGTGGTCATGTGAAGCCACCAGCACGGCAATTCCGTCCGACGTTGTGTCTTTGAGGATACTGATGATGCGGTTCGCCGAGGTCCGGTCCAGGCTCGCTGTCGGCTCATCCACCACCAGGACCCTGGTGCCCAGGATCAGGGCACGGGCAATCGCCACCCGCTGGCGTTCGCCACCGGACAACTGGGCAGGACGGTGCCGCATACGGCGGCCCAGGCCCACAAGGTCCAGAAGGTCCTTGGCCATGTCGCGTCGCTGGTCCACCTCGCCGTCAGGCACCGCCGGAAGCAGCACATTCTCCAGCGCGCTCATGCCGTCGATCAGGGCGCCGCCCTGGTCGACATAACCGATCAATGCACGGCGGCGGTCAGCGATTTCGTCGTCACCCATGCTTTCGAGCGAGTCACCCTCCCAGAAAACCCGGCCCGACGTCGGCAGCGTAAGTCCCGCACCAACGGTCAGGATGCTGGTCTTGCCCGAACCGCTGCGGCCCGCGACGCAATGCATCTCGCCGGCATGCAGGGTCAGGTTGAAGCCGTCCACCACACTCACGGCCTCCGACCCGCCCTTCCCACCGCCATAGTGGATGCTGATGTTGCTGAGCTCGAGGGGTTTCTCGTGCTCGGAAGCCTTGACGATGGTATTGGCGCGGGTCTGGAGAGAACCGTCGCCGGCGTCGGTGTTGCGAACCCGGTGAAGATTCAGCTCGTTAGTCATTGGACCACTTTCGTTGCAATCGGAATCCAGCAAAGTACAGCCAATAGGCCGGCCAGGCCGGCCCATAGCGCGGCATACGGGGCAACCAGCAGGCCGATGCCGAGTGCGCCAAGAACACCCACCGGAAGGGCCACGGTGCCTACCAGTGCGTTTTCAAACAGCCTGACCTGGCCCAGCATGTCCGGGTTCCAGCCCATTGCCTCCAGCGTGCCAAGATACTGGCGTTTGGCCCCGAGCTCAAAACGCCCGGTGACCAAGGTCAGGACCAGTCCCACCGCAACGCCCGAGAGACCCAGGACAATGCTTGGCAGTGCCACGCTGGCTGCCGCCAGGCCGCTCAATGCACTGGCACCGGCGGCACGTGGGATATCGATCAGCAGCGCGATCAGCCCTCCCACGGCGGCACCGAACACACCAACGGCCACGGCCAGTGAAACTGTATTGAATTTGTTGGTGCCCAGCTGCCGGTTGGCGAAAGTCAGCGGCGAGTCAACGGCGATCAGCCCCTCATCATGCTGCGGCTCCTGGTCCACGATTTCGCGGTGACGCAGCTGCTGCGCCGCGAAGTACGCGGCTGCCAGGTAGAGGGCAAGGACTGAGGCCGAGACCAGGACCGTTGCCAGATTCCAGCTCACCAGACTGAGCACGGTGCCTGCTACGGCCAGTAGCCCGGCGCCGACGGCAAATTCCTCCAGAACCCAGGACCGGATCCGCCGCTGGGTCCAGCCCATTGCCCGCAGTATCCCTGCCTCGCGCTTCCGCTGCCTGATGTAACTGACCGTCGATGCACCCGTCAGCAAGGCCGCACCACAGAGGGTGAGAAAGAGCAGGGTGAGGTTGGTGGCTGTCAATGAGCCGGACACAGCATCTGCAGCGTTCTGGCGGACCCACGACTGGCTGACGCTGCCCAGCGCGGATTCCTTGCCGGCGTCATCCTTTGAATATCCCGGAACAAAAATGTTGGCGTCCTCGCGCGCGGAGCCGGCCACGATGGTGGCATCCAGCCCCATCCCACGGATCTCGTCCGCGAGCTTCTCCACCTCGGGCTGAGCCTGCTTCCAGCTACCAGGTGCCTTGGCCCGCACACGGACGGCGTCGATCACGGAGGTGTTCTGTTCGTAACCGCGGGCAGCTGCCAGGCCGTAGTAGTCGGTGATGGCCCCTGCCGACTGGCTGGCCAGGCCGGTGGCGCTGAGCGAGGGCTTGAGCTGGGTTGCCGCGACGTCCTTGCCGTCTGCGTCCTTGGTCAGCGTCAACGGTGACGGATCATAGCCGCCAAGCGGCAGCCGGTTGACGTCTCCGGCTGCTTTCTGGACCGCGGCGGGATCAAAGGTCCCGTAGACCATGGCCAGCGGGGGGGCAAGTTTCTTGCCGGTTTCAAGTCTTTCCCGGTACGAGCGTTCGTCCACGGGCTTCCGCTGGGTCTGGTCCACGGGCGCGCCGCCGGCACCCTTTTCGGGCAGCCGGTTTACCGTGACCCAGTCGCGCGCGGTGGCCGTCTTATCCACTGCTCCGTTTCCTGCGGTTGAGCCATCAGTGTATTTGGGGGCGGAGGCGAAGTCCGTGGTCCACTTGGCCGGGTTGTACAGCCCCTGGCTGAAGTTCCCGAGGTTCCCCAGCAGCTGGGAGTAGTCAGTTGATCCAGGCCACGACAAGGCGAACGGTGATTTGGAGACGAACGGCAGATAGTCCTTATCCAGCGACCGGGACACGGTTCCCACGTCCTTGACCACCTTGCCGGACGCGTCAATTTCCTCGATCTTGACCAAGTACTTGAGGTCGAGGGAGGTGCCGGACCGGACGATCAGCGGGATAGCTTGCGAATCATTGGTGAGCTGGCCGTCGCGCTTGGCCTGCTGGTACTGCGTCATCAGCGGCGCCCAGTACTTGAGCTTCACACCCAGGAAATCCGGACCCTCCGCCAGCTCCTTCATACCGATGCCGTTGGTGAAAAGGCTCTCAAAATGGCGCCCGATTGCACCCGCGTTGCGGGCATCAGCGGGCGGTGCCTTTTCCAGCGGGGCCAGAAAATCCCCCGCGGCGCCCAACAGGGCACGTTCTGAGACGGGATCGACGGCGACGACGGACTCCGTCACCTCGGGAGCCAGCGGCAGCGAGACAGACAGATTGAAGAGGTTGTGTTCGGAGCCGCCGGCCGGGGCGGGAAACTTGATGCCGGTCTCATCTGCCGGGCCGGCGACGCGGATGCTCCTGCCGCCGGCCGCCTGTTCCTCGACGAGCTTGGCTTTGCCCAGCGAACCCTCCGCAGTGGACTTGAACAGCGTCTTCTCCGAGGCACCGTCCGAGCTGACTGCGCTGGCGGTGAGCCGGTACTTCTTTGTTGAATCGCCCAGTACGGACTGGGCTGCCGGCCATTTGCCGGGATCCGTTCCACCGGGCTGGTCTGCGGTAGCCGTACCTACCAGGCTGGCGTTGTACCCCAGGTAGTCCATGGCGTCGAGCCGAGGGGCTTCCAGGTTCTGGGTAACGCGGGAGACCAGGCTGATGGGAGCGGCAACGGAGGTGCCGGACAGTCCACGGATGCTGTTGAGCTGGTCAAAGCTGATGCCACCCTGACCGGTGGCGATTTCCGGTTGCATCAGGGAAGCGGACTTGGAACTGGCCTGGACCAGCACATCATAGAGACCACGTGAATTTTGGTCCACCGTCCGGTTCAGCGCCGCCTGTGACTGTCCTTGGACAATCACAGACAAGCACATGGTGGTGATCAAAATGGCCGCGGTCAACAGCAGCACTCTGCTTCTGATGAATCGCTGGACGGCGTTCATTGGGCTCCCTGAAACGTGGATTGCGTGCGCACACCACTTTCCACTCCTGACGGATGTGAAGGCGTCCCCTGCCGGGTGTGCAAAAAGTATTGGCCGGCCTGCCGGCGTGATCCTGAATTCGGACCAAGCCATTGTAGGCAGACCGGCCAATCATACGTGGCCGAAGTTACAACTCTGTCACCGGGTGTTCCCTGACCTGTTGGGACTTCAATCCTCGAGATCCACTTCGCGCACCATCTCGGCACCGATGCCGGCCTTGATGGCGTCGAGCACCTGCTGCGGCACTGAGCTGTCGATCGTCAGGAGAGCCAGTACCTGGCCGCCCTCGGCCTGGCGGGCCACCTGCATGCCGCCGATGTTGATGTTGTTCATGCCCAGGATATGTCCGATGGTGCCGATGACGCCCGGCCGGTCAGCGTACGAGACGACCACGAGGTGTTCGCTGATGGGGATTTCAACGTCATAACCGTTGACGCCTACGAGCTTTTCGACCTGCTTGGGACCGGTCAGGGTGCCGGCAACCGAAATCTGGCTGCCGTCGCTCAGCGCGCCCCGAATCGTCAGGACATTGCGGTAGTCCTCGGCCTCCGGCGTGGTGATCAGGCGTACGTTGATGCCCCGCTGCTCGGCAATTACGGGCGCGTTGACGTAGGAGACCTGCTCCGTCACCACATCGGCAAAAATGCCCTTGAGCGCAGCCAGCTCCAGGACCTTGACATCGAGCGAAGCGATTTCTCCGGCAACCTCAACATCGATCTGGGTCAGTGAGGCATGGGTCAGCGCGGTGAAGATACGGCCCAGTTTTTCGATCAGCGGAATGCCGGGGCGCACATCCGGTGCGATGATGCCGCCGGCCACGTTCACGGCGTCCGGTACGAGTTCTCCGGCGAGGGCTAGCCGGACCGACCTGGCAACCGAGACGCCGGCTTTCTCCTGGGCCTCATCCGTGGAGGCGCCCAGGTGCGGTGTGACCACTACGTTGTCCATGCCGAAGAACGGCAGATCGGTGCTTGGCTCCTTGACGAAGACATCGACTCCGGCACCGGCGATCTCGCCATTCTGGAGGGCTGTGTGCAGGGCTTCCTCGTCCACCAGGCCGCCACGGGCAACGTTGATGACGTAGGAAGTCGGCTTCATCTTCTTGAATGCCTCGGCGCCCAGCATGCCAACCGTCTCCGGGGTTTTTGGCATGTGGATGGTGATGAAGTCCGACTGCTCCAGGAGTTCGTCGAGCGTCACCAGCTTCACGCCGAGCTGGGCGGCCCGGGCGGAGGTGATGTAGGGATCGTAGGCGAGGATCTGGGTTTCGAAACCCTGGAGGCGTGCTGCGACGAGCGCGCCGATGCGGCCCAGTCCGATAATGCCGATCTTCTTCTCGAAAAGTTCGATCCCGGTGTACTTGGAGCGCTTCCACTCGCCGTTCTTCAGTGCGGAGCTGGCCTGCGGAATATGGCGGGCGAGGCTGAGGATGTGGCCCACTGTGAGTTCGGCAGCGGAGATAATGTTCGACGTCGGCGCGTTCACCACCATAACGCCGGCCTGTGTGGCAGCTTTGATGTCCACGTTGTCCAGCCCCACTCCGGCACGGGCGATAATTTTCAGGTTCCTGGCTGCGGCGATGGCTTCCGCGTCGACCTGGGTTGCTGAGCGGACCAGGATGGCGTCAACGTCAGCAATGGCAGAGAGCAACTGGGATCGGTCGGCGCCGTCGGTCTGGCGGATCTCGAAATCCGGGCCAAGGGCGTCGATTGTGGCGGGCGAAAGTTCCTCAGCGAGGAGTACTACAGGCTTGGTGCTTGTCACCGGTGACCTCTTTAGCTCTCTTGTATTCAGGTGGGGATTTTGGTGAAACAGGAATGCGGCGGAACAGGACCGCAGTGAGGCCGGGCCCGGAATGATGTGGGCCCGGCCTCGCTGCGGGACGGTACTAGCGGGCGACAGAGCCCTCGGTGTAGTCGTCGTTGGTCTTAATCCAGGAGAAGAGCTTGCGCAGTTCGCGGCCGGTGGCCTCGATCGGGTGGTCTTCACCCTTCCTGCGCAGGGCAGCGAACTCCGGGGCTCCGGCGTCCTGGTCATCGATGAAGCGCTTGGCGAAGGCACCGTTCTGGATGTCCGCGAGGACAGCCTTCATGTTTTCCTTCACGTCCGGGGTGATGACGCGCGGGCCGGAGACGTAGTCGCCATACTCAGCCGTATCGGAGACGCTCCAGCGCTGCTTGGCGATGCCGCCCTCAACCATCAGGTCAACGATCAGCTTGAGCTCGTGCAGCACCTCGAAGTACGCGACCTCCGGCTTGTAGCCGGCTTCGGTCAGGACCTCGAAACCGTACTGGACGAGCTGCGAAGCGCCGCCGCAGAGGACGGCCTGCTCGCCGAAGAGGTCCGTTTCGGTCTCTTCGGTGAAGGTGGTCTCGATGACACCGGCGCGGGTGCCGCCGATTGCCTTGGCGTAGGACAGAGCCAGTTCGCGGGCCTTGCCTGACGGGTTCTGCTCCACGGCGATCAGGTCAGGCACACCGCGGCCGGCTTCGAATTCGCGGCGCACAATGTGCCCCGGGCCCTTCGGTGCGACCAGGGCAACGTCAACGTCTGCCGGCGGCTGGATGTAGCCGTAGCGGATGTTGAAGCCGTGACCGAAGAACAGGGCGTCACCGGCCTGCAGGTTCGGGGCGATGTCCTCGGCGTACACATGGCGCTGGACCTGGTCCGGAGTGAGAACCATGATGAGGTCCGCTTCGGCAACGGCTTCCGCCACGTTCAGGACGCGCAGCCCCTCCGCCTCGGCCTTGGCGCGGGACTTGGAGCCTTCCTTCAGGCCGACGCGGACGTCAACGCCGGAATCGCGCAGGCTGAGGGCGTGGGCGTGGCCCTGGGAGCCGTAACCGATGACGGCAACGGTGCGGCCCTGGATGATCGACAGGTCGGCGTCGTCGTCGTAAAACATTTCAGTCACTTGGGTGTCTCCTTTTGAGTGGATTCTTGGGTCGTACTTTGGGGTGGAGCTAGTCGGTGGTGTTGCGGTACTGCAGTGGCGTTCCGTGCGGCTCGGGCCGCGCCGCACGCCGTGCCTTACGCCGTCACTTTAGGCAGAGCGCAGGGCCCTGTCACTCATGGAGCGGGATCCCCGTCCAACGGCCAGGGTGCCGGACTGCACAATTTCGCGGATGCCGAAGGGCTCCAGCACTGACAGCAGCGCTGAGAGTTTTTCGGGGTGGCCGGTTGCTTCGATGACGACGGAGTCTGTTGAGACGTCCACCACTGAAGCACGGAACAGGTCTGCAGCCTGGGTCACCTGCAAACGTGTTGCGGCATCCGCACGTACCTTGACCAGGATGTGGTCTCGCTGTACGGAAGATTCGGAAGTCAGTTCAACAATCTTGATCACGTTGACCAGTTTGTTCAGCTGCTTGGTGACCTGTTCAATCAGGTCACCGTCGGCGTCGACGACGACGGTCATCCGGGACATGCCCGGTACTTCAGTCGGGCCAACAGCCAGTGAGTTGATGTTGAACGCGCGGCGGGCGAAAAGGCTCGCCACGCGAGTCAGGACACCGGGTTTGTCTTCGACCAGAACGGAAAGTGTATGGCGGCTCATGTTCAGTCCTCTTCTTCCCATTCCGGGGTCATGTTGCGGGCAACCTGGATCTGGTCATTACTGACGCCTGCGGGCACCATCGGCCACACCATGGCGTTGGGGCTGACAACGAAGTCAATGACCACGGGGCGGTCGTTGATTTCCAGGGCCTTCTGGATGGTGGCATCGATGTCCTCATCGCGTTCGCAGCGGAACGAGGCACAGCCGTAGGCATCGGCCAGCTTGACGAAGTCCGGGATCCGGACGGTGTCATGGCCGGTATTCAGGTCAGTGTTGGAGTAGCGGCCCTCGTAGAAGAGCGTCTGCCATTGCCTGACCATGCCCAGCGAGGAGTTGTTAATGATGGCAACCTTGATCGGGATCTTGTTGATCGCGCAGGTGGCCAGCTCCTGGTTGGTCATCTGGAAGCAGCCGTCACCGTCGATAGCCCACACCACGCGGTCCGGTTCGCCCACCTTGGCACCCATGGCGGCAGGAACGGCGTAGCCCATGGTTCCTGCCCCGCCGGAGTTCAGCCAGGCGTGGGGGCGTTCGTATTTGATGAACTGCGCGGCCCACATCTGGTGCTGGCCCACACCCGCGACGTAGATACCTTCCGGACCGGTGAGCGCACCGATCCGTTCGATGACCCGCTGCGGTGCGCTGAGGCCGTCTTCCGGCTCAGTCCAGCCCAGCGGGTAGGTGTCCCGCAGATTCTTCAGGAACGCCCACCAGTTTTCCAGATCCGGCGTACCGGAAGTTTCGAACTGAGCGCGCACCGCCTCGGTGAGCTCCGGAATGATTTCTTTGACCGAGCCAACAATGGGGACGTCGGCCGTGCGGTTTTTGGAGATTTCCGCCGGATCGATGTCGGCGTGGATGACCTTGGCGTACGGGGCGAAGGATTTCAGGATGCCGGTCACGCGATCGTCAAAACGCGCGCCCAGGGTGATGAGGAGATCCGACTGCTGGAGCGCTGTCACCGCGGAAACCGTGCCATGCATGCCGGGCATACCAACGTGCTGGTCATGCGAATCAGGGAAGGCGCCACGTGCTGTCAAAGTGGTGACCACAGGCGCGCCGGTCAGTTCGGCCAACTCGCGGAGCTCGGCCGAGGCGTGCGCCTTGACCACACCGCCGCCTACATACAGGACAGGTTTGCTGGCTGCGGCAATGAGTTTGGCGGCTTCGCGGACCTGCTTGTTGTGGCCGCGGGTTACCGGCCGGTATCCCGGCAGATCGATTTTCGGCGGCCAGGAGAACGTCATCTGTCCCTGCTGGGCATCCTTGGCGATATCCACCAGCACCGGGCCGGGCCGGCCTGTGGACGCGAGGTGGAAGGCCTCGGCCATAACATGCGGAATATCCTGGGGGTTGGTGACCAGGAAGGAGTGCTTGGTGATCGGCATGGTGATGCCCACAATGTCGGCTTCCTGGAAGGCATCCGTGCCGATCACGGCGCTGGACACCTGGCCGGTAATGGCCACCAGCGGTACGGAGTCCATGTGGGCGTCCATGATGGCGGTAACGAGGTTGGTGGCTCCCGGTCCCGAGGTGGCGATGCAGACGCCAACCCGTCCGGTAACCATGGCGTAGCCTTGCGCGGCGTGGCCGGCTCCCTGTTCGTGACGGACCAGAACGTGGTTGATTCTGGAAGACATCAAGGGGTCATAGGTAGGCAGGATCGCGCCACCAGGCAAACCGAAAATATCGTCCACGCCGAGTTCTTCGAGCGAACGGACAATAGCTTGTGAGCCGGTCATCACCGTTGGGGGTACAACGTTGTTCGGCCCAACTACAGGAGAGACAGCAGCAGTGTCGACGACGGTGTCAGCCGTTCGTTCGACGCGTTCCGGAGCTTTGGGGGCTCCAGCGGACTTTGTAGCCATCAGCGAGGGGCTGATCGGCGATCCTTTGCTCATCGGACTCTTCCTTTGTGGATCTTCGGTGGTTCTTGGAAACTGCGGGAAATAAAAAAACCCCTCAGCCTTGCGGCTCTTCGAGGGGTTGCGCGTGACGGTTCGTTACCAGTCGGGCTATGGAGCCACGCGCTTGGTAAGGACGACGGCTGCATCTGCAGCGGCGCAGCTGGTAACGAATGCAATCATGCGTTCAGTTTTCCCTCTGCGTGAGAACGTGTCAACGAGTCAACCCGTTGTCTCACTATTTGGACCTCATTGTCCACTTGTTGAACGCTGCCTTCCAACCAACTCGCATTAGATGTCGTTATGACAGCTCATAACGACATCTAATGCGAGCCAGTCGGGTTCAGCCGTCCGGCGCGATCTACCCGCAATAGGCGCCGGTGGAAGCGCTGTGCACCAGCTTGGCATACTTGGCGAGCACGCCCTTGGTGAATTTCGCCGGCAGGGGCTCCCAGCCGACCTTGCGGGCTTCGAGCTCGGCTTCGTCCACCAGAAGGTCGAAGGACCGTGCTGCGATGTCGACCCGGATCCGGTCGCCGTCCTTGACGAAGGCGATCGGCCCCCCATCTGCGGCTTCCGGAGCCACGTGGCCCACGCACAGACCCGTGGTTCCGCCGGAGAAGCGGCCATCCGTCAGCAACAGGACATCCTTGCCGAGACCGGCACCCTTGATAGCGCCTGTGATGGCCAGCATCTCGCGCATCCCCGGCCCGCCCTTGGGACCTTCATAGCGGATCACCACAACATCGCCGGCGTGGATCCTGCCGTTATCCAAGGCATCAAGGGCACCCTGTTCACGTTCGAATACCCGGGCTGCACCTTCAAAAACGTCAGCATCGAAGCCAGCGCTTTTGACGACGGCGCCGTCCGGGGCCATAGTGCCGTGCAAGATGGTGATGCCACCGGTTTTGTGGATCGGGTTGTCCAGGGCGCGCAGGATCTTGCCGTCCAGGTCCGGCGGGTTGATGGACGCCAGGTTTTCGGCGAGCGTCTTGCCGGTGACGGTGAGGCAGTCGCCGTGCAGCAGGCCCGCGTCGAGCAGTGCCTTCATGATGACCGGCACGCCGCCGATCCTGTCGACGTCGGTCATAACGTAGCGGCCGAACGGCTTCAGGTCACCCAGGTGCGGGATCTTGTCACCGATACGGTTGAAGTCTTCCAGCGTCAGGTCCACTTCGGCTTCACGGGCGATTGCCAGCAGATGGAGGACCGCGTTGGTGGACCCACCGAAGGCCATGGTGACGGCGATGGCGTTTTCGAACGCCTTCTTAGTCATGATGTCGCGGGCGGTGATGCCCAGGCGAAGCAGGTTGACCACTGCCTCGCCGGACTTGCGGGCGAATTCATCACGACGGCGGTCTGCCGAAGGCGGGGCGGCCGAGCCCGGCAGTGACATACCCAGGGCCTCGCCGATGCAGGCCATGGTGTTGGCCGTGTACATGCCGCCACATGCCCCTTCACCGGGGCAGATGGCGCGCTCGATCGCATCAAGGTCCTTGAGGCTCATCTTGCCGGCGGCGCAGGCGCCCACCGCTTCGAAGGCGTCAATAAGGGTGACTTCCTTTTCGGAGCCATCCTCCAGCTTGACCCAGCCGGGCATGATGGATCCGGCGTAGAGGAACACGCTGGCAAGGTCCAGGCGGGCCGCGGCCATAAGCATGCCCGGGAGGGACTTGTCACAGCCGGCCAGGAGCACAGAGCCATCGATGCGCTCGGCCTGCATGACTGTTTCAACCGAGTCTGCAATTACTTCACGGGAAACAAGGGAGAAGTGCATTCCTTCGTGGCCCATGGAGATGCCGTCCGAGACGGAGATGGTACCGAACTGCATAGGGAAGCCGCCGCCGGCATGGACGCCTTCCTTGGCGCCCTGGGCAAGACGGTTTAGCGAAAGATTGCAAGGGGTGATTTCATTCCACGAGCTCGCAACGCCGATCTGGGGTTTAGCGAAGTCGTCATCGCCCATTCCCACGGCCCGGAACATTCCGCGGGCAGGTGCCGCATGAATGCCGTCCGTGACCACCCGACTCCGGGGTTTAATGTCAGGCTTGCTTTCGGTCGCGATCTGGGTGTCCTCACTCATGGTCAAAGTCTATGACTCCGAACGGGGAGCTAACGACCCGGAACACCGCGTTAAGCGCAAAAACGGGAATATTTCGACCATATAGTGGACCCCCGTCTCACATTACGAGATGATTGGCTCTGGGCCGGGGTGACTATGTTGTTCATCACGGTTACTCGTCACGCAGTTTCACTCCCTCTTCTACCGCCTGCGCTTCCTGCTTAAGCATTAGCAACACCTGCTGGATGGTGGTCCGGGCAGCAACATCGGGCCTGGCCAGCGCCACCACACTTCGCCTGGCTGTGACCCCTTCAAGCGGACGGAGGACGAAGCCCCGTCCCAGGTTTGCCTGCGCCGTGTATCTGGGCAACAGCGACAACCCGTGCCCGGAGCTCACCAGCGCCTCGAGGACCCGCAGATCAGGGAACATCTGGGCACGGACGGCCGTGGCACCGGCCTGGCTCTCGATTTGGCGCAGCACAGTATCAAAGGGAAACCCGTCAGGAACTCCCATCCAGGGGAACCCCACCACGTCCTGGGCCGTGAGGCGGGATTTGGCCGTCAGGACGTGGTTCGAGGGCATCGCCACATCCAAGGGCTCATTCAGCAACGGCACCACCACCAGCCCGCGCCTGGCGAACACATCGGGTCCGTCCACGCTATGTGCCAGAACGAAGTCGTAGTCAGCTGCAAGCCCGGCAAACCCGGCCACCTCCGGATCCTCAAAATGTGCCTCGAGGCTCAGTCCGTCTATCGCCTTTACGCGATGCAACAAACCCGGGAGAAACATTTCGGCGGCGCTGGGAAAGAAAGCAGCCTTGATGTGGGTCTGCCATCCCTGACGGTAAGTATCGATGGTGGCCTCCGCACGGGCCATGGCGGTGGAGACTTCGGCCGCGGCTCCGGCCATGGCCAACCCTGCCTCGGTAAGCCGCACTCCCCTGCCCGACTTTTCGACCAGGACCACACCCAGTTCATCCTGAAGCGTTTTGAGCTGCTGGGACACGGCCGAGGGGGTGACGTTCATCGCCTCTGCGGTGGCACCGACGGTTCCGCGGTCAGCTAGTTCGCGCAGAATCCGCAATCGCTTGAAATCCATGTAGCGAGGCTACGTCACGGCGGAATATTCATTGAATCCTGCTAAATCATGGACCGGGCACCGTGCCGGGACGATTGACAAACCTAGACAGTTCTATTCACACCGACGTAACGTCAAGCAACGGCAATCATGCATCATGGACAGAAGGGCCCTGCTATGGACTGGATCATCTGGATCATTGTCATCGTCTTAATAATTGCCATCGTCTGGTGGCTGCTGAACCGCAACAGCGCAGCCAACTCACTTGGTGGGGGCAGCACGGAGAACGTAGCTGCCTCAGCGTCCAGGGACGGTATGCGCGCCGATGGCGCCCTCTCCGGCGGCGGCGCGGCTGCATCTGCGGCAGCCGCCGGAACGACGGGAATCGCCAGCGCTGCTGGATTCGGCCGTGCCGCTGAACCGGAGGCGCCCACCACGGCCGACGATTCCCGCGCCTGGCCCGAAGCAGGCGCGGACACTAGTCACAGGAGTGCGGACGGTCCGAGCTCGGACAGTACGGTCAGTGCCATCGCGGACACCGCAGATTCCGGCCCGCTGGCGCAGCAGGCTGCAGCGCCGGAGGCCCCTGCGGCGTCCGACAGCGAACTGCCGGCCGCGCAGTCTCCCGATGCGGAGCCGGCCACCGGCGCTGGGGAAGGCACCGACGCTGAGGAATTCGAGATCGAGGCAGATTCCAAGGTTCCGGCAGAATCCAGTGCAGCGTCAGATCAGGACGAGCCGACGGCCGGAGACGTGGATGATTGGCCGGGCGCCGCCGCCCCGGCGGGCGATGCGGAAATTGAGACCGCCCCCCAGGAAAGCGCGGCAGCGAGCCTTCGGTCCGAGGAGGACGAGGCCGAGTGGGAAACCCAATGGTCCGAAGCCGGAAGCACCTCACAGGCATCGTCGGCTGCACCGCCTCTGGCACGGTCGGGATCCGGATCCGGATCCGGCGAAGATGCTGCCGCGGCTCCCGTGCATCACGTGGAGTACACCGAGGCCCACGCACCCACCTTGCCTGGAGCAGAATCAGCGGCCGCCGAGACAGGCCCTGCTGAAACCGGCACTGCGGAAACTACTACTACCGAAGCAGGATGGGGTGAACCGGCCGCTGGCAGTACGGGACCGGCTCCGGCCGCGTGGCCCGCATCCAACGCCGGCTCATCCAGCGCCGCATCACCCACCCAACAAGCCCCGGGCTCCGGCTCCCAGTCCGACATCGTTCCGCCCGCCGTCGATGATGACATCGCCGGACGTTTTGTGGGTGACGCTGCAGTCGAGACGCACGAGCGCACCGAGTCTTCCGCCGCTGCAGAAACGGCGGCGAGTCACAGCACTGAGCCCACCGGCCATCTGGCCACCGATCAGCCGTACGGAGAGGGCTCTGCGGCACCGGCTGCGGACGGCAGCGGACCGGAGGGATTTACGGTCAAGGGCAACGCCGGATCCATGATCTACCACGATGAATCAAGCCCTATCTATGAAGAAACGCGTGCCGAAGTGTGGTTCGAGTCGGCCGCTCATGCAGAAGCTGCCGGATTCCGGGCACCCAGGCGGAACCGCACCTGAAGTCAACTCCCGACGCCGGCATCCGCCGTCGGGACATCAGCACAGAATCCAGCCGAACGGGCGAGCATGTGACAAGCAATAGGGCGGGACTCCGGAAACCTCCGGCGTTTCGCCCTGTTTTTGCGGCCGTAACAGTGGCGCTGATGCTGTCTGCGTGCACGGGGACCGGAGGAAACCTACCCACCGGCAACGGCACCGTCTACAGCCGGGGCGGCCGGGAGCCGCAGATTCTGAAAACCATTGACGCCGGACTCCAGATGCCGTGGGCTACTGTGTTCCTGCCGGACGGGACGGCAGTTATCTCTGAACGGGATTCGGCCCTGTTGAAATCAGTCCGCAACGGACAAGCCGCAACGATCGGCCAGATCCCGGGGGTAAGCCCCGGCGGTGAAGGCGGGCTCCTGGGACTTGCGCTCTCCCCCGGCTACAGCTCAGACAGTTACCTGTACCTGTATTTCACCGCTGCCCAGGACAATCGGATTGCCCGGCTCCGTTTGGAGACCGGGGCGGCCGGGACCCTCATGGCCCGGCCTCCGGAGGTCATCTTTTCCGGCATTCCCAAGGCATCCACCCACAACGGCGGGAGAATCAGGTTCGGCCCCGATGGTTATCTGTATGTGGGTACCGGCGATTCCCAGCGCCGCGAGCAGCCACAGGACCCGGACGCACTTGGCGGCAAGATCCTCAGGCTCACACCGGATGGCCATCCTGCCCCCGGGAACCCCTACGGCGACAACCCCGTCTACAGCCTGGGCCACCGGAACGTCCAGGGACTCGCCTGGGACAGCTCAGGCCGCATGTGGGCCAGCGAATTCGGACCGGATGTGGACGACGAGCTCAACCTGATCCAGCCCGGCGGCAACTACGGTTGGCCGGAGGTCACCGGGGCGCCGAAGCGGGCTGGTTTCCTTGACGCGAAAGTTGTGTGGCCGTCCACAGCCGATTCATCACCCAGCGGGCTGGAAATTGTGGGCAACACTGCCTACGTTGGGGCGCTGCGGGGACAGCGCCTATGGACGGTCCCGCTGGATGGAGAAAATGCCGGGGATCCTGTGGGCTATTTCACACGGGACTACGGGCGGATCAGGGACGTGGCGCTGTCTCCCCACGGCGAGCTTTGGGCCCTTACCAACAACCAAAACCCTGATTTTGTGCTGGTTCTGAAGCTGCCGGAGTAGCCATCCGTCGGCCGCCCCCGGCGATTTCACACGGACAGAATATTCGTGTAGAGTTTCATGTCGTTGCGGAGATCAACGAGGGAAATAAAAAGCCTTCAGAAGAACGAAACAACAGATGCACCTCTAGCTCAATTGGCAGAGCAATTGACTCTTAATCAATGGGTTCCGGGTTCAAGTCCCGGGGGGTGCACCACCTGAGGAACAGCCCCTGACCTGCGGAAACGCGGTCAGGGGCTGTTTCGTTTGTCCTGACGAGTGGCTCAGACCGGCACACTTTGACCCGCCTGTTCCTACGCCTAGGACTGTCTCCGCACCGATCGACGGGAGACGTTTGGCCCTTTTAAACCTGGTCCGGGGCTTCCACACTCAAGCCGGGCTCGCCGTTGGCTACGATGGCTTTCGTCGCAGGAGAGGAAAACCGGCTGGCCAGCTCACGGACCACAGACTGAAGTTCCTGCCTGAGGACATCCGGATCAATGGACGCCGCCGCCAGCACCGACCGTTCCATGTCAACCGCTGCACTCGCTGCTTCACTGCCTTGTTCGGTCAGCGACACCACATGGCTGCGCCGGTCTGAGGTGCTCCGCACGCGCAATATATGGCCGTGGGATTCGAGTCGGCTGAGAGTCTTGCCCATGGTCTGCGCCTGGACCCGGACGAGCTGAGCCAACTGCGCCTGTGTCATGGGGCCGTTAGCGGCGAGAACCTCGATGGCGATGACTCCAGCATGTGTCAGGCCAATGACCCCCAGCTTTTCATTCCAGGAATGTTCAACTAGGCGTGCCGCCGTAGACAAAAGGCGCCCGGTGGGCCAGCGATCCATATCAGGCATACCAGCAAGTATAGCGAAAGGCTGATTCGTACCGGTGCGGCCTGCTTACTAAGCTGGAGTGTCCCGCATACCAACAAGGAGGAACACTTTGGTTGAAAGACTCATCCCGGGTGCCGTGGCACCGGACTTCAGTTTGAAGGATTCCGCAGGAAAAACTGTAAGCCTCAAAGGCAACCGTGGGCGGAGCACGATCGTCTACTTCTACCCGGCCGCGTCTACACCGGCGTGTGCCAAGCAGGCCTGTGATTTCCGGGACACGCTGGCGTCGCTGCAGTCCGCAGGCTACGACGTCCTGGGCATATCACCGGACCCGGTACTTAAGCTCGCTGCCTTCGTGGAAGAGGAAGGCCTCACCTTCCCCTTGTTGTCCGATGAAGACCACGCCGTTGCCGAGTCCTATGGCGCTTGGGGCGAGAAGAAAAACTACGGCCGCACATACCAGGGCCTCATCCGCTCCACCATCGTGGTGGGCGCCGACGGCACGGTGGCCGTTGCGCAGTACAACGTGCGCGCTACCGGCCACGTTGCCAAACTCCGCCGGGATCTGTTGCTGGACGAATAGCGGGAGCTGCACTCGGGCCGTGTCCCTCCCGGCAAAAGGTACAATGGAGGCTGGCATCCGCCGTCGTACGTTTCTGCCGCGCAGACTTCATGCACAGACACGTACCGGCCGCCAAGCGCGAGTGGTGAAATTGGCAGACACGCAGGATTTAGGTTCCTGTGCCTTCGGGCGTGGGGGTTCAAGTCCCCCCTTGCGCACAGAGAGAGACATGGCAGCGGCCATGGCAACACAACGGAATCCCGGCCTATTCGGTCCGGGATTCCGTTGTTTAAGCCGGGATTCCGGCGCCGAAAAGACAACCCAGAAAAACTTTTCCAGGTTCACCCATCCAACAATGCCCAACGCCCGAATCCCCCTTGAGACACCGACCAAGGGTCGGTGCCCAACAGTCGGAATAGGGCCACAAACTGCAGACAATCGACCGTCCGCAGCAGGGCAATGATCGGCACAACCAAGGAGAATCGAAATGCAGTCAATCAAGCGCACTACTTTCACCGTTGCAGGTGTTGCTGCTGCAGCCCTGCTCAGCTTGACCGCTTGCGGCGGATCCACCACAACTGCTCCCAGCTCATCGGCTCCGGCTGCAGCGCCGTCCTCGTCCAGCGCGTCACCGTCTGCAAGCTCCGCTGCAACGGATCCGGCCCGCGACCTCGTTGGTGCCGGCTGCGCCGGATACGCGAAGAAAGTTCCCAACGGCGCCGGTTCGGTCTCAGGAATGGCACTGGACCCCGTAGCCGTTGCCGCCTCCAACAACCCGATCCTCACCACACTTACCGCTGCAGTTTCCGGCAAGCTCAACCCGAAGGTTAACCTCGTCGACACCCTCAACGGCAGCCAGTTCACGGTGTTCGCCCCGGTGGATGACGCCTTCGCCAAGATCGATGCTGCAACCATCGAAACCTTGAAGACTGACGACGCGCTCCTGAGCAAGATCCTGACCTACCACGTGGTGCCCGGCCAGATCACCCCGGACAAGATCGTCGGCACCCATGCGACTGTCCAGGGCGGTTCCGTGACCGTCACCGGCAGCAAGGACGCGCTCAAGGTCGATGGTGCCAGCGTCATCTGCGGCGGTGTCCACACGGCCAACGCCACTGTTTACCTCATCGACTCGGTTCTGATGCCCAAGTAACCATCCTCTGACACTCCTGAGCCAGTCCGGCTTGACTCCCCGGACCAACAAGGAGGAGCTGAAGCCCGCACCCCACAGTGCGGGCTTCAGCTTGGCCGGCTGCGCTGGTGGGCCGGCCCGGCACCGTCCGGCAGGCACCGTCGGGTAGGCACCGCCCGGCAGGCACCGCCCGGCAGGCACCGTCATCTAGACTGGGGACGGCCCGCAGATCGCGGTGCAGCCCCGCAGCCCAGAGGTGATAACCCAGTGCCCAGCAGTACATCGCGACGAACGGTGATCAAGACCAGTGCAGTATTCCTGGCCCTTACCGTCACTTCGTGCACAGGGGCGCCCGTACCGGCACCGCCATCACCCTCCGCCTCAACACCGGCTGACTCCGGCCCGGACGCCGTCTTCAATTTCGGCACGGGCTCGCAGCCGCTGGGCCTCGACCCAGCTCTCTCCAACGATGTGGAGTCCTATCGCGTCACCCGGCAGGTGTTGGAAGGGCTGGTGGGTGTTGACCAGACCACGGGGCAGCCCACCCCGCTGCTTGCCACTGAGTGGAGCGAGTCGGACGAAGGCCGCTCCTACACGTTTAAGCTGCGCAGCGGCGTCACGTTTCAGGACGGGACTCCGTTCAATGCGGATGCAGTCTGCGCTAACTTCAACCGCTGGTTCAACTTTCCCGCAAACCTCCGCGCCAAAGCGCCCGGCAGCTCCTTC
This sequence comes from Pseudarthrobacter sp. N5, assembly GCF_050157035.1. Classification (GTDB taxonomy): domain Bacteria; phylum Actinomycetota; class Actinomycetes; order Actinomycetales; family Micrococcaceae; genus Arthrobacter. The sequence goes on from NZ_CP189593.1 coordinate 2,681,022, forward strand.
AAAGGGGTCTTCAAAGCCCATTCGGACCAGGCAGCCCTGTCCGTCTTCAAGAGCTGCACAGCCGTAGCCGCCAGCACCGTCCGGATCGACCTCACAGAGCGGTTCACAGGCTTCCTTCAGGCGCTGACGCTTCCTGCCTTCGGGATGTCCTCGCCTCAAGCGCTCGTCTCCCGGGCAGCCGATGTCCTTGACCAATCCCGCGATGGCCAGCCCATTTCTGCCTACGCCGCCCACCCTGTAGGCACCGGCCCGTTCAGCTTCGGCTCATGGGACAAAGCCAGCGTGACCTTGGTCATCAACAGGAGCTACTGGGGGGATAAGGGCCAGATCGGCACCATCAACTTCCTCACCTACGACCACCCCCAGTCCAGGCTCCAGGCACTGCTGGACGGAAAAATCGATGGATTTGATGCGGTGACCGTTGGAAACTTCGACCAGCTGGTGAAACGCGGGAAGCAGATCATCCAGCGTGATCCGTTCTCTGTTATGTATCTGGGCATGAACCAGGACGTTCCGGTCCTGCAGAACATCAAGGTCCGGCAGGCCATCGAGATGGCGATCGACAAAGACACCCTCATCCGCAAGTTCTTCATCGACAACACAGCCCAGGCTTCACAGTTCGTCCCGCCAAAGCTCAGCGGGTTCAACAACACCGCACCCGCACTGGGCAATGACCCGGCCAAGGCAAAAACGTTTCTCGCCGAGGCCGGGTACAAAGGCGAAGAGCTCAAGTTCTACTATCCTATGAACGTCACGCGGCCCTACCTGCCCACTCCGGAGAAGGTATATGCCGAGATCAGCAGGCAACTGACGGCGGTGGGGCTGAATGTTCGGCCCATGCCCTTGGACTGGTCTTCGGGCTACCTCCAGCAGGTTCAGTCGCCCGGCGATCATGCCCTGCACCTCCTGGGCTGGAACGGCGCGTATTCCGATGCTGACAACTTCCTCGGCCCCCTCTTCGGCGAGAAGACCGGGGAGTTCGGCTACCAGGATGCCCAGGTGTTCTCCAAGATTAGCCGGGCGCGGGGCCTCCCTGACGGCAAGGAACGTAACGAGCAGTACCAGACCATCAACGCCCAGATCGCCGCCTCAGTACCTGCCGTACCCATCGCGTTCCCTATATCGGCGCTGGCGTTGTCTGACCGCGTTATCAGCTACCCGGCGTCCCCGGTACTCAACGAAGTTTTCACGAAGGTCCGGCTGAGACCTTGACGGGCGGGGCCAATTTCAGTTAGAGAGCCGCGCGGGGATATTCTGTGACAGCCAGAGCCGCTGCTATCGGAGACTGATTGTGACCTTCATTTCCAAGACCAAACATGCCGACGTCGTCCTGATTGGCGGCGGCATCATGAGCGCCACGCTGGGTGCGTTCATCAAGCAGCTCGAGCCTAGCTGGACCATCTCATTGTTTGAGCGTCTGGATGAAGTAGGGCTGGAAAGCTCCGGCCCGTGGAACAACGCGGGCACCGGGCACGCCGCACTGTGTGAGCTTAATTACTCCCCCGCAGCCAAAGACGGCTCCGTGGACCCCTCCAAGGCTTTGCTGATCAACGAGCAGTTCCAGCTGTCCCGCCAATTCTGGTCCCATCTCGTGACTAACTCCCTGATCGGTTCGCCCAAGGGATTCATCAACACAGTCCCCCACATGAGTTTTGTCATCGGCCAGGACAACGCAGACTTCCTGAAGACCCGGTACGAGGCACTGAAGCCAAACACCCTCTTCCGCAGCATGGAGCACTCCGAGGATCAGGCCCAGATCGCCAAGTGGGCGCCGCTGATCGTCAAGGGTCGCGACCCCAAGCAGCGAGTTGCCGCCACCCGTGCAGCGGAGGGCACCGACGTCGACTTCGGCGCACTGACCCGCGAGCTGACCGGGTATCTGGACAACAACGGGGCGGAGATCAACCAAGGTCACAACGTTTCCGGCATTGAGAAGGCGTCCGACGGCGGCTGGGACCTTTCGCTCAAACACCAAGCTTCCGGGGAACACGGCAGTATCCATGCGAAGTTTGTGTTTGTCGGCGCCGGCGGCGGCGCCCTGCATCTGCTGCAGGCCTCGGGCATTCCCGAAAGCAAAGGCTACGGCGGCTTTCCTGTCTCCGGACAGTTCTTCCGTTGCACTGACGAGAAACTGGCGTCGAGCCATAGCGCAAAAGTCTACGGCCAGGCCTCGGTGGGTGCTCCGCCCATGTCCGTCCCGCACCTGGATACCCGGTATGTCGACGGCAAGCGGTCACTCCTCTTCGGGCCCTACGCCGGCTTCTCCACCAACTTCCTCAAGAACAGCACCTACCTGGACCTCCCGCTGTCCATCCGCCCCGGAAACATCATCCCCATGCTGGCCGTGGCCAAGGACAACATGGACCTGACGGCGTACCTGATCAAGGAAGTGGCCAAACGCCACGGTGCCAAGGTGGATGCGCTTCGCGATTACTACCCGGAGGCCAAGGATGGCGACTGGGAACTTATCACTGCCGGCCAGCGTGTTCAGATCATCAAAAAGGATCCGAAAAAGGGAGGCATCCTTCAGTTCGGCACCGAGGTCATCGCAGCACGCGACGGCTCCATCGGGGCTTTGCTGGGTGCTTCGCCGGGGGCTTCCACAGCCGTTCCCATCATGATTGAGCTGCTGCAGAAGTCCTTTCCGAAAAACTTCAAGGGCTGGCAGTCCAAGCTCAAGGACATGATGCCCGGCTACGGCATCAAACTCAACGACAACCCGGAGCTGGCGGCTGAGCTTGAGGCAAGCACGGCCAAGGCGCTCCAGCTGGATGCCCTGCCCGCCGCCTCAATGTAGGCGGGCGCCGGGTATCGGGCAGGCAATTCCTCCCCGCAACTCCCCGTCAACCCTTCAGGAGCCCATGCGATGTTCCGGCTGGCTAAACTTTCGCTGGCGAACCGCGCGCTGATCGCGCTGATCACTGTCTTTGCCGGGGTGTTCGGTGCGATCACCATGTCTTCGCTGAAGCAGGAACTCATTCCGTCCATTGAGTTTCCGCAGATCACGGTCATTTCGGCCTTGCCCGGCGCCTCCCCGGAGGTGGTGGACAAGCAGATCAGCGGGCCCCTGGACACGGCGTTGAACGGTGTCGAGGGCCTTGAATCCACGTCCTCCACGTCGCGCAGCGGTGTGTCCCAGATCACCATGGTGTTCACCTATGGCACCAATCTGGACCGCGCACGGAATCAGATCGACCGGGCCATTTCCAACGCCAAGCGGAGCCTGCCCGCCGACGTCCAGCCACAGGCCATTGCCGGCAGCATCAGTGACTTCCCCATTGTTTTTCTGGCTGTGTCCTCGGACAAGCCTCTCAGCGAGCTGAACACGGATCTTCAGCGCCTCAGCGTCCCGCGCCTGCAGAAGCTCGACGGCGTCCGGGGCGCCGATGTGACTGGCGGGGCCACCCAGCACATCCGGATACTCCCGCGCCCGGATGCCATGGCGGCGAAGGGTGCCAGCATCGCGTCGATCCGCAATGCGCTGGCCAATAACGGTGCCCTTATTCCAGCCGGCACCATCGAGGAACAAGGGAAAACGCTCTCGCTGCAGATCGGCAGCCCGGTGGATTCCCTCGATGCCGTCAAGGCGCTGCCGCTGGGCAGCGCCAAGGACGCCGCCACCATCGGGGCTGTGGCCGAGGTCAGCGTCACGGATGATGCCCGCACCTCCATTACCCGGACCAATGGCAAGGAGACCCTGGCACTCTCCGTCACCAAGAAGCCCGAGGGCGACACCGTGGCGATCTCCCGTGCGGTCAAGGATGCCATCGGACAGCTGGAGGAGGAGCTCGGATCCAACGCCAAGTTCACAACGGTGTTCGACCAGGCCCCATTCATTGAGAAGTCCATCAAGGACCTGACCACCGAAGGGTTGCTGGGGCTCGGGTTTGCGGTGGCTGTCATTCTGGTGTTCCTGATGTCGGTGCGGTCCACCCTGGTCACGGCCGTTTCCATCCCGCTCTCACTCCTGATCACCTTCATCGGGTTGTCCGTCACGGGATATTCGCTGAACATCCTCACCCTTGGCGCCCTCACCATCGCGATCGGACGGGTGGTGGATGACTCCATCGTGGTGATCGAGAACATCAAGCGGCACCTGAGCTACGGCGAAACGAAAATTGCCGCTATTCTCACCTCCATCCGGGAAGTCGCCGGGGCCATTACCGCCTCCACCCTGACCACCGTCGCCGTTTTCCTGCCCATCGCGTTTGTGGGCGATCTGGCCGGGGAGCTCTTCCGGCCGTTCGCACTGACCGTGACCATCGCATTGCTTTCGTCGCTGCTCGTCTCGCTGACCATCGTGCCGGTCCTTGCGTACTGGTTCCCCAGGACACCGGCTGATTCCGTCGTCGTCGGCGCTTCATCCGGGAACGCAACAGCGCAGGAGAAGGCAGCCAAAGCGCACGAGGCCGAGCAACGCAGCCTGCTTCAGCGCGGGTACCTTCCCATCCTGAGCAAAACCCAGAAACACCCTGTGTTCACGTTGATTGCCGCTGCCCTCGTTCTTGGCGGGACGGCCGCCATGACGCCACTGCTTGCCACTGACCTGTTGGGCCGTTCCGGGGAAAACAGCATGACCGTGCGCCAGGCCCTACCGGCGGGAACCAGCCTTGCGGACACCAGTGCCGCTGCGGTCAAAATCGAAAATGTGATCCTCGGCATCGACGGCGTCAAGGACGTCCAGGTGACCTCCGGCAATGCCCGGACCGGCTTCACAGCGCTGACATCCTCCGGCACGTCCAACTCGTCCTTCACCGTCGTGACCGAGGAAAAAGCCAATCAAAGCAAGCTTCAGGACACCGTTCGTGCCGAGCTCGCCAAGATCAGTGACGCCGGCAAGATTTCGGTAGGCCAGCAGCAAGGGGGGTTCGGCACCTCGTCCACCGTGGACATCACGCTGAAGGCTGCAAATTCAGCGGATCTCAGGCAGGCTAGCGATTCCATGGTCCAGGCAATGACCGGCGTACCTGGAACCACGGAAGTGTCCACGAACCTGGCGGCCAGCCAGGCCGTGGTCCAGGTCAAGGTGGACCGGAGTAAAGCCGTGGCCGCCGGGCTTAATGAGGAGCAGGTGGCGGGTGTCCTGGCATCCACCGTCAGCCCTGTTCCGGCCGGCACCGTCAGGATCGAGACCAACGATTTTCCGGTCCAGATCGGCGAAGGGACCCACTTCACCAGCATCGACGCCGTTCGGAAAATCGCGCTTCCTGCCCCTGGCGGCGCAATTACACTCGGCAGCATCGCGTCCGTGGAACAGGTGGACGCCCCCGTCTCCATTACCTCAAGCAACGGGCAACGGACCGCACGCGTCTCGGTGGCGCCGTCGGGCTCCAACCTCGGCGCGGTCAGCACCGAGGTGCAGAAGCGGCTCACCTCGGTACAATTGCCCGCCGGTGTCACGGCGGAAATCGGCGGGGCCACCACCCAGCAAAGCAAGTCCTTTCAGCAGCTGGGGCTCGCGCTTCTGGCCGCCATCGCCATTGTCTATGTGATCATGGTGGCCGCGTTTAAGTCCCTGATCCAGCCGCTGATCCTGCTGGTGTCCATACCCTTTGCCGCCACGGGCGCGATCGCACTGCTCCTGGTGACGGGGGTGCCGCTGGGACTCCCGTCACTGATCGGCATGCTGATGCTGGTGGGCATTGTGGTGACGAACGCCATTGTGCTGATCGATCTCATCAACCAGTACCGCCAGCCCCGCGACGGACGGCCGGGGATGACTGTGGCAGAGGCCATCACCCACGGCGCGAGACAGCGGTTGCGGCCCATCCTGATGACGGCTCTGGCCACCGTTTTCGCATTGACGCCCATGGCTCTGGGCCTGACCGGGGGCGGAGGCTTTATCTCCCAGCCCCTGGCCATCGTGGTGATCGGCGGACTGATCTCGTCGACGGCGCTCACCTTGGTGCTGGTGCCGGTGCTGTACCGCCTTGTGGAAGGCCGGCGTGAGCAGAGATCCTTGATCCACGCTCTGCGGCAGCGCCCTGATGTCCGGGCCCACGGCGCGGACACCGGACTCCGGGACTGGACAACCGGCATGGTCCCCAAGGCCAGCGGCCGTCGGGCTGCGCCCGGCGACGACTAGCCCGGGGAATATTGTGGCGTGGCTGACGTTACATCCGGTGATAGATGCAAATGCATGTAAATCGTTTATAGTTGAAGCAAGCCCAGCAATTCAGGAAACGGAAGGCACCCCCATGCAGATCGGCGTATTCAGCGTCAGCGACATCACCGCGGACCCCACCACGGGCCGCACTCCCACGGAGCATGAGCGCATCAAGGCAGCTGTGGCGATCGCCAAGAAAGTGGAAGAAATCGGCATGGATGTCTATGCCCTCGGCGAGCACCACAACCGGCCGTTCTTCTCCTCTTCCCCCACCACCACCCTGGCCTATATCGCGGCACAGACGCAGCGCATCACCCTCTCCACTGCAACCACCCTGATCACCACCAATGACCCGGTGAAGATCGCAGAAGACTTCGCCATGCTCCAACACCTCGCTGACGGCCGCGTGGACCTGGTCCTCGGACGGGGCAACACGGCGCCGGTATACCCATGGTTCGGAAAGGACATTCAGGACGGCGTGGAACTCGCCATCGAGAACTACAGCCTGCTGCGCCGGCTCTGGGACGAAGACACAGTTAACTGGTCCGGCAAGTTCCGCACTCCGCTGCAGAACTTCACCTCAACGCCACGGCCGCTCGACGGCGTAGCCCCCTTCGTCTGGCACGGGTCCATCCGCACGCCGCAGATCGCGGAAGTGGCCGCCTACTACGGCGACGGCTTCTTTGCGAACAACATTTTCTGGCCCAAGGAGCACTACCAGCAGCTGATCAGCCTCTACCGCGAGCGCTACGAGCACTACGGCCACGGCAAGGCAGACCAGGCGATAGTCGGCCTGGGCGGCCAGTTCTTCATGCGGAAGAACTCACAGGATGCTGTTAAGGAATTCAGGCCCTACTTCGACAACGCTCCGGTGTACGGGCACGGCCCGTCGCTGGAAGACTTCACCTCGCAGACACCTCTCACCGTGGGCAGCCCGCAGGAAGTGATCGAAAAGACCCTTACCTTCCGTGAGCACTTCGGCGACTACCAGCGCCAGCTGTTCCTGGTGGACCATGCCGGCCTGCCCCTGAAGACAGTGCTGGAGCAATTGGATCTCTTTGGCGAGGAAGTTCTGCCCGTGCTGCGTAAGGAATACGCTGCACTCAAGCCCGCGCATGTTCCGGATCCACCCACACACGCCAGCCGTGTGGCAGCCCTCGTCTCCGCGCAGCCCTCGGATGCAGCACCCGCGGAGGCGTGATGAGCGCAAAACCGGCCGGTTCGCAGGTGCGGCTGGCTGCCGAGACATGGGAGTCCCTGTTCCGCGCCCAGGTGGCCGTCATGCGGAGACTCCAGTCAGGGCCGGCGTTCAAGTCCATCCCGCTCGGCGAATACGATGTCCTTTTCACTCTCTCGCGGTGCCCGTCCGGCTGGCTGCGCCTCAACGAACTCAACCACCATGTGCTGCTGAGCCAGTCCAGCCTCAGCAGGCTGGTGGAGCGCCTGGAAATGCGCGGTCTCGTGGAGCGCATGCCCGCACCGGACGACGGCAGGGGTGTCCTGCTCAAGCTCACCGAAGCCGGAGCTGAACTTCAGAAGCAGGTGGGCCGCGAGCACGTCAGGGATATCTCGGAGCTGGTCATGCCTGCACTCACAGAGGCCGAGCAGCGGGAACTCACCCGGCTGACGGACAAACTCCGCAGTTCGGTGGCCTCACGCTGAGCAATACCGGCACATTGGAGGCCCTGGCTATTGGAGAACGACAAGCCTGGCGGGGTCTTCATACGGCAGCATTCCTTCGACCACCGCTGTGACCCTGAGTTCCTTCAGCGAGAGGCTTCCTCCCACCGTGGACAGGAACGCCGTGTCCGAGGAGTCGCGGCCGGCCGTGATCCGCAGCATGGCTTCCCGCGGCGCCAGCCCTGTGGGGTCAACAACCTGCCAGGCACCGTTAATATGCGCTTCCGCGACGGCGTGGAAATCCATGGGACTCAGCCCGGGTGCATACACGGCCGCGAGTCTGGCCGGGATGTCCTTGGAACGCAGCAGGGCAATGGCAAGATGGGCGAAATCCCGGCAGACACCCCGGCGGTTCAGCAGCGTCTCCACAGCACCGTCCGTGCCGCGGGAGGCGCCGCTGACGTACCGGAGTTCGCCGAACACCCAATTGCGCACGGCGTGCAGCAGTTCTTCGCCCTGAAGCCCGCCGAACTCCGCATAAGCGGTGGGCAACAGCCGGTCGGATTCCGCATAGCGGCTGGGCCGGACATAACGGATGAGTTCCATCAATGAGGCCTGCTCAGGCAGGGCAACGCCCGTAACGCTGGCGGTGTAATCCACCGCGACTTCGGTGGGCTCGGCGAACTCCATGTAGTGGACCCGGCCGCCGTGGTGATCCGCAAGCTCTGTCAGCGGTACCTGATCCTGGCCCGCTATCACGGACAACGATTCGTTGACGGACGCGTAGCCGGGGTTTCTGGCAACGGAAACTGCCAGCGCGACTTTTGTGTTGGCCACGGTCTTGAAAACCAGGCGGGCGGCCACGGTGCGTTCCATGATTCTCCGGGTGTGAGCGTATTGGCAGAACGGCCTCCGAGGCCGGCCTGTGTGGCGGACGGCGGGCGGCCGGACTAGTTTTTGATCTTCAGAGACAGTAGCATCCGCTGGACGTTGGCAAATTCGGACCCCTCATTAACGTATTTGGCGGCCTCGTCCAGCGTGTCGAAGGACTTTGCGGGAGCCACCTTCTCATCCACAGCGAAAGATCTCAGTGACCCCACATCGCCGAAGGTGTAGTTCCCCTTGCCCGCGGGACCGCGTACAACATTGCTGAGTTCGCAGGCTTTTCCATCGGCACCTCCCACCAGGTTGGTGATTCCGTTCGAGCCAAAGAACTTGTAGCCCTGGATGATCCGGAAGACCACATGGGGGGAAATCGTGTCCGCGCCGTCGAGATGGGGCAGGTCAACAGGAACGCTGCTGACCACCACGTACGGTTTGCGTGCTGAATCCGGGCAAGCAGCCGGGCCTGCATCCGGCAGACCTGTCTGAAGCGTTGCCAGATACGTTCCGTCGGGCTTTTTGACCTCAATCTTCAACGCCCCGGGCAACGTCCCTTGTTCCGCTGGTACCGACTGGGCGATCCATTCCTGTGGAAGGTCAAAGCTCACGGACTTCGCCGAGTCCGTATATACCTTCCACGCTTGCGCCGTCGCTCCCGGTGCAGCTTCGCCCGACGCCGGAGTCCCTTCTGACGTCCCTCCTGGCGTCGGCGAGGCCGAACCGGATGCAGACCCCGCCGGCGCAGTGGCTGAGGGACTTGCGCCGGAGGGACTGGATCCGGGCGCAGCAGTCCAGGCCGGTGTGCCTTTACCCTCACTGCTGCAGCCGGACAGCATGGCGGCCGCAGAAAAGATGACGACGGCGATCCGGACCTTGCGTGTTGGTACTGTCCCAGTCATGCAGCCAGCCTAACGGGGCTCTGCCCCGCTCAGACTTTAAAGATGAGTGTTTCGTGCAACGTCCCGCCCTGGCGAGGGACTGCAACGCATCACTTTTCATCAGCGGAGTGAACAACTGCTGTTTTGAAAAGGCGAAAGACCACTCGCTTGGCAGCGATGCCAACGTGTGCGTGCAGTGAGTGTGGGCCGCTGAGCGGGCCGGGCGGCTGGCCTGCTATCAAAGGGGACTAGGGTGGAGTCATGGAGGATGAGCAGTTTGACGCGGCCCAAGGCAGCCTGACGGACATTTCCGCCGTCGACATCGCAGACTGGCGGCTGCGGACCTTCGCGCTCTATGACACCGTCCGCAGAATCGCTGCGGACAACCCTGCGGAGGCTCATTCCTATTGGCGCCAGGAGCGTGACCGTATGTTCGGTACGCACCCGGCCTCAGCGCTGACAGCGGCCGACAAAGCCGATTTCGGTGGGCTGAAGACGGCAGACTACGACCCCATCTACCGTTTTCATGTCCCTCTCACCAAAGAGGGCGCCGGGCGTGAAATGAACGTTGACACCGGCACGGACGGAGTGGTCAGGTTCGTCCGCCTGGGGACCTTCGATCTTCCGGAGATGGGCCAACTGGCCGTCTGGAAGCTGAACGGCTACGGCGGCGGGATTTTTGTGCCATTCCGCGATGCCACGGCCGGCCAGCCGGGAGGCAGCTATGGCGCAGGCCGGTACCTGCTGGACACCATCAAGGGCGCCTTCCATGGCATGCACAGCTCGGGCCTCGGGGCTGAATTCGTACTGGACTTCAACTTTGCCTACAACCCTTCCTGCGCTTATAACGAGGCATGGGCGTGCCCCCTGGCCGGCCCATCGAACCGGCTCGCAGTAGAGATCCCGGCAGGCGAACTTTACTGAGGCCAGCGCAGGGACTTCAGGCCCGGCGGCTCTTGGCCCGGCGTAGTGACACTGTCAAGGGTCAGCAAACGGTAAGGAATATCAGCTGACGCGGTACCTTGGCAGGCCTAGCCTTGAGTAATGGACAGTAAGAAGCGCCGGACCCTGACAGCCGCATTCACCGCCGCTGCGCTGGTGGGCCTGGTTGCAGGGGCCGCTCTCTTCCAACCATGGCGTCTCTTTACCAGCAGCTCCTTGAACGAGGCCCTGCCCGTTGGGGTGCAGGCCGCCCCGGGAGAAAACCCGACGCCGGCAATGCCGGTTCCAGCGTCACCGGTTCCAGCGTCACCGGTTCCAGCGTCACCACTCCCGGCTCCGGCTTCCAGAGTCCTGACAACCGGGCAATTCCAGTCCCAGGAACACACCACTACCGGGACGGCGAGCCTTGTGGAGCTGCCGGACGGCACCCTGATAGTCAGGCTGGAAAATCTGGCCAGCAGCGACGGTCCGGATGTGAAGGTCTGGCTCAGCGGTCTGGAGGCAGGCGGTGACTGGTTCAAGTACCGCTCGGGAAACTATATGGATCTCGGTGCAATCAAAGCCACGCATGGCAACCAGAACTACGTGGTGCCGGCAGGAACGGACCTGTCCCATCTGTCCACGGTGGTGTTGTGGTGCGACCGCTTCAGTGTGGCATTCGGTTCGGCGGCGCTGGCTGCTGCACCGTAAGCCAGGCACTAAACAGTCGGAAATCTTCGCCGCCCAGGATCCCAGTGGACGTAGGATGTCTTCATGACTTCCCCCGCCCCGCGCCGAATCGCCCGCGTCCGCCCGCTATCCGCCGCCCCGGAAACTGAACAATTCTTCGTTGCGAATGACGCCGCCGACTTCACCAGTGCAGCCGGCCAGGTGTGGACAGTCATTGACAGCCCTTTCCCGGACTCGCCAGCCCACGCCGGCAGCGCTGCACGTCCGGGCTGGGAAACGGGCTCCACTGTGGCCGAGAATGCGCTCGCATTCCTGGCACCGAGCATTCCTGCCAACGTTTTCGGCATGGCGCACAACACCGGGCGGCCGGGCCGCGATATGCCGGCACAGGCGTTCCACAAGGCGGCCACCAGCGTAGTGGGCCCCGGTGAGGCGATTGAACTGGCCCCAGACGTTGGTTATGTGGACCCGGAAGCCGAACTGACCGTCGTCGTCGGACGGAAAGCGCGGGGGCTGACGCTGGGAAACGCCCGCGGCGCCATTCTTGGTTTTACCATCGGGAACGACGTATCAGCACGCGATCTGCAGAAATCAGATGAGCTGTGGATCAGCGCCAAAAGCCAGGACACGTTCACCCCGGTGGGCCCGTGGATCGTCACGGATCTGGATGCCTCGGACCTATCCATCAGCATCGTCCACAACGGTAACGAGCTGAAGGCAGCAAGCTCCGCCGATCTGGGCTGGAACGTGGACGAAATCCTGGTCTACCTGACCTCCTTTATGACCCTGCACCCGGGCGATCTGGTCCTGACAGGTTTCCCTGCCGAGTGCGCCCGGATCCAGCCGGGAGACACCGTTACGTGCCGCGTCCAGGGCATCGGCGAACTCACCAACCCGGTCACCGCCGCCTCTTGGGAGGATTTCCCGGCCTGATGTGTCAGGCTTGAACCATGGAATCCCCTGCTGCGCCGACTGCCCAGCCGACGCAGCAGACCACCCGCAGCCTGCCAGCCAGGCGGCACTACCGCGGTCTCCTGCGGTTCCCGGTGCTCCGCCAGCTCATCCGGTTCACGGGCGTGGGTATCATCTGCACCGCGACGTCTCTGGCGTTGTACGCCGTGATGCGCCCATGGCTGGGTCCGCAACTCGCCAACGCGGCCGCACTCATCATCACCTCGGTCATGAATACCGCGCTCAACCGCCGGCTGACGTTCAAAATCTCTGACCAGAGAAGCATGGCGCGGGATCATCTGAACGGGCTTTTTGTCATCCTGGTGGCGTTGCTCATCACCGGTGGCAGCCTGGGCATCCTGCACTGGCTCCGGCCCGAGGCCACCGTGGCGGACGAACTCTGGACCACCACGCTCTCAGGATTTCTGGCAACGGCGGTCAGGTTCACGCTGCTGCGGCACTGGATTTTCCGCCGGGCCCGGCACCGCTGAGCTCACTTGCTGAGGTTACCTGCTGAGCTTACTTGCCCAGGTTCCGGACGCTTCCGACGGCGGTTTCCACTGCGGCGGCGGCCAGCTCCAGTTCCGCCTGGGTCACGGAAGAATCAAAGCTGAACCGGACCGCCGTCTGCGCCACTTCGGAGGCGATCCCCAAGGCCAGGAGCACCGGCGATGGCGCATCTGATCCTGCAGCACAGGCCGAGCCGCTGGAGCACAACACGCCCTGGCGCTCGAGCTCCAGGAGCACCGACTCGCCACTGGTGCCGGGGAAGCAGAACGACGCCACGGAAGGCAGCCGCTCCACCGGATGACCGGTCAGCAGTGCGCCCGGCACGGAATCAATGACAGCCCGGATGAAGGTGTCCCGAAGCCCCGTCACGCGCTGCGCGAGTGACGCCTGCTCGGCGTGCGCCAACGTCAGGGCTGCAGCCAGGGCCACTGCACCTGCCACATTTTCGGTCCCGGAACGGCGCCCGCGCTCCTGCCCGCCGCCGTGCACCAGCGGCTCCACCTTCGTCCGTCCCCGCACAAAGAGAACACCGCAGCCCTTGGGAGCCCCCAGCTTGTGGCCGGAAATACTCAGGGCGTCAACGCCGAGCGCCTTGACGTCCAGCGGCAGCCAGCCCGCCGCCTGGACAGCATCGGTGTGGAACGGGATGCCCCGCTCACGCGCCAGCGCCGCCAGTCTCCCAACAGGCTGGACCGTTCCTACCTCGTTGTTCGCGTACATGATGCTGATCAGGGCAGTTCCAGGCCGCAACACTGACGCCAGGGCTTCCGGAGTCACCCGTCCGGACCGGTCCACCGGAACCACGTCCACGGTGAACGCATGGAACCGCTCCAGGTACCGCGCCGATTCCTCCACTGCAGGGTGTTCGACGGCGCTGATCACCACCCGGTTCAGCGCCGGGTCGGCAGCCTGCCGAGCCAGCGCAATCCCCTTGACGGCCAAATTGTCAGCTTCAGTCCCGCCGGAGGTGAAGGTGACTTCGCCCGGTCGGCACGCGAGCACTTGTGCCACGGCGGCGCGCGCGGCTGCGAGCGCCGTCGCTGCGGCGTCCCCCAGGGAATGATGGCTCGACGGATTGCCGAATTCCCCGGTGAGGTACGGCCACATGGCGTCCAGCACCTCGCGGCGGACCGGGGTGGTGGCGGCGGCGTCCAGAAATATCATAAGGAGCTCAACGGTCCGTGAGTCCGGCGTCCAGCAGTTCAATGTCAAGGCCAAGGTCCAGGGCGGCTACGCTGTGCGTCAGCCCGCCGATGGAGATAACGTCCACCCCGGTGGCGGCAATTCCTGCGACAGTTGCGAGGTTCACGTTGCCGCTTGCTTCCACCCGGGCCCGCCCGTTGACCAGTGCTACTCCTGCAGCGAGATCCTGGAGGGTGAAGTTGTCCAGCATGATGGTGTCCACGCCGGCGGCAAGCACTGGCTCGATCTGTTCCACCTGGTCCACTTCGACTTCAAAGTGTGTGGTGTGTCCCAGCTGCGCCTTGGCAGCGGCAAGCAAGGCGGTGAGCTTGGCAGAGTCGCCGCCGGTCATGACCGCCAGGTGGTTGTCCTTGGCCAGGACAGCATCGGAGAGGCTGTACCGGTGGTTGGCGCCCCCTCCGCACCGGACCGCAAAGCGCTCCAGGATGCGCAACCCGGGCGTGGTCTTGCGGGTATCGGTGATCTGTGCCGTAGTACCGTGCACCAGTGCCACGAACTCGGCCGTTTTGGTGGCGATGGCGCTCATCCGCTGGACCAGGTTCAAGGCCACGCGTTCCGCGAGCAGCACCGACCGCGCCCGGCCGCTGACCCGCGCCAGGCTGGTTCCGGCGTCGAACGCTTCACCGTCGGCGAGCAGCAGCTCAACTTCTGTTTCCGGGTCGATCAGCAGCATGGCGTCCCGGAAGACGGTTGCCCCGCTGAAGACGCCGGGTACGCGGGCATTCAGGACCGCGGTGGCCCGGGCCTCAGCCGGGATAAGGAGCTGCGAGGTGATGTCTCCGGCCGGCGCATCTTCGGCATAGGCGCGCTCCAGGATTTCCCGGACCGGGGCTGTGGGGAGAGTCAGATCAATCATGGACGAGGCTCGCTTTCCGGCTCATGGTGTAACGCTTGTGTATCTCGTCGGCGGCGGTTGCCGCCGGACCGTCGCTGCGGTAGTGCGCCCCCAGCGAGGTACGCCGTTCCCGCGCGGCATGAACCAGCAGCCGGGCAGCCAGGAGAAGATTGGCGTCCTCGTGCGCGCGCGGATCCGTAGAGTCCTGCACGTATTCGGAAGGCTCGACGGCGTCCCATTGATCCAGCACCTGGGCGGCCTCAGCCAACTTTCCACCCGAACGAAGCACTCCGGACTTGGCAGTCATCAAACGACGAAGGGCACCACGGGAGAACGCTTCATCGCGGAAGGGCGCTCCGGAAGGATGCGTCAAAGGGAGGCCGCTTGCGGCCGAGCTAGCACGCGAAGGAACGCCGTTTTGCGAATCCATCGAGCTGGCACACGGAGGGGTGCCGTTCGATGGCACCCCGGCAAGGAATCCTTCAACGGCGCGCCGCCCGAAGACCAACCCTTCGAGCAATGAATTGCTGGCCAGCCGGTTCGCACCCTGGACGCCGGTGCAGGCCACTTCGCCCGCAGCCAGCAGCCCGGGCATGGTGGTGCGGCCGAGCAGGTCGGTGGCCACACCGCCCATCCAGTAGTGCGCGGCGGGCGCCACGGGAACCAGTTCGCGGGTCCAGTCGACGCCTGCTGCGCGTGTACGGCTGCTGATGGTGGGGAACCTCCTGGCCAGGAATCCCGGGCCCTTGGCCGCCACGATGACGCGGGCATCCAGGAACACGTGCCCGTTGGGGTCACCCAGTTTGGCCAGGTGCAGGGCGATGCTGCGCGAGACGACGTCCCGCGGGGCCAGCTCGGCGTCTGCATGATAGCCGGGCATAAACCGGTGGCCGGATGCATCGAGCAGGGTGGCGCCTTCGCCGCGGACGGCCTCTGAAATCAGCAGCGGATCGGTTTCTGCTTCGGCGGTGCCCCCGGCTTCCAGGACGCCGGCCGGCAGCACCATGCACGTCGGGTGGAACTGGAAGAACTCGAGATCAGCCACGTCCGCTCCTGCACGCCATGCGAGGGCGAGTCCGTCGGCGGTTGCCACGGACGGATTGGTGGTCTGGGCAAAGAGCTGGCCCGCTCCGCCGGTGGCCACGAGAACGGCATCGGCATGCATGCTCTGCAACCGCCCGTTCTGGAGGAACTCCAGGCCTGCCACCCTGCCCTGGTAGTGCACCAGGGCCGTGGCCAGGGAATTTTCCAGCACCTGGATCCGCCCGGCAGCCTCGGCGGCCAGCACAGAGCGGATAAGAGCCGATGCAACGCCGGCGCCGGTAGCGTCGCCTCCCGCGTGCAGAATGCGCGGCGCGGAATGGGCGGCTTCGAGGCCCAAGGCGGGATCGCCGTCGTCGTCCATGTCGAAACGCACACCGAAGCGCTCGAGTCCCGCAATATCCAGCCGTGCTTCGGTGCAGAGGATCCGCACCGCTTCCTCGTTGCAATGCCCGGCTCCGGCTTTAAGCGTGTCGGCAATGTGGGCCGCAACGGTGTCATCAGCGGCAGGCTCGTCGAGTACCGCGGAGATACCGCCCTGCGCGTAGAACGTGTTGCTGTCCTCGAGGGCGCCCTTAGTCAGCAGCACCACCTCGGCGCCGGCCTCGGCGGCAAGCAGCGCCGCGTACAGGCCCGCAATCCCGCTGCCGACCACGATCAGCCGCTTGCAGGCCGGGGAATCAGCGTGTCTCATTGGGGCTTCGAGGCCAGCATGCGCTCCAGCGCCGTCCTGGCATTCTCTTTCACCGCGTCATCCACGGTGATGCGGTTGACCACGCGTCCCTCCACCAGCTCCTCCAGCACCCAGGCCAGATACCCGGGGTGGATCCGGTACATCGTGGAACACGGGCAGATCACTGGGTCCAGGCAGAAGATGGTGTGCTGCGGGTACTCTCCCGCGAGCCGGTTCACCATGTTGACCTCGGTGCCGATGGCGAACGTGGTGGGCTCAGTTGCCGCCGCGATAGCCTTCTTGATGAAGTCCGTGGAGCCGGCGGAATCAGCGGCGTCCACCACTTCCATGGGGCATTCGGGGTGCACCACTACCTGCACGCCCGGGAACTCGGCACGGGCCTTTTCAATCTGGCCCACGTTGAAGCGCTTGTGGACTGAGCAAAAGCCGTGCCAAAGGATCACGCGGGAATCGAGCAGCGTCTGTTCATGGTTGCCGCCGAATTCCTTGCGGGGGTTCCACATGGGCATCTGCTCAAGGGGGACGCCCATGGCCTTGGCTGTATTGCGGCCCAGATGCTGGTCCGGGAAAAACAGCACCCGCTGGCCACGCTGGAAAGCCCACTCGAGAACGGTCTTGGCATTCGAGGACGTGCAGACAATGCC
This sequence comes from Pseudarthrobacter sp. N5, assembly GCF_050157035.1. GTDB lineage: Bacteria > Actinomycetota > Actinomycetes > Actinomycetales > Micrococcaceae > Arthrobacter. The sequence continues at coordinate 2,697,997 of NZ_CP189593.1, forward strand.
GCCGTGCTCGCCGCAGAAAGCCTTCAGCGCGGCCGAAGAATTCATGTAAGTGACCGGTATGACCGGAACCCGGCCCTCGGCGTCGGGCGCTGTGCCCAAGATTTCTTCAAGCTGTTCCCAGCAGTCCTCCACTGAATCGGTGTCCGCCATGTCCGCCATCGAGCAGCCGGCCGCGAGGTTTGGCAGGATGACGGCCTGTTCCGGCTTTGAGAGAATATCCGCGGTTTCAGCCATAAAGTGCACGCCGCAGAAAATGATCGCCTCGGCGTCCGGCTTGGTCAGGGCCGCGTTGGCCAGCTGGAAGGAATCACCCACAAAGTCGGCGTATTCAACCACTTCATCGCGCTGGTAGAAGTGGCCAAGGATCACGGCGCGGTCGCCGAGGATCGCCTTGGCCGCACGGATGCGGGAATCCAGTTCGGCGTCGCCGGCCCGTTTGTATTCCTCGGGCAACTGGCCCTGGCGGGGCGTGGCGGGCGGCGCCGCATCCGCGCTCGAAGCGCCCGGGCCGTAGGCGGGGATGCCGGCGCGGGACTCGGCCAGGTCATAGTCCCAGGGTCCTTGGGCGAGGGCAGGGCTGCAGGTGCTGCCGGCGGCGGCGGCACCGTTCTCAGCCTGTTCGCGCGTAATCAGCTGGATTGCTGTGTTGACGCTGCTCATGGTGTGCTCCTGTTATCTGGGTCAAGGCCTGGGCGGCCGGTAAATCGGTAAAGGCGGGGCGGGCGGTGTTTTCCGCCCTGCAGGTATTCACCGGTTTCTTCGATCTCCGGTGTGGATTTGATCTGGCGGCGGAAGTTGGCGGGATCCAGCTGGCGGTCCAGGACTGCCTCATACACTTCGCGGACCTGGGCGAGCGTGAAGTACTCCCCCAGCAGGTGATAGGCGATTGCCCCGTAGGCCAGCTTGTTGCGCAGCCGCCAGAGCGCGTACTCAACAATCGCGTTGTGGTCGAAAGCCAGGCTGCCGAGCCTGTCCGCCCGGAACCATCTGACATTTTCGGATTCGTCAGCAAGGGCCGCTTCAGTGGGCTGTACCAGCGCCCAGTAGGCAATGGACACCACGCGCTGGCTCGGCGAACGGTGCAGACCGCCGAAGGCATAGAGCTGCTCGAGGTAGCTGGGTGCAAGGCCGGTGGTTTCGCGCAGGTTCCGTGACGCCGCGTCCTGGAGCGACTCCGCGTGGGTCAGCGGGCCGCCGGGCAAAGCCCACAGGTCCTTGAACGGCTCACGGATCCGGCGGACCAACGGGATCCACAGTGTGGGGCGGCCGGACTGCTCGCTGGGTCGGAGCGCGAAAATCACCGTGGAGATGGCCAACGACGGCGGAGCCACCTGACGCTCGGCGACGTTGGCTGAGTTGGTGTACACGATGATTCACCCCGCTCGATGGGCGCCTGCGGCGCTTCGACTAGTTATAGTCAACTTGACTAGAACTAATCCTACGACGGCTTTTGCCGGTGTCAAAATGTTTCAGGTCACACGGGGCGGTTATGACGGGTCAGCGGCGGCTTCGAGGAGCGGCAGTGTCCGCCCTTGGAAGTGCGTATTGAGCACAATCACCGAAGAGGAACGCAGCACTGTTTTCGTTGCGATCATGGCATCAAGAACACGCTGAAGGTCCAGATTCGATCTGGCGGCGATGCGCGCCATGAGATCGGAACTTCCGGAAACGGTGTGGATCTCGATCAGCTCAGGAATTTCAGCCAGAGCCGCCACCACGGCATCGTGCCCCAGATCCTGGTTGATAGTCAGCGAACAGAACGCCACCACCGGAAACCCGAAGTGCGACGGATCCGGCTGCGGCACCCACGAGCCGATGACCCCTGTTTCGGACATCCGGTCAAGCCGCGACTGCACGGTGGCTCTGGCCACCTTCAGAACCCGGGATGCTTCCAGAACGGCCGCCCGGGGAGAATCAGTGAAGAATCGGACAATCTTGGCGTCCAGAGCGTCGACATCCATCTGAGTACTCCTCCTGGCAGGAAATCACATTACAAACCGCCATTGATCCGGACGTTTACTATACAAACTGCCTCCATGATCTCACGCCTGGGAGAAGTCAGGGGTCTGCCGAGGCGGTAAATTCGAATGGTCTCAAGAGGACCCCACCAGACACCGACCACAAGAAGGTATGCAGTCATGACAATGAAGTCCACGGCAGAGCGCCCGGCAATACAACTCGTCCACAGCATGAAACCCCGCCAACTGACCATGATGGGGCTTGGCAGCGCCATCGGCGCCGGCCTCTTCCTCGGTTCGGGCGCGGGCATCCAGGCGGCCGGACCGGCGGTGCTGATTTCGTACATGGTTGCCGGGACCCTGATCATTCTGGTCATGTGGGCGCTTGGCGAAATGGCGGCGGCCAACCCCAACAGCGGGGCGTTTTCAGTTTACGCGGAGCGGGCTATGGGAAAGACAGCCGGTGCCACTGTGGGCTGGTTGTGGTGGCTTCAGCTGGTGGTGGTCATCGCCGCCGAGGCCCTTGGTGCGGCCGGCCTCCTGTTTTCGGTCTGGCCAGTCATTCCTGTCTGGGCCCTGGCCCTGATCTTCATGGTGGTCTTCACCGGCATCAATCTGGCGGGTGTGAAAAACTTCGGCGAGTTCGAGTTCTGGTTCGCCATTCTCAAGGTGACCGCAATTGTCCTGTTCCTGGCCATCGGCGCGGCTCTCCTGCTGGGGCTGCTCCCGGACGTCGCGTCGCCCGCGCTCTCCAACATCACGACAGACTTTGCCCCCGCAGGTCTTGGCGGAATAGCCACGGCGCTGTTCGTAGTGATCTTCGCGTTCGGTGGTACGGAGATCGTCAGTGTGGCCGCCGCGGAAACCGAAGATCCCGAACGTAGTGTAGTCAAGGCCATCCGCACTGTGGTGTGGCGGATCCTGGTGTTCTACATCGGCTCCGTGTTTGTCATCGCCGCCGTCCTGCCTGCTACCTCGGAAGCCCTGGCATCACCCTTCGCCGGAGTGCTCGACGCCGCACAAATCCCCGGCGCCAGTGCGGCGATCACCCTCGTGGCCGTCATCGCGCTTCTCTCCGCCCTGAACGCAAACCTGTACGGCGCTTCCAGGATGGTGTTTTCACTCTCCGAGCGCGGAGAGGCACCGCTCTTCCTCTCGAAGCTGAGCGGCGCCCGGGTCCCGATGGCCGCCGTCGGCGTGTCCGTGGCCTTCGGCTTCCTCGCCACCGTGCTGGAGCTGCTTTTTCCCGGACGGATCCTGCCGGCGCTGTTCCAGCTGGTCGGTTCGACATGCCTCGTGGTGTGGGGCTCCGCACTGGTGTCCCAGCTGATCCTGCGCCGCCGGGCAGTCCGTGACGGCACTCCGCTGCCGCTGCGCATGACCGGCTTCCCGGCGCTGACCATCTTCGGTCTGGTGCTCCTGAGCCTGATCTTCGCCGTCGGTTTCAGCGCCGAAAGCAGCCGCCTCCAGCTATTCAGTACCTTGGTGCTGATCGCCGGCATCGCTGCGGCCTGCCGGATCGGCGCCAGGCTCACGTCGGCACGCGCCACTGGCCCAACTGACTAGCACTAGGTGTCGTTTTGAGCCCTCAAAACGACATTAAATGCGACTCAGTTGGATGGGGGTGCGTGGGGGTGCGGGGCGGCGGAGTAAACACTTTGTAACCCCGGAGTCCGGATCCGGTGACAGCTTTTAGCAAGCTGACTAGCTGAATCTAGGCGGATTGCATACCTCGCCGGCGGTGACTAGGGTCACAACCATGGATACCCTGCCTGCACCGGACGACGGCGATGAAGCTGCTCCGCTCACCCCCATTCAGCTCCGCGAGTTGTATTCGCTGATGGTGGCCGTCCGCCATCTCGATACCTCGGCCGTGGCCTGGCAGCGGCAGGGAATCATCCCCGGTTATGCCCCCGAACTCGGCCAGGAAGCGGCCCAGGTGGGCAGCGGCTACACCGTGGACACCACCCGCGATTTTGTCTTTCCCACCTATCGCGAGATGGGTGTTGCCCGAGCAATGGGCGTGGACATGGTGGCGTACATGTCCACTCACAAGGCCACGTGGCATGGCGGCCTGTACAACCCGATGACGTCCCGGCTCGCCCCGATCCAGGCGGTGGTGGCCGGATCCGTGCTCCACGCGGTGGGTTGGGCACACGGCCAGACCCTGGATGGACGGGACGGTGTGGCCATGGCCTACTTCGGAGACGGCGCCTCGTCCCAGGGCGATGTCCACGAGGCCATGAACTTCGCCGCCGTGATGAAGACACCCGTGGTCTTTTTCACCCAAAACAACGGTTGGGCCATTTCCGTCCCCACCGAGCGGCAGGTGGCCGGCGGCTCGGTCGCAGCGCGCGCGGCGGGTTACGGCATTCCTGCCATCACCGTTGACGGGAACGACGTCGTCGCCGTGGTTGAGGCGACCAAGCGGGCTTTCGCGCACTGCCGGGCAGGCAAAGGCCCGGTATCCATCGAGGCGATGACCTACCGCCGCGGCCCGCACTCCACTTCTGATGACCCGGGGCGGTACCGTTCCCTCGACGACGAACGGGCGGACGCCGGAGCTGATCCGCTTGAACGGTTCCGGCAGCAGCTGCTGGCTGACGGCGTTGCCGACGAACAGTTCTTCGCCGATGCCCTCGCCGCAGCCAAGGCCGAAGAGGAAGCAATCCGGACCGGTATCGAAGCCCTCGCTTCCCGCCCCGGCACCGAAATGTTCAACCTGGTCTTCCAGGAAACCACCCCGGCCCTGCAGGCCCAGGCCACCAACTGGCGCAAGGAGTCTGAACATGTCTAATGCGATTCTTGAAGGCGAGGCAGGCGTGAGCGACGGTACCAGCCCGGCCAAAGGAACGGTCGAAATGTCCATGCAACAGGCGTTGAACCGTGCGCTGGATGAGGTCCTTGCCGAGAACCCCAAGGCGGTCATCTTCGGTGAGGACTGCGGCCGGCTTGGCGGAGTTTTCCGCATCACCGACGGGCTGCAGGCCAAACACGGCGAGGGCAGGGTGTTTGACACGCCGTTGGCCGAATCCGGCATCCTTGGCATGTCCGTCGGGCTGGCCATGGCCGGCTTCCACCCGATTCCGGAGGTTCAGTTCGACGGCTTCGCCTATCCGGCGATCAACCAGATCGTCTGCCAGATCGCCCGGATGAACTACCGCAGCCGGGGTACGCTGCCCATGCCCATCACGCTCCGGGTACCGAGCTTCGGCGGCATCCGGGCCCCCGAACACCACGGCGAGAGCCTCGAGGCACTTTTTGCCCACGTCCCCGGGCTCAAGGTCGTCTCGCCGTCGAACCCGCATGAGGCGTACCACCTGCTCAAGTTCGCCGCGACACGGCCGGACCCGGTCATTTTTATGGAACCGAAGTCACGCTACTGGCAGAAGGGCGAGGTCGACCTCGACGCCGGCAGCTCCCCCGGCGCCGGCGGCACCTCTGCCGCCGGCGAAAGGAACACCGGGGCCAAAGTCATGCGCGAGGGCCGGCACATTACCCTGGTCGCGTGGGGCGCCATGGTGGCCCGCTGCCTGCAGGTGGCCGAGCTCGCCGCGGAGGACGGGATCGACGTCGAGGTCCTGGACCTGCGCTGGCTCAAGCCGATCGATGAGGAAGCTCTGGCCGCCTCCGTGCGGAAGACGCGGCGCGCCGTCGTCGTCCATGAAGCTCCCCTGACTTCCGGTCTGGGCGCCGAGGTGGCGCAACTGATCACGCAGAACTGCTTCGATACCCTGAAGGCGCCTGTCGAGCGGGTCACGGGTTTTGACGTTCCGTACCCGTCCGGCGATCTGGAAGACGAATACATCCCGAACATTGACCGGATCCTCTTCGGTATCCAGCGAGTATTGGAGTACCGCCGTGGCTGAAATTTCCTTCCCGCTCCCCGACCTCGGCGAGGGCCTGATCGAGGCAACCGTGCTTGAATGGCTGGTTGCGCCCGGCGACCAGGTGGAGCGCAACCAGCCGCTCGTTGAGGTCGAAACCACCAAGTCGGCCGTTGAATTGCCCAGCCCGCAGGCAGGTAAGGTAGTGCGTATCCACGGCGGGCCCGGTGACAAAATCAACGTCGGCGAGCCCCTGATTGTGTTTGAGGTGCCGGACAACACCGCCGGCATCGTGGGCACGGTCCCGAAGGAAGAGGCACCGAAGCGCCGGGTCCGCCTGAGCGCCGTACTTGATGAGGACTGACACCATGAGCGGCAGACACACCGGCGAACAGCATTCCCACACCGTGGAGGGCACGGATCCCCAGCTGTATGTGGAAGTCCACGAGCCGGCTGCCGACGCCGGGCTCCGGCCAATCCTGCTGCTCCACGGATTTTCCTCTTCCAGCAAGCTGAACTGGGAGGACACCGGCTGGTTGTCGGCCCTGCTCGAAGCGGGCCGACGCGTCATCACCGTGGATCTGCCCGGCCATGGCCGGAGCGGCGCCCCGGAGGACCTGGACTCCTATGCGCCCAGCCGGATCCGCGCGGATCTGCTGCAGATAGCGTTCGACGCCGGCGTCCGGCCCCTGCGTGCAGGTGACCCTTCCAGCGGACTGGATCTGATCGGTTATTCACTGGGATCCAGGCTCGCTTGGGAATTCGGTGCCACCCAGCCGGAGCTGGTTCACCGCCTGGTGCTGGGCGGACCGAATGTTGCGGATCCCCTGGCTGCTTTTGACCTTGTTGCAGCCCAGCAACATCTGGCGGATGGCACACCTATTGCGGATGAATCGACAGCAGGGCTGCTCAAGATGGCACAGCTGCTGCCCAGCAACAACATTTTCGCGCTGCTCTCACTCGTCGAAGCCATCAAGGGCGAACCCTTTGATCCCGCCGAGGCGATACCGCACATGCCCATACTGCTGGTGGCCGGCCAGAACGACGACCGCGCCGCGTCCATGCCGGAGCTCGCCGCCCTGGGCGCCAAAGCAGGCTCCATGGTGGAACAACTCGTGCTGCCGGCGCGGAACCACGGCAACGCCGTGACCAGCCGGGCCTTCAAACAGGGCGCAATCGCCTTCCTGGGCAGCTGAATCCGGGCGCCCACGCTGCCTGACTCCGGGCGCCTAAGTCAGCCCGAAAGGCGCTCGGCGTCGCCGCACATGCGTTCAAGGACGCTGATAGCCGTGGCGTACTCGTCCAGGCCGATGCCCGCGGTCAGATCCTTGCGGCTCTGCTCCACCACGCTTTATGCCTCTCCGTGCCTGACCCGGCCGAGCTCGCTCAGCGAAAGTTGACCGTCCATCAGAATCACCAGGCCACAGCCAGCCAGCGCTGCCATTTCGCGCTCCTGGGAATCACCGCCGTCGGCCTTCCCAAATGGACGGAGCGCATCGCCGAGCCGGTCAGAGCTGATGGATCCGGCTGCCATTGTATTGACCGTCTGCCACTGGCGACGTGTCAGCAACAGCCGCGCAAGAGTTGCATCGGGGTGAGCCTCCAATGCGCTGTCGAGTCGCTTGAGCCAGTATCCAATGGGGCTGTTCACAGCGCCCATGCTGTCAGGAGGAAGCCGGCCGGGCAAGCTCTTTTCCTGGCCCGCCCTGCCGCCCGCAACCAGCCTGGCGGTAGGGTGGGACTACCGACGGATACACCGGGAGAGAGACCATGAGCATGCGTTTCGAAGACCGTGCGGAGGGCGGCAGACGGCTGGCGGCGGCCCTTCCACAATTCCGCGAACGGCCCGACACCATTATCCTGGGCCTTGCCCGCGGCGGTGTGCCCGTAGCGGCTGCTGCGGCCAAAGAACTGCACCTGCCACTCGGCACTATACTGGTGCGGAAGCTGGGGATCCCTGGCCACGATGAAACAGCCTTTGGTGCTCTGGCCTGGTCCGATGGAAGGATTGTCAGGGCGCTTAACCGGCCTTTGCTGGCGCGCATGCTGGAGCACGGAGTGCGCCGTGATTGGCTTGATCAAGTCGAAGCCCGCGAGCGCGCGGAGCTGGTCCGCCGCGCGGAGAGCTACCCCGGCATCAGCCACGACCTCCGCGGCAAGACCGCAGTCCTGGTTGATGATGGCCTGGCAACGGGCGCCACCATGCGCGCCGCGGTGGAAGCCGTCCGTGCCGCCGGCGCAGCCACAGTGATTGCTGCCTCCCCCGTAGGTTCGCTCGACGCGGAAAAATCCATCGCCCGGGTCAGCGACTTTGTCCTGTGCCTGCATCTGCCAGGCAAGTTCCGTGCAGTGGGTAGCTTCTACCGGCACTTTGAACAGCTGACTGACGACGACGCCATCGGGCTCCTGCGGGACAGCGGAGCCTGAAAACCAAGGATGCGGGCACCGACCCTGAGATCCCTGCCCGCACCGTTCTTGGTTAGTGTGCCCTCAGTGTTTGCTCACACCCAGGGGCCGGCCCTTGGTCTCTTTGGCCAGCACGACTCCGACGGCTGAAATGACACACAGAACCATGATGTAGATGCCGATGGAACCGGTCCATTTGGTGCTTTGAAGCAGGGATTCGGCGATGCTGGCGGCAAAGGCTCCGCCCAGGATGGCGCCGAAGGCGTAGCCGATGGAGATGCCCGAGTACCGGACATTTGCCGGGAACATTTCGGCATACATCGCGGACATGGGGCCGTAGGACAGGCCCAGGCCGATGGTCAGCACAAACAGCGCCACTCCGTACAGCACGATGTTTTTGGTATCGATCAGAGCGAACATCGGAATCATCCAGGCGAAGATGATCCCGTATCCGATGAGGAAGGTCTTCACCCGTCCGATCCTGTCCGAAAGCCAGCCTCCCACCAGCGTAAAGATCAGCCAACCGAATGAGGCCAGCGTGGTGGCGAGCAGGATTTGCGGGGTGGGCATTTTCAAGGACTTGGTGGCATAGGAAATAAAGAACGCGATCAACAGGTAACCGGCAGCGTTGTTGCCGATGAAGATCATCGTGGAGTACAGCACTGACTTCTTGTGGAACTTGAGAAGCTGGCCCAGGGGCGCTTTGCTCTCTTCCTTCCGTGCTGTCATCTCCTTGAAAACCGGGCTTTCAGCCACGGCGCGCCGGATGAGGTAACCCACAACGATCAGCACGATGGACAGCAGGAACGGGACACGCCAGCCCCAAGTGGCGAAGTCTTCCTTGGACATGCCGGTATTGAGGAAATACAGCAGCCCGGTGGCGAGGATCATGCCGACCGGAACGCCGATCTGCGGGTAGGCCCCGAACAGTCCGCGCTTGCTCTTGGGCGCGTGCTCTACCGCCATAAGGGCAGCTCCGCCCCATTCGCCACCCGCGGAGAATCCCTGGATGACACGGAGAGTGATGAGCAGGATGGGGGCCAGTACGCCGATGTCGTTGTACGTGGGCAGCATGCCGATCAAGGCGGTGGCCGCGCCCATCATGACCAGGGTGAAGACCAGCATGGCTTTGCGGCCCAGCCGGTCACCGAGATGCCCCGCCACGATCGCGCCAAGCGGACGGAACAGGAAGCTGATGCCGATCAGTGCAAACGCCAGGATCTGTGCCAGGCCCGGATTCGAGTTCTGAAGCGGGGTGAGGAAAAGCGGCGACAGCAGGGTGGCTGTCAACTGGGCGAAGATGAAGAAGTCGTACCACTCGATGGTGGTGCCCACCAGCGTGCCTGCAAGGACCTTGCGTTCCTCGCTCCTACTGCTGGGGCCTGCTTCTGAATCCACGGTGGAAGGTACGGTCATTTAAACTCCATTGTTGTGGGCAGCGGTACTGCCCAATAGACGCCTTCATGATTACCGACAGAACGGTCAGTTAGTTAGTAGGGTACTACGAAAATGTGACCGGGGACACGCCATCCCGATAAATGGCGTGGCCCCGGCCTGTATGACTTAGCCCTTGATCAGTCCTCGCGGGTCAGGAACTCACGGATCCTGGCCCGGACCGGCTCGCGGTCGTAGCTGTTGACCAATGCGCCGGCCATGCGGACGGGGTCGCCGAAGAAGAAGTACTCGTAGAGTGACTGGCGGCCGGAGAACCCGGAAATCGAGGCGTCGAAGGCCAGCTTGAACAGCCGGACGCGCTCGGGTCCGGTGAGGGTCTTGCCCTGCAGATACATCTCGATGTCCGCCCGGGCTTCGCTGTTCACGTCAGCCTCACCGGGCAGGGCCATCAGCCCGGAGGCGGAGAACTTGCGGATGATTTGGGGAAACCGCTGGGCGATCTTCGGGTACCAGTTCCGCGCGGCGTTCAGCGTGGCCCACTTCGGCAGCATGACTCCGGCTTCGTTGAGCTCGGCGTCGGCCTCGGAAGCCCGGACCAGCGCCTTGCCGATTTCGACGTCGACAATGAGCTCCGCGATGTCCTCCTGGATGTGCTGGAAGCCGTCGATGCCGATCGAGTCGGCCAGCTCGGAGGCCAGGCCCAGGAAGAACTCGCTCTTGGCGATGGTGCGCGTGACCACCTGGTGCGTCATCAGCGCGCCGGCGCCGGTCTCTGCGTAGAAGCCATTGCAGAGCTGCGGGTTGCCGAGCATGAAGATGCGCTCGTTCGGGACGAAGACGTTGTCGAAGATCGCGACGGCGTCCATTTCCTCATAGCGGGATGCGAGCGGCTCGTCGTGGGTACTTCCGCCGTTGTACAGTGAGGTGCGGCACAGATAGCGCAGGCCCGGAGCATCATTGGGGATGGCGAACGCGTAGGAGTAGGGCGCATCCTCCGGGGTCCCGCGCAGCACGGTGGAGGGGAACACGAGGAGCTCATCGGCAATCGGCGCGATCGTGGCCAGCATACGGGCGCCGCTGATGACGATCCCGTCCTCACGCTCCTCCACGATGCGGGCCGAGAGCTGTCCGCCGAGCTGCTCGGAGCCGGAGACCGAGCGGTTGACCTGCGGCGGGATCAGCGTGTGAGTCGCCAAAACGTCGTTCTCACGGGCCCATTCATAGTACTTGCGGATGTTTACGCCGAACTTGGGATCGGCCTGGGAGAACCATTTTTCCGCGGTGCCGAGGGCCGTCAGCGAGGAGTTCATATAGTCGCCGGAGCGGCCAAGGAAGCCGTTGGAGGATTCTGCCCAGGTGGAAATCGCGGCACGACGGCGCTCAAGGTCCTCGATGGTCTTCGGGACCAGGAAGGATGCATTGACCAGATCACCGGTGGTCGGTGAGGTGTAAGTCAACGCTTCCTGATACTTGGGGTCGTGCTGCATGTCAAAGAGCTTGGCGTAGGAACGCGCAACGTTGCGGAAGGCGGGATGCTCCGCGATTTTTTCGCCCACAACCTCGCCGTCGATTACCACGTGCGGGGTCATGCTGTTGAGCTTGTCAAGGTACTGCTGTCCGGTACGGATACCCATTGTTCTTCTCCAGTCATCGTTGAGCTGTGGTTGTTTCCGCCCGCCGGCGCTGGCGGCGGGAGTGTAGCTAGAGCAGGTCTTCCATCCCCAACTGACTCTCGGGGATGATGGTGAATCGGCTGTTGGCAAAGGCAAGTGCGTCGCCGTTGCGGTAGTTGAAATCCGCAACCTCGCCCAAATAGAGCGTGTGGTCGCCACCGTCGTAGGCTGCCCAAGGCCTGCACTCAAAGTAGGCGAGGACATTGGAAAGCCGCGGCGCCGTTTCGCTTTCCACCCACAGCGGCTCCGGACCCGGTTTGCCGGCGAAATGCATGGCCAGCTGCTGCTGTTCGGCGCCCAGGATGTTGACCGTGAACGGCCGCCCGGCAAGTTCGTTGTGGGCCTTGGTACTGCGCGCAATGCTCACCAGCACCAGCGGCGGATCCATGGAGACCGAGGTGAAGGAGTTCACGGTGATGCCGTGGCGTTTGGTCACGCCGTCGAAGGTGACGATCGCAACTCCGGTGGCAAAGCGCCCCAGGCTCCCCCTGAAGTGATGCGCTCTGGGGGCTGAGGCCCGTGCGGGGACATCCGGGGCGGCGTGCCCTTGTGGATTAGCAATCATCATCGATCCCTAGAGTTGTTGTAGGCTGCGGCGGCTGATGCGCCAGCTGCTTCGTGCAGGATGTTGTTTTAGAGTTGAAGTTCTATAGTTGAACGCGAAGTTCTTATATAGAACAGTACTCCATTGTGACCTGCCACACAAGAGAACTGCGCAGTTACATCCGGCACCCGCACCTAGGATGGACTTCATGAACCGCATTGGCCACAGCGCCTTGGACGCATCGTCACAGCCATCCGCGTCCCAGACACTGTCCCGTGGCATCCGCGCGTTGGAGATCCTGGCCGATGCCCAACAGCCCCTGACCATTGCAGAACTTGCGGACGCCTTGGGGGTCCATCGCTCCGTGGCCTACCGCATCCTGCGGACGCTTGAGGACCATTCCCTACTCATGCGCGACGACGCCGGACGTGTCCAGCCGGGCCCCGGCCTCGCGGTATTGGCGAGGGGTGTTTCCAGGGATCTTCAGACCGCGGCCCTGCCGGAGCTGACCATGCTGGCAAATTCCCTCAACATGACTGCCTTCGTTGCAGTCTGGGACCATCAGGACTGCACCACCTTGGTCACGGTGGAACCACGGCATTCAGCAGGCACCGTCGCACAGCACCCTGGCACCAGGCATCCCATCAACGCCGGAGCGCCCGGCATCGCCATCCAGTCCGCATTGTCTGAAGAGAGCTGGAACTCGCTCGCACCCGGGCTGGGTTACCGCACGGAAGCAACTGAAGCGCGGCGGCTGGGTTACGCGGCAAGCCATGATGAAGTGATCGCCGGATTATCCTCCCTGGCCGCCCCGATCAGGGTGCCCGGCGGGCATCCGGCCGCCATCGCCGTCGTATATATCCGGACCAGCCAGAACCAGGATGAGGTAGGCGCTGCCCTGGCCGCAAGTGCGGCCCGCATTGAAAGCCAGCTGAACTAGGTCCCACGCTGCGCGGCATTCATTGCCGGCAGGCCTTGACATTGCGGGGGAAATCAACGAGATTTATTTCGTATACGATTTCATACTCGATGAGGAGGTTGCGGTGAAAGCATTGTCGCACGAGACGATTGCGGGGGCAGGCAAGGTCATTGCCGTGCACATCAACTACCCCAGCCGGGCTGCGCAGCGTGGCCGGACACCCGAACAGCCGTCCTATTTCCTGAAGCCCTCTTCTTCGCTGAGCTTCAGCGGCGGCACCGTGGAACGCCCGGCCGGCTGTGAACTGCTGGCTTTTGAAGGCGAAGTGGCACTGATCATCGGCACAGCCGCCCGCCGGGTCACCATCGAAGAAGCGTGGAGCCATGTTGCCTTCGTCACCGCCAGCAATGATCTGGGCGTTTACGACCTCCGCTACGCGGACAAAGGCTCCAACCTCCGGTCCAAAGGCGGCGACGGTTTTACGCCTATTGGACCGGGACTCATCCCGGCCCAGGAGGTGAACCCGGCAGCCCTTCGCATCCGCACCTGGGTGAACGGTGAAGCAGTCCAGGAGGACAGTACCGGCACCCTCTTGTTTCCGTTCGCGAGGCTTATCGCCGATCTTTCCCAGCTGCTGACCCTTGAAGCAGGGGACGTCATCCTCACCGGGACCCCGGCCGGTGCCTCCGTTGCCACGCCTGGCGATCTCGTTGAGGTCGAAGTTGATGTGCCGGGAACCGGAGTGAGCAGCGGCAGGCTGTCCACCACGGTCACCGAAGGGGACATACCGCTGGGCGACTTCGGGGCCCAGCCAAGGACCGACGGCACCCAGCGTGCCGAGGCTTACGGAACTGACGAAGCGCCCCGGACCTCAGTACTTACCCCGCAGCTCAAGGCCAAGCTCGCCTCGGTTGCCACAGCCACGCTGAGCTCACAGCTCCGCAAGCGCGGCCTGAACAACGTCAGCATTGACGGACTGCAGTCCACCCGGCCTGACCACAAAGTTGTTGGATTGGCACGCACGCTGCGTTACGTGCCCAACCGGGAGGATCTGTTCAAAGCCCACGGCGGCGGATTCAACGCCCAGAAGCGTGCCATCGATTCCCTGAAGGATGGTGAAATCCTGGTCATGGAAGCCCGCGGCGAGAAAGGCACCGGAACTGTCGGGGACATCCTTGCACTCCGGGCGCAGGTCAAGGGTGCCGCAGCAATCATCACCGACGGCGGCGTCCGGGACATCACTGCCGTTGCCGGACTGGAACTGACAACCTACTACGCCAATGCGCACCCTGCCGTCCTGGGCCGCCGCCATATCCCCTGGGACGTGGACCTGACCGTCTCCTGCGGCGGTGCCACAGTCCAGCCTGGCGACATCATCGTCGCTGACGCCGACGGCATCCTGGTCATCCCGCCGGCTCTGGCCGAGGAAGTCGCAGACGACTCCATCAGCCAGGAGCATGAAGAGACGTACATCGCCCAGATGGTGGCCGCCGGCAACAGCGTCGACGGGCTGTACCCGATGAACAAGGAGTGGAAGTCCAAGTACAGAGACTGGTCCATTACCAACCCGGCGCCTTCCTACTCTGCAGCCGGCCGGCCATGACCATCCAGGAATCAACCAGCAAGTCCGAGCAGGCCTATGCGGCTATCAAGGACAAGATCCTCGACGGGGGCTACTCCCCCGGTTACCGGCTGGTGCTGGCCAAACTGGCCGATGATCTGGGCTTCAGCGTGGTCCCCGTCCGCGAGGCGATCCGCCGGCTGGAGGCCGAAAGTTTTGTCACGTTCGAGCGAAATGTCGGCGCCACCGTGGCCGGCATTGAACCCACCGAATACCTCTACACCATGCAGACGCTGAGCATCATCGAAGGTGCTGCAACAGCGCTTTCCGCCCGGCTGATCACGCAGGCGGACATCGAGCGGGCCCGGGCCATCAACACGGAAATGCGCGAGTGCCTGGAGAACTTCGACCCCGTCCGGTTCACCACGCTCAACTCGGATTTCCACAGCGTGCTGTTCGAAAACTGCCCCAACCCGCACATCCTGGACCTGGTCCACCGTGGCTGGAACCGGCTCAAGGCGTTGCGGTCCTCCACCTTCAGTTATGTTCCTGGCCGCGCCAAAGAGTCAGTGGCCGAACACGAGATGCTGCTTGTGCTGCTGGAAAGCGGCGCTCCGGCCGACGACGTCGAACGCGCCGCACGCGCGCACCGCGCCGCCACCCTCGAGGCCTATCTGGCGCACAGGCGCAACGATGCCCCCGCGGCTCTGGCCCAGCTGTACTAGGCAACTTTCTTTCCCCCTGCCGTTCCCATCCCCATCTCCATCAACTCGTGCAGATGCAAAGGACACCTTCCATGGCTGAGCATTACATCCCCGAAAACCTCCCCACCCGGATCCAGCACTACATCAACGGTGAGTTTGTTGATTCCGTCAGTGGCAGAACCTTCGAGGTGCTGGATCCGGTATCCAACACCAACTACGCCACCGCCGCCGCCGGCCAGAAAGAGGATGTCGACCTCGCCGTGGCAGCTGCCCGCGAGGCCTTCACCAACGGGCCGTGGCCGCGGATGAAGCCGCGCGAACGCGCCCGTGTGCTGAACAGGATCGCCGACGCCGTCGAGGCACAGGAGGCGCGTCTGGCCGAGCTGGAAACGTTTGACTCCGGCCTGCCGATCACCCAGGCCCGCGGCCAGGCCCTGCGCGCGGCGGAGAACTTCCGCTTCTTCGCGGACCTGATCGTGGCCCAGTTCGACGACGCCATGAAGGTCCCCGGCTCGCAGATCAATTACGTCAACCGCAAGCCGATCGGCGTCGCCGGCCTCATCACACCGTGGAACACCCCGTTTATGCTGGAGTCCTGGAAACTGGCCCCGGCGCTGGCCACAGGCAACACAGTGGTACTCAAGCCAGCCGAGTTCACCCCGCTCTCGGCGTCACTGTGGGCCCCGATCTTCAAGGATGCCGGCCTGCCGGACGGTGTGTTCAACCTGGTCAATGGCCTAGGCGAAGAAGCCGGCGACGCCCTGGTCAAGCACCCCGACGTTCCGCTGATTTCCTTCACCGGCGAGACCACCACGGGCCAGACCATCTTCCGCAACGCGGCTGCCAATCTCAAGGGCCTGTCCATGGAGCTCGGCGGCAAGAGCCCCTGCGTGGTCTTCGCCGACGCCGATCTGGATGCCGCCATCGACTCCGCCCTGTTCGGTGTTTTCTCGCTCAACGGCGAGCGCTGCACGGCAGGATCCCGGATCCTGGTGGAACGCGGCATCTACGATGAATTCTGCGAGAAGTACGCCGGTCGGGCCAAGAACATCGTCGTCGGCGATCCGCACGATCCGGCCACCGAAGTGGGTGCGCTGGTTCACCCGGAGCACTACAACAAGGTGATGTCCTACGTGGAGATCGGCAAAGGCGAGGGCCGGCTCCTGGCCGGCGGCGGGCGCCCGGAGGGGCTGGAGACCGGCAACTACGTGGCACCCACAGTGTTTGCCGATGTGAAGCCCGACGCGCGGATCTTCCAGGAGGAGATCTTCGGGCCTGTCGTCGCCATCACTCCTTTCGACTCCGATGAGGAAGCCCTTGCGCTGGCCAACGGCGTCAAGTACGGCCTGGCCGCCTACATCTGGACGCAGGACCTGACCCGGGCGCACAACTTCGCGCAGGACGTAGAGGCGGGCATGGTGTGGCTGAACAGCCACAATGTCCGCGATCTGCGTACCCCGTTCGGCGGCGTCAAGGCATCCGGCCTGGGCCACGAGGGCGGCTACCGCTCCATCGATTTCTACACCGACCAGCAGGCCGTCCACATCACCTTGGGCACCGTGCACACGCCCAAATTCGGCGCTTCCACCACCGCCCGCTAACAAGCCACAGCTCAAAGAGGAGTACGCCATGACAAATTTCCTTCCCACCCCCAGCGTCCCGGCCCCGGATATCGTCCGCTGCGCCTACATGGATCTGGTGGTCACCGATCTTGCCAAATCCCGCGAGTTCTACGTGGACGTGCTGGGCCTGCACATCACCGAAGAGGACGAGAACGCGATCTACCTGCGCTCCCTGGAAGAGTTCATCCACCACAACCTGGTGCTGCGCAAGGGTCCGGTGGCCGCCGTCGCTGCTTTCGCCTACCGCGTGAAGTCACCCGCTGAGGTGGATGCCGCCGAGGCCTATTACAGGGAACTGGGCTGTCGCACAGAGCGCCGCAAGGACGGCTTCTCCAAGGGCATCGGCGATTCCTTGCGGGTAGAGGATCCGCTGGGCTTCCCCTACGAGTTCTTCTACGAGACCGAGCACGTGGAGCGCCTGACCCGCCGCTACGACCTCTACAACGCCGGCGAACTGGTCCGCCTGGACCATTTCAACCAGGTCACCCCTGATGTGCCCAAGGGCCGTGCATACCTGGAGGATCTGGGTTTCCGTGTCTCGGAGGACATCAAGGACTCTGACGGAGTCACCTACGCGGCCTGGATGCACCGCAAGCAGACGGTGCACGACACCGCCCTGACCGGGGGCGACGGCCCCCGCATGCACCACGTTGCCTTCGCCACGCACGAGAAGCACAACATCATCCAGATCTGCGACAAGATGGGCGCCCTGCGCATCTCGGACCGGATCGAGCGCGGCCCCGGCCGACACGGCGTCTCCAACGCCTTCTACCTCTACGTTCTGGATCCCGACGGCCACCGCATCGAGATCTATACGCAGGACTACTACACCGGCGATCCGGACAACCCCACTGTCACCTGGGACGTCCACGACAACCAGCGCCGCGACTGGTGGGGCAACCCTGTTGTCCCCAGCTGGTACACCGACGCCTCGCTGGTGCTGGATCTGGACGGTAATCCGCAGCCGATCGTGGCCCGAACGGACAACAGCGAAATGGCCGTGACAGTGGGTGCCGATGGTTTCTCCTACACCCGCGAGCCCGGCGAGGAACGCGGCTTCAAGGTAGGCAATCAGCTCTGACGCAGCCCGGCGGGGGGCGGCCGTCGGTCTCCACGGAAGCAGACTGCCAGCCGCTCCGCTACCGTTCCAGCAACCTCAGTAAGGACAAAAATGCTTGACGACGAAACCATCATTGCCATCGCCGACGAATTAGTTGATGCTGGCCGCACCCGGACGCCGGTGAAGAGGTTGACGGAACGGTACCCGGACATGACCGTGGAGGATTCCTATGCCGTGCAGCGGCTGTGGCGCCGCCGAAACGAGGAGGCCGGGCGGAAGCTGGTGGGCCGAAAGATCGGCCTGACATCCAGGGCCATGCAGGCCGCCACAGGCATCACCGAACCCGACTACGGTGCCATCTTCGATGACATGGTGCTGGAGACCGGCTGTTCAGTGCGATGGGAGCAGTACACGCATCCCAGGGTGGAGGTGGAACTGGCATTTGTGCTCAAGACGGACCTGGCCGGACCCGGTTGCACCATTTTCGACGTCCTGAACGCCACCGACTATGTGGTTCCGGCCCTCGAGATCCTGGATTCCCGGATCGAGATGGAGGGCCGGACCATCGTGGACACCATTGCGGACAACGCGGCCATGGGCGCCATGGTGGTGGGCGGAAATCCTGTCCGGCCTGACGCGGTCGATCTCCGCTGGGTATCCGCGATCCTTTACAAGAACCAGACCGTGGAGGAGACCGGGGTCGCCGCCGGCGTCCTGGACCATCCGGCCAACGGCGTGCACTGGCTCGCCAACAAGATCGCGGCCCATGGCGACGGCATGAAGGCCGGCGACATTATCCTCGCAGGCTCCTTCACCCGCCCGCTGTGGGTAGATAAAGGTGACACTGTCCATGCCGACTACGGACCGCTGGGAGCTATCACATGCCGTTTCGAGTAGAACCGGAGCAGTCCTTCAAGGACGCCCTCGCCTCTGCCGCCAGGCCGCTTGCCGGAATGTGGGTCTGCTCCGGCAGCCCGCTGGTGGCCGAGATCTGCGCCGGCGCTGGCCTGGACTGGCTGCTCATCGATGCCGAACACAGCCCCAACGGGCTCGAATCCATCCTCGCGCAGCTTCAGGCCGTCAGGGGATATCCGGTCACCGCCGTCGTACGCCCACCGGTCAATGACGCCGTCCTGATCAAGCAGTACCTGGATCTGGGAGTCCAGACGCTGCTGATACCCATGGTCCACACCGCCGACGACGCCGCTGCCGCCGTCGCCGCGGCACGCTACCCGCCGCTCGGTGTCCGCGGTGTCGGCTCGGCCTTGGCACGGTCCGCCCGGTGGAACCGCATCCCGGACTACCTGGCCCGGGCTTCGGACACCGTCACGGTCATTGTGCAGGTCGAATCGGTCCAGGCCGTGGAGAATGCCTCGTCTATCGCCGCTGTCGAGGGGATCGACGCGGTGTTTGTGGGCCCCTCGGATCTGGCCGCCTCGATGGGCCTGCTCGGACAGCAGGACCACCCGGATGTGGTGGCCGCCGTTGAAAGCACCATCCGCGAGGTCAAGTCCGCTGGCAAAGCGGTAGGGGTCAATGCCTTCGCCGAGACCACCGCACGCCGCTACCTTGCTGCCGGCGCAGACTTCATCCTTGTCGGTGCAGACGTGGCGCTGCTGGCCAGGGGCAGCGAAGGTCTGGCAGCCACCTACATCCCCGATCCATCCACCCGCCCCGGCACGCCCGCCAGCTACTAGCAGTGGCAGCCACCGACGCGGGCAGAAAGGAGTTCCCAGAAGAATATCCATGACCATGATCTTCCTCCGACTACTGGATGATCGCCGTTCTCGCTGGCCAGGCGGCGGATCCGATGCGATCGGTGTGCTCGCTCTTTGACGATGTGCGCACATCCTATCCGAAAGTTCACTGCCGGAATCTGGCCGGCCTTCGCGCGGCGATCCTACGCCGCGGTCCGGCGCCTGAGTTGACGGACCACGACGGCGGCCGCCCCCAGCAGGAACAGCACCGTTGCGGCGCAGACAGGCACCAGGAGTGCCTTCGAATAGCCCTGGCTCTGAGCGAGCTGCCCTGCAACGGACGAGCCCAGTGCCGTGCCGGCGACAATGCCGCTGGCCAGAGCTGTCATCACAGTGCCTAGCCGCCCGGCGGGTGCCACCAGCCCGCCAATGGCAAAAACCGTGACCATGACCGGACCAACAGGCAACCCCAGGACCAGCAGCACCAGAATCATCGGCAGAACCGACGACGGCAGAAGCAGCAGCAAGGAGAGTCCTGCCATCAGAGCCGCGCTGGCCATCCAACGGGACGTCACGCCGAAACGTCGCGGCCAGAACGCCACCGATAGCGCCGTCGCTGCCGAGCTAAGACCCATAACGGCGTACAGCAGCCCCGCGACTTCCGAGGTGGCGAAACCTGCCGAGAAGGCACTCAGAGCCGTTTGCATGGAGCCGAAGAAGGTTCCCATGCACACCATTGCCAACACTGGCAACGCGACGGCCGCGAACGCGCCCACTCGGCCGCGGCCGGTACCCGCTCCCCCTGCGCCCTGGCCACCCGGCGCTGCGACAGAGTGTGAAGATCGCCGGCGACGGGCCGAGGGAACAACGGCGGAATGTGTGCGGTGTACAGCGAACGCCGGAACCAGGGTGATAGTCAGCGCCGCCGCGAATGCCAGCGGCAGCCAGGGTGCGATCAGGCTGGCCAGGATGCCTACCAACGCGGGGCCCAGCACAAATGTGAGCTCATCGGCGGTGCTCTCATAGGACAGCGCCGTATCAAGGTCGGTGCTTTTGTTGTCACGGCTGCCCTGGGATGTGAGTGCCATCCAGCGCACGCGGGCAAGCGGGCCCACCTGCGGACAGCTGGCCCCGGCAATGACAGCTGCCGCGAAGACGGGGGCGGCGGCGCCAAAATCGTCGACGCCGGGAATCGTGTAGGCGGCGAAGACGACGGCCAGCACCGCCAGAGCGTTGAAAACAGCAGCGAAGAGCAGCACCGGACGCTGGCCGAGGCGGTCTGCCAGTGCACCGATGACCGGTGCCCCCAGGGCCGAGCCGATACCCACGGCCCCCGCAGCCATGCCGCCGGTGGCGTACGAGCCGCTCACTGAAGTGATGAGCGTCAAGGCCCCGACGGTCAGCATGGCGAGTGGCAAGCGGGCGAACAGGCCAAGGGGAATGAAGCCTTTACCAGCCAGCGCCGGGAGACGGGCAAAGCGGCTGGAGGGGCGCGCCGATTCCGCTGAATCGGTAGATTCGCTAGTTGAGGGGCGCTGATCTGTGGGGCGCTGAGACGCCGTAGAGGGAGTCAAGGTTCCGGGCTCGTTCAGTAATGCGCATCGTCCCTCCTCCCGATGCGCGCAACCCGGTAACTCTCCAAGCATAGCCGAAGGCGGTTGCGGGCCGCCTATCCTGCAAGCTCTCCGTCAGAGATGTGCAGGGTAGAGCCATTGCGTCCCTTGACCACCTGGAGCTGAGTGCCGATCCGTTGTTTCATTTCGCCCACATGGCTCACCAGACCCACCACGCGTCCGCCGTCGCGCAGGCCCTCGAGCGCATCCATGACCTGTTCGAGGGCCTGTTCATCCAGGCTGCCGAACCCTTCGTCCACAAAGAGCGTCTCGATATCGACGCCGCCGGCCTCCTGCTGCACCACATCCGCCAACCCCAGGGCAAGAGATAGGGACGCCATAAAGGATTCCCCGCCTGAGAGCGTGGAGGTGTCCCGCCGGTGGCCGGTCCACTGATCCACCACTTCCAGTCCCAGTCCAGATTTGGCGCCCCTGGCCGCCTTGGCATCTGTGTGCTGCAGCGTGTACCGGCCATCGCTCATGGCCACCAGCCGTTCGGAGGCGGCAAGTGCTACCTGTTCAAGCCTCGCCGCCAGCACATAACTGTTCAGGCTCATCCGGTAGCTGTTTTCTCCCCGCCCGCAAGCGGCGTCGGCAAGCGCAGTCAGTAGTTCCGCCTGTTCCCGTGGCACGCGTCCTGCCGTGGCGGCATCCTCAAATTCACGGGAAATCCTTCCGAGCGTTTCCCGGGATCTTGCGGCGAGTCCCGAAGCCAGCACCGCTTCGCCCGCTGTCTGCCTGGCTTGCGCTTCCTCCTCACGCAAAGTTTCAAGTTCGGATTCGTCAATGGTGGAGCCCTCGTGGAGCTCCGCCGCCGCGAGCCTGAGATCTTCGCTGGCGAACAGTTCCGCGATCCGCGCCTGTTCATCCTGCCCGGCCCGGACTTCTGCCAGCAGTGCCGCCGCCTCGGCTTCTCCCACCAGTCCGGCTTTAGCCGCCGTGGCCGTCTGGAAGCCCGCAGCCGGCAGGGCAAGTTCGAGCTGCCGACGCGCCTCTGCGGCCTGCAGCGCGGCCTGTTCACATTGCGCCTGTGCGGCCTCGGCCCGTTCGAGGCTCCCGGCAGCAGCCGTGATGGCGCATATCCGCACCGCGAGGTTGGCATGACCCGCACGAAGCACAGACAGAGCCGACTCGAGCGTGGTGGACTGCTCCCGCACTTCAGCCACTGTGGATTCGGCCTGCGCAGCACCGGAAAGCGCCGCGGCCCTGGCTGAAGTGACGGCCTCGATTTCCGCCTCCAGTTCCGACTGCCGGAGCCGGCAGCCAGCCAGCTCCTTGACCGCCCGTTGTGCCTCCGCCGCGGCTTCATGCGCGGCGGCTGCGGCCTTCCGAGCGTCCTCGGCCGGTGTGTCGCCGCCTTGACCTGCCAGCACGGCAACGTGTTGCCGTGCTGCTGTCACTTCCAGCTCGAGCGCGGTCAGCGCCACTTCTGCGGTCTCACAACTGTCACGTGCGACTTGCTCTGCTTCCGCCATGCCGAGTGCTGAAGCGGCCGACGGTGCAGGCGCCGGATGATCGGGACTTCCGCACACCGGGCAGGCACCGCCGTCTGTCAGCTGGGCAGCAAGCTCGGCGGCGGCGTTGGCCAGCCGTTCCTCCCGGAGATCCAACCAGCTCTGCCTGAGCCCGAGGTGTTCATCCCTGGCTTCGCGGTGACGCCCGGCAATGACGGCGCACTCCGAAACAGCCTTGCCATAACGGCGCACAACGTCCACGAGTTCATCAGCGGCCGCTGCTTCCTTGGTGCGCAGCACAGCCTCTGCCGCCCGTTCCTCCAGGGGCTGGATTCCGGCCGCCAGCGCCTCAGACTCAACCAGCCGCGCCTCCAGGGCTCCGGCGTGGGTCCGGCTGGCGGCTATGAATGACTGGCGCGAAGATTCCACCGCTGTGACACGGCTGCGCAGCTCTGCCAGCCGTTGTTCGTCGCCGAGGCGGGCTTCCACAACGGCCTGGAGACTTCTCAGCCTGCCGAGTTCCGGGGAGATGTGGACCGTGTCAGGATCAAGGTGGGCCAGTTCAGGCTCGGACTGCACAGCAAGCCGGAGCTGCCGGGTTGTGTCTTCCCTACCCCGGGCTGCACTGACCAGCACGGTTTCCGCGGTGTCAACAGCTTGCAGTTGACCTCCGAGGACCTCCGCTTTCCGGTGTCGCTCCAGCCGTGAAACGCTAAGCTGCAGTGCAGGAGCCCCTGCTTCGGCCGCTGTTCTTCTGCTCACGGCAGCCGCCAGCCTGAGCTGTCTCGCAGAGCGTGCTGCCCCGGCTTCGAACCGTCCGTTGCTGACGCGGCTCGCCTTTTCCGCCGCTGCCGCAGCGGCAACGAGCTCCGCGACACGCGCCGATGCTGCGGTTTCCAGCCAGCCAAGCAGTGCCGCACCACCTTCCTGCCTCCGGGATTCCGCGGCATCCAGGAGAAGTGGCGCAGCCTCGGATTCGGCCCTGGAAACCATCAGCGCCAGTTGGTCATTGAGGCTTGCCACGTCTGAGCGGGCGTTTTGTGCCTGCCGGGTGAGCTCTTGCTCCACAGCCTCGAAACGGTGAGTTCCGAATAGTTTCTGGAGCAAATCGAGACGGTCAGTCGCTTTGGACCGCAGGAACGCGGCAAAGTCGCCCTGAGGCAACATCACGACCCGGGTGAACTGCTCCCTGTCCATGCCGAGGATGGCGGTGATTTCGGCTCCTGCTTCGTCGATACGGCCTGACTTTTCAGTCCACATCCCGTCGACGCGTTCGCGCAGGAGCGTGTGCGCCTGCTGCGTGGTAAAGCCGTTTTTGCCCCGGGCACTGGGTTTTTCCCATGCCGGTGACCGGGACACTTCAAAATGACGTCCGCGTGCAGAAAATTCACAAGTGACACCGGGCTCGAGCGCAGCGGCAGCGTGGTCGCTGCGCAGTCTCTTGCCATCCTGGCGGGCACCAGGAACGGAACCGTAGAGGGCAAAGCAGATGGCATCCAGGACGCTGGTCTTGCCGGCGCCTGTAGCACCGTTGAGCAGGAAGAGCCCATGCGCGCTGAGCCGGTCGAAGTCTATTTCCTCGGTGCCGGCAAACGGGCCGAAGGCGGAGATTTCAAGTCGATGGATCCTCACAGTGACACCTCCTGCAGACGGACGTTGTCCAGCGCAAAGGAAAGGGCTGCGCGTTCGGACTCATCCGGCAGACGGCCGGTGACGTGGTCCAGAAAACCGCAGCAGACGGACAGATCGTCGGCTGCCTCGGCCAGGCGGCTACTGTAGCTCGTTTTGGCTGCGGCCACGCTTCCTTCAGGGTCAAAACCAAGGACAAGCGTGTCCGGAAAGCGGGCGCGCAGCCGCTCCATGGCCTGGGCAGGCCGCTGGGCATCCGTCAGCGTAATCTGGCAATAGGCATCCTCTGCCCAGCCATACTCCTCCGAGCCCAGCAGTTCTGCGAGGCGTCCCCGGAAGACAGCAAGCTTGCGCGGCGCATCCCAGAGGACATCGGTTACCGCGGTGACCCCCGACGGGCCGACGTCGATCAGCCAGCTGCCCTTCAGGTGCTTCGCCTCGGAAAACGAGTACGCCAGCGGCGAGCCGGAGTACCTGACTTCGGCATTGAGCGATTGCCGCCCGTGAAGATGGCCGAGCGCGGTGTAGCTGAAGCCCTCAAATAGATCCAACGGCACTGCACCGACGCCGCCGATGCTCAGATCACGTTCGCTGTCCGAGCCGATGCCCCCACTGGCGAATGTATGGGCAAGCACGATTGAGTGGACAGTTCCGCTCGCGCGCCGCCGCCGAAGGTCCTCGCGGATCCGCTCTGTGGCCGCCCTGGTGACCTCGAAGTGGCTCGCCGTTTCCACGCCGAGCTGCTCTGCGACAAGACGCGGCTCCAGCCAGGGGATTCCGTAAATCGCCAGCACCGGATCGGTCCCGGCGCCAGTCCCGTCGCCTGCTCCGTCGCCCGTTCCGTCGCCCAGCGGCAGCACCAATGGCTTGTCCAACTCTGCGAGCCTGGTGCGCAGATGGACCCCGCCGCGTTCCAACAGCCGGGATGCAAATCCCAGCCTGATAGCGGAATCGTGGTTACCGCTGGTCAGCAATACCTGCGCTCCGGCGCCGGTCAGCCGGACCAGCGCGTCATCGAGCAGACCGACAACGTCAACACCGGGCAGTGCGCGGTCGTAAACGTCGCCCGCGATGAGGACGACGTCTACGGTTTTTTCGCGGACACAGGCAACCAGCTGGTCGATGAAGGACCGCTGGGCATCCAGCATGCCGACGCCGTGAAAGGAACGGCCGAGGTGCCAGTCTGATGTGTGCAATATCCGCATATTCACACGTTATCCGCTGGCTCTGACATTCTCCGCACCGACGCCTTGGGCGGAGAGCCAAGGCCTACTGGCTGCTTTTTCCGTCGAAGAAATCCTGTGCGTCGCCGCCCGGTCCACGGTCGTTTTCAGTGCCCGCTGCGCCGGAAGCGGTTGAGGCACCTAACGTCCTGGAATTCTTGCGGTCAGGCACGGGTGCGGCCTCGGCGAGAGCTGCATCATCCACGTCGTCCTCGAGCCCATCGTTATCGAGTTCGTCGTCGACGGGGTCAACGTCAGCAAGGTCAGCACCGGCGCCTCCAGCACCAAGTGGCACGGCGGCCGGCGTCTCGGCGAAACCGCGGAAGACCAGCCCGGCAATGGCTGCACCGACCAGGGGTGCAACCCAGAACAGCCAGAGCTGCTCGAGGGACCATGAGCTGCTGAAGAACGCAGAAGCAGCCGCTCTGGCCGGGTTGAACGGAGTGTTTCCGACTGCCTGTCCAAGCTGGAGCAGCACAGCAAGGGTCAGACCGACGGCGAACGGCGCGGCAGCCTTGTGTACGTTCCTGCGGGCAGTTGCACCAAGGAAAACAGCGACCAGGAGTGCGGCCCCGAGCACTTCCACCAGCAATACGCCGGCCATCGGCGCCTGGATGATGGAATGCTCGCCGAAGCCCGCCGTGACGGTATCGAATGCTGTTCGTGTGTCCTTAATAGTCGGGACGGTGCGCAGAATGCCGAACAGGGCCAGCGCACCAACGCCGGCACCCACCAGTTGGGCGCCAATGTACGCAGCGGCCTCCGGAAGACGGATCCTGCCCGCGATGGCATTGCCAACGGTGATAGCCGGATTGAAATGCCCGCCGGAAATGTACGCGAATGCCAGCATGGCAGCCGTTACGCCGAGACCGGCGGCAAGCGATGCGGACATCGGGTTGGACGACGGGATGCTGAAGAGGGGGACGCCCAGTCCAACCATCACCAGGAACAGCGTGCCGAACACTTCTGCCGACAACCGGGCAACCAGTCCAGGGCTGAACGAAGCATCAGCACCTGCGGGCGGCGGGGTGTTGTCAGCGTGGTGCGCGGACAGAGGGAAGGTCATTTTCGCTGGTTCCTTTGTTTGCTTGCGTTTCGGTGGATAAGGCTGTCCAGTCGGGTGCAGCCTTTGCATTCTGCCAACAGAGTCTGGACAGTTGCTGGATGCGGGCCTAGCGCCCCAGAACTATCGCGGCGGTCGCCGTCAGGCCGAGTGTGAGAACGGACACTGTGGCCACCTGCAGCAGATACGGCGAGGGCGACTCCTGCCGTCCGCGCAGCTGCCTGGATCTGGCCCACAGGCATAAGCAAAAAACCACGGTGACAGCGGCCGAGGTCAGGGCGCATACGCCCTGGAAATCCGGCATCCGCGAAGATCCTGCCAGCAGCCAGCTGCGCCAGATAAACAGATCAACAACCAGAAGCGTCAGCAGTGTCCGGCGCCACGCAAGTAAGGTCCGTTCCGGTTGGAGACCGCTGTCGCGGACGGGCGCGTGCGTCAACGGGCCACGAGGATAAGGACGCCGAATGTGATGGCGGCGAGCGCCACGACTATGGTCATCACCAGCATCACGGCCGAGAATGGGAGCTCGCGGTCCTGGCGCATAGCGGCCTCCATCCTCCCCCAGCGCCGATACGAGAGCGCGGCCAGACCGGCGCCGATCAGGGCCAAGATCACGCAGAGTGTTACCCGGACCGGTGGCGGGGCAATGTCCGGAGTCAGCTGGTCGATGGCCACACCGCCCGCCAGCAAGGCCAATGAGGTCCGGATCCACGCCAGAAAGGTACGTTCGTTGGCCAGCGAGAAACGGTAGTCCGGTGTTTTCCCTGTCTTGCGCCACGCTGGTTCCCGCACGTACTTCCTCCTGTCCTAGGTCGGTTAGTATCTCCGGCCGCCTAAATTCCATCACACCTCGCCCGGTCCACTGTAGCGGTGGCCCGGTTACCGTCAGGGTAAATTACTTTCATGAGCATTGAATCCGGCATCCACACGGTGCCGTCCCCGGAATCACGCATCCACGGCTGCCTCCTGGGCGGTGCCCTGGGTGATTCCCTGGGATACGCCGTCGAGTTTGATGCCATCACGGCCATCCGCGAACGGTTCGGCGCTGTTGGGCTACAGGACTTTTCAGCGCTCGACGGCGGCAGTCACTTTTCTGACGACACCCAGATGACGCTTTACACGGTTGACGGGCTGGTGGAGGCACTGGAGTGGGCAAATTCCGGGGTGGGCGCCGACGCAAATGCCTGCCTGTGGCTTGCCTATCTGCGGTGGCTCGGCACACAGGGCGGAACGGTGCCACCCGCGGCGCCTGTACCCCAACAGCGCTGGATCGATGCCCAGCAAGTGCTCAAACACCGACGCGCACCCGGAAATGCCTGTCTGAGCGGACTTTCCACAGGCGAAATGGGCACGGTGTACCGCCCGGTTAATCCCCAGTCGAAGGGGTGCGGTACCGTCATGCGCTCGGCGCCTTTCGGCCTGATTCCACACATCGGCGCCAACGCAGTGTACAAACTGAGCTCTGATGCAGCGGCGCTGACCCACGGGCATCCGTCAGCGCGCCAAAGCGCAGCGTACTTCAGCATGCTCATCCATCATCTGGTTGAAGGTTTGGGTCTCCAAGCGGCTGCCGCCCAAGTACTCGGAGGCTTGCGGGCAGACGCCGCCGCCGTCCCGGAACTCGTGGAGCGGCTGGAGGCGGCGGTCCGTCTCGCTGCCGAGGCACAAGACCCGGAAGTACCCCACGGCGTACTGGATCCGGAGGGACTCGTGCGCGAACTCGGCGAGGGATGGGTCGCGGAGGAGGCGTTCGCCGTCGCGCTTTATGCAGTGCTGGCGACTGCGCCAAAAGGGGCGGACCATAGCCACCCGGAGGAGCACTTCAGGGCAGCGGTTGTTCTCGCCGTCAACCACAGCGGGGACAGCGACTCCACCGGCTCCATCGCAGGAAACATCCTGGGAGCCTACTACGGGGAGGAATGCCTGCCGGCGGAGTGGTTGGAAGTTCTCGAAGCGCCTGAGGTGATCCGCGGGATGGCGGCGCAGCTGGTGGCCGTCACAACCGGCTGAGCGTCACGTTGTTGCAGGCCTCGCAAACATCTTCCGGGATCATTCCGTGTCGTTGAAGGAAACCGAAGACCGCGCACCCCAGGCAAAAACCGGCGAAAGCTTCCAGAGCTGCAGCCGCGATCAGCACGGCAAGCACTGACCAGGCCGCCGGGTCAAGACCAGCCGCCAACAGCACGACCGCTGCCGTGGACATGGCCGCGCCGATCCCCTGGGCGAAGCGCTTGGGCGGGCCTGGCACCAGCTTGGCGCGGCCCAGCCGGGGTGCCAGTACCTTGACCGAGAGCAGCGCCAGCGGCGAAACCCTGGGGCCGAACAGCAAACGCAGCCAGAACCCGACGGCAATCGCCGCCAGGCCCCAGGCGAAGCCGGTGAGAAGTGTCGCCAGCGCCAGGAGCACCACCAGCCCGGCGGTAATCCGGGCCGCGTATTCATTGACCGGGTTGGGGAAAGCAAAGACCACACGCCACTCCATGCCGGCCTTCGAAGGTGCCGCCGGAGTCTGGAGATCGATCGGTTTGCTCATGCTGCAAGGCTAGGAGTCCAGCTTCGCTTGCGGAAGATTTATTGCGCCGTGTGAACTTTGGCGCCCGATGCGCCGCCAACCATCTGCATGAACTCACCTTCGGACAGCACCTCTATCAGCTGGCCCCGGTCATGCAGCTCCAGTACCCGCCGCGCCTTGCCGGTCAGCCGCCCCGAACGCAGATCCGAGGCAGCAAATCCGTCTCCCACCACTAAGACGGTGGTACGGGCAGTTACCCGGCTTTCCGGCCGGGCGCCGAACTCCGCCGATCGGACTTTGGCTTCCGGGCGGGGCATAGCCAGCTGGCCAGTGAACACCACGGTCTGGCCGAACAGCGGGTGCCCCGGCTCGGCGTTGTGGTTCGGGGCAGGGTTGGCGCCTTCTTCCGGCCAGCCGCTCTGGTACGGCCGGACAAGATCGGCAACGTTTCCGTTTACAGCACCCAACGCCGTCAACGTCGCCTTGGACAGCGCATCCAGCGCCGGATCAAAAGCCTGCTGGTGAGGGACCGCGAGGCCCAGGGAAAGGAACAGCTCGGCAACGCTGTTGGCACCGTTCCGGCCGGCAATGTCAATTAATATGCCAGCGCACGCCCGAGCGTCCTCCGCTGCATCGTGGTGGTTGACCAGGGGCACGCCGGCCTCTTCAGCGGCAAACGGCAGCGAGTTCGACACCAGCGAATAACAGCGCCGGGACAGCATCACGGTGCAGACGTAGTCATAGGCGGGCCCGGGCAACCCTGAAACTTCAAGACCGGAGCGGATAACCCCGAGATCAAACGCAGCATTGTGCGCCGCCAGAACGTCGTTGCCGATGAAAGCGCCGATTTCGGGGAACAGCTCGCCGAACCTGGGAAGCCCGGCTACATCCTCCGAGCGGATGCCGTGGATGCGCACGTTGTGGTGGTCAAAGCGGTCATGGTTTTCCGGCGGACGCATCAGCCACGAGGCTTCCTCAACCACCATGCCACCCCGGACTTTGGTGAGGCCAACAGCGCAGGGTGAACCTCGGAAGCCATTGGCCGTCTCGAAGTCGATCGCCGTAAAATCCAAACCCACGGCTCAACTTTACCGCCGCGCAGCACCACCCCGGTGCCACCGGAGCGGCCCTGTCGTGGTTTCCTTGCGCCGGCGCCCTCCGGTTCCGGCTGTCGACGGATCCTTAATCAGGTGGCTGTGGGAACCGTCAAGTACCCTTGAAAGGTGATAATTTCTGCGATAAGCGACTTTGCCGTGACCACGCTCGGCGGTGCCGGACCGGTGCAGCCGCAGCTGGCCTCCTTCCTGCCCGACTGGCTGAATCCCGATGTATTCCTCCGCGACTCCCCTCTGGGTGGCTGGGTGGTCCTCCTCGTCTGTGGCATCATCTTTGCCGAGACCGGCCTGCTGGTGGGCTTCTTCCTGCCCGGCGATTCGATGCTTTTCACCGCCGGGCTGCTCGTGTCCACCGGTGCCATCAACTTCAATCTTTGGCTGATGTGTGCACTCATCATCGTGGCAGCGATCGTAGGCAACCAGGCCGGCTATCTCATCGGTTCGACGGCCGGACCAGCGATCTTCAAGCGGCCGGATTCGCGTTTGTTCAAGCGGGAGAATGTCGAAAGCGCCCACGCCTTTTTTGAGAAGCACGGCGGTAAGGCACTGATCCTTGCGCGGTTCGTTCCCATCATCAGGACGTTCGTTCCGGTGATCGTCGGCGTGGCGCAGATGGATAAGCGCAAGTTCTTCCTCTACAACGTGATCGGAGCCGTCCTGTGGGGTGGCGGCGTCACCCTCCTTGGTGCCTGGCTCGGTCAATATGAGTGGGTCGGCAAGAACATCGACATCATTTTCATCGTTATTGTGCTGATCTCCGTTGTTCCGATCGGCATCGAGGTGCTCCGCGGGTTCGCCGCCAAGCGCAAGGCTGCAGCCCTCGGCACGGATCCGGTGGATGAGTTCATTGATGAACACGAACCCGTGCAGGAAAGTGAACCGGACACGGAGCGCTGACCTCAGCGCTCCGGGAAGTCCCTGGCAAACGCAGGAAAGGCACCTCACGGCTGTGAGGTGCCTTTCCTGCCTTCAGCTCTTATCGGAGGGCTTCGACAATGGCCGGCAGCAGCGCCCGGAACGCCTGCCCACGGTGGCTGATGGCGTTCTTCTCGGCAGGGCTCAGTTCCGCGCAGCTGCGGTCCAGGCCCAAAGGCTGAAGTACGGGATCGTAGCCGAATCCCCCCGCGCCGCGGGGTTCACGCAGTAAGATGCCTTCCAGCTGGCCGTACTCCACCACCTCGCGGCGCGCTGCGGCACCCACGGAACCGCCGGTCCGCGTGGAATCCGGGATTGCCAGAGCCGCTGCGCACACAAAAGCGGCCGCGCGGTGGCCGTCCGGAACATCTGCCAGCTGGTCCAGGAGGAGCTGCAGATTGGCGGCGTCGTCTCCGTGACGGCCGGACCAGCGGGCCGAAAAGATTCCCGGTGCCCCGCCCAGCACATCCACTGACAGACCTGAGTCGTCGGCGATTGCCACCAGGCCGGTGGCTTCAGCCACGGCCCGGGCCTTCAGCAGCGAGTTTTCAGCGAAGGTCACCCCGGTCTCTGCAACATCCGGAGCTCCCACAGCTCCGGCGTCAACCACCTGGGTGTCCACATCCAGACCCGGCACCTGGCCCCGGAGCAGATCACGAAGCTCACGAAGCTTGCCCCGGTTGTGGGTCGCGAGCACCAGGCGCGGCGCCGTCGCTGCCCCGGTTTCCGTCACGGGGCTTCCGCCAGGGTCTCGCGCTGGATGGCCGCCAGCTGGGTGGTCCCCAGTAAGGCCAGGTCCAGCAACTTATTCAGCTCATCACGGTCGAAGGGAGCTCCCTCGGCGGTTCCCTGAACCTCCACAAACTTCCCGGAGCCGGTCACCACCACGTTCATGTCAGTCTCGGCGCGAACATCTTCCACATAGGGCAGGTCCAGCATGGGAATGCCATCAATAATTCCAACGGAAACGGCGGCGATCGTGTCGATCAGGGGCTGTGCGTTCTTTGCAATGAGCTTGTTTTCGCGGGCGAAACGGATGGCTTCGGCGAGCGCCACATAGGCGCCGGTAATCGCAGCGGTGCGCGTGCCGCCGTCGGCCTGGAGGACGTCGCAGTCCAGTACAATCGTGTTCTCGCCAAGGGCCTTGGTGTCAATGATGGAACGCAGCGAGCGCCCGATCAGCCGGGAGATCTCATGGGTCCGTCCGCCGATCTTGCCCTTGACGGACTCACGGTCGGAGCGGGTGTTGGTGGCCCGCGGCAGCATGGCGTACTCGGCGGTGACCCAGCCGCGGCCTTCGCCCTTGAGCCAGCGGGGCACCCCGGCGGTCAGCGAAGCCGTGCACAGCACCCGGGTGTTGCCGAATTCAATAAGAGCTGAACCTTCAGCCTGCTTGGACCAGCCGCGGGTGATGCTGATGGGGCGGAGCTGCTCGGGGGTGCGTCCGTCGGCACGGATGACGGGGGCTGTGGTTGCTTCAGAAGTCATGCCTTCAGCTTATCGAGTCGACGGCGGCCGAACCGACGGCGGCCGAACCGACGGTTGCCGGTCAGACGGTGTAGTGCACGCCTGCGACGGCGACCGCAACGTCCCCGCCGAATACGGGCCGGGCTTCTGCCATAACAGTTGTCGGCGAGGTCCACACCGGGATGTGCGTCAGAAGCAGCCGGCGGGCGCCCGCCGCTTCCGCGGCCTGCCCCGCCCTCTTTCCGGTGAGGTGCACATCCCTGATGCCGTCGTCGCGTCCTTCCTCAAAGGCCGCCTCGCACAGGAAGAGATCCGAGTCCTTCGCGGCCTCTTCCAGACCGGTGCAGGAGTCGGTGTCGCCCGAATAGGTCAGGACGCGGGTCACCGCGCTGCCGTTCTTGTCGGGTTCGGTGACTTCCACCCGCAGGGCATAGGCCTCCTCCACCGGGTGGTTCACGGCGAACGGTGTCACGGTGAAGGGGCCCATCCTGACGGACTGCCTTTCCGCCCAATTAGTGAAGGCGAATTCCTCGTGCATTCCGGGGTCCAGTTCCAGGCCATATGCGGTGGCCATGCGGTCAGCAGTCGCTGCAGGGCCCCATACCGGAATCCTGCCACGCCCCCAACCGCCCGGTTTCCAGCGGACAGCAACATGCAGGCCGCAGAGGTCCATGCAGTGGTCCGGGTGCAGATGGGTCAGGAAGATGGCGTCGATATCCTCCAGATCCGTGTAGCGCTGGATGGCGCCGAGGGCCCCGCTGCCGAGATCCATCACGATCTTCCAGTCGCGTTCGCCGTCATGGGCAGTCAGGAGGTAGCACGACGCCGGTGAAGCCGGGCCCGGAAATGATCCTGTACAGCCAACAATGGTCAGTTTCACAGCGCAGAACCGCCCGCAGGGATTCCGCCGACAAAATTGGAAATCCGGGGCCGTGCCGATGCCGTCCGGGCGGCGGCGATCATCTCCGGAGTGATGCGTGCCAGGCTCCCCGTAGGATACTGCGCGGCCACGTGGTCCACATGGCGGACGCTCAGGACTTCCGGGCCAAGGAACCGGCGGGCAAGTGCCTCAAACTGGCCGGCATCGCCTGTGGCGATGAAATGGTACTCCGGAGCCGATGCCTCGGTCCGCTGCAGATTTCCGGTGGCCAGGGCGCGGTAGACGTCCTTCGCCGTTTCCTCGGCGCTGGAGACCAGGGTGACGGCATCCCCCATCACAAACGATAGAACGCCGGTGAGGAGCGGGTAGTGCGTGCAGCCCAGCACCACGGTGTCCACACCAGCGGCCCTGAGAGGCGCCAGATATTCTTCGGCGATGGCCAGGAGCTCCGGTCCGGTGGTGATCCCGGCCTCCACGTAGCTGACGAACTCGGGGCAGGCCACCGACGTGATTTCCAGATCCGGCGCAGCAGCGAAGGTGTCCTCATAGGCGCGCGAACCCACCGTTGCCGAGGTCCCGATGACCCCCACTCTGCCGCTTCGGGTGGCTGCCACAGCGCGGCGTACCGCAGGTTGGATCACCTCAATGACGGGGATTCCGTACCGCGCGGTGTACCGCTCGCGGGCATCGCGCAGAACAGCCGCCGACGCCGAGTTACAGGCTATGGTGAGCAGCTTGACTCCGGAGTCCACCAGTTCGTCCATCACGCCCAGGGCATTGGCACGGACCTCCGCGATGGGCAGCGGACCGTACGGTCCGTGGGCCGTGTCACCCACGTAAAGGATCGATTCGTTGGGGAGCTGGTCGATGATGGACCTCGCCACGGTCAGGCCGCCCACGCCTGAATCAAACACACCGATCGGCCGCGAGCCCATGTCGCCGCTCCCGGTGCTGCTGGCCGGGGACTCCGCAGAAGCTCCCGCTGACGGATCAATGCTCGATGCTGAACTCATGATTATTCGAGGATAGGTCTTCCCTGGTAGTGCGGCCATCACATTGTCGTGTCCGCCTCATGTCAAATGTGTCACATTGCTGCACCGCGGTGAGTCCCGGACGCACTCTCAACGGGCCCCGCACACGGCGCGGGCAGTTCAGGAACGTGAGTCCATGGACTGCAGCATGGCCTGCACCAGCGATTCCTGCAGCCAGGTGGTGAAGTTGTACACCAGCGCCAGATAGCTTTCAACGTCCTCTGCCTGGGACCAGTCCTGCATGAGGTGGACATGACCGGCGTCGGCATCGTCCTGGATGTCAAGGCGTTCGGCGAGCACCAGGCGGACGTCGTTGAGCGCCATGGACCAGTGTCCCGCGTCCGCCGGCGTCAGCACGATCACATCTTTATCCAGGTCCATGGCAGCCGCCCGGAGGGCGCCGATCTTCGTTTCCCGAAGAGAGCGTTCGGTGAGCTGGCGGAACTCGAGGGACGCGGCGTCGTCGTTCTTCATAACGTTCGGCAGCAGCCGTTTCAGGGCCCGGTCCGACGGTTCCTGGACATCCATGTCCAGCCCGATCAGTGCCGCCAGCGGATCCTGGCTGACGCTTTCCTCCGGCTGGAGCATGGAGATGACGTCGTCGATGAGGCTTCGAAGCAGTTCACGCTCGGTCGCTTCCATGTAACCGGTGATGCCCTTGAGTCCGTATTTAAATGCCTTAGCCACGTTTCCCCTTGCCTTTACCGGAGCCGCCGCTTTTGCCGCTGCCGCCGTGACCGCCCGTCGCTTTCTCCACCGTGGCCCAGAGACCGTAGCCGTGCATGGCAACGGCGTGCCGCTCCACCTGTTCCTTGCTGCCGTGAGCAACAATGGACCGGCCCTTCTTATGGACCTCAAGCATGAGCTTGTTTGCTTTGGCCTCCGAGTAGCCAAAGTAGCTCCGGAACACATAGCTCACATAGCTCATCAGGTTGACGGGATCATTCCAGATCACCAGGTTCCACGGGATATCCGGTGCGGTCAGGGAGTCGGTTGACGTCACTGTTCCTGTCCGGGTGCTCTCCTGGATGTCAGGGCCGAGCGCAACGCTAAGGGTCATCTGTCCATTCTATGGTGATGCGCACTAGAGTGAATTTGTGAGTACTTCCGCCGGCTGG
This sequence comes from Pseudarthrobacter sp. N5, assembly GCF_050157035.1. Taxonomy (GTDB): domain Bacteria; phylum Actinomycetota; class Actinomycetes; order Actinomycetales; family Micrococcaceae; genus Arthrobacter. Next base: position 2,733,383 of record NZ_CP189593.1, read on the forward strand.
GACCTTCCCCGCACGTCCTTGTATACCGATCACTACGAGCTGACCATGCTGCAGGCTGCGCTTCATTCCGGCGCCGCACACCGCAAGTCGGTTTTCGAGGCATTCGCCCGGAGACTGCCGGACGGGCGCAGGTACGGCATTGTGGCGGGCACCGGCCGGCTGCTTGAAGGTGTTGCGGCATTCCGCTTCGGCGAGGCTGAGCTCGATTTCCTCGGACGCACAGGGGTGGTGAACCAGCAGACCCTTGATTTCCTCGCCGGCTTCAGGTTCTCCGGGGACATCTGGGGCTATCCCGAGGGCGAAGCGTACTTCCCCAACTCACCCATCCTCATCGTTGAGTCCACGTTCGCTGAGGCCTGCATCCTTGAGACCTATGTGCTTTCTGTGCTCAATCATGACAGCGCCATTGCCTCCGCGGCCTCCCGCATGATCACGGCCGCCGGAGGCAGGCCGTGCATCGAGATGGGTTCGCGGCGGACGCACGAGGAATCAGCGCCAGCGGCAGCCCGCGCGGCAGTCATCGCCGGCTTTGACAGCACCTCCAATCTTGAGGCAGGACTGCGCTACGGCATCAAAACCGTGGGTACTGCCGCCCACTCCTTCACGCTGCTCCATAACACCGAGCGGGATGCCTTTGAGGCGCAGATCGCCTCATTCGGAGCAGGCACCTCGCTGCTGGTGGACACCTACGACGTCGAGGCTGCCGTCCGCACGGCCGTTGAACTTGCCGGTGACAAACTGGGAGCCGTCCGGCTGGACTCCGGCGATCTGGTGGCCCAGGCACAGTGGGTCCGGCAACTGCTTGACCAGCTCGGCAACGAGAACACCAAGATCGTGGTCACATCCGATCTCGACGAATACGCCATCGCCGCGCTTCAGTCCGCGCCTGTTGACTCGTACGGCGTAGGCACGTCGCTGGTCACCGGCTCAGGCGCACCCACGGCAAGCATGGTCTACAAGCTAGTCAGCCGCACCGACGATTCCGGAGAGTTCGTCTCCGTTGCCAAAACCGCCAAGAACAAGACCAGCAGGGGCGGCCGGAAGTACGCCCTTCGCAAACTCAACGAGCGCGGCGTCGCCACGCAGGAGATCGTGGGAATCGGGCACAGGCCTGATGACGACGGCAATGACCGCCCGCTGCTGCAGCATTTCATGAAGAACGGAGAGCTGCTGCCGGGCTGGACAGGACATGAAGGTGTGGTCCGTGCGCGCCAGCGGCACGCCGACACCATGGCGGAACTGCCTTCAGTAGTCAACCGGCTGCAGCGCGGCGATGCCGCCATTCCCACCATCTATGAGGAGGACTAAATGTCCCGTGCCCTGATCATTGTTGATGTCCAGAACGACTTCTGCGAAGGCGGAACCCTTGCCGTGGCGGGTGGTGCCGCGGTGGCAGGAGCCATCAGCGAATACGTGGATTCACAACACATCCAGTTCGACCACATCATTGCCACCCAGGACTGGCACATCGATCCCGGCACCCATTTTTCCGAAACGCCGGACTTTACCGAATCATGGCCGCCGCATTGTGTGGCAGGAACACGCGGCGCCGAACTCCACCCGGAGCTGGACACGGAGTACATCCAGGCCTTCTTCCACAAAGGCCAGTTCACGGCGGCGTACTCCGGCTTTGAGGGGCTGCTGGCTCCGGAGGACGCAGTCCCTACCGGAGACCGGAAGGCCGGTGCCATGCCTGGGACAGGCAGTACCGCCAAGGCGTATACCGCTGACGAGGACGCGGTGGGGCTGGACGACTGGCTGCAGGGCCACGATGTGGAGGACGTTGTTGTGGTGGGCCTGGCCGCCGACTACTGCGTCATGGCCACAGCCCTGGATGCTGTCCAGGCAGGGTACTCGGTCACTGTCATCCGCGCACTGACGGCGGGGATCGCCGAGGACCTGGACGACGCGTTCGCCGAGATGGAACTGGGCGGAGTTGATCTCGGGTAGGACGTCAGCAGCCGGAACCGGCCGCCGCCTATTTCCTGCCGATAAACCAGTCCTGAAGCTTTCGGAGCCGGGTCTGCAGCTGCTCCTCGTTGGCTTGGGCCACCGGGGGCCCCCCGCAGACCGTCCTGAGTTTCGTGTGCACCACACCATGGGGTGTTCCGGTCCGCGCCGACCAGGCAGCAACATTTTTGGCCAGCTCATTCCGCAGGTCCATCAGCATCCGGTGGTCGGGCATGGCGGGCGCCGAGGCCGCAACAGCATCTGTTGATTTTTGTTTCTTGCGGCTCAGTTGCGCGTGCTGGCGCTGCCGCAGCAGGGTGCCTACCTGTTCTGCGTCCAGCAGTCCGGGAATGCCGAGGAAATCCAGCTCGTCCTCCGAACCCACTTCTCCCCCTGTGCCGAATTCTCCGCCGTCGAAGAGGACCCGGTCAAAGGATGCCTGGGAGTCCAGTGCCTCGAACTTGCCCTTGGTGAGGCCGTCGGAAGCCTTTTCTTCACGGTTGGCCTCGTCCACCAAGGAATCTTCCGGGTTAAAGAGGCCGTCGGCGTCTTCTTTCTCCGGCCGGTCCAGTGCGTGGTCGCGCTCCGCCTCCATCGAGTTGGCCAGGGCCATCAACTGCGGGACGGACGGCAGGAAAACCGACGCCGTCTCGCCACGTTTGCGGGCACGGACAAAGCGGCCCACGGCCTGGGCGAAAAACAGCGGAGTGGACGTTGAGGTGGCGTAGACGCCTACCGAAAGCCGGGGCACGTCAACGCCCTCAGACACCATGCGCACGGCAACCATCCAGCGCTTTTCGCTGGCGGTGAACTCCTCAATCTTGCTCGAGGCCTTGGCATCATCCGAAAGAATCACGGTTGGCGATTCGCCCGTGATCTTCTTGAGCTGCCCGGCGTAGGCCCTCGCATCCTCGTGATCAGTGGCAATCACGAGGCCGCCGGCATCGGGAACACTGCGCCGGACCTCGCTGAGTCTTTTGTCTGCCCCCGCCAGGACAGCAGGGATCCATGCACCCGAAGGATTGAGCGCTGTACGCCATGCCTGCGATGTGACGTCCTTCGTCACCGCGGATTCGCCCAGCGATGCTGCCATTTCCTCGCCGCCGCTGGTACGCCAGCGCATCTGGCCTGAGTACGCCATGAACATGACCGGGCGGACCACGTGATCGCGCAGGGCATTCCCGTACCCATAGCTGTAATCCGCCTTCGAACGCCGGATGCCGTCCTTGTCCTGTACATACTCCACAAAGGGAATCGGCGAGGTGTCCGAACGGAACGGAGTACCGGTCAGCGAGAGCCGGCGGGCTGCGGGCTCGAAGGCCTCCCGGAGGCCGTCACCCCAGGAGAGCGCCTCGCCGCCATGGTGTATCTCGTCAAGAATCACCAGTGTGCGCGCGGCTTCCGTCTTGGCACGGTGCAGCATGGGCTTGCTGGCCACCTGCGCGTAGGTCACCGCGACGCCCACAAAGCCACGGCCGTGCTGGCCATCCGAATTCTTGAAGTTCGGATCGATGGCTATCCCCACCTTGGCCGCGGCATCGGCCCACTGGCGCTTGAGGTGGTCCGTTGGCGCGACAATAGTCACCCGGTTCACGGTGCCCGACTCGATGAGCATGGCGGCAACACGCAAGGCAAAGGTTGTTTTTCCGGCCCCGGGAGTTGCTACCGCCAGGAAATCCCTGGGGCTGGCGCTGAAGTAGCGGTCGAGTGCTTCCTGTTGCCAGGCACGGAGTTTCTGGGCGGTTCCCCAGGCTGCACGTTCCGGATATGCCGGAGGCAGGGTGGGACCGCCAAAGAGTGTTTCGGTCACTACTTGTTGTTGCCCGAATCCCCGCCGGGCCCTTTGCTGCCGTCACTGCCCGGCCGCAGTCCCTCGTAGACCTCTTTGCACATGGGGCAGACCGGGAACTTCTGCGGATCCCGTCCTGGTGTCCAGACTTTGCCGCACAGCGCGATCACAGGCTCGCCCGACAAGGCGGACTCCATGATCTTTTCCTTGCGCACATAGTGCGAGAAGCGTTCGCGGTCCCCGGGTTCCACTTCCTGGCGCAGTTCCTCGCGCTCAATGGTTGCCGTGGAGGTTCCGCCTCCGGAAAATTCACGCATGGGGTCGTTTTCGTGAGGATCCGTCATGCTAGTCATGCCATCCATCTTAGCCTTTCCGAACAGCAGGCGGACGACGGCGGTCGGTGACCTGCCACGGTGACCTGCCCGTCGCCGCTGTTCTTCCGCAGGCCTGTTCCGGGCTAAATGCCCTGCCAGTCCGGCTTGTTGTCAAAGGTGTGGCGGTAGTAGTCAGCCAGCTTCAGTGACGATGCCGCGGCCTCATCCACCAGGACCGTGACGTGCGGATGCAGCTGCAGGATGGACGCAGCGCAGATGGCCGCCACTGGCCCCTCCACAAAATCTCGGACTGCCTGTGCCTTCTGCGCCCCGGTGGCCACCAGCACCACGTGCCTGGCGTCCATGATGGTGCCCAGACCCTGCGTCACCACATGGTGGGGCACCTCATCGATGCTGTCGAAGAACCGGGCGTTGTCCCGGCGGGTCTGCTCGATCAGAGTCTTGATGCGGGTGCGCGAAGCCAGCGACGAGCCGGGCTCATTGAATCCGATGTGGCCATCGGTGCCCACACCCAGAATCTGCAGGTCTATTCCTCCCAGTTCCTTCATGGCGTCTTCGTAGGCCTGGCAGGCGGCCGGCAGGTCTGCGGCCGCACCATCCGGACCATGGACGTTTTCCGGCGCAATGTTCACCCGGTTGGTGAATTCCCGGCGAATGACCTCCCGGTAGGATTCCGGGTGACCGGCCTCAAGACCCACATATTCGTCGAGGGCGAACCCGTGCGCGTGGCTGAAGTCCAGACCGTCACGCTTGTGCCGCATGGCAAGCTCATCGTAAATAGGCAAGGGGGACGAACCTGTTGCCAGCCCCAGAACGGCGTTGGGCTTGCGCCGGAGCAATGCCTCGATCGCGTCCGCTGCCAGCGCGCCGATCTGCTTGCTGCCCGGGAGAATGACAACTTCCATGGTCCACGACCTTTCATGTGTGCCCGATTACACGATCACTGTTGTTTTGAGGTTATCCCATGTCCGATGACTTCACCGTTGAGGGCTGAATATTTTTCATCACGGGCTGCGCCGCCGGACTATTTGTTAACGCCGAGCTGCGCCAACAGCTCGGGTCCCCGCGCATCCAGCCATTTGCCCCCGAGCAGGACCCCGGCGGCCAGCAGCGCGAGCCCCAATGTCGGGCCAACCACCAGATTGATCCATCCGAACAATTCATTGCCCGTAACACTCCGGGCGATCAGCAGTGCAACGTCCGGAAGGACGAGCAACACCAGGATTCCCATTCCGCCGAACTGGACTGCCATGGTCTGTGCAACATTGCCTGGCGGTTTCTTGAACGGGCTGTCGCCAGGGAGCGGGACGGCCACGGCGTAGCGCGCTGAAACCACGGATGCGAGACCCAGCCCTGTGAAAAGGATTCCGAGGGACAATCCTAACTGGCAGGGAAGTCCTTCCCAGCCGCCGGTAAAAATGAATTGCCCCACCGTTAAAACCACCACGACCGGCAGTGCGAACGCCAGGCATGCCAAGGCGCGGCCAAGCCTGTCATGTACACCCCGGACGCCCGTGGCCAGGTGCAAGGCAAACGCGGTGTTGTCATAGGAAACATCGGCCGAAATCGACCACGCCAGCAGGAAAGCCGTCATGGGCGCCGTCACCGCAAGAGTGCCGAAGTCCCCGGACTGGCTACCCTGGAACAGGAAAAGCACGGGCAGAAGCGGAATGACCACCAGTGATCCCGAGTACCGGGGATCCCTGATCCAGTACGTCAGCGACCGTGCAGCGATGGCTCCCGCGGGTGTGGCCGGCAGGAATCCCAACAGACCCAGCCTCCGCCCACGCCGCCGGCCGCTTCCTGCATATGGCGGAGTGACGAGGGCACGCTCCAGGAGGATTTTCCAGCACCAGCCGAGCAAAGCAACTGTGGTGGCCGCGATGAGCAGCTTCAATACCCCCTGGCCGGGGCTCCCCGACGCGAAGTCTCCGCCCACAGACCATGCTGCCCCCACCGGAGTCCACGACAACCGCCGGGCAAAGTCCGGCAGGAAAGCAGCGGAACCCGCCATCCCCTGGGAAACGCCTGCCAGGAGGGGGCCCATGAGGATGAGCGGAACCATAAAGGCAATTGCGCTGACATCCTTGAAGCGGCGGGAGGCGGCAAGGCCGGCCGTGGCCGTAGTCACAACTTTGGATAGCACTATGCAGGTGAGCACCCCCAGAAGCGCGCCGAAGAGCGCGGCGAGCGCGGGGACGAAGCCCCGGGACCACGTCCCCACGGTGGCCAAGGCCACGATGGTGGTGGCCGTTCCCGGAATGCCGATCAGCCCGCCCAGCGCCAGCCCAGTGAGCAGCTGCGGCATGGGTATGGCCGAAGTATTGAAGCGTGCAGGATCCAGTGTCATGTCAGCAGCCGAGGCAACCACTGGAATGATCCCCCAGCCCAGGACCGCTGCCGAGCCACCCAGCACCACTACTGTCTGTGCGGCCCCGGTCTCCGCCTGGCCCAGCCAGAGCAGTGCAACCACGCAGGTTCCCACCACCACCAGGGCATAGAGGCCTCCAATGGTCAGCCCCACCAGTTGCAAAGGGCTCCGCCGGAGTCCGTTGCGCAACAGGGTGAGCTTCAGCCTCAGAAGGTGCGCAACCATTCCAGCCCTTCCGTCCGGCTGCGTCCGCCCACGAGTTCCACGAAGCGGTCCTCGAGGCTCTCCCCGGCGCGGACTTCATCCACGGTGCCGGCGGCTAGCAGCCTTCCGGCAGCCACAACGGCTACATGGTCACACATCCGCTGCACCAGATCCATCACGTGGCTGGAGACAATCACAGTGCCACCGGACGCCACATAGCGGTCCAGGATGTCGCGGATGTTGGCGGCCGACACCGGATCCACGGATTCGAAGGGCTCGTCCAGAACCAGCAGCCGGGGCGCGTGGATCAATGCCGAGGCGAGGGCGATCTTCTTGGTCATGCCGGCGGAGTAGTCCACCACCAGCGTTCCGGCATCGGGGGTGAGATCCAGCGCCGCCAGGAGTTCCTGCACCCTGGAAGCCACCACGGCCCTGTCCATTCCCCGCAGAAGACCGGCATAGCTGACCAGCTGTTCGCCGGTCAGACGGTCAAAGAGCCGCACACCGTCGGGCAGAATGCCCATGAGCTTTTTGGCTTCAAGCGGTCTGGCCCAGACATCTACGCCGTGGACCATTGCGGTCCCGAAGTCCGGACGCAACAGCCCCGTTGCCATGGACAGTGTGGTGGTCTTGCCTGCCCCGTTGGGCCCAACGATTCCAAAGAATGATCCGGCCGGTACCTCAAGGCTGATGCCGTCTACGGCGATTTTCCCGCCAAAGCGCTTGGCCAGGCCACGGATGGAGAGCGCCGGCACGGGCACAACGAGGGCTCGTGGTCCGGCGGCAGCGTCGGGTTCCGGTTGCAGATCATTCATACAGCCACCCTAGCCGCCGGGCATCGGGGAGCGGATCCTCGCCGAGGAGCTGCGGCAAAGGAGTACACCCCGGTCCGCCTCATCAGGTCAGTAGATATGGCGGGGAATAGCCCGCTCATATTGCGGGGGCCAGGGAAGAGGATGGCCCAGTTCAAAGGCTGCCCTGAGCCACCAGTGCGGATCACGGAGTGCGGCCCGGGCAATAAAGACACCGTCCGCTTGGCCGGTGGCCACCGCGTGTTCGGCCTGTCCCGCGGACGTCAGTAGTCCCACGGTGCCCGTAGGGACGCCGGTTTCGCGGCGGATCCGTGCGGCGAAACTGCTCTGGTACCCGGGTCCTGTCTGGATCTGCTGATGCGCAACGGCTCCGCCGCTGGACAGATGCGCAGCAGCAATGGCATGGATTCCGGCATCACGCTCCGCACGGCATCGATCACAGCCAGCGTCAGCCGATTCCGGCCGGCTTCATCGCCGCCCCACGCATCCGTCCGCTGGTTAATCAGCGGGCTCTGGAACTGGTGCAGCAGATAACCGTGCGCGCCGTGAACCTCGAGGGTGTCAAAGCCTGCGTCTACAGCCCGCACCGCAGCGGCAGCGAAGTCGGAGATGGCACCGCTGATCTGTTCTTCGGTCATCGCGGCGGGTTTAGCGTAGCCGCCGTAGGCCAGGGCGGAGGGGCCCAAAGCTTCCCAGCCTCCCTCGGAGGCGGGGACGCTGCCCTTCTGCCCCGAGAATGGCCAGAAGGCAGAGGCTTTCCGGCCGGCGTGTGCCAACTGGGCTCCGATCTTGGCGTCAGCGGCGCCGTGCTTGTGTACAAACGCGGTGATGCGTTCCCAAGCAGCAGCCTGCTCGTCGTTGTAGAGTCCGGCATCAAGGGGGCTGATCCGGCCGTCCGCATTTAAGGCAGCTGCTTCCGTGAGGATAAGGGCTGCCCCGCCGGCGGCAAAGGAACCCAGATGCATCAGGTGCCAGTCGTTCGGGACTCCCGCGCCGGCGTCGGACCCGCAGCTGTACTGGCACATGGGCGACACCCAGCCGCGGTGCTGCAGCTCCAGTGAGCGCAGTTTCAGCGGCCGGAACAGTGCGGGGGTCGACACTAGAAAAGGACCCGGGCGAGTCCTTGGCGCGCTTTGGCCACGCGGTCATCGCTGGTGCCAACGACGTCGAAGAGTTCCAGCAGCCTCAAGCGCGCGGTCTCCCGCTCGGGACCGAAGTTCCTGCCGACAAAGGCAACAATCCGGTTGAGTCCGTCCTCCACATGCCCGCCCGCGACGTCCAGATCCGCGACACCAAGCTGGGCATCGAGGTTGTCCGGCTCGTCAGCAGCAAGCAGCCGGGCAGTCTCCGCGTCCTCCGAGGACAGCAGCTGCAGCCTGCCCATCAGCTCAACCTGGGCGAGGCCTGCCTTGGCTTCAGCATCGGCCGGCATCTCAGTCAGCGCCTGCCGATACGAGCTCGCAGCAGCGGCATAGTCGCCTGTTTCAATGGCGTCGAACGCGGCCTGGTGCAACGGTGGAAGCGGTGCCGGCCCGGCATCAGCGGGCGGCTGGCCGCCAACGGATCCGGTGACTCCGTTCTCGGCTGCGACTTTCAGCAGCTCATCGAGAACTGCGCGGATCTGGGGCTCATCTGCCCCGCCTTGGAACAGCGGAACCGGCTGCCCTTTCAACACCGCCACTGCTGTAGGTACGGCCTGGACCTGGAAGGCCTGCGCCAGCTGCGGAAAGGCATCGATATCCGCCGCGCCCAGCACCAGCCGGCCGGCATAGCTGTCAATGATCCGTTCCAGGCTCTCCAGAATCCCGGCGGACTCAGGCGAATAGCCCGCCCACAGCGCGATCACCACCGGAACCCGGGCCGACAGATCCACGAGCTCTTGGAAGTTACCTTCGGTGACTTCCACCCGCAAAGCCGTGCGGCCGGCGTCGGCGGTTGTGTCTGTGCCGGATCCCGACACCGGGCTCGGAATCTGTGCCGGACCCGCGGGGGCGGCCGGCCGTTGTTTCAAGGCGGAAAGATCAACGGCGCCGCGGAGGTTCAGGTGGCTGGCTGCGGCTGGAGGGACTGGACGGGAAGCTGGCGAACTCATGCTTTCCACTCTAGCCACTCCGGCCGCTGCCGGCAGTACCGCTCGGGCCTTACTTGAAGCTGGCCCCCACCAGTCCACGTGTTCCGGCCACCAGCTTCATCGGATCCTTGGAACCAGCCGGCGGAATGTAGACAGCCATTGATTCGGCAAAGGTCTGCACGGCTCCCTTGGTTGTCTCCTTGCCGCCGGCGAGTGCGGCAGAAGCTTCATCGCTGATGGTCAGCTTGTCGCCTTCGGCCTTGGGCGTGCTGTCAATAGCAAACGTGATCCTGCCAAGAACCAGGGCACCCCCGTCTGATGTCCGGAATACCACTGTGCTCTCAGGGACCACCTTGTGCGTGAATCCGAAGTTATAGTTCGGCCCCTTAGCCACCAGATCATCCTGCAGGGACAGTGTGTCAGCAATGTAAGGCGATGAGCCGCCTTCGACCAGCTTGTCCTTGAAGGCGGAGTCCGCTTTTGCCAGGCGGTCCGCAAGACCAGCCATAGCTTCCTCGCCACTGTAGAGCAGCCCTGATTTGTCCTTCGCTGCCAGAGTCTCAGTGCCGTCGCGCCCGATCGACGGGAACGTGGCGCCCGGCTGAAGCGGAGTGGTCCCCACCAGTTTGTAGTTCTCCCGGGGGGATGTCTGGACCAGGGTCAGCAGCTGCGGGACAACGTTGCCGTCGCCCTGGGTGACCGCAAGAACGGATCTGGGCCAGTCGCGCTTGCTCGTGACAACGGTGGTCAGCAGTTTGGTGGACCTCACCGGCATGCGCGCCTCATAGGAGCCCACCTGCGAGCGGACCTTGTAGTTCTGGGTGCGGATTTCGAGTTCAGTGCCGGCAACCCGCGGAGCGAGTTTTCCGGCGTCCTTGGCGGCGTCGCCCGCGTCGGTGGCGCCGGAGACCTGCTCCAGGATGCGGCGGAACTGTGCGTCCAGCAGTACCGGTGACTCAGCCGCGGCATCCGGTGCGGCTGAGGCGGAGCCTGACGGTGAAGCAGTGGACGAGGCGCCGGTGGAAGGAGTGGGCGCCGGCGAGGTGGTGGCTTGGGCGGCTGCGCCCGTTCCTGCCATAAGAGCAGCGGTGGCGGCGGCCACGATCATGCTGAGGCGCGCGGAGGATGTTGCTTTGGCCTTGGCTTTCGCCCGGGCCCGTTTGGCGAAGAGACTGCCGTTTCCGCCGTCATTGTTACCGGTGCGTGTGCCGTACTTCAGGACCAGCAGCGCAATTCCTGCGAGCATCAGCAGGCCACCGATCACCATCAGGGGGACGGCCCACGGTGTGGCGGTGTCGTTCGGGAACGTCATGGAGATCGACGACGGCGCCGGCTTGGTACCGTCGCTGGCCAGCAGAAGCGACCAGTCACCCCCGGCCGGAGGCGTCCAGGAGTAGTTCAGCTCGCCGCTGGCATTTTCGGTTGAGACCCAAAGGTCAGATCCGGCAGGCGACGGAGCCGCCGCTTCGCCGTCGGAGTGTTCCACCTGAAGTGACTTCTTGTCCGCGGAGATGCCAGTGACGCTGTTGTGGGCGGTTTTTCCCACCCAGGCGGACACGTCATCGGGGCGTCCTGCTGCCAGTAGGAATTTCCCTTCGCCCTTGATGTTGATCTTAACGGTGCCTCCGTGCACGGTCCGCAACTCCTGGTCAAAAACGGTCAGAGGTGCGGCTGCGGCATCCGAGGGTGCCGGGACGGTAAACGTCTCGGATGGAGCCCAGATCGTCTTCTGGCCTATTCCGGCCATCAGTGTGAGGAGGCCGAGCAGCACGAGTGCAACTGCAGTCTTGAAACGCAAAGGAACACCTATCATCAGCGGGGGTTTACTTTCAATAGTAACCGTTTTGTTACCAATCAGTCAGTTCAGGGCTTCCAGACGACGCTGTGCAGACCGCCGGCCCAGCCTCCCAACCGCCGGTTGACAAGGCTGCTGATAGTGTTTGCGATGATCATCACAGCTGGCCCGCAGCGGCGGCGCCACAGACTGAAAAGGCACAAAACGCAGTGACTGAACCTACAGATCCGTCCTCCGCGGGACGGGACAAGCTGCCCGGATCAGCGTCCACGGAAGGCGCGGCGCCCACGCCGGAAATGCGCAAAGCAACGGGGACCACCATCATCGGCTCCTTGCTTCGGCGGCTGCGCCAGCCATTGCCCGGAGCACAGCCACGGCTCCGTTTCGAGATGCCACCGGAACGCTCAGATACCCTTGAAACCGAGGTGAACGGGCGCCACGACCGCACTGCGCGTTTTGGGGATCCCGGCCCGCGAATGTCCTCCCAGCACCCTCTGTACCTTGGCTTTATGGGCACAGTCGGCGTCGGACTTGCCCTGTTGGTCTACTGGATCGGTTCCAACACCACCCAGCTCCTTCTGTGGATCGTGGCGGCCATGTTCATCGCCCTTGGCCTGGATCCCGTAGTGCGCTGGCTGGAGGGACGGAAGATTCCACGGCCCGCCGGGATCCTGGTTGCCGTAGCCGTGCTCGCATCCGGTGTTGCCGGATTCTTTGCCTCCCTCATCCCGACCATTGTGGAGCAGGTGAGTCAACTGGTGGCGCAGGCCCCGGTCTGGGTCCGGGACTTCATCGACTCCGATTTTTTCCGCAACGTCGATGACCAGTTCGGCGTCCGCGACCGGATCAACGAGGAACTGGACAAGTTCGTCAACAATCCCGACGCGATGGGTGGCATCTTCGGCGGCGTGCTTGGCTTTGGTTCCACCGTGGCCAACGGACTCTTCGGAACGCTGATCGTCTTGGTCCTGAGCCTGTATTTCCTTGCTGCGCTCCCCGCCATGAAGAAATGGGCCTACCGTCTGGCTCCGCGTTCCCGCCGTGCAAGGGTGGAAGCGCTGTCCGAGGAAATCACCCGTTCAGTGGGCAACTACGTGATCGGCCAGGCCTGCGTCGCACTGCTGAATGCCCTCTTCGCCTTCATCGTGATGTCAATCGTGGGTGTTCCCTTCGCCGTACTACTGGCCTTTGTGGTGGCACTGCTCGCGTTTATCCCTCTTGTCGGAGGAATGATTGCCGCTGTTGTGGTCATTCTTGTCGCGCTGACACAGGGCTGGCAGACAGCCGCGGTCTATGCCATCTGCTACTTTGCCTATCTGCAGTTCGAGGCGTACTTCATTTCGCCGCGCATCATGCAGAAGGCGGTAGCCGTGCCGGGTGCTGTTGCCGTGATCTCAGTGATTGCCGGCGGCAGCCTGCTGGGTGTATTGGGAGCACTCATCGCCATCCCCACTGCCGCGGCAATCCTCCTGCTGGTCAAGGAAATCTATATCGTCCGGCAAGACAAGCACTAGAGCTTACGGCTGGACCGCCAACCGCTAGGTGTATTGACCTGAGAGGTTAGTGACGCGGGTGACCGGTGGCTGACCTTTGAGTGAGGTGTGGCCTCGGTGATGATTGTAGTGATGGAGCCAGTCGGCGAAAGAATCAACACGCTCGGCCTCTGATCCATAGGGTTTTGCGTAAGCCCACTCATCGAGCATGGTGCGGTTGTAGCGCTCGACTTTGCCGTTGGTCTGGGGCCTGTAGGGCCGGGTGCGCTTGTGCTTGATAGCCGGGCCCAGGGCGTCTTTGAATGCGTAGGAGCGGTAGCAGGAGCCGTTGTCCGTCAGGACCCGTTTGACCACGATTCCGCAGGATTCGAAGTAGGCGTTGGCGCGTTCCCAGAACCCGGCCGCGGTGTCCTTTTTCTCATCGGCGAGGATCTCGGTGTAGGCCAGCCGGGAATGATCATCGACCGCGTTGTGCAGGAAGGCGTAGCCCGGTCTCCGGTTCGCCGCCGTGCCGGTCTTGTTCCGGTTGCCGGATGCCCTGCCCACCGTGCGGTGTCCGCCGCCGTCCGGGATACGTCCGAGTTTCTTGATGTCCACGTGGACAAGGTCTCCGGGGTTCTGGTGCTCGTAGCGGCGGATTACCCTCCCCGTGGCCCGGTCCAGCCACGACAGCCTTGCCAGTCCGAACCTGGAGAGGACCCGGTGCACCGTGGAGGGGTGGATACCCAGCAGGTAACCGATCCGGGCAGGGCCCCACCGGCGGTTCACTCTGAGCGCGACGATCCGCCGCTCCCGCCGCACGGACGTCCGGCCCGGGGAGCTGACGGGCCGGCTCGACCGGTCCTCCATCCCGTGCTCGCCGCGCTCCCGGTAGCGGCCAGCCCACCGCGCCGCGGTCGTCACCGAGACCTGGAACCGCTCAGCCGCCCGCCGCAGCGGCCACCCGTCCTCCACGACGCACTGGGCCAGCCGGAGCCTGCCCTTAGGCGTGAGGAGCGCATTAGCATGGGACATTGAAGACCTCCTTGTGGATCGGACTCTCGACAAGCCCCACTCCACCCGGAGGTCTTCTTTTTGTCACCTAACCACGCCGAGCGTTCCTAACGTCCGTGGTCAATACAGCTAGGCGGCTGCCGTGGCCACCGGTCCGTCCCACATCTGCGGCAATCCGGCCATTCCGGACCCGGACTCCGTGACGTCATCAACTATTTCGTTGAGTACCCGCGCGGCGTACTTCTCCCCCACCCAAAGGTGCTTGGCGCCGTCGACTCCCACAACACGTGCCTGCGGCACCAGGCTGAATCGCCGGGCCGCCTCAGCCGGCTGCAGGTAGTCATCGTGCTCCGGGACCAGCACTGTCAGCGGCTTGCCGGCTGCCGCCCACTGCTGCAGATGCGCGTCGTGGGCCCGGTGTAGCGGCGGCGAGAGCAGCACGGCGCCTTCCACCTGGGAAACCACCGGTTCCGCCGCACCGTACATCAGGGCAAGCTCGGTTCCGAATGACCACCCCACCAGCCACCGGTTGGGCAATCCCCTGTCCACTGCAAACTGAACGGCAGCCTCGACGTCGTACCTCTCACCGATTCCCTCTTCGAAGGTGCCCTGGCTGGTGCCTCGCGAAGACGAGGTGCCGCGCGTGTTGAACCTGAGTACGGCAACGTCGGCGAGCGCAGGTAGCCGGTAGGACGCCTTGCGGTAGACATGGGAGTCCATATAACCGCCGTGCGTGGGCAACGGATGCAAAGTGATGAGCGTGGCACTGATCCGGCCTGATTCGGGCAAGGCGAGCTCTCCCACCAGCGTGTGCCCGTCCGCCGTCAGGATTTCCACGTTTTCGCGCCGGGCGGGAAGCACTGTGGAGGCGCGGATTGCTGTTGGGCGGGAAGGCTGGTCGAAAACGTACGACGCCGGGTCAAAAGTCATGCCTCTCAGCTTAGCGACTGGTGGTGCGTCGTTTCTGACGGGCTGTCGACATCGCGTTGGCCACGGAGAGTGCCAGTGGCGGCGGTCAGCGGTAACGGTAGCTGCGTGACGTCCAGCAGTTCGAATGCCAGTGGCGGCGTTCCGCGAGTCCGGCAGCGGCCCCAAACAGGTGGTCCTCTTTCCACACCACCAGATGGGCCACTCCAGGCAAGACCGGTGTGGCGCAGCCTGGGCAGATGTAGGACTTTTCTGCATTTTTCGCCGTTATGGTCCGGACCATCCAGTCGCCGTCCGGGGCAACTTGACGGCGGGCAATGCCTGACCTCGCTCGCTCCAGATCAAGCTCAGGCACGGCCCCGGTACCCCGTTTGCCGGCGGTGGCCGCGGGTTTTCCGGTGGATGCGCGGCGTGGGCGGTTGGAACGGGGCATGGTTCCATTCTCCCCCAGCGCGGGCATCGGTTTCACTGCCCACTGCTGTCCTGTAGCTCTGCTGCCACCGGCTGGGCTCCGAGGCGGTAGTGTTGACGCCGTGCGTCTTGTTATAGCCCGTTGCTCCGTTGATTATGTTGGCCGGCTGAAAGCCCATCTCCCCCTCGCCACCCGGCTCCTGGTGGTCAAGGCTGACGGGTCGGTTCTGGTCCACTCCGATGGCGGTTCCTATAAACCGCTGAACTGGATGAGCCCTCCCGCCTCACTCCGCATTACATCACCCGAGGATGTGGATCTCGAGCTCGGAGTCACGGAGCAGTGGACGGTCCAGTCAGCCAAGACCGATGACCGGCTGATCATCAACATCCACGAACAGCTACACGACACCTCGCACGAGCTTGGCCAGGATCCAGGACTGATTAAAGACGGTGTTGAAGCCGATCTGCAGCGGCTTTTGGCTGAGCAGATAGAGACCCTCGGTTCCGGATTTTCGCTGATCCGGCGCGAATACTTCACGGCGATCGGCCCGGTGGACCTCCTAGCCCGCGACGCTGGCGGCGCCACCGTGGCCATTGAGCTGAAGCGACGCGGCGACATCGACGGCGTCGAACAGCTCACCCGCTACCTTGAACTCCTCAACCGGGATCCCCTGCTGGCACCGGTACGGGGCATTTTCGCCGCCCAGCAGATCAAGCCCCAGGCGAAGGTGCTGGCAAACGACCGCGGCATCGACTGCATCACTCTTGACTATGACGCGATGCGCGGAGTAGATGACAGTGAATCCCGGCTGTTCTAAGAACCGGGTGTCGGCTTCGTCCTAGAATCGTTCCATGACAGCCACTGAACCGTCTTCCGCTGCGCCCTTCCGGCGGCGCCAGCTTATCTCCGGAACGATCATCAGCGACCGCACCTTGGTGCAGGACGCTGTTCTGGCCATCGAAGACGATCGTATTCACTACGCGGGAGCCGCACGGGGCTTTGATACGGCACTCTTTGCCGGCGCTGAAGAATATGCGCTTCCAGACGGGTCGTTTATCGTGCCCGGCCTGGTGGACATTCACTGCCATGGCGGTAACGGCGGTGACTTTCCTGGTGGCGAAGAGCCATCCGCACGCCGCGCCATCGACTTCCTGCACCGCTCCGGAACTACGACGCTGCTGGCGAGCATGGTGACAGCGTCACGGGAAGACCTCCTCCGGGGGATCGCCCTGTACGTCCGGCTGACGGATGAAGGGCTGATCGCCGGAATCCATCTGGAGGGCCCGTTCCTTTCCCATGCCCGCTGCGGTGCACAGAACCCGGCCTTCCTGCTGAACCCTGACCTCGACTTCATGAATGAACTGGTGGCGGCAGCCGGCGGCAAACTGGCGACCATGACCTACGCGCCCGAGCTTCCAGGGGCGGCCGCTTTGGTGGATCTGATGACGTCCCACGGTGTGACGCCTTCTCTGGGCCACACTGACAGCGACGACGCGACGGCGGCGGCATCCCTGTCCGCCGCAAGAGAGGGCCTCGAAGCGGCCGGTTTCGACGGCAGCAGTGCCCGCCCCACCGTCACACACCTCTTTAACGGCATGCCTCCCCTGCACCACCGCTCGCCCGGGCCCGTGGCTGCCTGCCTCAGGGCAGCTCAGGGCGGACGAGCGGTGGTTGAACTGATCGCGGACAATACACATTTGGATCCGGGAACCGTGGCTACCGTTTTTCAGCTGGTTGATGCGGCAAACATTGTTCTGGTGACCGATTCCATGGCGGCTGCCGGGCTCACGGATGGCCAGTACATGCTGGGGCCCTCCCCCGTCACCGTAACCGGCGGTGTGGCAACCCTTGATGCGACAGGCTCCATTGCCGGCGGAACCGCCACCTTGCTCGACGTCGTGCGCCGCACCGTCGCTGCCGGTGTGTCGCTCGCCGACGCCGTCTACTCTGCCACCGCTGTACCGGCAGGGGTGCTGGGACTTTCCGACGAGGTAGGTGGACTCCGCCGGGGATTGCGGGCCGACGCCGTTGTGGTGGGCCCTGGGCTTGAATTGTCAGGCGTTCTCCGCCAGGGTGAATGGCTCGTGCCGCTGGCGTAGCCAGGCAGCCCCATTGTCAGACCAAAGGCGTCACCGCGTTTTTCCTCAAAATATATCGGATTCGGCGTTTTGCCCGTTGACCTGACGCAACTGTCATGAAATTCTTATCTCAGTCTTTGTGTAGGTGTTTTTCATGCTCGCAAGACATGTTGCGAGCGCGAAGCTCCGGCAGCGCAAGTCCGGTGTGACCGGGCCGGCAAGCCAGGATTCTTCTCGCGGAGTGACCAAGTCCAGCACGAAGTGTGCTGGACTTATATAAGTTCCACAATGAGGAGAAATAAATGGCACAGGGAACCGTCAAGTGGTTCAACGCTGAAAAGGGCTTCGGCTTCATCACCCCGGATGACTCCGATGGCGATGTCTTCGTTCACTACTCTGAGATCCAGACCGGTGGGTTCAAGACCCTGGACGAGAACCAGCGTGTTCAGTTCGAAATCGGCCAGGGTGCCAAAGGCCCCCAGGCTACCGGTGTAACGCTGGTCTAGTTTCCCGCTGGAACTCCGCCTCCGGGCAGAATCCACGAATGAATGATCCCCGGCATGATTGCCGGGGATCATTTTTTTGTATTCTATTCTGCCGTCCCGGTCACAAATATTTCCAATCCTGAAACATTCGCCGCACCACGGAATTAGCTCACGAGTTCCCGCAGCAGCCGGGCGCTCTGGCGTACTGAGAGACCCGGCAGATAGGCTCTGGTGAGCGCCGTTCCAATGGCCGGCAGTTGCAGGGAATCCTGATAGTAGAGGTAAAGCGTCCGGTATTCAGGCTGGAACCGCGATTTGAAGGCCGATAGCGATCGAAAGCCGTAAATCGGCTCCAAAGCATGCCCCACAACGTCCAGAATTCCCGTCAGGCCGTCGCTCAACAGATCCGGACGGTCAGCCTCCCGTGGAGGTTCCGCCTGTTCAGGAATGCTCGCAAGGGGAGAACCCGAAAGTGAAATCACATCTACGGATTTGCGCAGCTCCAGAATGGCCGAGGCAATAAGAAATTCCATCACCCCCGGAAATCCATCTTTGCGCCGGCGCATGAAGTCCAGTGTCCGGCTAACCACCTCACCGTCTTCGTAGACCGGAAGCCAGCTTGTCACCCCGTGCACCATACCGTCAGTGTCCACGGCCAGACAGCACAGCACGTCCTCGTCCATGAGTTCGTCGATCCCGCCCAGGGTGAATCCCATTTCCGGTACCGCCTTGCTGGCCGCCCACTCTTCCGAAACCTCGATCAGCTGGGCCCTCAGTCCGGCCGGCAGCAAGGAATAGCTGCCCCACACGGGCTTAATGCCCGTTTTCAATGCCCGGTTCAAAGCAGTCCGGACGTTCTGCCATTCTTTGCCTTTGAATTCCAGGCCCTGCACGGAAATCCTGGTTTCCTGCGCCACAGCAACCCGCCGGAAACCGCGGTCCCGAAGCATTGGCCAGAGCCTGTCGGTGCAGGAATAGAAACCCGGAATCAGCGCGTGCGCCGCGCAGTAGTCAAGGAAGCCTTCCGCTGTGTTGTCACGGGCCTCTGGAGCACCGAACGGGCCGGCAAGCGTCAGTGCCACGCTTCCATGTTGCTGGTAGGCGACTCCGCCGTCGCCGGCACCATTGACCCAATACTTGTTGGGTTCCCAAAGCGCCATCCAGGACAGCGAGTCCCCGCCTTTCCTGACGAGGCTTCGGGCCATGTCCTTGTCTTCCCGGCCGGCGTCTGCGGCGTGGTGGCGCCGCAGCAACACAGCCCATACCGCCGCCAAGGCCACAGCCCAGAAGACGACTCCTGAATATGCGAAAAGGAAAGACTCGGCATCGTTCCGCCCGACGAAGACACGGCGGTACAGGTTGGGGATCGGTACCGGCAGATATTGCCGGGACAGCTCAGCCATGAGTCCCGAAAGACCGCCGTCACGGTCCATGCCCCCGGCACTGAGCCAGGCCGTGGTGTAACTCCCGGCCAGCGCCACCCAGATGCCCCCCACAGCCAAGGCGAGCGTCCGGCGTACGCTCCGGGACGACTCGACCCTGAATTGCCTCCGGTTTGCGAAAAGCAGCAGGGCAAGCAACAGCGGAACCGCCACGAGGGGAAGCACATGGGCGAACCCCGAACCCAACGCCGCCGTATGTGGTCTGGATGGATAGTGCGGAATAAGCGCAAACAGCGCCAGGTACACAGCGGACAGCACCGTTACCCCTACTTGGACCACAATGATTATCCGCAGTGCCAGGATCCGTCCACGGCGGATGGCGTCGGCACAGATCAGCAGAAGGATCACGGGCACGACGGCGAGTACCAGGCCCAAGGGCCCGGCAAAGCCTTGCCGTCCGGCTTCGAGGCAGCTGGCCTCAACCGTGCCACCACAGTTTGCCTCGAGCTGGCTCAGCGTGGGTATGGGGTTGACCACCACGTCGCGCAGCAGCGCCAGCGGTCCGGTCGGCGCCCTGACTGCAGCAGTGAGGAGGGGGCCAACGGCAAAAATTCCCACTGTCAGTGCAAGTAGATTTCGTGTCTCGCGCCCGGTGGAGCGGTGTCGTTGAAGATGTCCGTGATCGTGCTGGATCCACCATCCGGCAGCCAGTCCGGCCAGCGCGCCCAGGAACCCGATGATAGTTTCCGCGTGTCCCACATAGAGCACCAGAAGCAAGGACACCGATAGCAAAGCGGTGCGTAGCCGGCGCTGCCAGAGGTACGGCAGGCCACCACTGGCAGCCAGTGACACGGCCAGCACCGCAGCATATGGACCCGTCAAGCGCACTTCAGTCATCAGGCCCAGCCAGCCGTCGCCAACGTACCGTGCCAGCTGGGAGACCAGCAGGAACAAGGTAACCGCCGCGAACTGGCCCGCGGCGTAGAACACAGCCGTCCTTGCCGTGCCGAGCTGTCGCTCGGCCAGACCAAGCAACAGGAGAATCATCAGCGAGGCGGTCAGGTAGGCGAGCGGATTTGTGGCAAAGAACAGCGAGGTGAACAGACTCCACCATCGGCCTGCTTTGAGCCCCCCGGCACTGACCCCGGCAATGTCCAGCATCGATTCGGGTGGACCGGACAGGAAACTTCCTGTCGCCGCCGCTACGCAGAGGAACAACCCCAGGACCGATAATGTGAAGGGTGTGGCCCGGAGATGCCGAAGCCACCGCTGCCAGACCGGCCGGACCACAGATGCCCACGCCATTCTGGCGGCCCCGGTTCCCGATGCACCCCTCACTGTTGCAGCCCCCAACGGCCGGACAGGAAATCAAGGGCGCTTTCCATTCCCGTGGCCGGTGTATCCCAGGAGTGGCCGGTGTTTTCAACAACCTTGGCCTCCACGGTCATCCCGGCCGAACGCGCTCCCCGCGCAAGGACCTCCATGTAGCCCCGGAATTCAGGATCGCGCTCACCGGCGCCGAAATAGGCAACACTGCCGGCCAGGCCCCCCTGCTTCATCACATTCAGTGGGGTCTGGCGGTCAAAAGCCGCCGTGTCGCCGGCAAAGGCAATGTCAATGGTTTTTTGACGCTCCTTGGCAAGGGCAGGTTCCAGTTCGCTGGAGAACGCAATGACGGATCTGTAAATGTCCGGATGCCTGGTAGCCATCTGCAGCGCGCAGGTGGCTCCAAACGAGAAACCACCCACCGCCCAGTCAGCGTGGTCAGGAACGACATCGAGCGTTTCCGAGATCCAACGCGGCACATCGCTTGAGAGGTAGGTGTCGGCCTGGGCGATCCTGCTGTCCATACAGAGCGAATTTCCGGATTCGGAACCGTTCGGGTCCACCACGATGACTATTGCGGAGATACCACCGTGACGGGAAGCATAGCTGTCCATCTGGCTGCGCAGTGCTCCTCCGCTGAGCCAGTCAGCCGGGCCGCCGGGCTGGCCGGAGAACAGCACCAGGACCGGTAGCTGGGGACGGTTGACCGACGAATAGGCCGGAGGAAGGTAGACATAGGCGTCACGGGCGCTGAATCCCGAGGCCACCCCGGGGATAGTGGCCTTTCGCAACAAGCCCTCGGACGGAAGCCCGTCCAGCGGTTCCCACCCTTTCAGAGGTACAGCAGGGTGCGTGCCGGTCTGCCGCAACAACGCAGGTTCGAGCGGCTGGACTCTGGCCACGGCGGTGCCCAGCAGATCGCTGACTGTGCGGTTAAGCCCAAAGTATGCGTTGATCTGGACTGCGCTCAGGAACAGGACACCGAGTACCGCTGCAAATCGTGAAACTCTTCGGGGCCAGGACGTCCCACGCAGGTGCAACAGCCACAGAAGCAGCGCTTCCACAGGAGGGACGGTCCAAGCCAGAACGTCCGTCGGTAACTCCCCGGGGTATACGGAGAAAACGTAGACCAGGGACCAGTGCACGGCAGCGACTATTCCGGCGGCGCCAATGACTGTCAGGAGGATGACAGCCGCCCACCGCCAGATCCATCCGCGTCCATGTGCGTTCACAGCAAGCCGGTCCGGGCGCCGGAGAAGTAACAGGAAACCTGCAGCACCGGCCACCCAGGCCGTCCACAGCACCAGACCGTCAGTCAGCCGGAGATCGGCGATCAGATCCATTGCGCTCAGCGCCACGTACCCACACCGATGACGGGACCGGCTTCCAGCCAGGATGACAATCCCGCGTAGGCATCAAACTTCATGGCCAGCAGGACGTCCAGTCCTTCGTAGCGAAGTTCCACAACCACCACATCAGGCTGGACGTTAACGAGCTCCGCCTCTGACGGTTCCCGCCGGCCCAGCAGTTCCAGCGAGCTGCGCTTGAACTTATGTTTCGGGCGCACGCTGAGCGAGAGAAGACGGAACCATTCCAGGTCGTTGTCCTGATAGCGACAAACCCCCATCTGCCAGCTGTTTCCAGCCGTGCAAATGGAGGCGTCCACGGTGCCAAGGGCGCGCCGCAGATTGAAGCGGCGCACCCCGAAAAGACACAGTGCGAAGATCAGCAACGCAAAAACGGTTGCTATGGCGATGAACGGAAATCCAGGAACGTCCATCAAGGTCGTGCTAGCGGATCCCAGCAGTAGCCGCGTCGCCCAGCTGGGCGTTGTCAGCAACAATAACCACCCGGTTGTTATCGACGGAGAAGAATCCGCCGTCAACAACTACTAAAATGCGGTCTCCGGACACCGGCTGGATCGCCAGTTCTCCTTCGGCCAGGATCGCCAGCAGGGGCGCGTGGCCGGGTAGGATTCCGATTTCACCATCGCTGGTGCGGGCCTTGACCATTTTGGCCGCTCCGGACCACACGAAGTGATCCGCTGCGACAATCTCAACCTCAAGCTCAGCCATATTACTTGGTCTGTTCCTGGATCTTGGCCCACTGACGCTCAACATCGTCCAGTCCACCGACGTTGAAGAACGCCTGCTCTGCAACGTGGTCCAGCTCGCCGTCGCAGATGGCTGTGAAGCCTTCCACGGTGTCCTTGATGGTAACCGTCGAACCTTCGACGCCGGTGAACTGCTTGGCGGTGTAGGTGTTCTGGGAGAGGAACTGCTGGATACGCCGTGCACGGGACACAACAATCTTGTCCTCTTCGGACAGTTCGTCAACGCCAAGGATGGCGATGATGTCCTGGAGTTCCTTGTTCTTCTGCAGGATCTGCTTCACACGGACGGCCGTGTTGTAGTGATCCTTGCCGATGTACTGGGGATCCAGGATTCGGGAGGTGGACGTCAGCGGGTCAACGGCCGGGTACAGACCACGTGAAGCAATTTCACGGGAAAGCTCGGTTGTTGCATCCAGGTGGGCGAACGTCGCAGCCGGAGCCGGGTCGGTGTAGTCATCTGCAGGCACGTACACGGCCTGCATGGAGGTGATGGAGTGACCCTTAGTGGAGGTGATGCGCTCCTGGAGGATGCCCATCTCGTCAGCCAGGTTCGGCTGGTAACCCACGGCGGAAGGCATACGGCCCAGAAGGGTCGAAACCTCGGAGCCGGCCTGCGTGAAGCGGAAGATGTTGTCCACGAAGAGCAACACATCCTGCTTCTGCACATCACGGAAGTACTCCGCCATGGTCAGCGCGGAGAGTGCAACACGCAGCCGCGTTCCCGGCGGCTCATCCATCTGGCCGAACACAAGGGCCGTGTCCTTGAGGACGCCTGCCTCTTCCATTTCAACCCAGAGGTCGTTACCTTCACGGGTACGCTCGCCAACACCGGCGAATACCGAAGTACCACCGAAGTTTCGGGCCACACGGGTGATCATTTCCTGGATCAGCACGGTCTTGCCCACACCGGCACCGCCGAAGAGGCCGATCTTTCCACCCTTGATGTACGGGGTGAGAAGGTCGATGACCTTGATGCCGGTCTCAAGCATCTCGGTGGAACCCTCGAGCTGGTCAAAGCTCGGGGGCTTGCGGTGGATGGGCCAGCGCTCTGTGATCTCAAGGCTGGATTCCTCGACGTCGAGCGGCTTGCCCAGGACGTTGAAGATGTGGCCCTTGACGACGTCACCGACGGGCACGGAGATCGGAGCACCAGTGCTCGTCACGGCCGCACCGCGAACCAGGCCATCAGTTGCCTGAAGCGCGATTGCGCGGACCAGGTTGTCGCCCAGGTGCTGGGAGACCTCGAAGGTGACCATATGGGTTGCACCGTTAAGGGTGATCTCCGCGGTCAGGGCATGGTAGATGCCGGGGATTGCGTCAGCCGGGAACTCGACGTCGACAACCGGGCCGATGACACGGGCAATGCGGCCCGTGGCGCCAGCGGTCTTGGCTACCTGTTCGGTTGCGGTGGCAGTCATCTCTCTCACTTCACTCAATGTAGATGGCGTGGAATTAATTCTATCGGTGCTGACGGATCAGCCTTTAGGCCTGGAAGACCTGGAGTTTGATCGGCTACGACGCGTTGAGCGAGTCGGCTCCGGCCACAATCTCGGAAAGCTCCTGTGTGATCTCAGCCTGACGCGCGGTGTTGGCAAGTCGTGTGAACTTCTTGACCAGATCGCGGGCGTTGTCGCTGGCCGACTTCATGGCACGCTGGCGGGCTGCCAGCTCGCTGGCAGCAGCCTGCAGCAGTGCGTTGAAGATACGAGCCTCGATGTAGCGCGGCAGAAGGGCATCCAAAACCTGCTCGGGCTCGGGCTCATACTCGTAGAGGGGCAACAGATCCGAAGATTCAGTGACCTGCTCCTCCGAAACCTCCAGCGGAAGCAGCCGGATGACTGTGGGGACCTGAAGGACCATGGAGACGAATCGTGTGTAGACGACATGAATCTCGTCCACCCCGCTGTCCTCAAAGTCCTTAGCGAAGTCCTCAAGCAGCACCTGGCTGATTTCCTTGGCCGTGGCGAATTGAGGCGCATCTGTGGCATCAAGCCAGGACCGCGCGAATTCACGGTTGCGGAACTGGAAGTAGGACTGTGCCTTGTTCCCGACCAGGTAGGTCTTTACTTCCTTGCCCTCGGCGCTGAGCAGCCCATAGAGATGCTCGGACTGCTTGAGCACGCTGGCCGAATATGACCCTGCCAGGCCACGGTTGGAGGACACCACCAGGACGGCAGCGCGGCGGATCTGCGCCGGCTCGGTTGTGAGCGGGTGGTCAATCTCAGACTGAGAAGCAACCGCCGACACGGCCCGCGTGATGGCGTTGGCATAGGGCAGTGAGGCCGCTACGCGCGAACGGGCTCTGCTGATTCGCGAGGTAGCGATCAGTTCCATCGCCTTGAAGAGCTTTCCCATCGACTGAGTCGCTTTGATTCTCTGGCGGTAGACCCGAAGCTGGGCTCCCATACTTACGTTTCCCTTCGTTGTTGTGTGAAACCGCGGCCCGGGCCCGCCCATAGTGCATGTCCGGGCCGCGGTGACTCAACTAGCGCTTCTGCTTGACGATCTTCTCTTGATCTACGTCGGTCTGGGCAAGAGCATCAAACTCTTCATGACCGGCACCGACAAGGTAGCTGTCACCTTCGCCGAAGAAGCCCTTGGAGAAGTCCTTGATGGATGTCTCAAGAACCGCCAGTGTGTCGTCATCCAGCACATTGGTCTGCGCAAGCGTCGTCAGCACGGAGGAGCTGTGCTTGAGGTGCTCCAGGAACTCCGCCTCGAAACGCTGAACGTCTTCGAGCGGAACAGCGTCAAGGTAGCCCTTGGTGCCGGCCCAGATGGAAACAACCTGGTTCTCGATCGGGTACGGCGTGTACTGGCCCTGCCTGAGCAGTTCCATAAGGCGCGCACCGCGGGTCAGCTGCTGACGTGAAGCAGCGTCCAGGTCTGAAGCGAACATCGCGAATGCCTGCATATCGCGGTACTGCGCCAGGTCCAGCTTCAAAGTACCGGAGACCTTCTTCATGGCCTTGACCTGCGCAGCGCCACCCACACGGGAAACGGAGACACCAACGTCAACAGCTGGACGCTGGTTGGCGTTGAAGAGGTCCGACTGGAGGAAGATCTGGCCATCCGTGATCGAGATCACGTTGGTCGGGATGAAGGCTCCGACGTCGTTGGCCTTGGTTTCGATGATGGGCAGGCCCGTCATCGATCCGGCGCCGAGCTCGTCGGAGAGTTTTGCACAACGCTCCAGCAGGCGGGAGTGCAGGTAGAAAACGTCGCCCGGGTAGGCTTCCCGGCCCGGCGGGCGGCGCAGCAGCAGTGACACGGCGCGGTAGGCTTCGGCCTGCTTGGACAGGTCATCGAAGATCACCAGAACGTGCTTGCCGGCATACATCCAGTGCTGTCCGATTGCGGAACCGGCGTAGGGCGCAAGGTACTTGAAGCCGGCCGGGTCTGACGCCGGCGAGGCAACGATCGTGGTGTATTCGAGTGCGCCGTTGTCCTCAAGGGTCTGCCGGATCTCAGCGATCGTTGAAGCCTTCTGGCCGATCGCGACGTAAATGCAGCGAACCTGCTTCTGGACGTCACCGGAGTCCCAGTTGGCCTTCTGATTCAGAATGGTGTCAACGGCGATGGCCGTCTTGCCCGTCTTTCGGTCACCGATGATGAGCTGGCGCTGGCCGCGGCCGATCGGAATCATGGCGTCAATTGCCTTGAGGCCGGTCTGCAGCGGTTCGTGCACGGACTTGCGCTCAGTCACTCCGGGAGCCTGGAGCTCCAGTGCACGGGTGGTTTCAGCCTTGATCTCGCCGAGGCCGTCAATCGGCTGGCCCAAAGGGTCAACTACGCGGCCGAGGAAGGCATCGCCAACCGGTACAGACAGGATCTCACCGGTGCGGTGAACTTCCTGGCCCTCTTCGATGCCCGTGAAGTCACCGAGGATGATAACGCCGATCTCGCGGACGTCGAGGTTCTGGGCCAGGCCCAGGGTGCCGTCTTCGAAGCGAAGAAGTTCGTTCGCCATGACCGAGGGAAGACCCTCAACACGGGCGATGCCGTCACCTGCGGCGGATACACGGCCAACCTCTACGCGCTCGGCGTTTCCGGGTTCGTAGGACGCCGCGAACTCGTTCAACGCAATACGGACGTCGTCGGCGTTGATGGTCAATTCGGCCATCTGCAGTCCCTGCTCTCCTGTTTTCGTGATCATCGTTGCTCACGATGACCTGGGTTTCTATCAGTTAAGTTGTGCTTGTCCGGCTAGCCGGCCAGTTGACGGTGAAGCTGTCCCAGTCGGGAAATAACCGAAGCGTCAACCACTTCGTCACCCACCTGGACACGGATTCCACCAATCAGTGCAGGATCAACGGTGACGTTGACCTTGAGCTCACGCCCATAGAGGGAGTTGAGCCCGCCCTGCAGACGGCTGGTCTGCGCTTCCGTCAACGGACGGGAAACACCCACCGTTGCAATCCAGCGCTGCTGGCGCTTGGCTGCAAGTTCTGCGAAACGGCCGACAAGCCCGGTGGCTTTAATGCCGCGGGGCTGCGACACTGCCTGGCCGACAAGGACTTTCGCTTCCTCGCTTGCGTGAGGAACCAGCCTCTCGGCAAGGGCAATCTTTGCGGCGGCGCTGGCCTGTGGTTCAGACAGAGCACGCTGCGCCTCATGGCTGGAGGCAACGGTCTGGTTGAAGGAGAACAGATCGTTCTCCAGCTTTTCCAGGCCGGTGATTCCGGAGGCAGAAACGGCCGACTTGTTTTCTGCAACGGCTATAACAACCGTCGCGGCAAGGGTCTCGAGTGCATCGCCGATATCACGGGCCGTTGCCCAGCGTGAGCCAGCCAATCCGCCCGCGATTTCAGCAGCATCAGCGGAGACTTTCCCACCAACAAGCTGCCTGACCAGGGCCGACTTTTCGTCTCCGGTGCGGGACGGGTCAGTAAGTGCCCTCCGCAAACCAGCCGAGCTGTCAACTGTTCCAAGGATGCCGAAGAGCTCCTTGGCCAACTGCAGCGAGGCAGCCGGAAGCTTTGCTTCGAGTGCGGTCAGCGCTGTGCTCAGCGATCCGCTCGATACACCTGCCATTACTTAGCTGCACCTGCGTTCTGGTTCTCCAGATCTGCCAGGAAACGGTCAACAACGCGCGCCGAACGCTCATCATCGTTGAGTGACTCGCCAACAATGCGACCGGCGAGGGTTGTGGCCAGTGTTCCCACCTCTGAACGGAGGGACACAACGGCCGCCTGACGCTCGGATTCAATCTGAACGTGAGCCTGTGCAGTGATGCGGGCAGACTCTGAAGCGGCCTTCTCCTTGAGTTCTGCAAGGATCTGGGCGCCCTCGGAGCGGGCTTCCTCGCGGATGCGGTTGGCTTCCGCACGGGCGTCGCTGAGCTGCTGCTTATACTCTTCGAGCGCTGCAGCGGCCTCCGCCTGGGCCTTTTCAGCCTTGGCAATGCCACCTTCGATAGCCTCGGCACGCTCTGCGAAGGTCTTCTCGAACATCGGGACAACAAACTTGACCACGATGTACATGAGGACCGCAAAGCCGACGAGAACGACGCCCATTTCCCAAATATTCGGAATGAGCGGGTTGGTCGCCTCGGCGCCTTTAGTGGCGGCTGAGATGATCAGCTGATTCATATTTCACCCGTCCTTATCTTCTCGGTTCTGAATGATCGCTTGGTTCTGAAGGTTTACTTGAGAACAAAAGCGAAGACCAGGCCAAGGATGGCGAGGGCTTCAGTCAGTGCGAGGCCGAGGAATGCGATCGGCTGCAGGACGCGCTGCGCTTCGGGCTGACGTGCCACACCATTGATGTAAGCAGCGAAAACGAGACCCACACCGATACCACCGCCGATGGCGGAGAGGCCGTAGCCGATGAGGTTGAGGGAGCCGTTGATGGAGCCTTCCATTTTTCTTCCTTTCAAGATGCCGCTTTGCGGCAGGTTGTTTGGGTTGCTTCATCCCCCTGGGGGGAAGTTTGGTTGCCTAGTGGCTGTCGGCGTGAAGCGCGCCTTCTATATAGATCGCGGTCAGCAGGGTAAAGACATACGCCTGAAGAGCCATGATCAAAGCTTCGAGCATGTACATCGCGATGGAACCGGCCACAACCAATACGGAAGCACCCTTGAGCAGAACGCTTTCCTGCATCACGAGGTATTCAATTCCCGATCCGGCGATCATGACGATCAGGTGACCGGCCATCATGGTGGCGAAAAGACGCAGGCTGTGGGTTACCGGGCGGACCATGAAGTTGGAGATGATCTCGATCGGTACGACGATCGGAAGAATGTACCAGGGGACGCCCGAAGGCACCGTAGCGAGTTTGAAGTACTTCAGACCGTTCTTCTTGACACCGATCGCGATCCAGGTGAAGTAAACGATGCCCGCGAGAACATACGCTCCACCGACATGCGAGAAGCTCGGAAGCTGGATGACGGGAATGGCGCCGTAAATGTTGTTCACCAGGATGAAGAAGAAGAGGCTGAACAGCAGGGGCACGTACTTCATGAAGTCTTTGCCGCCGATAATGTCCTTGGCGATGCTGTTCCGCACGAAGCCGTAGGCCATTTCACCAGCGAACTGGAGTTTGCCGGGAACCAGCTGCTGCTTACGTGCAGCTAGCAGAAAGAATGTAGCGATAATGACGACCGACAGGATTACCAGCAGCATCTGCTTGGAGAATCCGTCCGCCGCACCCCACGGCAGGATTGCCGGCAGGTGCATTTCTTCAATTCCAGGAGGAGCGAACTCTCCTGAATCTTGGGCCGGGAGCGCAAGCGCGATCAACGCGTTTCCTCTCTGCAGTGTCCATCATTGGGCGTTGGTCGGGGTCCCGCGGTATTCACGCCGCTGTCCCCCTTGTGAAATTATTTGGCATTTCTGTTCCCGTCGGTGGACGGGGCACTGTCCGTGCTGCTCTCGCCAGCCGTGTTCTTGTGACTGGTAAGGCCATGCATATGGGAAAGATAGAAACCCCCAGCAGCTCCAAGCAGAGCGCCTGCGAGCACAATCCAGCGGGTTCCCCACAGATTATCCAGACCCCACCCTATCAAACTCCAGACGACGATCCCGCCAACAATGTAGCTGAAGACGGCGATTCCGGCGTTGTATCCGCCGTCTCTGTTATCGGCCGAGACGCCGGGCGCGCCCGGCGTCTTTCGGGAGTTGCCGGAGCCCTGCCGGGAGGAATGTCCGCGATCAGACATGGGTGGCATCCTGATCTGTAGAGGGGTCGTTGTAAATCTGGAGACGCGCCTTGCTGAAGCCATAGATCTCGGCGGCCTGCCAGAACACGACTGCAGCCACGGCGCCAATCAGGAACCAGCGGCCGTGAAGCCATTCCGGTGCACCTATCACAAAGAGCACCACGGCAAAACCGACCACCTTGACGAAATATGTCGCCACAAACAGCCCGATTGCGCCCGAAGGATTGTTGCGGCCCACAAAGTGGCCAACAAGGAGACTGATCGCAAAAAAGAGCATCACCAGCAGCCCGCCGAAGGTGCTCGACACAACTCCGGCAGCACCGTTAAGCACGTACGCCGGAACCGCTGTAAGCACCAGGGCGCCGCCGGCTGCTGCCGAACTTATGGCCAAAAGCCGGAGCCACAAAGACGCTGTGGGACCAGAGACGCCAACAGTCCCGTTGCCGGAGGAGTGTCCGGAGCCGGCGTTGGAGGTCATGGGATCCCAATCGTCGTGGTCTGTTGGTTGGTGATAGGGGTGCGGTGATTAGCTGCCCTGAATTCTACACGAGATAGAAATTATTCGGAAAAGGGATTGCGCAACTCAGTCCCGGAACCGCGCACCCTTACGGCTCAAATACGGCCAGGCAGTCACAAGCGTCATGCCCAATGCAGCCAGGACGTCTATCACCAGAACCATCTGCCACGGGAAGACTGCAAAGGCCAGTCCACCGAACGCCAGAACCGAGGTCCACATATACATCAGCACAACGGCGCCGCGGTGTGAGTATCCGATATCCAGCAACCTGTGGTGGAGATGGCCCCGATCTGCGGACCATGGTGACCGCCCCAGTGCTGTCCGCCGCACGACGGCGAGACAGAGGTCCAGGAGCGGCAGAAACAGCACGGCGAACGGCAGCAGGATGGGGATGATGGTGGGAATGCCGTTGGCGCGGTCATAGAGCCCGGAGGAGATCTGGCCTGTGGAGACAATTCCGGCCGAGGCCATCAACAGTCCGATCAGCATGGCACCGGAGTCGCCCATGAATATTTTCGACGGGAACCAATTGTGCGGCAGGAACCCCACACAGCTGCCCACGAGCACAGCAGTCAGGAGGGTAGCGAGGTCGGAACGGTCGAGGATGACGGCGGTCCTGTGAACCCAGTAGGCGGTCAGGAAGAATGCCACACCGCCGATGATTGCCACACCGGCAGCCAGACCGTCCAGGCCGTCTATGAAGTTGAAGGCGTTCATGGTCGTGACGATGAGCCCAGCTGTCAACAGGATATGCAGCAGGTCCGATTCGATCCGGATAGGTTCGGGGACAAAGGGTATAACGGTCATCCGGACCCCCCAGATGGCCACAACCAGAGCAGCAGCACTCTGGCCGATGAGCTTGACCCACCACCTCAGATCCAGCAGGTCGTCGGCCATTCCCACCAGCACAATAACTGCGGCGCCGGCCAGGACTCCCCAAGGGGCAGAGTTTCCGCGGAAAATGTCCTCGACGAAAAAGGAGTGGCTTGCCACGATCAGCGCTGTCAGGAAGCCGGCGAAAATACCGAGGCCACCGAGCCTGGACACCGGTGTGGAATGCACGTCACGGCTTCTGATCGGTGAGAAGAGTTCAAGCCTGTTGCCGATCAGCCGGGCTCCCCATGTTGCAGCATAGGACGTTACAGCCGCAGTCAGCATCATGAGCAGATACATGATCACGGTGCGGCTCCTGGCTCTGGGCGGTCCGCGAACCCGGCCCTTCGGCGCACGGCATCCGGAAACCGGGGATTCAGGGCAGGACATCGGTCATGGTTTGCGCTCAAGTGGTCTGGGTCTGTCGTTCGATGAATGGATCTTCTCCGTCGCCGTGCTCGCTGCAGGCAGTGCGTACTGCCTGACAGGGCTGTATTACAGTGGACTCTAGTCAAGATACTAATGCCAACGGCTGCACGGCCTCGCGTCACACGGCCCAATGCCGGCGGGTGTACCGCGGACGGCCGCACTGAAAGGAACCAACGATGTCACCGTCCGTTGCAGTTGCCGCCGTGACGTTTGACCGTCCGGAAGAGCTGGGCGTTCTGCTCAAGGCCATCAACAGCCAGACAACACCAGTAGACTCCATCTGTTTGGTGGACAGCGGCACTGTGCCAGCCCCGACCGTTGCCGGCCAGCATAAGAATGTCGATTATGTACGCTCCGAGGCAAATCTCGGCGGGGCCGGCGGATTTGCCCTGGCAGTCCTCAAAGCCGTTGCCAGCGGAGCCGACTGGATCTGGATGATGGATGACGACGCCGAGCCCGGTGATCCCGAATGTCTCTCCACTCTCCTTCGCGAAGCAGAAGCCCGCGGACTGGAAGCAGTGGTCCCGTTGGTGGTTGCTCCCGGCCATCCCGACCGGTTGTCCTTTTTCTTCCGGCTCAACGGCAAGGTAACCCATGATCGTGCCGAGGTGGAGAAAGCCGGTTTCCTGCCTGACGACGGGCATTTCTTCAACGGTGCCCTGATCCGTTCTGACGTTTTCTTTAAGGTCGGGCTACCTGATATACGCCTCTTTATCCGCGGCGACGAGGTGGACTTCACCATCAGGCTCAGAAAGGCCGGAATCCGCTTCGGCACCGTCACGACGGCCGCCATCACCCACCCGCATGCGTTCTCTGAGACGAAACATGTCTTCGGCGCACGATGGCATGTCATCGTTCCTGAGTCGGCGTTCAAGCGCTTCTACTACTACCGGAACCGCGGGTATCTGATCCGTCGGCATTTTCGGGTCAAATCCCTGGTCGCAGATGTCGGCGGCTATCTTGGCTACTTCCTCCGGCGAGGAGATCTCCGTGGCTTGGCCGACTGGTTCGGAGCATTTTCTGCGGGCCTGCGGGGCAAGGGATTCGCTCCGCTGAAGGATCAGAAGTTCTAGCCGTGCCGCTGTAGTCGGCGTCGGATCAAGAGTCCGATCAGGACCCATGGCTCGCCGAACACTCGATAGGCAACCCTGCGGGGATGCAGCATAAGCCGCCAGGCCCATTCGAGCCCGATGCGCCCGAGCCAACGCGGTGCAAGTTTCTGGATGCCCGCAATCTGCTCAATGGCGCCTCCGACGGCACAGTAGACGGCAGGTGGCAACGATTCCAGGTGGCGGTGGATCACAGACTCCTGCAGCGGCATGCCGAGTCCGATCAGCACCAGCTGTGGACGGATCTCGTCCAGCCACGCCAGAGCGGTTTCCTCAACCACGCTGTTCCATCCCTCGCCTGCCATGCCGGACACTTGTGCCTCCGGAACAATGCTCCTCAGCCGTTCGACAGCCCGGGCGTTGGCCATTGGACTTGCCCCGATGACGGCGATCCGCTCCAGCCCGTTCACGCGTCCCAGGTCAGTCAGCCAGTCCGTGGAACCCAGACGGTAATCCATGACCCGCCCGCTGGCTTTCCGGGCACGGCTCCACAGCCACAGCACCGGTGCGCCATCGATGAGGACAACATCACTTCGCTCGTAGAGTGCACGGAACTCCGGTTCTGCATGAAAAAGCGTGACGCTATGGAGGTTGTGACCTAGGACTGTCCGGGTTGATCCGTCCGCCACAAACCGGTCAAGAACTCCGATCAACTCATCAACCCGCAGAGGAGTGGCATCGACGTCGAGGACGGGGATGTGCTGTCTCGATAAGGTCATTCGGCGTCTGGCCCCGCCGGACCGCTTTTGGCTTCAGCGGTGTCCGGCTGCTGCTGTTCCAGCGGATTGCCGTCCGTTTCGGTTTCGACAGGCTCAACCACGGGCTCTTCGCCAAGCGCCAGCACACCAGGCACGACGCCGCGCAGACGCTCGAGGCTGACGGCGCCCTCGCGCACAACCCGCAATGGCAGCGCAGTGGCATCAACGATGGTGGACGGCAAAGCATCGGTACCTTCCACCGGCCGGAAACCACCCTCAAGATAGACCTCAACTGAATCGGCAAGCTGCGAGCGGGCTTCGAAGGCCGTCTGTGCAGGTGACTGCCCGGTCCGGTTCGCGGAAGACACCGCGAGGGGGCCTGTCAGCGTGAGCAGGTCCTGGGCCACTTCATCGGCAGGAATGCGCAAAGCCACGGTTCCCTTGGTATCGCCCAGATCCCATTCCAGGGAAGGCTGGGCGTGGAAAATCAGGGTCAGTCCGCCCGGCCAGAAGGCCTCGGCCAGTTTCCGGGCCTCCGCCGAAACATCAGTTGCGAGTCCGTCGAGCGCGTTGAGCCGGGGAATGAGCACCGGCGGCGGCATTTGCCGGCTACGGCCCTTCGAGACCAGCAGCATGGTCACAGCCTGGGGTGAAAAAGCGTCAACGGCGATACCGTAAACAGTGTCGGTGGGGAACACCACACATTTTTTTTCGCGGATTGCACGCTGGGCGTGTTCCAGCCCTTCAGCGCGCTGATCATCTGCAGTGCAGTTATAGGTTATGGTCACTGGCCTATTCTTTCATTATTCGTCAGTCCTGAACTGCAAGCACGGCGCTGGTGGCACGTTCCTTGCCGTTGAGGTCCACATGCGTAGTCACGGCGGACCATGGACCGGCAGCCTTCAGCATCCTGGCGATCCACGGTGCCTGTACCTCGGCATGCTCCATCACGAAGTAGCCGCCCGGAATCAGCAGGCGCGCCGCTGAGGCGGCGGCCGCCGTCGGAAGTTCCATTCCATCTGCTCCCCCGCCGTAAAGCGCTTCAGGCGGATCATGGAGCGCGACTTCCGGCTCGTTGGGGACGGCCTCCGCCGGGATATAAGGCGGGTTGGAAACCACGACGTCGAAGGTTCCGTTGAGTTCCGACAGCGCGTCGCGCAGGTCCCCCAGCAGCAGTGTTACTCCCAGCGGCCGTAGGTTCCTTTCTGCCCATGCGTGCGCGAGTTCGCTGAACTCCACGGCGTAAACCACCGCGTCCGGGACCTCATGGGCGATGGAGCCTGCGATGGCACCGGACCCCGTGCCGAGGTCCACCACTTTGGGGCGCACCATTCCCGCCAGGTGATCGATGACCAGCTGCACCACGGATTCCGTTTCAGGCCGCGGAATGAATACCCCTGGTCCCACGGCAAGCTGCAGGTAGCGGAAGTGCGCTACCCCCGTGATGTGCTGCAACGGGATGCGCTGCGCCCGCTCGGCTACTAGTTCCTCGTAACCCTGTGGCGCAGGAGTGTCCCCCAGGAGCATGGCGCGGAGCCGGCCGAGACCCACACCCATCAGGTGGTCTGCGAGCAATTCTGCGTCAACGCGGGGACTGGGCACGCCGGCAACCGCAAGGCGTTCGGTGGCCGCGCGGACGGCCTCAGCAAGGCTCAGCCCGCTCTCCGGAGTCATAACAGGTACCGGCCGTGCTAGTCGCCGATGGCGTCCAGGCGGGCCTGTTCATCCATCTCGATGGCGGACTGAATCACGGGTTCGAGGTCACCGTTCATCACCTGATCCAGGTTGTAGGCCTTGTAGCCTGTGCGGTGGTCCGCGATCCGGTTTTCCGGGTAATTATAGGTACGGATGCGCTCGGAGCGGTCCATGGTGCGGATCTGCGATTTACGGACAGCCGAGTTTTCGGCGTCGATCAGTTCCTGCTGGTGCGCCAGAATACGGGCGCGCAGCACACGCATACCTGCCTCGCGGTTCTGCAGCTGCGATTTCTCGTTCTGCATGGCCACCACGATTCCGGTGGGAAGGTGGGTTATGCGGACAGCCGAATCAGTGGTGTTGACCGACTGTCCACCCGGACCGGATGACCGGTAGACGTCGATCTTGAGATCGTTCTGGTTGATTTCCAGTTCTTCGGGCTCATCCACTTCGGGTAGAACCAGCACGCCGGCCGCCGAAGTGTGGATGCGCCCCTGGGATTCTGTCACGGGCACGCGCTGCACGCGGTGTACCCCGCCCTCGAACTTGAGACGGGCATAAACCCCTTCAGCGGGGTCATTGGAGGATCCCTTGACGGCCATCTGGACGTCCTTGTAGCCGCCGAGATCAGACTCGTTGTACGAGATCAGCTCGGTCTTCCAGCCACGGGACTCCGCATATCGCGTGTACATCCGCAGCAGGTCACCGGCGAAGAGTGCGGCTTCGTCGCCACCTTCACCGCCCTTGACTTCGAGGATCACATTCCGCGCATCGTCCGGGTCCCGCGGAATGAGCAGCCGGCGAAGATTAGCCGCGGCCTTCTCCAGGGCAGCTTCCAGTTCCGGAACCTCTGCAGCAAACTCCGGATCCTCGGCAGCCATGTCCCTGGCAGCAGCAAGGTCATCCTCAATGCCGTGCCACTTGTGGTAGGCCTCAACAATGCCGTTCAGCTGGGCCGACCGCCGCCCGAGCTTCCGCGCCAGACGCTGGTCAGCATAAACAGCAGGATCCCCCAGCTGTGCCTGGATAGCATCATGCTCATCAAGCAGGCCCTGTACGGACTCAAACATTTTCCAAACCTCTTTCGACTCTTACAAGTCTAGTAACTGCAACACGGGGTCACTTACGGCCCATTTCAGCTGCCCTGATGGGCTCTAAGTGACCCCGCGTTGCCTCCGAGCCAGTAATCGCGTTAAACCAACAACCGCTCAAAACATGCCGGCCAGGGAGTGGCTTCAGGCCTGCCGGAGCCGGGTGGCTGGCGATCTTGGATCGCAAGCCACCTGGCGGAGGGGCGAGGCCGGCATGTTTTGAGCGGTGAGCCCAGCTACTTGTCGTTATCCGACTTCGCGCCAAGCGTCGTCTTCTGGACCTGCATGAGGAACTCGACGTTGCTCTGCGTCTCCCGGATCTTGTTGGTCAGCAGCTCAAGGCTCTGCTGCGTTTCGAGTCCGGAGAGAACGCGGCGCAGCTTCCACATGATCTTGACTTCCTCGGGGGAAAGCAGGTTTTCCTCGCGGCGGGTACCGGACGCGTTGACGTCCACGGCCGGGAAGATGCGCTTGTCCGCAAGCTGGCGGGACAGGCGCAGTTCCATGTTGCCGGTGCCCTTGAACTCTTCGAAGATGACTTCGTCCATCTTGGAACCGGTCTCGACGAGCGCGGTGGCCAGGATGGTCAGCGAGCCGCCGTTTTCGATGTTACGGGCTGCGCCGAAGAAACGCTTCGGCGGGTACAGCGCTGCGGAGTCCACGCCACCGGACAGAATACGGCCGGAGGCCGGAGCAGCCAGGTTGTAGGCGCGGCCCAGCCTGGTCATGGAGTCGAGGAGCACCACAACGTCCATGCCCATTTCCACCAGACGCTTGGCGCGTTCGATGGACAGCTCGGCAACGGTGGTGTGGTCGTCCGCGGGACGGTCGAAGGTGGAAGCAATGACCTCGCCCTTGACGGTGCGCTGCATGTCCGTGACTTCTTCAGGGCGTTCGTCAACGAGCACCATCATGAGGTGGACCTCAGGATTGTTGGTGGTGATGGCGTTGGCGATGGACTGCAGAATGAGCGTCTTACCGGCCTTGGGCGGCGAGACGATCAGGCCGCGCTGGCCCTTGCCGATCGGGGCCACGAGGTCAATGACGCGGGGCCCGATCTTCTTCGGATCCGTTTCGAGGCGCAGGCGCTCGGAGGGATACAGCGGAACCAGCTTGGCGAACTCGACGCGGTCCTTCAGCTCCTCCGGCGTCTTGCCGTTGACAGAAGTGATGCGGACCAGGGCGTTGAACTTCTGGCGAGCCGACTGCTGGCTGCGGTCCTCGCCTTCGCGCGGGGCCCGGATGGCGCCAACGACGGCGTCGCCCTTGCGCAGGTTGTACTTCTTGACCTGGGCGAGAGAGACATAGACGTCGTTCGGGCCGGGCAGGTAGCCGGAGGTCCGGATGAACGCATAGTTCTCCAGGACGTCCAGGATTCCCGCTACTGGCAGCAGGACGTCGTCCTCGGTGACCTCGACGTCGTCAACGTCCGGACCCTGAGCGCGTCCGCGACGGCGATCATTGCGGTCGCGGAAGCGGTCGTTCCGGGAGTTGCCGTCGCGGCTGTCCTGGCCGCCCGAACGGTCGTTGCGATCGTTGCGGGGGTTGTTGTCATTCCGGTCGCGCCGGTTGCGCCGGTTGCGGCGGCTGCCGCCGTCGGCGTCATCGTTGGTGTCGTCGCGGCGGGCGTTCTCGCGCTGGCCGGCATTATCTCGCTGGCCGGCATCGCGGTTGCCTGCGTTGTCAGCATTGGCCGCATTGGCCGCATTGTCACGGTTGCCACGGGTGCGGGCATTCTCACGGCGGTCAGTGCGCTGACCGGATTCGCCGGCGTCGCCCTGATCCTGGTTCCGCTCAACGTTGCGCTGTTCGGTGCCGCGCTGTTCGGTGCCGCGCTGCTCGGCGGCGGGCTGTTCGGCCTGTCCCTCGGTTGTCTCGGCTGCCTGCGGCACAGCCGCAGCAACGTCACCACGACGGCGGTTGCGCGTCCGGGGCTGACGACGCTCGGCCGTGCTCTCGGCGGCGGATGGATCTGCTGCCCCGGCCGGTGGTGAAACCTGAGGTGAAAGCGGCCCTTCCGTGACGGGGGTTTCCGTGGCCGGCGCCTCGGCGGCAGCTGTGGAGATCACGCCGTCACTGCCGGCGCGGCGGCTGCGACCTCGGCCGCGGGCCCGGGTGCCCTCCTGGGCCGGGGCCTCGGCCGTGTCCGCGGTTACGGCGACGGGCGCAGCCGCCACCGGAGCAGAGTGGTTCTCGCTCGCCTTTTCAGCAGCTTTGGCCGGAGCCTTGCTGGCTGAAGAACCCGAGCGGTGGGCGGAAATGGCTGAGACCAGATCCCCCTTGCGCATGCGGGAACCGCCGGAGATACCAAGCTGGCTGGCAAGTGCCTGCAGCTGGGCGAGCTTAAGGCCTGCAAGGCCGCTGCTCTTGGCGGGTGCTTCCGCTGACGATCCGGCAGCAGAAGATGTTGTTTCCACAGCTGAAGACAGCTCAGTGGTTTCGGTCACGAAGGATCCTTCCCCCTCGACGGCGTCCAGACTGTGAGCTGGACGCGATGATTTGATCTGGGCTGCAGTTCAGATCTGCAGCCGGGATTTTCGGCCTTGCCGGATGGATTTCCGCCAGCAGGGCCGGATACTGATTCGCCTTCGCTCCGAAAAATGGCGGAACGGCGGACTGACAGTTCAGGGGCAGATAATGTTTTCTGCAGATTCCTGCGACAGACCAAAGCAGGCGGCACCGGAGAATATTGCGCGATAAGTGGTCATGGTGGCATAAGACGAAATCGACAACTTGGCCGACGTCGGTGCCTTGTGACTGCCTGCGGATTACCGCCGGTGCAAGTCCACTTTAGCACCTTCAACGTCGACTGCCAGTTTCATCACACGCCACGTGATGTCCGGCGTGTTCGCAGCAGTGAAAGCCGCAATGAAGCGCAGCACATCCGCAGCCTCCGCCTCTCCATTGGCCAGGACCATCACGGTGGGCCCCGCGCCTGAAACGACCGCAGCATGACCCGCTTTACGGAGTGCCCCGATCAGCGAAGCACTCGGGCGCATGGCTTCGGCCCGGTAGCTCTGGTGAAGGTAATCCTCCGTGCCGGCCAGCAGGAAATCCGGATTCTGTGTCAGCGCATGGATAAGCAACGCCGCACGGCCGGAGTTCATTGCGGCCGCATGGTGACCGATCGAGGCCGGCAGAAGTGCTCGCGCCGCTTCGGTGGACAGTTCGAAGTCCGGAACGGCCACAACGGGAATCACGGAATCCACTACCGCGGCGCACGTACTGCTGTACCGGTCGCTGTCCTGCCATGACAGCGCCAGTCCGCCGAAGATGGCCGGAGCCACGTTATCCGGGTGGCCTTCCATCTCGCTGGTGAGCTGCAGGATCCATTCGGCACCACGCCTGTCCTCCGCAGGAACCAGGGCATTGGCTGCCGTCACGGCAGCCACCACTGCAGATGCAGAGGACCCGAGTCCGCGACCGTGGGGATTTACGTTCTCTGCCGTGATTTTCAGGCCGGCATGCCGGAACCCCAGGCGCTCAAACGCAGCATTCATTGCCTTAACCACCAGATGGCTGGCATCCTGCGGCAGTGAATCGGCCCCCTCGCCGCGGAGTTCGAAGACCAGCCGGTCCGAATCCAGGGTTTCCACGGTCAGGGTGTCGTGCAAGGCAAGGGCGAGCCCGAGGCTGTCGTATCCCGGGCCCAGATTCGCGCTGGTGGCCGGAACCCGGACCGTAACCTGCTGTCCCGCGGCGATAAAAGGCATGTCGGCTGCAAGCGGCCCGGTGGTCTCCAAGGCTACTTTTCTTCCAGACCCAGTTCGGCGGCAACACTGACAACGTCGTTGGAGACCTTGACGGGATTGACCTCGCTGCCGTCTTCGGTCCGAAGCGCCCACTGGGGATCCTTAAGTCCGTGGCCGGTGACGGTGATGACGATCGTCTTGCCTGAGGGGACCTCCCCGGCGGCGTGCTTCTTGATCAGACCCGCCACACCCGCCGCGGAACCGGGTTCCACAAACACGCCTTCGCGGGCGGAAAGCCAGCGGTGCGCAGAGAGGATTTCCTCGTCGGTGACAGCTTCGATCAGTCCGCCTGATTCGTCGCGCGCAGCGATGGCACCGTCCCAGGAGGCCGGGTTCCCAATCCGGATGGCAGTGGCAATCGTGTCCGGTTCCATGATGGGATGCCCGGCCACGAACGGTGCAGCACCGGCAGCCTGGAAACCCCACATGATGGGGTTCTTGGTGGAAACGGCGGGCAGAGACCCGGCCGTTGCCGACTCGAACGGCGCCGAGTACTCCTTGTAGCCCTTCCAGTACGCGGTGATGTTGCCGGCGTTGCCTACCGGAAGTACGTGGATGTCCGGTGCATCGCCCAATGAATCCACAATCTCGAATGCGCCGGTCTTCTGACCCTGGATGCGCGCAGGATTGACCGAGTTTACGAGGAACACCGGGTACGCCTCCCCCAGCTTGCGGGCAATGTCCAGGCAATTGTCGAAGTTGCCGTCCACCTGGAGCAGAGTGGCACCATGGGCGATCGCCTGACTCAACTTGCCCATGGAAATCTTTCCCTCAGGCACCAGGACTGCACACTTGAGTCCGGCGGCCGTTGCATAGGCTGCTGCGGACGCCGAGGTGTTGCCGGTCGAGGCACACACTACGGCCTCGGCACCGGAGGCAACGGCAGCCGTCATGGCCATGGTCATACCGCGGTCCTTGAACGAACCGGTGGGGTTCATGCCTTCCACCTTGAGGTACACGGTGGAGCCGGTCAGCTCGGACAGCTTCTGCGCGTGGACCAGCGGGGTGCCGCCCTCACCGAGGGTGATGACCCTGGTGGATTCCGTGACGGGCAAACGGTCAGCGTATTCGCGGATAACTCCGCGCCATTGGTGAGCCACTTAGACTCCTTCTACCCGGAGTACGGATGTGACTGAATTGATGACGTCCAGGCCTTTGACTGCCTCGACGGTTGCTGCGAGGGCAGCTTCTGATGCGCGGTGGGTGATAATTTTCAGTTCGGCCGACTCGACGTTCGATGCAGCATCACGGTGGATGGTCTGGCGCATGATTTCGATGGACACCCCGTGCTCCGCGAAAAGCTGGGCAATCCGTGCCAGCGCGCCCGGCTGATCGGCAACGTCCAAGCCGATGTAGTAGCTGGTGCTGACAGCATCGATGGGCAATGACTTAACATACCCGGTGGTGGTTTCAGTGCGGCCGGGGCCACCCAGAACGATCCGGCGGGCTGCCGACACGAGATCGCCCAGGACGGCGGATGCCGTGGGGGTTCCGCCCGCTCCCTGGCCGTAAAACATCAGTTCGCCGGCGTTCTCGGCTTCGATGAATACGGCATTGAAAGCACCACGGACGGCACCCAGCGGGTGCTCACGGGGAAGCAGCGTCGGGTGCACCCGGACAGAGACTCCCTCGGTGCCGTCGGCGTCGACAAGCTTTTCGGCGATGGCCAGCAGCTTGATGACAAAGCCTGCGTCCTTGGCGGCAGCAATGTCTGCCGCGCTGACCGAGGTGATGCCCTGGCAGTGCACGTCTTCCAGCGCGAACCGGGTGTGGAAGGACAGCGACGCCAGGATGGCGGCCTTCGCCGCGGCGTCGTGACCCTCGATGTCGGCGGTGGGGTCAGCTTCCGCGTAGCCGAGACGCTGTGCTTCGGCCAGGGCGTCCGCGAACTGGGCACCGGTGGAGTCCATCTGGTCCAGGATGAAGTTGGTGGTGCCGTTGACGATGCCCAACACCCGGGTGATGCGGTCTCCGGAGAGGCTGTCCCTGATGGGACGCAGGATCGGAATCGCACCGGCAACGGCTGCCTCGTACGACAGCTGCACCCCCGCCCTGTCCGCCTCTTCGTAGAGGGTGGGGCCGTCCTGCGCCAGCAGTGCCTTGTTCCCGGTGACAACCGACGCGCCGTTCTGGATGGCTGTCAGGATGAGGGAGCGGGCAGGCTCGATTCCGCCCATCAGCTCGATCACGAGATCGGCGTCCTTGGCGAGAGTTTCGGCGTCGTCGGTGAAAAGCTCCCGCGGAAGTTCAACATCGCGCTTGGCATTGATGTTGCGCACGGCGATGCCGGTCAGTTCAAGGCGGGCGCCTGTACGGGCAGCGAGCGTATCGGCGTCGTCAAGCAGAATCCGCGCTACCTGTGCCCCGACGTTGCCACAGCCCAGGAGGGCGACTTTCAGGGTTCGCAATTCGGTCATTCAGACTCCCATGTCGCGGTTCAGCAGATCTTCTTCGGTTTCCCCGCGGACAATCAGCCGGGCAGATCCGTCGCGCACAGCGACAACGCCCGGCCGGGCCAGATAGTTGTAGTTGCTTGACAGGGCCCAGCAGTAGGCGCCGGTCCCCGGTACAGCGAGCAGATCACCGGCTGCCACGTCCTCGGGCAGATATACATCTCTAACAACTATGTCGCCGCTCTCGCAATGTTTGCCCACTACGCGGGACAGCTGAGCTGAGGCAACAGAGGTCCTGGACGCGAGAATCGCCGAATAATCCGCGTCGTAGAGCACCGGGCGGGCGTTATCGCTCATGCCGCCGTCCACCGACACATAGCGGCGCGGGTGCGTAACGTTTTTGTCGTCTGTTCTTCCATCTTCGGCGTCCGCAGCATCCACGCGCACCGTTTTAAGAGTGCCCACCTCATAGAGGGTAAAAGTGCTGCTGCCCACAATGGCGCGGCCGGGTTCGATCGAGATGCGGGGGGAAGCGATGCCCAATTCTGCGCACGTGGAACGCACGACGGCGGCCATCGCCACCGCGATCTCGGCAGCCGGGCGGGGGGTGTCCACCGGGGTGTAGGCGATCCCGTAGCCACCACCGAGGTCCAGCTCCGGCAGGACGACGGAGTACTTCGTCTGCATGGCGGCGAGGAAGTTCAGGAGCTTCTCTGCGGCCACGGCAAAGCCGTCGGGTTCGAAAATCTGCGAGCCGATATGGCAGTGCAGACCGAGCAGTTCGACGCTGGAGTAGGACGTGGCTGCTGCCACGGCTTCCTCGGCGGCGGACAGGCCGGCCTGGTCGGTGGAGTCCTCCGCCATGGAGAGGCCGAATTTCTGATCCTCATGGGCCGTGGCAATGAACTCGTGGGTGTGGGCGTGCACCCCAGGGGTAAGCCGCAGCAGCACCTTGGCGGTTTCGCCGCGTCCGGAGGCGATTTTGGCCACGCGCTCCAGCTCGTCCAGGCTGTCCACCACAATCCGTCCGAGTTTCAAATCGAGGGCGCGGCTGATCTCGGCGTCGGACTTGTTGTTGCCATGCAGGCTCAGCTTGGCTCCTTCAACACCCGCGCGCGCCGCCACGGCCAGCTCACCGCCGGAGCAGGTATCCAGCCGCAGGCCCTCGTCGGCCACCCAGCTGGCCACCGCTGTGCACAGGAAAGCCTTGCCTGCGTAATAAACGTCCACTCCGCCGCAGATATCGGCAAAGGCAGCGTCGAAGGCATCCTTGAAGTCCCTCGCCCGCGCACGGAAATCAGGCTCGCTCATCAC
The DNA here is from genome assembly GCF_050157035.1 of Pseudarthrobacter sp. N5. Taxonomy (GTDB): domain Bacteria; phylum Actinomycetota; class Actinomycetes; order Actinomycetales; family Micrococcaceae; genus Arthrobacter. The sequence continues at coordinate 2,776,949 of NZ_CP189593.1, forward strand.
AAACAGTGGCGTCCCGAACTGTTCCTTCAGCAGACTGACCGGGATGCCGTCAACGGCCAGCTCGCCGTCGTCGTTCCTTCCGACGCCGGCCGCCCACAGTGGCTGGTGCAGCGCGTTCAGGTCCTCCGGAACAGCGAGCCAATCCGGAGCCAGCGGGGAAGATTGGTTCGCAGCAGCTTCCGTCATTTCCTTACATCCGTTCCGGCGCAGAAACGCCAAGCAGGCCAAGCCCGTTTGCCAGGACCTGGCTGGTGGCATCGTTCAGCCACAGCCGCGTGCGGTTCAGGTCCGTAATGGGCTCCTCGCCCTGCGGGGCCACCCGGCAGGCGTCATACCAGCGGTGGTAGGCGCCTGCAATGACCTCGAGATGGCGGGCAACGCGGTGCGGCTCGCGCAGTTCCGCCGCACTGGCCACGATGGACGGGTAGCTGCCGAGGTAGGACAGCAGCTCGTTCTCGGTGGCATGGTCCAGAAGGGAGGCGTTAAAGACGTCTTTCCCCTTGACTTGCCTCTCAACGCCGGCAGCGACCGCGTTCCGGGCAGTGCCCCGGGACCGTGCGTGGGCGTACTGGACGTAGAACACCGGGTTCTCGTTGGAGTGCTTTTTGAGCAGCTGGGGATCCAGCGTCAGCGGCGAGTCCGCCGGGAAACGCGCCAACGAATACCGAACCGCGTCCTTGCCCAGCCAGGAAATGAGGTCCTTGAGCTCGATGATGTTGCCCGCCCGCTTGGACAGCTTGGCTCCGTTGACCGAGACCAGCTGGCCGATCAGCACCTCGATGTTTTTCTGGGGATCGTCCCCGGCACAGGCGGCAATGGCTTTGAGCCGGTTGATGTAGCCGTGGTGGTCCGCGCCCAGAAGGTAGATTTTTTCGACAAACCCGCGGTCCTTCTTGGACAGGTAATAGGCGGCATCGGCGGCAAAGTAGGTCGGCTCCCCGTTGGCCCGGATCATCACCCGGTCCTTGTCATCACCGAAGTCGGTGGTACGCAGCCAGACGGCACCGCCGTCGTCGTACACATGACCCTGTTCGCGCAGACGGGCCACCGCACTCCCGATCGCGCCGGCGTCGTGCAGTTCGTGTTCGGAAAAGTAGACATCAAACGCGACGCCGAAGTCCGCCAGGGTGTGCTTGATGTCCTGCATCTGGGCTTTATAGGCAGCCCCGCGGATGACCGGAAGGGCTGCAGCATCAGTGAGTTCACGGATGCCAGGGTGCTGGGCCATGACCTCGTGCCCGAGATCCACGATGTACTGGCCGGGGTACCCACCCTCCGGAACCCCGCGGCCGTGCAGACGGGAGAGCACCGAGTTCGCAAAGACGTTCATCTGGGAACCGGCGTCGTTGATGTAGTACTCGGCGGTGACGTCCGCACCGGAAGCCCTCAGGACCCGGGCTATCGCATCGCCAAGTGCCGCCCACCGCGTGTGCCCGATATGCAGCGGGCCGGTGGGGTTTGCGGAGACGAATTCCATGTTGATCACATGACCCGCGAGCACGGAGTTGGTGCCGTATTCCGGGCCAGCTTCGACGATGGCCTTGGCCAGTGCGCCGGCGGCAGCGGCATCGACGGTGATGTTCAGGAAGCCGGGGCCGGCGATATCCACGGCGGAAACGCCGTTAATGGTCTTGAGCCGCGTGCTGAGAATGTTGGCAAATTCCCTGGGGCTGGTCCCGGCCTGCTTGGACAGCTGCAGAGCAATGTTGGTTGCCCAGTCGCCGTGGTCCCTGTTCTTCGGCCTCTCGACGCGCACCTCATCAGGCACAGCTGATGCGGAAAGCGCGATCTCACCGGCGTCGACGGCGTCTTTCAGGCAGGCGGATATGGCAAGGGAGAGTTCTTCGGGAGTCACGCTTCTAGCCTACCGGTGGCCTGCAATGTGGTGGAATCCGGGGTTGTCCGATGACCGCTTGCTTCGCGCAGGAAATCCTGATCCCCGTCACAGGGTGAACCGTCACGCTGAATGAGACGTTGAAACCGGTGTAACCACCGCCGTCCACGAAATGAGCCGCCCATGAGAGTCCGCCAACCATATTCGCCGGCATCGCCGGGCTGTCGCTCGCCGGGACCGTGGCAGGCTGTGCCCCCGTGGCTGGTCAGCCACCAGCTGGCACTTGCCGCCGTCGTCGCTGTGGTTTTTGCCACGCCTTGCAACTTCGGTTTCGTGGCCAACTCGCCCGAACGCTCACTCCTCCTCGGCAATCTGCTGGCCTTTATGGCCGGCCAGCGCGGCGGTATCCGGCTGACGTTCCAGGAATCACGTCCGCTGACACCCACCACGACGGAACTGTCATTCCGGCCGGCGCGTGCCGTCCGCTTCAGCCCAGGACAATTCATGGAACTGGATCTGCCGCACTCAACATCGGAGGGGAAAGGCCGACGCCGGATCTTAAGTCTCGCGGGCAAGCCCGGTTCCCGCGAAGTCAGCTTTGGAATTGGAACCGCTGAACCTGTCTCCGCGGCCAAGCGCGTTCTGCTCGCGCTGGAACCCGGCGACCAGGTAACGGCCACGGCCGTGGGTGTCGACTTCATGCTCCCCGGAAAGCAGGCTGGCCCCGTGCTGCTCATTGCCGCCGGCATCGGCATTACGCCGTACCGCTCTCAGCTCCGGGCCGGTTTGGCGCAGGACCGTGACGTCGTCCTGCTGTATCTCGCAAAAAACGCGGCGGAACTGGCCTACCAGGACGAACTGGAAGATTCCGGCGCACGGATTCGTGCCCGGCTCACCGATGGATCCGCGCCGCCGTCGTTTATTGAGAATGCAGGTCCCGGCAGCGGTGCCCGGTTGGGCGGAGAGGCACTGAAGGCGCTTGTGCCGGACATTGCCCGCCGGACGGTTTTCATATCCGGTTCCCCGGCAAGCGTGGCATCCCTGCGCTCCGCGGCACGGAGTGCCGGGGCCCGTCGCATCCACGTTGACTCCTTTGCCGGCTACTGGCCACCGTCGGTTTTTCCCTCGGGGCCACCTTCCTGCTAAGCTCTAGGACGTCCCGCCGGTAACGGCAGGAACCCCGGATGCCCTCGTAGCTCAGGGGATAGAGCGTCTGCCTCCGGAGCAGAAGGTCGTTGGTTCGATTCCAATCGAGGGCACAGCGAAACCCCGCCAGCAGTTGCTGGCGGGGTTTTTTGCATCACGTGACCGCTCCTGATTCTCGGCACAACGCGCCGGCTTTCCGATGCAACGCGCCGGCGCGTATCCGTGACGAAAACTGTGCCCCCCGCAAAATGTCAGCGACTGCTCGTAGGCTGTTCTCATTGGTGGCGGGGAATCCGGGTTCGGCACCAGCCAGGCCCACACGTGCGGTCTCACACCGTGTGCGGCTCTCCGCCGGAGCGCAAAGGGGTATGCCATGTACTGTTCCATCGTCCCTCCCTACATGCTGCGTCGGCTTGCGGCCCAGGATGCGCCGCGCCTCTCCGCAACCGCCAGAGCAGCCAGGGAAGCACTGCGGCACGTCAGGACAGTCCAGGCTGCCCGGGCCCTTCCTGCGCTGCCCGTTCCGCCCGGTCTGAGGCAGGCCCAGCCCGGACCGCCGAACAGGACGATCTACGACGCCCGGTCAACCGAAGCTCTGCCCGGAAAACTGCTCCGTAAAGAAGGTGAGGGCAGCCCCGGTGACGTGACCGCGGATGAAGCCTATGACGGTCTGGGCCACACCCACCGGCTGTACGCGGACGTATTCGGGCGGAATTCCATTGACGGCCAGGGGCTCGCCCTGGACGCCACGGTCCACTTCGGCAAGCTGTATGACAATGCCTTCTGGGACGGCCAGCAGATGGTGTTCGGCGACGGCGACGGCGAGATCTTTGAGCGGTTTACGGGGTCGCTGAGCGTCATCGGCCACGAGCTCGCCCACGGCGTCACACAGTATTCCGCGGGCCTGCTGTACCGGAACCAGGCAGGTGCCATCAACGAATCAATCTCGGATGTCTTTGGCTCGCTTGTTGAACAGTTTATGAAGCAGCAAAACGCCACTGATGCCAGCTGGCTCATCGGCGAGGGCCTCTTCACCGAACAGGTTCAAGGCGCCGCCCTGCGGTCCATGAAGGCGCCGGGAACCGCATATGACGACGATGTCCTGGGAAAGGACCCGCAGCCGGACTCCATGGATTCCTATGTGCGGACCAGCGCCGACAACGGCGGCGTCCACATCAACTCCGGCATTCCCAACCGTGCTTTCTATCTGGTGGCCTCCGCTCTGGGCGGCAAGGCCTGGCAGGCCCCCGGCCAGATCTGGTACGACACCCTGACCGGAGGTTCCCTGCCGGTGACGGCCACTTTCAGCGTTTTCGCCAAAGCCACTGTGGCTACGGCCGCGGAACTGTTCGGAGCCGGCTCCGCGGAACATGACGCCGTAAGAATGGCGTGGGAAACTGTGAAGGTAAGGCTGTAACCGAACCGCCGGCGGCAATCGTGCATGCGGCGGCCACCCAGCATGGGGAGCACAGGTACCACGCCATGAAGATCACAGTCCAGCGCAGCGGCGGCATTGCTGCGCTGACCCGGGTATGGACTGTCAAGGCTGTAACCACGAGCGACAAAAACCGTTGGCGGCCGCTCGTCGAAGCATGCCCCTGGGGCGCCGTGCCCACGACCCGCGATGCCGCCGCTGGCGGACAACCGGACCGGTTCATGTACTCCATCCGCGCAGGTCAACGCCGCGCAACCCTTCCGGAGCGGGCGGTTACCGGCCCGTGGCGGGTGCTGGTGGATAAAACCAGGGCGGCTGCGGAAGAATCACCGGGCAATGCCGGGCGCGGCCAAACCGGGGCTGCACCCGGATCCGGGCAAGGATAGCTCCGGTCCTAGATAGCAGGCGCCAGCTGTCCACGGAATGCGCGGCGGTATGACTGCGGGCTGGTGTCAAGGACCTTGGCGAAGTGATGCCGAAGCAGCACAGAATGCCCGAAACCGGCCTCCCGTGCTATTTCGTCGATGTTCAGATCCGAGGATTCGAGCAGTTCCTGCGCGCGCAGTACCCGCTGTGAGTTCAGCCAGGCCGCAGGAGTCGCCCCTGTTTCCGAACGGAACCGACGGGCAAAGGTTCTGGGCGACATATGCAGCCTGGCCGCAAGCTGGTCCACTGTATGTTCACGGTCCAGATTCCCGACCATCCAGCGCAACAGTTCCTCCATGGGCGCTGAACCACAGCGCGGCATCGGGCGGTCGATGAACTGGGCCTGCCCGCCGTCCCGGTGCGGCGGGACCACCATGTCGCGGGCGATCGCCGAAGCCACATTAGCCCCCAGCTCAACTCTCACCAGGTGCAGGCAGGCGTCGATTCCGGCGGCTGTGCCGGCACTGGAGATGATGTTTCCGTCCTGCACATAGAGGACGTTTTCATCCACCTGCACCAATGGATACCGGCTGGCAAGATCGTGGGAATAATGCCAGTGCGTGGTGCAGCGACGGCCGTCAAGGAGCCCGGCCCGTGCCAGTGCAAAGGCTCCGGAACAGATGGACATCACCCAGGCGCCGCGGGCATCCGCTGCCCTGAGTGCGTCGAGCACCGCTTCAGGAACTTGCTGGTCCCTGCCATACGGCGCCATAATCACCAGGTCGGCGTCGGCAGCCGCTTCCAGCCCCAGGCTGATATGCATGGTAAGTCCGGACTTGAGCCTGATGTCACCCGGTTCCGGAGTGCACACCCGGAAGTCAAAAGCCGGCACGCTGCTGCCGCGGCCGGACCGGTCGATGCCAAACACCTCAAAGGCCGTCGCGAATTCGAAGATGGAAAAATCGGGAACAACGATCACTGCCACTGAATTGAGCATGTACCCATCATGGCAGTAATTCGTAGTTTTTGGTCATTTCTGCCACTATTTTCTGAACCGTCACCGGAGCACGATGGAGGTATGGAAATCATCGGAATTGCCATCGTCATCCTGGTCCTCATCACCGCCACTGCCACCATCAGTACCCTTCTGAAGGACGGCCGCGGCCATACCCCGCCCGTCTCCTCGGACGCCGACTGGACAGCGCTGGACCTGCCCAGCGTCAGCTACACCCTGCGGAACTTCTGACCTGTTCTATGCGGACAGCTCTTGTCCGCATAGCGGCGTAGATTGCTTCTATGATCCAGACCTCCGCACGGCTTCTCCAGCTGCTCTCCCTTCTGCAGATCAGGCGTGAGTGGACCGGTCCGGCACTCGCGGTGCGGATGCAGGTGACCGAACGTACCGTACGCAGGGACATCGACAAGCTGCGGAATCTCGGCTACCCCGTCCAGGCTTCACCGGGCATCGCAGGTGGCTATCAGCTGGGTGCCGGTGCCCAGCTGCCGCCGCTGCTGCTGGACGACAACGAGGCACTGGCCGTCGCCCTGGGGCTGAGCTCCGTCGCGGCAGGACCGGTTGCCGGCATCGGCGAGGCCTCGGTACGCGCACTGGCGAAACTGGAGCAGGTGCTGCCGGCACGGCTCCGGCCCAAATTTGCCATGCTGAAAGCCGCCGTGACTACGCTGCCAAGCCTCGCCGCGCCGGTGGATCCCCTGAAGCTGACAGCCGTCTCCTCGGCGATAGCTGACCGCCGGCTCATCACTTTCGACTACACCACGGCCGACGGCGGCTTCGGCCGCCGCCTCGCGGAACCCTACCGGCTCGTGGACACGGGGCGCCGTTGGTACCTGGTTGCCTGGGACGTGGAGCGTGAGGACTGGCGGACGTTCCGCGCCGACCGGATCGCCTCCGTTCCATCGGAGCGTAAGAAATACGTTCCACGCCCGTTGCCGGCACAGGACCTCGCCGCATACGTCCAGCGCTCCATTACGCGCTCGCCGTACCGGTACGACGTCGTCGTCCGGCTCCGGGCCCCGCTCCACGTTGTGGCGGCTCTGGTCAGCCCGCACGTGGCGTCGCTCGAGGCCGATGGGGGCAACATGACCATCCTGCGGGCGGGCTGGGACAGCCTGGAAACGCCCGCAGCCCACTTAGCATCGTTGGATCTGGACTTCGAAATACTCGAGCCGGAGGTATTCCGCAGTCATGCCGTCAAGCTGGCCGAACGCCTGAACCGCGCAGCACGTGGGCCGGGGCCGACTTCCCAGTAGACTGTTTCCAGCCATGACTTTTCATATCTCCTATCCCGCTGAGCTGCCGGTATCCGAACGCCGCGAGGACCTGATGGCCGCAATAGCGGCCAACCAGGTGACCATCATTGCTGGCGAGACCGGTTCCGGCAAGACCACCCAGATCCCCAAAATGTGCCTCGAATTGGGCCTTGGTGACAACGGTCTGATCGGTCACACCCAGCCGCGCCGGCTGGCAGCGCGCACAGTGGCTGAGCGCATCGCGGAAGAGCTCGGCGTGGAGATCGGCCAGGAAGTGGGCTTCCAGGTCCGTTTTACCGGCCAGGTCGGCCGGACCACCAAGGTCAAGCTGATGACCGACGGCATTTTGTTGGCGGAGATCCAGCGGGACAGACTCCTGCGAAAGTACAACGCGATCATCATCGATGAGGCCCACGAGCGCAGCCTCAACATCGACTTCATCCTCGGGTATCTCAAAAGGATTCTGCCGCAGCGCCCGGACCTGAAAGTCATCATTACCTCGGCCACGATCGATCCCGAGCGGTTCGCCAAGCATTTCGGCTCGGAGGAGGCTCCCTCGCCCATCATCGAGGTTTCGGGGCGGACCTTCCCGGTGGACATCCGGTACCGGCCGCTTTCGCAGCCGGCGGGAGGCCGGGGGGATGCCGAGGATGCGGACGTTTCCGACGACGAACTCGAAGAGGACCGGGATCCGCTCGACGCTGTGTGCGATGCCGTCGATGAACTCGCCGCAGAGGCACCAGGCGACATCCTGGTGTTCTTCTCCGGAGAGCGTGAAATCCGGGACGCCGCCGAAGCCCTCAATGGACGGATCCAGTCCAACCGCCGGCTCGCCGGCACCGAAGTGCTGCCGCTGTTTGCGCGCCTGAGCCTGCAGGAGCAGCACCGCGTCTTCAACCCGGGCAGCAAACGAAGGATCGTGCTCGCCACCAACGTGGCAGAAACATCCCTGACGGTGCCGGGCATCAAATACGTGATCGATACTGGGACCGCCCGCATCTCGCGCTACTCACACCGCACCAAAGTCCAGCGGCTGCCCATCGAGCGGGTATCGCAGGCGTCAGCCAACCAACGTTCCGGCCGCTGCGGCCGCGTCTCGGATGGTATCGCCATCCGGCTCTACTCCGAGGAAGACTTCGAGTCCCGGCCGCTGTTCACCGATCCCGAGATCCTGCGCACCAACCTTGCCGCTGTCATCCTGCAGATGACTGCCATGGGGGTGGCCAAGGGCCCCAAGGACGTCGAAAACTTCCCCTTCGTGGAACCTCCGGACTCCCGAGCAATCAACGACGGCGTGACGCTCCTGCGGGAGCTGGGCGCCTTGCGCGCGCCCAATGGAAAGGACAGTGCCGCTGATCCCGGGGGCGCCGGAGGGCGGCGCAACGGTGACGCGGGCAACGCCGGCGGGCTCACCGCCGTCGGGCATCAACTCGCCCAGCTGCCGGTGGATCCGCGGCTGGGCCGCATGATTGTGGAGGCCGGAAAGCGTGGCTGTGTCCGCGAAGTCATGATTCTGGCCGCTGCGCTGACCATCCAGGACCCGCGAGAGCGCCCCCAGGGGGACGGCTCAGGCAAGCAGCAGCTGGCCGCCGAAAAACATGCACGCTTCCGCGACGAGAACTCGGACTTCACGGGCTTCCTCAACCTGTGGAACTATCTCCAGGACAAGCAGCAGGAGCTGTCCTCCACCCAGTTCCGGCGGCTCTGCCGCAATGAGTTCATCAACTATCTCAGGGTCCGGGAATGGCAGGATCTGTTCGCCCAGCTGCGGCAGCTTGCCAGGCCCCTGGGCATCAGCCTGGACAACAAGCGCGAGGCAGATCCCGTGGGGAACAACGAGGGCATCCACATGAGCCTTCTCTCCGGCCTGCTGAGCCACATCGGCATCCTCGACGACCGGAAACGCGAATACGCTGGCGCCCGGGGCAGCCGCTTTGCAATATTCCCGGGCTCCGCTCTGTTCAAGAAGTCCCCTACGTTTGTGATGGCCGCAGAGCTGGTGGAGACCAGCCGGCTCTGGGCCCGTGTGGCTGCAAAGTTCGATCCTGTGTGGGCTGAGCAGGTGGCTCCGGAGCTGGTCAAGTACAGCTATAGCGAGCCGCACTGGTCCACGAAGACGGGTGCGGTGATGGCCTACGAGAAAGTCATGCTCTACGGCGTGCCGCTCATCCCGCAGCGCCCTGTCAACTACAGCAAAGTGGATCCCGTGCTTGCCCGGGAGCTCTTCATTCGACACGCCCTGGTTGAAGGCGACTGGAAAACACACCACAAATTCTTTCACCGCAACCGCGCCCTGCTTCATGAAGTGGAGGAGCTGGAAGCCAGAATGCGCCGACGCGACATCCTGGTCGATGACGAGGCTCTCTTCGAGTTCTACGACGCCCGGATAGGCCCGGATGTTGTGTCCGAGAGGCACTTCGATAAATGGTGGAAGGACGCCCGCCAGCAGAATCCGGCTCTCCTGGATTTCGACCAGTCCCTGCTGATCAGCGAGGACGCCGATGCCCTGGACGATTCCGCCTACCCCAAGATCTGGCTACACAAGGGCTTCGAGCTTCCGCTAACGTACGAATTCCACCCGGTGGCACCGGGTTCACCTCCCAACCCGTCCGACGGTGTCACCGCCGAGGTCCCGGTGCTGTTCCTGAACCAGCTGGACGATGCCGCCTTCCGATGGTTGATTCCCGGCCAGCGCGTCGAGTTGGTGGCCGCGCTGATCAAGTCGCTGCCGAAGCAGATCCGCAAGAATTTCGTCCCGGCGCCGGATATCGCCCGGCAAGCCGTGGCTGCCCTCGACGCCGACTTCGATCCTGCGGCCGATGAGCTGGAAACCTCGCTGGAGCTCGCGCTCCGACGGATCCGCGGACACGTCATTCCACCGGGTTCCTGGAACTGGGACGCCGTTCCCGGCCATCTTCGGGTGAGCTTCAAGGTAGTGGACAGCAAGGGCAAGGTCCTCGACGACGGCAAGAACCTGACTGCACTGCAGGAGCAGCTGGCTCCGGCCACCCGCAGGGCCATAGCGGAGTCCCTGGGGGCAACGCCCGGAACCACTGCCCCGGGCAGTGCCGGCAAAGCCTCGCCCGCCGGTGCTGCCAAGGACACAGCGGCGCCGGCGGCAGGCACGGGTTTTGCCGAGCGGAGCGGACTCGCCGAATGGTCGTTCGGCACGGTGCAGCGCCAGGTCAGCGGCACCGTGAACGGCCACACCGTCACCGGTTATCCTGCCCTGGTGGACGAAGGCACATCTGTGGCGCTCCGGGTATTCCAGACAGCCTCCGAACAGCAGGGCGCCATGCGCGGCGGCGTCATCCGTCTGCTGGCACTCCGGGTTCCCGCCCCGGACCGCTACGTGCTGGAACATCTGAACAACACGGAGAAGCTCACGTTCAGCCAAAATCCACACGGCTCCGTATCCGCCCTCATCGCCGATTGTGCACTGGCTGCCGTGGACAAGCTGGTGCCGGCCGATCTCCCCTGGGACCGCGCATCCTTTGACGCACTCTATGAGCGGGTCCGGGCAGAGCTGATCGACACCGTCTTCAGCGTCACGGCCGTGGTGGAGCGCATCCTGGCCAGCACCCGGCGGATTGAAAATCAGCTGAGGGGCACCACCAGCCCCGCCCTGATGAGTTCCCTCAATGATGTCCGCAGCCAGCTGGAACAGCTGGTTTCCCCCGGTTTTGTGGCACGCACGGGCTACGCACAGCTCAGCCAGCTTCCCCGATACGTGGCGGGGATCGAAAAGCGGCTTGAAAAGCTGCCGGGCAATGTCCAGCGGGACGGCCTGCATCTGACAATGGTGCAGCGGCTTGAAGACGACTACGACGACGCCATATCGGCTTTGCTGCCGGGCCGCCTGGTGGGCGCCGAATTAACCCAGGTGCGCTGGATGATCGAAGAACTCCGGGTGAGCCTGTTCGCCGTCGAACTCGGAACCGCGTACTCCGTGTCCGAGAAGCGGATCCGTGCCGTCCTGAACAAAGCGCTGGCGCCGGCCTAAGCGGCAGGGACAAACTCCCCGTAGCCGGCATCCCGGAGCCCGGCTCGGAGCGTCTCAGCGTTCGCGTCCAGAACAGCGGGATCCGGGTTGCTATTAACAGCAGCAAAGTCGAAGTCCGCCATGCTGTGGGACGGCCAGACGTGCACGTGCAGGTGGTTGATTTCGTACCCGGCCACGATCAAACCGGCACGTGGCGAACCAAAGACTTCCACCTGGACAGCGCCGATCCGGCGGGCCACCTCCATGACCTTCGCCAGCGTCTCCGGCGACGCATCCGTCCACCGGTCTACTTCCTCGGTGGGCACCACCAGGGTGTGGCCGTCAGCCAGCGGGCCGACGGTCAGGAACGCAGCAACGTCACGCTCCCGCCAGACGAACCGGCCGGGGATTTCTCCGTTGAGGATCTTGGTGAACAGCGTGCTCATGCGTCTGCCTTTGCTGATGCTGCCTGCAGAGTGCTGGTGTCCAGCACAAACCGGTACTTGACGTCACCCGCAACCATTCGGTCGTAAGCATCATTGAGCTGGTCCGCTCCGACTATTTCAACATCCGATACCACACCATGGTCGGCACAGAAGTCCAGCATTTCCTGGGTCTCGGCGATGCTTCCAATCGAGGATCCGGCGTAAGCGATCCGTCGCCGGATCAGGGCTCCGGGTTTCACCGGGGGCATGGTTCCGGACGGGAGACCCAGCTGGAACAAGGCCCCGTCCTGCCGCAGCGTGCCGAAGAAGGGATTGAGATCGTGCGGCGCGGCCACAGTGTCGATGATGACGTCGATGCTCCGGTCGGCTGCTGCCATGGCGTCCTTGTCGAGGGAGAGGATGACCTCGTCTGCGCCGAGTTCAAGCGCCGCCGCAACCTTGGACTCGGACGTAGTGAACACTTTGACTTCGGCGCCCATGGCCTTGGCCAGCTTCACGGCCATGTGACCCAGGCCACCGAGCCCCACCACACCAACAATGTCACCTTCTTCGACGTCGAAATGGCGCAACGGCGAGTACGTAGTGATGCCGGCACACAGCAACGGCGCAACCGCGGCTGCATCCAGGTTCTCCGGAACACGAAGGACGTAACGGCGGTCCACCACTACTGACGACGAATAACCGCCCTGTGTGATGGAATCACCGTTGCGGGTATCCTTCGCACCGTATGTTCCAATTCCGCCGTTTTCACAGTACTGCTCCAGTCCATCCAGGCAACTCTCGCATTCGCGGCAGGAATCCACCATGCAGCCAACGCCCACCAGATCACCCGGAGCAAAATCAGTTACAGCGATGCCAACCCGGCTGACGCGACCTACAATTTCGTGTCCGGGGATCAATGGATATTTCTGTGTGCCCCACTCACCCCGGGTCGCATGGACATCGGAGTGGCAGAGACCGCAAAACGCAATGGCGATTTCGACGTCGTCACCCTTCGGCGAGCGCCGGGCAACCGTCAGCGGCACCAGTCCGCTCTCACCGGATACGGCACCGTATGCGGCTGCAAGGTGTCCAACAAAAGGCCCGGAGTTATCAGCAGCGAAGGCTAACTCATCGAGGGGAAGGAGTGGCTTGGCGAGGGATGGTGGCACAGGGCGTCCGGGGGTCATACAGCGACGCTACCCCCGGTTGCCGGACCAATGCCAGTCCGGCAACCGGGCATACCTGCCTTACCCCGGCGCGGCCTCGCTGTCGGTGCTGTAGGGGGCTGCACCTGTGACCACGGCGTTGGCTGCGTTGTTGGACCATTCCGAGAAGGAACCGGGGAAGAGCGCTGCTGAGAATCCGGCGATCTCAAGAGCCGCGATCTGATGGGCCGCTGTCACGCCGGAGCCGCAGTACACGGCAGTTGGTACATCCGGCCCGACTCCGAGCTCCAAAAAGCGGTGCCGCAGCTCCTGTGCAGGCAGAAAATGCCCGTCGCCGGTGAGATTTCCGGACGTGGGTGCGCTGACAGCGCCGGGGATATGGCCGGCGCGCGGATCCACCGGTTCGATCTCGCCTCGGTATCTCTCGCCGGCACGGGCGTCCAACAGCACCCCGCCGAGCGCCCAGTCCGCAGTCCGGGCGGCGTCGATCGCGGGCATCCGCCCTTCCGCCAGCGTGACGTTGCCGATGACAGGCTGCTCGGCTCCACCTTCGACGGGCAGCCCCGCGGCACGCCATGCCGGCAGACCGCCGTCGAGCAGGAAAACATCGGCGAGGCCGGCGTTGCGGAGCATCCACCACAGCCGTGCTGCAGACATGTTGCCGCTGTCGTCATAGGCCACCACAACATCGCGTTCGCAGATGCCCCAGCAGCGGGCATGTTCCTGGAGCTTGTCCACGGGCGGCAGCGGGTGCCGCCCCCGTTCCGGCGCAGCCGGCTCGGCCAGCTGGGTGGGGAGATCGACGTACACAGCGCCGGGGATGTGTTCTTTAAGGTAGTGTCCGTGGCCGTGGGGATCGCCCAGGGCCCAGCGGACGTCCAGCAGAACGGTGCGCTGGCCGGAGGTCATCCGGTTGTTCAGCGCAGACACGTCCATGAGGGTATCCATCAAAATCTCCTTTGGTTTGGATGAACTGCGGCCGCCCAGCCCTCAAAAGGCAACAGCCGGGGGGACGGAGGCAGGACCAACTCTAACCTCACTGTCCTTGATTGACCGGTAGGCCGCCACCGGTAGGCTGGAGCAGTGAATAGCGTGTGCAGCCAGGACCGGGCGTGGGCCGATGAGGCCATCCGAAGAATCAATGCAGAAAACAACCGGTCGGCGGATACCCACCTGTATTCAGTGCCACTGCCTGAGCACTGGGGCGTCCAGCTGTACCTCAAGGACGAGTCCACACACCGGTCCGGTAGCCTCAAGCACCGCTTGGCGCGTTCACTTTTCCTTTTTGGTCTGGTGAACGGCTGGATCAGGGCGAGCACCACCATTGTGGAGGCGTCCAGCGGAAGCACGGCAGTTTCCGAGGCCTACTTTGCCCAGCTGCTGGGCCTGCCGTTCATCGCGGTGATGACGCGGACCACCAGCCCGGAGAAAATCGCCCTGATCGAGCAATTCGGTGGTGCCTGCCTGCTCGTGGATCACGCATCCGAGGTCTATGCGGCCGCCGAGGAAGTGGCCGCTACCAGCAACGGCCACTACATGGACCAGTTCACTTATGCCGAACGCGCCACGGACTGGCGCGGAAACAACAACATTGCGGAGTCCATATTCCAGCAGCTGGCCCTCGAAGAGCACCCGGTCCCCCGCTGGATTGTGGTGGGCGCCGGCACCGGGGGGACAAGCGCCACCATCGGCCGGTACCTCCGCTACCACCGCCATGACAGTGAACTTACGGTCGTAGATCCCGAAAACTCTGCCTTCTACCCCGGATGGCGGGACGGCGTGGCGGATTTCAGTACCGGCATGCCGTCCCGGATTGAGGGCATTGGCCGGCCGCGTATGGAGCCCAGTTTTGTTCCTGCCGTGATCGACCGGATGGTCCAGGTGCCCGACGCCGCGTCCGTCGCCGCAATGCGGCACCTGCACGGTCTTGCGGGCCTGCACGCCGGCCCCTCAACCGGCACCAATCTCTGGGGCGTATGGATGTTGGTGGCGGAAATGATTGTTGAAGGGCGCCGAGGCAGCATTGTTTCGCTGATGTGCGACGGCGGCGACCGCTATGCGGGCAACTATTACAACCCGACGTGGCTGGCAGCACAGGGGCTGGACCCGCAGCCGCACGAGGACGTCATCAGGGACTTCTTCGAAACGGGCGTCTGGAGGGCCTGACCGGCCGTATCCTAGTGTAGCGTGTCGTTGATTCCTTTGGGTATGGTTTTTTGTCAGACTTGATCCATGGTTTATCTGGCAAGGGCTTTGGAATTGCGTGACGGGGACCGGGGGTTCTTGGAGGCGTTGACTCGTGGGAATTCTTCCTCCGCGACATTGGCGTTGCGGGCGCGCACGGTTTTGTTGGCTGCCGACGGGATGCCGAATATCCAGATCGAGAAGATCACCGGGTTTTCGGCACCCACGGTTTTGAAGTGGCGCAACCGCTATGCCGAGGGCGGGATCGAGGCCCTGTCCGATGTCCAGCGCCCGGGACGGGAGCGGGAGATCGACGAGCTTGCCCTGATCGCGGACACCCTGACCAACGACGGGAAGCCGCCGGCCGGGCTTGGGATCTCGCACTGGTCCGCCCGCATCATGGCCGAACGCCACGGAGTCTCCTTTTCCTCGGTGGCCCGCATCTGGCGCCGTTGGAAAATCCAGCCTCACCGGATCGAGACGTTCAAGTTCTCCACTGATCCCGCCCTGGAGTTCAAGCTCCGGGACGTGGTGGGCCTGTACATGTCCCCGCCGGAAAACGCGGTGGTCGTGAGCATCGATGAGAAAACCCAAATCCAGGCGCTGTCCCGCACCGGCCCGGATCAGCCGTTGTCCTCGACGCACCCGCTGCAGCAGACCCACGACTACAAACGCAACGGCACCACCACCTTGTTCGCCGCCCTGGAGGTCCTCACCGGCAAACTCAGCGCGAACGCCTTCTACCCAAAGCACACCAACATCGAGTTCGTCGATTTCCTGGGCCGGGTCGCCGACGCCCACCCCGGGGTTGAACTGCATGTCATCTGCGACAATTACGCGACGCATAAGCATCAGAACGTGAAGGACTGGCTGGCCAAAAACCCGCGCGTGCGCCTGCACTTCACCCCAACCAGCTGTTCCTGGCTGAACATGGTGGAGATCTTCTTCGGGATCATCACCCGCCAGTGCCTCAAACGCGGTGCGTTCAGCTCGGTGAAAGAGCTGGAACAAACCATGGAACGCTACATCGAGAACTACAACCAGGACGCCAAACCATTCACCTGGACCAAATCAGCGGACTATCTCCTGGGCAAGATGAAACGCAAACAAACAATTAACACGGAACACTAGATCTCCACCGATTCGCCGGTTGCCAGATGAGAATATTCAGTCCCGTACATGGCCCCCATCCGGGTCACGTGGGCCTCTATCAGGTTCAGGCCCATCTCATTCAGAAGCCCGTCGTGGATGGGGAAGGCCCGCGGTGCGCGGACGCCGATCACAAAATCCACCACCTCGCTGACCTTATTCCATGGCGCGTGGACCGGCACCAGCAGAGTCCTGACGCTGATGCCGTCGGGAATGATGAAGGAATCACCCGGGTGGTAGACGTTTTCATTCACGAGGTATCCGATATTGGCGACCGCCGGGACGAGCGGGTGGATCAGCGCGTGCTGACCGCCAAAGCTCCTGATGGAATAGCCCGCCGCAGCAAACGTGGTGCCCGGCTCCACAGTGTGGATCCGGCTTTCCGAACCAGGTTCTTCCGTGCGGAGTTTGCTTGCCACACCGGCCGGGGCGAAAAGCTCAAGCGTGCCATTCGTGCGAAGGGCATTCACTACTGCCGCAACATCGATGTGGTCACCGTGTTCATGTGTGACCAGTACTGCGTGAGCGCCGTCCAGGGCAACGGCAGCTTCGGAGAACGTTCCGGGGTCCAGTACCAGGACGTGCCCCTCCTTTTCGAGCCGGATGCACGCATGGGTGAATTTCGTCAGCTTCATGACGTCAGCCTAGGGTCCGGTCCGGGCTCTGTCCACGAGGCACCGGCTGGTAATCTGGGACTTTGCCACCATCCTCAGGGAAGCGAGTCCATCCATGCCACATGGCGTCCAAGCTGACGGCACACCGCCATCAACCCCGGCTGCCACCGGGGGCAAGGAGCAGCGTGTCACCAAACAACGGCGTGCTGTCAGTGCAGCCCTGGATGAGCTGGACGACTTCGTGAGCACCCAGGAGCTGTACCGGATTCTGCAGAATCAGGGCGTGTCCGTGTCACTGGCCACGGCATACCGGATCCTGCAGTCGCTGGCCGACGACGGACTGGTCGATGTGCTCCGCAACGGCGACGGCGAGGCCGTGTACCGCCGTTGCGCCGTGACCGGTCATCACCACCATCTGCTGTGCCGGAGCTGCGGCAAGGCCGTGGAAGTCGAGGCCCCTGCAGTGGAAACCTGGGCCGCCCGCACGGCAAAGCAACACGGATTCACCGAGGTGGCCCACACCGTGGAGATCTACGGGCTCTGCCCCGACTGCACTGCCAGAAAAGCCGCCGGCGGCTGAGCGGTGCGGCCTTAGACTTTTTGCAGGATGCGCCCGTTGTGCCCCCGCCTGGCGCGGACGCTTCCGACGGACCGGCACGCCACGTAGATGAGGAATGACAGCGTGGTCACATAGGGGCTGATGGGAATTCTGCCGCCCAGTGCCAGCAGGATTCCACCAACCGTCGCCGTGATGGCGAAAACCACACTGAGGAGCACCACAAGGCGCGGCGACGACGTCACCCGCAGCGCAGCGGCGGCCGGGGTAATCAGCAGGGCAAGGACCAGCAGCGCGCCCACCACCTGGATGGAAAGGGCGACGCTCACGCCGAGGAGCACCATAAACACGATGCCGAGCGCCCGGACAGGAACTCCTCGGGCTTCTGCCAGTTCCGGATCGACGCTTGCGAAACTGAGCGGCCGCCAGATGGCAGCCAACGCAATCATCACCACAACGGCCGTACCGGCCAGGGCCTGCAACTGAACAGTGTCCACAGACACAATCTGGCCGGTCAGCAGGCCGAACTTGTTAGCAGCCCGTCCTTCGTATAGCGCCAGGAACAGGATGCCCAGCCCCAGGCCGAACGGCATGATCACGCCGATGATCGAATTCTTGTCCCTGGCACGGACGCCCATCAGCCCCAGAAGCAGCGCAGCGGCCACCGATCCGATGAGCGAACCAAACACCACATCGGCACCGATCAGCAAGGCAAAAGCGGCGCCGGCGAATGATAGTTCAGAAATGCCGTGCACTGCGAAAGCGAGGTCACGCTTCATCACAAAGGTGCCTACCAGACCGCCCAGCAGGCCCAACACGGCGCCCGCCCAGATCGAGTTCTGCACCAGAGTGAGCAGCTCGCCGTAGTTGTCAAAATTGAACGTGGCCTGCAGAAAGGCGTCAAGATCCACTTAGACTGACTCCCCTGTCGCCGCATGCGCGTCGTCATGGTGGTGGGTGGTGGCGTCAGGGAGTCCGACGACGACGATTCTTCCGTTGGCATGAATCACTTCGACGTGGCTGTTGTACAGCTCCGAGAGGACCTCGGTGGTCATGACTTCCTGTGGCGTACCCACCCGGAACCGGCCGCCGGCCAGATACAGCACACGGTCCACGTAGTCCATGATGGGGTTGATTTCATGGGTCACAAATACCACTGCGCTGTTTTGATCATGGCACTGTTTGTTGATCAGGGCACTCACCGCCTGCTGGTGATGAAGGTCCAGGGATAACAGGGGCTCGTCACACAGCAGCACCTCAGGCGCGGCGGCGAGCGCCTGAGCCACGCGCAATCGCTGCTGTTCGCCGCCGGACAGCTGGCCTACCGGAACCTTGGCATAGTCTGACGCACCCACGAGCTCAAGCAGTCTGTCGATTCTGCGGTTGGCTGCGGCTGTTCCCACCCGCATCCCCCAGCGGTGGCCGTCCACGCCCAGACCCACCAGATCACGTGCCCGGATAGGCGTGTCCTGGGCGAATGATTTCTGCTGTGGGATGTAACCGATCAGCCGGCTGCCGCGTTCCACGGGGTGGCCGCCAAGACGCACTGTGCCTGAATGAAGTTCCTGCAGACCCAGCAGCACCTTGAGGAAACTCGTCTTTCCGCTGCCGTTCGGTCCGAGCACGGCGAAGAACTCACCGGGCATTATGTCAAGATCGAGACCTTCCCAGAGCGCCCGCTTTCCGAACTTCAGAGATGCTCCCCGCAGGCTGACAACTGGATTCAACGATTCTTCTCCAAGGCATTGCTGATGTTCTCAACATTGTCCGTCATCCACTGCACGTATGTCTTGCCGTCCGGCAGCGTTTCACTGAAGTTGACCACCGGGACACCGGCGCTTTCGGCAGCTTTCTTGAGTGCTTCGGTCTGCGGGCCGTCTGTCTGTTCGTTGTAGGCCAGGAATCCCAGCTCCGCGGAACCAGCCAGGTCGGTGGCTGCCTTGAGTACGGCCGGCGGCACGTCGGTGCCTTCTTCGATGGCTGAACTGTATTCGGAGGGTGTTTTGTTCGCCAATCCTGCAGCTTCGAGCAGATAGACCGGAACTGGCTCAGTAACGGCCACGGGGGCAGCATCGTGGCCGGCCTTAATGCCATTCAGTTTGCCGGAAAGTTCTCTCAGGCCGGATTTGAAGGCCTCGGAATTGGCGGTGAAAGTGGCAGCTGCGGCGCCGTCCAAAGTGGCCAGCCTGGCAGCCACGGCGTCTGCTACTTTTGCCATCGCGTCCATGCTGTACCAGACGTGTTCGTTGAACGCCCCGTGGTTGTGGTCGTGTCCGTCTGAGTGGGAGTCTGCGGATCCGCCGGCCGCCACAGTGGCATGATCGTCCTCCGTTGCCAGCCCCGACACGTCAACCGCGCTGATGATATTGCTGTGGGGAATGTTGCTGTCGTCTGCCATCTTGTGGATGAACCCGTCGTAGCCGCCGCCGTTTTCAACAATCAGCGCAGCCTTGGAAATGACAAGCCTGTCCTGTGCAGTGGCTTCGTAGGAATGGGGGTCCTGGCTCGTCTTGGTGATAATGGCCCGGACATTGACCTTTTCCCCGCCGATCGCCTTCACGATGTCGCCGTACACATTGGTGGACGCGACCACTTCGATCCTTTCCCCTGCCGCGGAAGGCTGGGCGCCTCCGGCCGCCGTTCCACAGCCGGTCAGCAGCAGGCTGAGGCCGGCAAAGGCGGCAAGGGAAGTACGGACGGCGGTACGGCGCACGGGAAACCTCGGATCTTTCTCAGGGGATCATGGACTCTTGCAACCCCACAAGTCTAACCCTAGATGGGAATGATTCCTATTTAGATGTTGGGGGCGGGCCGAGCTGCTTCGTGCCAGGTTCAGCCCGCCCCTCGGTCCCGCGGTAAGGCAGGCCCGGCCCGGGAGTCTATTCACCGTCCGGCTGCCCCAACCTCCGGATGCCGGTGGCCTGGGTTGCATCCCTGATCTCGCCAACCAGCTGTTCAATCACATCTTCAAGGAACAAGACTCCCTGTGTCCGTCCGTCAGGACCGATGACACGGGCCAGATGCGAGCCGGTCCGCTGCATGACGGACATGGCCTTCTCGATCTCGTCATCCAGCGCCAAGTTGGCAAGCGAGCGGATCCGACTCTCAGCGATGGGATGCTGATAGCCCGCTTCAGCGATCGACAGCACATCCTTGATGTGCAGGTAGCCTGACAGCAGCCCGTCCTCGTCGAGCATCGGAAACCGCGAGAACCCGGTCCGGCTGACGGCCTTCTCGAATTCGAGGGGCGTAGTTGCCGCCTTCATCAGGACCAGTTTGTCGAGCGGGACCATGATGCGCGAAGCCGTGTGCTCCGAAAACTCCAGGGCACCTGTTATCAGGCCGGCATCATCATCCACCAGGCCGTGGCGGGTGGACTCCTGCAGGATCGACTGGACCTCCTCGAGCGTAAAGGACGAGTTGACCTCGTCCTTCGGCTCGATCCGCATCAGCTTCAGGATGTGGTTGGCAGACCAGTTCAGTGCAGAAATGACGGGATTCA
Source organism: Pseudarthrobacter sp. N5 (assembly GCF_050157035.1). Taxonomy (GTDB): domain Bacteria; phylum Actinomycetota; class Actinomycetes; order Actinomycetales; family Micrococcaceae; genus Arthrobacter. Next base: position 2,797,582 of record NZ_CP189593.1, read on the forward strand.
CCAGACGGGCAACGTACATGAGCGGCGGTGCCAGCAAAAGCGCCGCCTTGTCAGCCACCGACACCGAAATGTTCTTCGGCACCATCTCGCCGAACGTCACGTGCAGGAAAGTCACGGTCAGCAGCGCAACGCCGAATGCCACGACGTCCGCGATCTCCACGGGCACGCCCACCGCTTCCAGCGGCACAGCCATCAGATGGTGGATTGCCGGCTCTGCCACCTGCAGGATCAGCAGCGAACAGACGGTGATGCCCAGCTGTGCACACGCCAGCATCAGCGAGACGTTTTCCATTGCCCGCAATGTGGTCTGTGCCCTTTTGGAACCGGCTTCGGCCAGCGGCTCGATCTGGCTCCGTCGTGCGGACATAACGGCAAATTCGGCGCCAACAAAAAAGGCATTGCCTAACAGCAGCACCACCAGCCAGAATATTCCTGCCCAGTCGCTCATTCCGTGCTCCCCATGTCCGCAGGCTCAGCGCTTTCCGCCCGAAACGGCCGGAAGCAGATCCTGTCTATTCGCCGCCCGTCCATCCGTGTCACGCTCAGGGTTCCCCCGCCGACGTCGACGGTATCCCCCACGGCCGCGATGCGCCCAAGCTCGCTCATGACGTAACCGCCCACCGTTTCATAGGCGGATTCATCCGGCACAGACAGACCCGGGACCTGTTCGGACAGCTCATCGGGCCGCAGCAGTCCCGGGAAGTACCAGTCGCCCGACGCGCTCTGGAGCAGACCGGGCCGCACTTTGTCGTGTTCGTCGGCTACTTCCCCCACGATTTCCTCAACCAGGTCTTCGAGCGTAGCAATGCCGGCGGTTCCACCGTACTCGTCAAGCACAACGGCAAGCTGCAGATTTCCTTCACGGAGCTCCGCCAACAGGGCGTCCAAATGAATGGTCTCAGGCACACGGAGAACATCCGTCATGATGGCGCCGGCTTCAAGATTCGGCCGCCGATCAGACGGAACGGCTATCGCTTTTTTGACGTGGACCAGGCCACGGATGTCATCGGCGGAATCGCCGATGACCGGAAACCGCGAATACCCGGTACGCCGGGCTGCCTCCACAATGTCAGAGACCGGCTGTTCGGCGTCGATGGTCTCCACCCGGATTCTGGGTGTCATGACATCCGCTGCGGTCCGGCCGGAGAACTTCAGCGTCCTGGCCACGAAGTTTGCCGTACCGGCGTCGAGCGTGCCCATGGCGGCAGACCGCCGCACCAGGGACGCCAGCTCTGCCGGGGTACGTGCGCCGGATATTTCTTCTTTGGCTTCAAGGCCGAAAATATTCAGCACCTTGTTGGAAAAACCGTTCAGCACCACAATCGCCGGTTTGAAAATTGCCGTGAAAACCAGCTGCGGCCTGGCCAGCACTTTGCCCAGGGGAAAGGCCAGGGCGATTGCCATGTTCTTGGGCACAAGTTCGCCCAGCAGCATGGACAGAAGTGTGGCCAGTGCCATCGCCAGGATGAGGGAAACGGACGCCGCTGCAGCGTCCGGAAGACCTGTTGCCGCGAGCGGGCCCTCCAGCAGCTTGCCGACGGAGGGCTGCATCACATAGCCGGTGAGCAGGGTGGTGAGCGTGATTCCGAGCTGACAACTGGATAACTGGGTGGAGAGGGATTTGAGGCATTTGAGCAGCGGAACCGCCGCAGTGTCGCCATTTTCTATGGCGCGTTGCACTGTGGCCTGGTCGAGGGCAATGAGGGAAAATTCGACGGCGACAAAAAACCCCGTGCCGAAGATCAGCAGGAGTCCTGCCGCAAGAAGGAGCCACTCCATTCAGCAGCCCGCTTTGAAGGCGATGTGCGTGAGGATCCGGGCGGAGCTTCCCGGCGGAGGCCGATCAGCGGCAGCCGACGATGTTTCCCGGACGGCTCCGGCCTGGTGGAGTGCCGGAGAGTGATGGGCGCGTGAACGGGGTTTGCCGGCTCTGTGGGTGAACTGTGCGGTGCTGTGGTACTTGCTCCGCTGACAGCCCCCAGGCCGGCACCTAGATTTACTGTCCATAAGAGTTGCAGTCTACAGGAGGCGCCGCCTGCGCGGGTCCGGCGTCACCAGCTCTGCTGTAGCGGGCGGCCTTCCTCATAGCCGGCCGCTGATTGGATCCCCACCACGGCCCTTTCGCGGAAGCCGGACAGGTCCACCGCCCCGGAATAGCTCATTGAACTGCGCAGCCCTGAAGTGATCATGTCCACCAGGTCTTCAACCCCGGGCCTTGCCGGATCCAGATACATCCGCGAGGTGGAGATGCCTTCCTCAAACAGCGCCTTGCGGTCCTTTTCGAAGGCGTCCTCGCGCTGGTTGCGGTTCTGTACGGCACGCGCGGACGCCATTCCGAAGCTTTCCTTGAACTGGCGGCCGTTTGCATCCATCTGGAGGTCACCGGGGCTTTCATGGGTTCCGGCGAACCAGGAGCCGATCATCACCTGGCTCGCTCCCGCCGCCAGCGCCAGCGCCACATCCCGCGGATACCGGACGCCGCCGTCGGCCCATACATGGCCGCCCGCCGCGCGGGCTGCCGCTGAACACTCGAGAACGGCCGAAAACTGCGGACGCCCCACGGCAGTCATCATGCGGGTGGTGCACATCGCGCCGGGGCCCACCCCCACCTTCACGATGTCCGCGCCCGCTTCGATGAGTTCGCGGGTGGCCCCGGCGGTGACTACGTTGCCGGCAACCACCGGCACACCAGGGTTCAGGCTCCTGACTGCCGCCAGGGCGTCAAACATCTTCTGCTGGTGGCCGTGCGCGGTGTCAATCACCAGGACGTCGACACCGGCCTCCAGCAGGGCAGCCGCCCGGCCTGCCACATCGCCATTAATCCCGACGGCGGCCGCCACCTTGAGCCTGCCGGCTGTATCAAGCGCCGGACGGTAGAGAGTGGAGCGCAATGCACCTTTCCGGGTCAGCGCACCGGCGAGCCGGGCGCCGTCGTGGACGGCGGCGAAGTCGGTCCCGGCCCTGTCCATGGCCCCGAACGCCGCCCGCAGGAGACTGTCCCTGCGGGGATCAGCCGCCCGGCCTGCCTCGAGCCCGGCGGGATCAAGCACCAGAGGCTGGTGCCTGACGACTGAAGCCAGTGAGGCAAAACGGTCCTGCCCCTCGCAGTCCGCGGCCCGGATAATGCCGGCGACCGCGCCATCGCTACCGACCACAACCACGGCACCGTGCGGCCGCTTCCCCATCAGGTGGATGGCATCGATCACGGTGTGGGACGGCGACAGGGTTACCGGCGTTTCAAAGACCGGGTGGCGCGACTTGATCCACCCGGTGACCTCGCGCAGCACCTCCAGGGGAACATCCTGGGGCAGTACCGCGAGCCCTCCCCGGCGGGCCAAGGTTTCTGCCATCCGCTTTCCGGTCACGGCTGTCATGTTTGCCACGACCAGCGGGATGGTGGACCCCGTTCCGTCATCTGCGGCGAGGTCTACATCGAGCCTGGAGGTGACCTCCGAGCGCGATGGAACCAGGAAGACATCCGAATAGGTCAGATCGGTGGACGGCTCATTCAGAAAGCGCACTGCTGCTCCTTGTCTGGTTGGTACCGGTGCGGGGCAAGCGGTACACAGTGCGAGTCTAGAGGAGGTCGCAGACAAGGCAACCGGACTGTTTGACGGCTATCCAAAGCATTACTCGCGCCACTTCATGATTTGAATCACCCTCATTGGCAGTTAAGCCGGAATGCTCACTAGACTGGCAGAGGTCTGGGTTCACAGGACGCAGAGACTGGTTCGATTGTTGTGCCTCGGCACCCAGGCGACCCGAGGGAATTCAAACTCATGGAAGAGGCGTATTTCAAGTGCCAGAGCAGCCCAGCCACCGTCTGCCAGAGGAATTTGGCGGAAACGAGTGGCTCGTTGACGAACTGTACGAGCGTTACCAGCAGGACAAGAATACGGTTGACGCCAAGTGGTGGCCCCTGTTCGAATCCTTCGATGCCGGAGATGGTTCTTCTTCCAACGGGAATTCGGCGTCCGCCGTCGCCCACCCTGCCACCAGGGAACTTCCGGCAGTAGCTCCGTCTACGCCGGCAGCGTCCGCTCCCCCTGCGGCTCCGGCAGTTCCTCCTGCTGCTCCGGCAGCGGCCGCCTCCACTCCAAGCAAAAAGGCGCCGGCAACGGTTGCCCGGGACGGCGCAAGGAAGCCCGACTCCGGCACCGGATCGCAGCCTATCCCCGCCCAGCTCCCCAAGAATGTCAAGGCTCCCACGGCGCCTGAGGAAGACGTCGTCTCCGTGCTCCGCGGCCCGGCCAAGGCCATTGCGACCAACATGGTCATGAGCCTGGAAGTCCCCACCGCCACCAGCGTCCGTGCGATCCCCGCCAAGCTGCTGATCGACAACCGGGTGGTCATCAACTCCAACCTCGCGCGTGCACGAGGCGGCAAGGTCTCCTTCACACACCTGATCGGCTACGCGGTCATCCGTGCACTGTCCCAGTTCCCGTCGATGAACGTCTACTACGACGAAATCGACGGCAAGCCTGTCGCGGTCCAGCCTGCCCACGTCAACTTCGGCATTGCGATTGACATGCCCAAGCCTGACGGCACCCGCCTCCTGATGGTGCCCAACATCAAGAAGGCCGAAACACTCAACTTCTCAGAGTTCTGGCATACCTATGAGGACCTCATCAAGCGTGCCCGCGCCGGCAAGCTGACTGCTGACGACCACTCAGGAACCACAGTCTCCCTCACCAACCCGGGCGGAATCGGCACCGTGCACTCCGTGCCCCGCCTTTCCAAGGGCCAGGCTGCCATCATCGGCGTCGGAGCGCTGGACTACCCGGCAGAATTCCAGGGTGCCAGCCAGAAGATCATTGCGCAGAACGCCATCAGCAAGGTACTCACGCTGACCTCCACGTACGACCACCGGGTCATCCAGGGAGCGGGCAGCGGCGAGTTCCTTAAGCTCGTGCACCAGCTCCTGCTCGGCGCCCAGAACTTCTACGACGAAATTTTCGAGTCACTCCGCATCCCGTATGAGCCGGTACGCTGGAGCCCTGACCTGCAGGTCGACCCGGCCGATGAGATCAACAAGGTTGCCCGGATCCAGCAGCTGATCCACTCCTACCGCGTCCGCGGCCACCTGATGGCGGACACGGATCCGCTGGAGTACGTCCAGCGCAAGCACCCCGACCTCGACGTCCTGACCTATGGCCTGACGCTCTGGGACCTGGACCGCGAATGGCCCACAGGCGGCTTCGGCGGCAAGCCGATGCTCGCATTCCGGGACATTCTGGGCGTTCTCCGCGATGCCTACTGCCGTACCACAGGCATCGAGTACATGCATATCCAGGAGCCGGCGGAACGCAAGTGGTTCCAGGACCAGCTGGAGCACCCGTACTCCAAGCCGAGCCGCGAGGAACAGCTTCGCATCGTGTCCAAGCTCAATGCTGCCGAGGCCTTCGAGACCTTCCTTCAGACCAAGTTCGTTGGCCAGAAGCGCTTCTCCCTCGAAGGCGGCGAGTCCCTGATTCCGCTGCTTGACGCCATCATCTCCGGCGCAGCTGACGACGGCCTCGACGAAGTGGCCATCGGCATGGCCCACCGTGGCCGCCTCAACGTGCTGACCAACATTGCCGGCAAGACCTACGCCCAGGTCTTCCGTGAGTTCGAAGGAACACAGGACCCCCGCTCCGTCCAGGGCTCCGGCGACGTCAAGTACCACTTGGGGACCGAAGGAACGTTCACCTCGGACAACGGCAAGGAGACCAAGGTTTACCTGGCCGCCAATCCCTCGCACCTTGAGGCCGTGGATTCCGTGCTGGAAGGCATCGTCCGCGCCAAGCAGGACCGTCTGGACCAGGGCGAAGCCTTCCCTGTTCTGCCCATCATGGTCCACGGCGACGCCGCTTTCGCCGGCCAGGGTGTTGTTGCGGAAACCCTCAACCTCTCGCAGCTGCGCGGCTACCGGACCGGCGGAACCATCCATGTGGTGGTCAATAACCAGGTGGGCTTCACCACGGCGCCGTCCTCATCACGTTCCTCCACGTATTCCACCGATGTTGCCAAGATGATCCAGGCACCGGTATTCCACGTGAACGGCGACGATCCCGAAGCCGTGGTGCGCATCGCCCAGCTCGCATACGAGTTCCGCCAGCGCTTCCACAAGGATGTTGTCATCGACATGGTGTGCTACCGCCGCCGTGGCCACAACGAGGGCGACGACCCCTCCATGACACAGCCCCTCATGTATAACCTGATTGAAGCCAAGCGCTCTGTCCGCAAGCTGTACACGGAATCGCTGATCGGCCGTGGCGATATCACGGAAGAAGAGGCAGAGCAGCTCCTGCGTGACTACCAGGAGCGCCTGGAACGGGTCTTCGCTGAGACGCATGCGGCGCAGACCTCGCCTATCCCGATCATCACAGCTGACTCCGCGGCCGTGTCCGACATAGAGCGCCCGACTGCCCAGCAGGCAGACGTCGGCACCAACGCGCCGGCTTCCACGGCCATCTCCGCGGATACCCTCGCCCGGATCGGCATGGCGCACCTTGAGGTGCCCGATGGCTTCACGGTCCACGCCAAGCTCAAGCAGTTGTTGGAAAAGCGCGAGCAGATGTCCCGCGAAGGCGGCATCGACTGGGGCTTCGGTGAGATCGCAGCCTTCGGCTCGCTGATCATGGAGGGCGTGCCCGTCCGCCTCGCCGGTCAGGACTCCCGCCGTGGCACGTTCGTCCAGCGCCACGCCGTGTTCCATGACCGGGCCAACGGCAACGAATGGTTGCCCCTGGGCAATCTCACGGATGACCAGGCCAAGCTGTGGATCTACGATTCCCTGCTGTCGGAATACGCGGCCATGGGCTTCGAGTACGGCTACTCGGTGGAGCGTCCGGACGCCCTCGTGCTCTGGGAAGCGCAGTTCGGCGACTTCGTCAACGGTGCACAGACCATCATCGATGAGTTCATCTCCTCGGCCGAGCAGAAGTGGGGCCAGCGTTCATCACTTGTGCTGATGCTGCCTCACGGATACGAAGGCCAGGGGCCGGACCACTCCTCGGCCCGGATTGAGCGCTTCCTGCTGATGTGCGCAGAAGAGAACATGGTTGTGGCCAACCCCACCACCGCGGCCTCGCACTTCCATTTGCTCCGCCGGCAGGCCTACAGCAGGCCGCGCAAGCCGCTGATCGTCTTCACACCGAAGCAGTTGCTTCGCCTCAAGGGGGCGGCATCGGCGGTTGAGGACTTCACCAACGGAGGGTTTAAGCCGGTCATCGGCGAGCATGAGGCCTTGGCCGCTGACGCCGTCGAACGCGTATTGCTGGTCTCCGGCCGCCTGTATTACGATTTGCTGTCAACCCGGCAGAAGACGGAAAACAAATCGACGGCGATTGTACGTGTGGAGCAGCTCTACCCGTTGCCGACGGCCTTGATCGAAGCGGAACTTGCCAAGTACCCGAACGCCGAAGTGGTCTGGGCACAGGACGAGCCCGCCAACCAGGGTCCATGGCCGTTCATGGGCCTGAACTTGCCTGCCGCCCTGGACCGTACGGTGCGCCTCGTTTCCCGTCCTGCTTCTGCCTCCACAGCAGCCGGTTCCATGAAACGCCACGCGGCTGAGCAGGATGCACTCCTCAAGCAGGCATTTGCACGGAAGTAGCGATCAGGCTGCCCGGCCGGACGTCGAAATACGCGACTCCTGCCGGGCAGTTCTGTTTAATGGGATGGGGCCGCCGTCAGGCGCGGTCCTCAACCGCTGTTTTTCCAGACTTGGAGGAGCAAGCGCCGAAGAATCAGCGCTGGAGCTATTCAGCACGTAAGTAAAGAGGAACTTGTGGAAGACAGGAAGCTGCGGATTGCGGCTGTTGGCGATGAACTGCTGGCTGGACTCGGGGATCCTCGGGCACTCGGCTGGCTCGGCCGGGTGCTGGCCCGCACTCCGCAGGATGGCATGTCCCTTGAGAGCTACGCACTCCCCTGTCCCCAGGAAGGAACCGAAGGGTTGGCGATACGCTGGCAGGAGGAAGCACGCCGGCGTTTCAGCGACCACCACGAGAACCGCCTGGTCATCGGGCTGTCGGGCCGCGACGTTGAATTCGGACTCTCCACAGCACGCAGCCGGCTAAATCTGGCCAACATCCTGGACTCCGCTACTCAAAACAAGATCGAAGTCTTCGTTGTGGGGCCGCCACCAACACTTGATCCGACGCAGAACCGCCGGCTGGGCGAGCTGAATACGGCATTCGCCGATGTCACCACTCGCCGCAAACACCTGTATGTGGACACGTTTTCCCCGCTGCTCAACCATGAACAGTGGCGTCAGGATCTGGCTGCAAACGGCGGCACGCCGGGGCAGGCCGGCTACGGGCTGATGGCCTGGCTGGTTCTGCACCGTGGATGGTTCCAGTGGCTGGGCATGGACTCTCCCGAGTAAAGCCTCGCCACCGTCGTTTCGCGATATATCTTGACCTTTCGAATATCGCGATATATCGTGAAGTCACTAGTCGCGATATATCGCAATCTCGGAGGAATCATGGCAGAGAACACCTGGACCGTCGCCGGCCCGCAGACCATCGACATCGACGGCGTCACATCGCTCAAGCTCGGCATCGTCCGCGGCCGCTTCGACGTCGTCAACCACGGAGACGACGTCGCCCGGGTTGAGGTCTCCGAGATCCACGGCGATCCGCTGAGCGTCAGCTTGGTTGACGGCCGCCTCGAGGTCCGGCATCAGCTCCACGGCGCCCAGGGCTGGTTCAAGAACCTCATGGGCACTGTCAACAACAACAGCAGCAACTCAGTGGTCATCAGCATCGCGCTGCCCGCCGGCGTCGATGTTGAGGCCGGTACGGTCAGCGGCGATGGCCTGGTGTCCGGCATCAGCGGGCACACCAGACTCAACACCGTGTCCGGGTCCGTCATGGCAGACGGGACCTCCGGTGAACTCCACGTCAACACGGTGAGCGGGGAGGTCATCGCCCGCAACCACGACGGCGTCCTGACCGCCAAGAGCGTCTCTGGCGAAGTCACCGCGTCCGGACTCTTCAGCAATATCCGGGCCAATACCGTCAGCGGGGACATGAGTTTTGACCTGCACGGCTTCACCCACGATTTCGGTGCGAACTCAGTTTCCGGCGATGTGACCATCCGGCTTCCGCATGATGTGGGTGCGGACATCGTGGCCAAGTCGGCCAGCGGCACCGTGGTGATTGACGAGCAAAAGTACACGCAGCCAGGCAGCAAGATCCAGACTATCTCCGGGCCCGATGACAAGCTAATGCTGGTCCGGACCAACTCGGTGTCCGGCAAGACGTCCATCTTCCACGGCCCGCTTCCGGCAAACACCCAAGCGGGTTCCTGATGGCACCCGTCTTCGCCCACGGAGCCCTGCGCCTGTATCTCCTTGCCCTACTGGAATCCGGGCCTAAACACGGATACGAACTCATCAAAGCGCTGAGCGAACGTTTTGGCGGCACCTATTCCCCCAGCGCCGGCACCATCTACCCCCGCCTCGGCAAATTGGAGGAGGAAGGCCTGGTGGCCACGGAGTCAGAGGGGCGCCGCACAAAATACCGCATCACTGTGGCAGGACTGGCGGAGTTGAACGGCCGCCGCGATGAACTGGAAGGTGTCGAAAACGACATTTCAGCGTCGGTCCGACGGCTCGCTGACAACCTCCGGGAGGACATCCGCAGCAATATGCGCGGCTTGCGGGCGGATCTGGCAGCCACGGCCGAGGCCGCACGCGCCACGGCACGCTCCGCTGATTTCCTCTTACGCGAACCCAGGTATTCCACTGAGGGTCACCGCATGCTCCAAGAGACCGAGATGCTACTGCAGGCGTTCCGTGACGATCTCCGGGTGGAGCTGCGGGTTCATGCCAGTGCACGGCCTATCAGTCCCGTCACCCTCGAAACGGTCAAAACGGTACTGGAGCAAGCTCGGATCTCCATCAGGAACTCGCTGAAAGGCTGAACTGTGAACATTGTCTGGAGCTCCTGTGAACCCGATGCCGCGGTGGCCCAGGATCCGGGGTCAACCAAGGGAGTCCCGGTTCGCGGCCCGTCCCGTGATGTGGGAGACTTGAGGGCAGCTCTTTTGAGTACCAATATTAAGGAGGCCAGCTATGAGCAAACGTGCACGCAAACGTCGTGACCGTAAGCGTGGCGGCGCGAACCACGGCAAGCGCCCCAACGCCTAAGCAAAAAGCCTGGAATGACGGCTTAAGCAAAGGACCCCGAAACCACATGGTTTCCGGGGTCCTTTGCTTTTCCCTTGGCTCTGCGCAGCCCGGTGTCAGGCGTCAACCTGCCTGATCGAGTGGATCCTGTCCAGAATGGCATTCTTCAGGTTCTCCGGTGCGGCCTCAGTGCATGAGCGCTTTACCATGTTTCGGATGACACATTCGAGGTCGTACTGCTGAAGGCACTCGGGGCAGTCATCCAGATGGTGTTTAATTTCCGCAATATCCTCCCGGGTCAGAGCACCGTCAAGATATTCATAGATGCGTTGCATCCGGGTGTCATCGCAATCGCCCAGTCCTTGGCAGTCGCTCATTTCCTGTTCTCCTGTTTTGTGCTTCCGGCCGCTTCGTTGAGGTCAACTGCGGTTTTGAATCCCCGTTCGGCGGCATAGTCCGCCAGCATGTCCCGCAGCATTTTCCGGCCGCGGTGGAGCCTTGACATTACAGTCCCGATGGGGGTGTTCATGATGTCTGAAATTTCTTTGTACGCGAAGCCCTCAACATCAGCGAAGTACACGGCAAGGCGAAACTCTTCGGGGATGGACTGGAGTGCGCGCTTGACGTCCGAGTCCGGAAGGTGATCCAACGCCTCGGCCTCGGCCGAACGTAGCCCGGCGGAGGTGTGCGAGCCCGCCCTTGCCAGCTGCCAGTCCTCGATGGTGTCCGAGTTCGACTGCAGCGGTTCGCGCTGCCGTTTGCGGTACAGGTTGATGTAGGTGTTTGTGAGGATCCGGTACAGCCAGGCCTTAAGGTTGGTGCCCGGTTTGTACTGATGGAACGCCGAAAAGGCCTTGGTATAGGCCTCCTGGACCAGGTCCTCGGCGTCAGCCGGATTCCGGGCCATCCGCATGGCTGCTGAATATAGCTGATCCACGTACTGCATGGCATCGCGTTCAAACCGGATGCGCCGGTCCTCAGGGCTCTCGGCTGCGATATCAACGTCCTGCTCCGCCGAGCCGGGCGTCCGGGCACCGGGTTCTGCAGGCGCGGGTTGAATCGGCTCAATCCCGCCTGAGGGTGCACTGCTGGCGGTGGCGTCGTTTCCGGCGGCCTCATACATGGCCGCGACGGCCGGATCCATGGTGCTCATCGCTGCCAAGTCTACTGTGATGTGTTGCCACCTACGGGCGCCAAACTTTTCGGCTCCCGGCTCCAGTGACTGAAGCCCTACAGGACCCGGCAGGTCAACAGTGTCCTTCACCAATGTCAAAGCTCCATCTCCGCTCCGTGTTCCGGCAATAGTGTGTTGAAGGCCAATCCCCCCCGGACCCGTTCTTCATAACCGCGGACGGCAGGCAAATATTCCCCAAAAGTGCAAGACTAGAACCGGCTCTGCCGCAATTTTCCGCGGTTCGTCACTTCAGGAGGAAAGCCATGTCATTTGTCCGTTTTCTCGCTCGGCCCATGTTGGCCTCCAGTTTTGTTCTCGCAGGTCTGGACAAGCTAAAGAACGCGGATGACACGGCGGAACAGCTCTCTCCAATGCTGCGACGTGCGTCGGAATCACTTCCTTTCCCCACCAGCGAAAAAGTACTGGCCCGTGTCATCGGCGGTACCCAGGTGGGCGCCGGTGTCCTTTTCGCCCTCGGGAAATACGCACGGCTATCGGCTACAGTCCTGGCAGTCATTTCAGCGCTTAACACCTTTGTGGAATGGCGCAGCGCGGATATAAGCACGAAGGAAGGCCGCGAGGCACGCCGCAATCAACTCCTGAAAAGCATTTCCCTGACCGGCGGCGTGCTGCTGGCCTCGGTAGACACCGCAGGCAAGCCCAGCCTGGCGTGGCGGGCAGAACACTTCACGGCGGACGCCAAAAAGAACGCGAACCAGCTGGCGGCGGAGGCCAAGAAGACCACCGGAAAACAGCTTCACAAGGCAGACAAGGCCGTCCGCAAGGCTGTAGACCACGCGGTTGGAGCCTAAGCACGAATGAGCGGAACCGCTGCTGCTTCACCCCCCATCCCGCCCACGGAATCCGGGCCTCACTGGCCAGCCCCCTACGCGAACGGCCCTGTGGACGCCACCATCACAGTCCCCGGCTCAAAATCGCTGACCAACAGGTACCTGGTTCTGGCAGCCCTGGCCGACGGTCCGTCCAGGCTGCGCGCTCCGCTTCACTCCCGGGATTCTGCGCTGATGATCGACGCACTGCGCCAGCTGGGCGCCACCATCACGGAAGTCCCCGGCGACGGGACGTTTGGCCCCGACCTCGACGTCACCCCCATCGGCCAGGAACTACCGGCCACCGCCGCTGCCATCGATTGTGGTCTGGCCGGCACAGTGATGAGGTTCGTCCCGCCCATGGCAGCGCTCCGTAACGGCGTTACCGTCTTCGACGGCGATCCCCATGCCCGGAAAAGGCCGATGAGAACCACCATTGAAGCCCTTGTTGCCTTGGGTGTAGCTGTTACTGCCGAGGACGGCGGTGCGCCGTCCTCGCTGCCTTTCCGGGTGGAAGGAACGGGCGAAGTCCGAGGCGGCCACCTGGTCATTGACGCCAGCGCTTCATCCCAGTTTGTGTCTGCGCTCCTGCTGGTGGGCGCCCGGTTTACTGACGGTCTCCACCTCGAACACGTGGGCAAAACGGTGCCGAGCCTGGACCACATCAACATGACCGTGGCGGTGCTGCGGGGCGTGGGCGTTTCCGTGGATGACTCGGTCCCGGATCACTGGATCGTTACCCCCGGGGTTATCGCTGCCTTCGACCAGCGGATCGAGCAGGACCTGTCCAATGCCGGCCCGTTTCTGGCCGCCGCGCTGGCATCAAGGGGAACCGTCCGGATTCCGGGCTGGCCTGCAAAGACTACCCAGGTGGGCGACCTCTGGCGGAGCATACTCAGCGATATGGGGGCCACCGTCAGCCTGGCGGAAGGCATACTCACGGTCACCGGCGGGCCGGAGATCAAGGGTGCCGAATTCGCCGAGACCAGCGAACTTGCTCCCACCGTGGCTGCGCTGTGTGCGCTGGCCTCCGGCCCCTCGAGGCTCAGCGGAATCGGTCATCTCCGAGGTCATGAAACCGACCGTCTTGCCGCGCTTGTAACTGAAATCAACCGCCTGGGCGGCGACGCAGAGGAAACCAGCGACGGCCTGGTGATCAGGCCCGCACCACTCCACGCCGGCGTCGTGCACAGCTATGCAGACCACCGGATGGCCACCGCGGGCGCCATCCTCGGCCTTGCTGTGAAGGGCATCGAAGTGCAGGACATCGCCACCACAGCCAAGACCATGCCTGACTTTCCGCAACTGTGGGCCGACATGCTGGCGCAGGGCCGGCAGGCAACCGGCACCGCCGGGGAACAATTTAGTGGCGAACACAGTGGGGCGGACAGGTGAATGGTGGCACGCAGCACTGATTCGTGGGACGAATCCGACGTCCGGATCCGCCCCAGCAAAAAGGGGTCACGGCCCCGTACCAAGGACCGGCCGAGCCATGACGACGCCGTCACGGGCAGGATCATCACTGTGGACCGCGGGCGCTACACGGCTGTGGTTGGTGAAGATTCGGGGAACGAACGGATCATCATTGCTGCCAGGGCGCGGGAGCTGAGGCGCTCTCCCGTAGTAGCCGGCGACTTCGTCTCGCTCGTTGGAGACGTGACCGGAGACCCGGACACGCTGGCCCGGCTTGTCAGGATCCAGGACCGCAGAACCCTGCTGCGCCGCAGCGCCGACGACACAGACCCCATTGAGCGGGCCGTAGTAGCCAATGCCGACCAGCTGGTGGTGGTGGTGGCTGCGGCCAACCCTGAACCGCGGACCGGCTTCATCGACCGCGCCCTCGTGGCGGCATACGACGCCGGCATCGAGCCGCTGCTGCTTGTCACCAAAGCGGACGTGAAGGATCCCACAGAGCTGCTCGCCAACTACAAGCACCTGGATTTCCCGGTAATCATCAGCCGCACCGCCGATTCCTCAGCCTCAGGCATCGACGCCCGCTCCGACGACGGGCTCTCCGCCCGTCTGGACCGTGATGCCGTGTCACAGCTCCGCGCCTATCTCGATGGCAAAGTCACCGTTATGCTGGGCCATTCCGGCGTCGGCAAATCCACCATGGTCAATGCGTTGACGGGGGCCGAACGGGCCACGGGCGGGGTCAACGCCGTCACCGGGCGTGGCCGCCACACGTCGTCGTCGGCCCTGGCCCTGAAGCTCAATGACGCACCTACAGGGAGCTGGATCATCGACACCCCGGGTATCCGGTCCTTTGGCCTGGCGCACGTGGATCCGGACCGGATCCTGCGTTCGTTCCCTGATCTGGAGCCCGGAACGGAGGCCTGTGAACGTGGCTGCAAGCACAACTCCAGCGCCGTCAACTGCGGGGTTGACGCATGGGTTGCGGCTGGTCATGCGGGCCCCACGGGTGCAGCACGGCTGGCGTCACTGCGGCGCCTGCTCGGCACCGACCCGCGGATGGAAGCACAGGAAACCAAGGAACTTGGCGTCACGTAGCACCCGCGGGACGCTCCCCCTGCGGGACATCCCCGCCGCTGGAGGCTTTGACGGTAGTTTGGAACCATGATCCAACCCGCTTCGAGCTACAACGATGACCTGCGCCTCGCCCATGTACTGGCTGACTCAGTGGATGACCAGACCATGGGCCGCTTCAAGGCGCTTGACCTTCAGATCGAAACCAAGCCTGATCTGACGCCGGTCACCGACGCCGACAAAGCCGCGGAAGAATCAATCCGCGGCCAACTTTCACGTTCACGACCCCGCGATGCCGTACTCGGTGAAGAGTTTGGCAGCTCCGGACATGGTTCCCGCCGCTGGATCATCGATCCGATCGACGGTACCAAGAACTTTATCCGGGGCGTTCCTGTCTGGGCAACGCTGATCGCCCTTATCGATGAGGGTGAGCCGGTGGTCGGAGTCGTCAGCGCCCCCGCCCTTGGCAAGCGCTGGTGGGCAGCCAAAGGAGCCGGCGCCTATATGGGACGGTCGTTGGCTGCCGCTACCCGGCTGCGCGTCTCCAATGTTTCAAGCCTGTCCGACGCCTCACTGTCATACTCGAGCCTGGGCGGATGGAAAGAGCGCGGTAATCTGGACGAGTTCCTGGGCCTGACCGAAGACGTCTGGCGGACAAGGGCGTACGGGGACTTCTGGTCCTACTGCATGGTGGCCGAAGGCTCGGTGGACATCGCCTGTGAACCGGAACTCAACCTCTACGACATGGCCGCCCTGGTGCCGATTGTCACCGAGGCGGGCGGGCGCTTCACCTCGCTCGAAGGTGCCGACGGTCCGTTTGGCGGCAACGCGCTGGCCACCAACTCGATACTCCATTCGGAAGTCCTCAAACGCCTCAATCCGGAACTGGACGATCTTCTGTAGAACAGCTGATGCTGGATTCTGCGAAATAATCGACGGCGGACACTCCAACTCAGGGGTGTCCGCCGTCGTTTGTTCGTAATTTGGAAGATTTTCCGTCGCAGCGTAACAATCGGCTTAACATTGCAGGCGCCTTTTCATCGGTCGCAATCATGTCCTAGGCTCGTAGCAGGTCACGAGTGCCAGCGCTAAACCCCGGTTTGCTGGCCGGCAACCCTCCTTTCGCGGCGGGGTGCCCCGGGTGACGACCTGGCCGGTCCGGAACGGACCCGGCAAGCGCGGATCCCCGGCATGTGGGGTCCCTTCCGAGCGAGGTCCCATGACTACAGCCCTTTTCACCCCCGCCTCCACCGCCGGGCTCTCAGACGGGCGCGCCGCTGTGTCCGGCCAACCGCTTTCTGCAGTCACCGGCGCGGAAATCCAGGCGCCCCTGATCCAGGGCGGACACGTCCGGTACGCGAACCTTGACTACGGCGCTTCCGCCCCCGCATTGTCAGTGGTTTCCGCATATCTCAACGAAATCCTGCCGTTTTACGCGAGCGTCCACCGCGGCGCCGGTTATGCCTCCCAGATCAGCACGTCCGTCTACGAGAATTCCCGCAGCATTGTCAGAGACTTCGTCGGCGGACGGCCCGACGACTCAGTGATATTCACCAGGAACACCACTGATTCCCTGAACCTCCTGGCCGGATGCCTCCCTGTCCAGGACGGACGCCACACCGGTGAGGTCCTGTACCTCGACATCGAACACCACGCCAATCTCCTGCCATGGCAGGGCGTTCCGCACCGAAGCGTGGTGGCTGCGGACACTCTTGCGGAAACCATCGAGGTCCTCCGCGCAGAGCTGCAGCAGGGCGGCGTCAGCCTGCTGGCCGTCACTGGTGCATCCAATGTGACTGGCGAGATCCTGCCCATCCGTACGCTTGCGGCGCTGGCACATGAATTCGGCGCCAGGATTGTGGTGGACGCCGCTCAGCTGGCGCCCCACCGCCGTATCAACATCAGCGCCGACGACGTCGATTACCTCGCCTTTTCCGGCCACAAGCTCTATGCACCCTTCGGCGCAGGTGTCCTGGTGGGCCGTCCGGACTGGCTCGACGCCGGAACCCCGCATCTTGCGGGAGGCGGCGCCGTGCGCGAAGCCAGACTGGACGGCGTCAGCTGGGCTACCGGGCCGGCCAGGCACGAGGGCGGTTCACCGAATGTGCTGGGCGCCGCTACGCTCGCCCGTGCCACGCAGGTGATTGCAGCACTTGATCCAGCGCAGTGGACCGCCCATGAAGCCACCATCCGGCAGTTCCTTGTGGAAGGACTGCAGGAAATTGACGGAATCAGCGTCCACCAGATCTTCAAAGACACGGATCAGAAGACAGGAACCATCGGGGTGGTGAACTTTTCGGTCGCCGGATACGACGCCGGGCTGGTCGCAGCGTACCTTTCGGCCGAGCACGGCGTGGGGCTCCGGGACGGCCGTTTCTGCGCGCACCCGCTCCTCAAACGCCTCGGGCTGCCGTCGGGCTCCCTGCGTGCCAGCTTCGGCGTGGGATCGCGTCTCGAGGACGCCCAGCGTCTGCTCGCCGGACTGGAAGAACTCCGCCAGACCGGGCTGGGTTGGGACTACGTAGTGGACTCCGGCCGCTGGATACCCGCCAACGACACCCGTAGCTATCCGGATTGGGCGCCCAACACCCCGGGTACCGCCGGCGCAGCCCCTTGCTCGGAGGACTAACTACTGAGGACCTGGGATCGGACACTAAGCCCTCAGGGCTGAGGTCCTAGGGTTGAGGTCCGGGCTGGCGGCGCCGGCTCTGTGCCCCGCATCCCCGGCGTCATGCATGGTGAGGTAGATTCGACAGGTACCTCGTTCCTGGGTACCTGTTGAAACTGGCGAAGGAGACGGCACGTGGCGCGGGGTGGCCCTAAACTGCAGCACGGACGCAGGCAGGAGCTCGGCCGGAGTTTCATGGATGGTGGCGAGCAGTATCACAGTGTGCGTCCCGGCTACCCGGCTGAGTCAGCTGACTGGCTGGTTCCTGCTGGCGCGCAGGACGCGGCAGACATCGGGGCGGGCACCGGAAAATTCACGGCCCTGCTTCTGGAGCGCGGGCTGACGGTCACCGCTGTTGACCCCTCTGCGGACATGCTGGGCCAGCTCCGGCTCACCTATCCGCACGTTGCGGCCATGCTTGGCACGGCGGAGGCAAGCGGACTGGCTGGCTCTGCTTTCGACATCGTCACTGTTGCCCAGGCATGGCACTGGTGCGACCCTCTCCTGGCCAGCACCGAGGCGGCCAGGATTCTCCGTCCGCATGGGATCCTTGGGCTGGTGTGGAACCAGCTGGACACCTCGGTCCCATGGGTGCACCGACTGTCCCGCATCATGCACGCAGGTGATGTGCTCAAGCCGGATTTCCGTCCGCAGGTGGGGCCGGAATTTGTCCAGTTGGAGAGCCACCTGACCCGATGGGAGGATTCACTCGGCACGGCGGATCTGCTCGAACTGGCCAAATCCAGGAGTTACTACCTGGCCGCCAGCCCGGCCACCCGCGCCAAAGTCCTCGGGAATCTGGACTGGTATCTTCATGGGCACCTCGGCCACACGGGCAATGAAACGGTGAGGGTGCCCTATCTGACCCAGACGTGGCGGGCCTTCAGGGCATAATGACCCGGACCACCGGGTAGGCTTGGACCCGTGAAGACCAGCGCACCCTCATCCTCGATCGAGGACTACGTCAAGGTCATCTATTCCTTTACGGAGTGGCAAGACAAGCCCATTACTTCCTCCCAGCTGGCACAACGGCTGGGCGTCGCCAACTCATCGGTTTCCGAGATGGTCCGCAAGCTGAAGGACCAGGGGCTGGTTGACCATAAACCGTACAGCGCCATCACACTTACGAAGGACGGTGTGCGGCTGGCACTGTCCATGGTCAGGCGCCACCGGCTGATCGAAACCTATCTGGTGAAGCAACTCGGCTACAGCTGGGATGAAGTCCATGACGAAGCCGAGCTGCTGGAGCATGCGGTCTCGGACACATTCATCGAACGGATGGCCGCCAAGCTCGGCAACCCGGAGCGGGACCCGCACGGCGATCCCATTCCGGCTGCAGATGGCACCATCAAGCTGCCCGATGCGCACCGGATGATCGAGCTGGACCAGGGACACACCGGCAGAATCACCCGGATCAGCGACGAAAACCCCGAGCTCCTCCGCTATCTGGCCGCCGAGGAAATTGATCTTGACGCTGCGGTCGAAATCATCGGGCGCAAACCCTTTGGCGGCGCGCTGGTGGTGCGCGTCAGGGCCTTGGGGGGACTCCGGGAGTACGATCTTGCGGATGAAGTGACGTCCGCCCTGTGGGTGCACAGTGACTCCCCTCATCCAGGCTGCCTGCTAGCGGAGAGCTGACTTGTAGTCCGGTTCCCTCCGCCACGCCACGCCCCACGGCTGATCAGCTCACTGGCTACCGCCGCACTCGGGCATCGCCGTCGTATGCCGGATCCCGCTCAGCTCACCACGGCCGCCGTCCGGATTCCCGCTGCGGAGGCTACGGCGACGAGCAGTGCGGCGCTGACGGTCATCGCCTGATGAAGTCCCGCCGTCGTGATTCCAGATCCCGTAGTCAGCCCGGCGAACGCAATGGCTACCAGTCCTGCGGCCCGGGCCGCAGCATTATTCACGGCGGATCCGATGCCGGCCTCTGGTGGGAACCGCACCGAGGACGGCCGTGCTCAGTGGCGCAACCGTGATTGCCGGCCCCAGTCCGAATTCCAGTAAGCCGGGAGCAGGGCGCCCCAGTGGTCCAACGGCGTCCGGACGTCCAGCAGCAGGAATCCTGCGGCGCACAGAAGCAGGCCCGTGGTCCTCAACCGACGCGGCCCGGCCCAGCTGGCCAGAACGGCGATGTAGGAAGAAAGGAGCAGAAGCATAAGCGTGCCTTTCCAGATGAAGGCGTACACGGTCCCGCCGAGGCCAGCGACGGCAAGGACCGCGCCCCACACGTCCCGGGTTGCACCAGGACAACCACGGGGTCTGTCGAGCGGAGACGGCCCAGTGCTGTAGCACCAGTCCGCCAGCAAGTTCCCGGCTGATTGCAGGGAGCGCAAGATTGACCACGGAACCATCCAAAATGACCATAAAGGAGGCCACTATGGCGCGTAGACAACTGTTCGCTGAAGTTGTGTGGACGCCACACGGTCACTGGCGGTCATGGCCGCCTTCCTGTGGGGTGGAGCAGCAATGTAGTGACGCGCCTAACATCGTCCCATTCAGGCCATCCGGTGGCGTTTTCAAGGGGGTCTGACCGCGGCCGGACCGGAACCTCCGGTACGGGCGGAGTCCCGGAATCCCGTATCGTTGAATGATGATTACCCGCCGCTCAGCCGCCCAGATTCTGGATATCTCCCTGGAAATGGCGCATCGTCACGGGCTGCCGCCACGCCTTACTGATGCCGAACTCACTGAGCTGCTGGACAATCCTCCGCAGTGGCTGGTCCAGTCCAAAGCCAACAGGACGGGCAAGCGCCCCGTCTGGGTCCAGTTGACCTGTGCTGTGTGCGGTTACTCCGAGGCGGCCCGTCCAAAGAAGTGGTGGCCACCGTTTACCTACGTCTGCTGCGCTGACCACCGTCCCGAAGACGTTCCTGAACCGGCAGCCGGCCTTGTCCGCAGTGAATATGAAGGTGTTGGTAGCCGTTTTGTGGGGATCGCGGATGTCTCCGTACCGGAAATCCCCAGTGGAGGAAGCCAGTAACGACGCAATCCGTTAACGACGGAAGCCCCGGACCAGGGTCCGGGGCTTCCGTCGTGATGTCTTGCAACATCGCAAAATGTGGAGATAAAGGTCGATTTTGGTGTGTATCAGTCTCAGACTTTGGCCACGAAGTGAAGCGAAGCTCGGCAGCCGCCCATGCACAGTGTCTCAGGCGTTGGCCAGGGACAGAACCGAAGATTCCAGATCACCCGTCCCAGAGACAGATTAGCGATTCCCTAGGCCAAAGGCTGCTGGCCGACAGGCCACGCTGTCCCGTGGCATACCTAGTCACCGCGCGATTAAGAGCTACGCTTGGCACCACAGGGCACGATATGATGGCTTCCCGTTTAAGGTCAGGAGGGCCGTGAGAACTTTTCTAGCCGTGGTTGACCGTTTCGGTGCCAATGGCTCAAACACGTTTCCACTCTCCGGCGCTCGAGTCGCGCTGCTTCAGGACGGACGCATCTTCACTTACCTGCCAAATACGAAGACGTGGGTCCCGAACGAATCAGTTGAGCGAGACTACTTCGACCACTATCCTGAGCTCCAGTACAAGGTAATACCCAGCTACCTGGCCCGGTTCCTTCAGTCGGCCATGAGGGACATGAGCCCCATTGTTGTGCGTATCACTCTGGAAGAAGCCGGCAAATCAGCTCTTCAGCAGGTGGCGGCATCTAGAACGCGCCAAGTCCGCCGAGACCTCGCCCGCAATAAGTCCCAATTGGTTCGATGGGCCCGTGCCAACGGTGTCGAACTGCCCAGCGCTGAGCACCAACAATCCGAAAAGGTACCGACAAGCCTCAAAAGCGATGACCTGGCGTTTCTAGCCCTGGTGACCGGAAGAACGAATATTCACAAGCGTAGAATCAGCCGGGGCACATTTAGACATTACGTAAAAATTGAGCCCGACACATACAAGGTAATCAGCCCGTATGTCGGGAAGAATCTCGAAAAAAACTCACTCGGGTTTTATCGCAAGTCTCTGACTAAACCGAAGAAACAGAAGACAGACGCAATGTGGGGACAGGCCGACCGTGACATCGACTGATCCGCCTGCGGGCGTCGCTTCCGAGTTGGACGATGCCTTGCCAGAAGCAGATTGGCCAACCCATGAGGTTGCTAATTCTCAGGACGATCCATTTCTATTCGAGTTAATTGAATACTTGGCCGCCATTCGAGATATAGAACGTGAAGTCACTGCGGCAATTATAAATGCAATCCCAGAAGACGCCAAACCACACGGGTTGGACTGTCGCGTCAAAGATTGGGAGTCCCTGCATCGCAAGGCGAAGGCCATCGTGTTGAAGTATCCCTATGACTTTGAACGGATCGACAACGACCGGGACCTAGTGAGAACTGTGCTCACAAGAATCGAAGACATCTTGAGGTATTCGGTACTCTCAGCTCCCCATGCCGCCATGCCGCAGGTGGCTTCAGCGTTTATCCGAAAGGCGCGCGACCTCAAAATGCGAGTCACGGAAATTCAGAACAGCTACCATTCTGCGAACAGGTACAAGGGACTTCACGCGATACTTAGCCTGGCTGAGAAGTTTCAGATGCGCTTGTCTTGCGAAGTCCAGTTCCATTCTTCCGAAAGCATCGCGGCCTCCAAGGAAACGCATACCGATTACGAAAAATTTCGTACGAGCAAGGACACGAGGATACGTCAGTCACTGCACGACAGAATAGCCGCCAGATATGCAGAACTCGACGACGTCGTCATACATGGGCAAGGGTTTCCAATCGAAGTCACTAAGCGCAGCTACCCAAGGCCCAAGTAGCGGTTACGAACCAAACCAAGTTGCCCAGACGCAGCGGACCACCCGAGGCGAGTAATTGCCGATTGACTCGCCTAACCCTTGGCAGCCGTTACGTCGCTCCTAGTAGTGTCGTCCTCGGAGGAACGTCATTTGGAAGGCGCATTGTAGCCACAATCGTTCCATCGTGACTAAGCGAGACTGAAAAAAGGGGGGCCCATATGCCGCTGATCGATCGTATCGAGCAGGCACTCGATCGCGGTGTAGACCCTGACGTATTTGAGCGTGCCGCCAGCGCGCTGCTGCAGAGCAGATACCCGTGGCTCTCGCCCGTTGAAGCTGGCCGCGATTTAGGGCGTGACGCCGACATCTATCGTGTAAAACCGGAAGACCCGGAAAGTCGAGGACGTCTTCTAGCCACAACCGGCGATCCCCTATCGAACCTAAAGAGGAGCCACAAAAGTTGGTTGAAGGAACAAGCGTCAGGTGAGTTTCGTGTTGATGCACTTGTCATCACGACCACTAACAACCTCACCGGAACAACCCGGAAAAAAATAGACGAGTACTGTCGGCTCCACGGGTTGCCGCTGCCGGAGTATTACGGCCGTCGATGGCTAGTGGATGCCCTCAAAAGCGACGCGCATTGGCGAGAAACGTTGATTGGCGTTCGCGGCCGACTAGATGCCCTAGTCCCAGCGTCCCAGCTTGCTACCTCTGATCAGCAGATTCTGCTTGGAAGAGAATCCGACCTTGCAATGCTCCGGGAACATTTGGACCAGAGAAGAGATGTCGTTCTTTCGGGGGTCTCGGGGGCTGGGAAGACAAGAATATTGGCTGAGCTGACGGAGGCCTTCCTAGTTGATCCACTTGCCCGCGACCACCTCCTCGATGATCTGATGGCATTGAGCCCTTCCACAGTTATCCTTGACGACGCACACTTGCGGCTTGACCTGCTCACCGAACTGACGCGGCTGCGAGCCCAGGAGGGCCTCTCGTTCAGGATTGTAGCCAGTTGCTGGCCGGACGAGGCAGCATCAACATCCTCTCGGTTGAGCGAGCCAGCAACCATACTGTTGGATCTGCTCCCCAGAGACATTATGGACGAGATAATCCGCGGTGCCGGCGTATCTGCGGTTCGCACGCGTCACGTCATCCTCTCTCAGGCGGAGGGCCGCCCTGGCTGGGCACTGACGCTGTGTTCTGCGGTAGTGACGGCCAGTGGAGCCAACATCTTTACGGGTGAAGCGTTACTGGACCACGTCCTTCGACACTTGAGGCAGGAAGCAGGTTCAACCCTCACCATCGACCTTCTCGCCTGTATCGCGGCCCTTAACGGAGCTGACTACGGAGACCTTGAAGAACTATCCCGAATTCAGAATCGTCCCCTTCCAGTTGTAGTGAACTCACTGCATCAAGTAGCCACTAATGGCCTGGTTGAGTCACGCAATGGCAAATGGCACCTGCAGGCCGCTCTGTCCTCGGCGCTCGTCAGCGGTTGGTTCTTCGGTCCCAACCGCTCTGGCTCCTGGACGCTCCTCATCGAAACATTTCCAAACCGGAAACATGAACTTTTCTCGTCTATGCTCCGCGCGGCCAGCACCACGAATACTGAAGGGGCGGTGATCGCAGCACGTGCATGGGCGGCCGGTCTTCGACCCGCCCAAGAATGGGACGCGAACACGCTTGCGCTTGTTCGGGAGTACGGACTCGTGAGCGCCCCGGCGGCCGACTTCGCTGCCGATTCTGCTCGAAGCCTTTTGAGCCATCCGCCCGAGCCTCAGGTGACTTGGTGGGGTACACAGTACAATCCCATTTCAGACCATGCCGCGAACATACTTCGTACCTGCGCCCGGGCCTATGGCAACGAGGCAGCTGTGCACGGCCTCTTAGACATGGCGACAAGCGACGACCGGCCTCGCAACACCCACAGTGATCACCCGATGCGCGTGCTTGCCGAGCTGGCGCAGCATCTAGATCCGGACCGAGGTTCTGTGTTCCAGGTACGAGAGGTGCTGCTGAAGCATGTAACGACCTGGACCAACTCCGGCATGGACGGCTTGAAGTGGGCGGTGTGGGCCGAATCAACCAAAGAGGTGTTGTCACCGACCGTAGAGGGCACGTGGTCTGATCCGGGACACTTCAGTAATTTCACGATGGCGAGTGGCGTGGAATCCGCCAAACGATTAGTGGAAATGACGGGACTATGGGTTGCGCATGTCGCTCCGTCGCTCGCCGCCATGCGGCTTACAACGTCTTGTGCAGCTCCAGCCGAAGCAATGCGGCATCTCATAGATCTCTTCGGCACGTGGATCCGGGCTGCCGCGGGCATTGGACCTGGTGCGTCTGAGGTAGACGCTGATCAGCGAGCGGCCGCAGTGGAAGGTGCTTGGACCATACTTGAGACTCTCCGGCCGTGGGTGGAAACGCACTCCGGAGCAGCGCACCTCACGGTTATGGAGCTGGATTTGGCCCACCAATGGGGCATACTGCCCCCGAAGCCATGGCCTGTCATTGTGGTTGATATGGACTTCGAAGACTTCGCTGGGCGGCGGGGTGTAGATTCGTTCGAGGACTGGGAGTTGCAGCGGAACATTGAAGCTACTGCACTTGCTCATCGCTTAATTCACCACGGGCCCCGTGCCGGAACGGCCCGTTTCACAGAGTTAGCCCAGCTCGCCGCCGCCGTGGGAATATCTGGCCAAGGACACCCCATTCCAATCAGGGTCGCGGAGGCATGTAAGGATCCAATCGGGTGGCTCGGTGAGGCAGTAGCGGTCAGCTCAGCAGTTCTCGTACATCAGTTTCTGCTTGAGGCTTTGCGGCGCGGCCTCCGCGTACCTGGATCAATGATCGGCGCTGCCCTAAGTACCGAAGGCGTAAGACCTGCTGTCATCGCGGCAGTCGTCAATGGAAGCGGTTTTAACGAAACGTCCCGCCAAGTCGTAGAAGAATTGACCGCTGACGACGCAGTCTGCCTCGACCAACTATTCGCTCGAGACGAAGCTGATCCGTTGCTTGCCGCCCTCCTTGCGCATGACGTCAAGCGTGTGCGAGCAGAGGCTTCTCTTGCATTTTCCATGGGGGTTAAACATGGCCCCACGCTCCCGCCAGAGTGGCGAGACACATGGCGAGCGGCGTTCCTTGAAAGCAATCCGGCCTCCGTAAGTGACCGCTCAAATTGGAGATTGAAAAAAATACTTGAAGACTTGAGTCAAACCAACCCTGCCCTCTGCGCTGACTGGTTCGCACACCAGTTTGAGAGCCAAGACGAGCGAGCTTACGGTGCGCTCGACACTGTTAAGCACGTGCTCCGAAAATTACCGCGTGGTGAACGAAAAACGTTGGCACTCATGACTGTGTCTGAACCAGGCCACAACGATCTTTTGCCGGAATTGATCGGTCACGACGCGGAGCTGAGTGCCGCTTTGCTTAGGGACGGAGCAATCAGTGTACATAGCGCCATGGAAGCCCTGTCTGGGGACCGAGACGCAGATGCAGAGATTTTAGCCCCAATCCTGCTTGATGCTGGCGTCACGCCCCAAGAGATCGCTCGACGAATTTTCGGGTCAGTTTCTTGGTCCGGTCCCGAATCCGCTGCTATCCAAGCCGAGATTGACTGGTTCAACGCCCTCGCCGTCCGCAACCCCCGGCTAGAACCTGTCAGCCATGCGGCCATAGGAGACCTAAAGACTGACCATGCGCGTGCACTTATTGAGGAAAAGCGTGAAAGGATCCACGGTTGGTAGTGGCCTAAGTCCCCTTCATGGGTCGAGCGGGTGAGCCAGTCAGCCGGCCATTGCCGAAACGCGCACTCGGTTCAGCGCCGCAGCAAGCAGATCCACATCCGCCTCCGGGAACAAGCTTTCCGGCCCGGCAGGGGCGGCATCGCTGTAGGGAGACTCGTACAGCGCGCCGACGTCCACGACGCCATTCTCGGTGAGTTGCTGGACGATCATGTTCACGAAGTGCAGCTGGTTGGCGTTGAGGGTCTTATCCCCCACGAACTCGGAGAGGGAATCCAGCGCCGCCTGGCGGTCCATACCCACCAGAGACCTGACAAACAGCCCAAGACCCTCAGCTTGTGCTGTGGCCGCTTCCAGTTCCTCGGGTGAACCGGCGCCGCTCTCAATTAGCATGCGCTGAAGTTCAGCAAGGTCCGTCTCGGTCAGGGGCAGCCCGCGGCGAAGGCGATGGATTGCCATGTGGTCCAGGAATCCCTGCAGATACATTCGAGCCTTCTCGCGGTACCGGGCCAAATCTACGGAGCCATCCACGGTCCCCTTCAGCTCACCTTCCACGATCTCGCCGAGGGTGTCTTCGAAGTTCGTGTAGACCACCTTGCGGCGCTTCTTCTCAATCAGATGCACCAGCCCCCGGAGCCGCACACGAATCAGCTCAAGCCACTGCGGCGAGACCTGGCCCCACTCCCCTCCCTCCAGAATCGACTGGATCAGGAGCATCTGGGCAGCGATAGCGGGGATGTTCGGCTGATCCTGCAGGGCGGACGCAATCTCCACAATCTTCTTGCGGTACGGCTCGACGGCGGCCGCAGAGGTCAGCGAAGCCAGCTGCGCCTGGTACATCAGCAAGTCGAAGCGTTTGGCTTCCTCCGTATCCCCTGCGGAAGCCAGCGTCGCCAGGGGGGCCAGCGTGGTCTGCAGGTCAGTCAGATCCTGCGTGCCAAGAGAGCCCCACGAAGCGGCCTTCGAAAACTTCTCCACCCACTCCAACTTCGGGCGCACCAGGAAGTTCTCCCGGGGCAGCCCCACTACTTGCCCCACCAGGCCGGATTGAAGTGCCAGCACGAAGTCGCCGTCGAGCCCGGCAGTCCGGGCCTCCGCCAGCAGCTGTGCCCGTACGGCGAAGCTGCGGTGCGCCAAAGACCGTCCCAAGGACCCTTCGGAACCTGGCAGCTCGGCGTTGAAGTATTCAACGTTCTGGCAAACGTCGAAGATGAAGAAGTCCTGTTTGTCCTCACCCGGTCCGTACAGCTCGGGTCTGAGCCGGGTGCCGCGGCCCACCATCTGCCAGAACTTTGTCTTGGAGCGCACTACCTTGAAGAAGAGCAGGTTGACCACTTCCGGCACGTCGATCCCGGTGTCCAGCATGTCCACGGACACGGCAATGTGCGGGCTGTCCTCGGTGCGGGAGAAGGCATCGATCAGGGTGGAGACGTAGTTGACGCTGTGCGTGATGACCTTCGCGAAGGTGCCCCCGTACTGCGGGTAGTTGATGTTGAACCGCTCGGCGATGAATTCGGCATGCTTCTGGTTCTTGGCGAAAACGATCGTCTTTCCCAGCCGGTCTCCCCCGGCGACCTTGTGCCCGCGGGTCATCAGCACCTCGAGTGCTTTGTCGACGGTGTTGGCATTGAACAGCCAGGTGTTCAGGATGGCCGGATCCACGGCGTCGGGTATCTCCCCGTCGTCATCCCATTCAGCGGAGTCCCAGTCCTCTTTTTCCTCCTCCGAGAGTTCGTCGTAGCGGATTCCTTCGACAGGGAACTTCAGCGGAATGGACACGGTCCGTGGCGGTACGAGGTAGCCATCGGAGATGGCCTGCGTCAGCTCGTAAGCGAACGTCGGGACGTGGTCCTCGATGTCAAACAGCGAGTAGGTGTTGCGGTCCACTTCGGACTGCGGCGTGGCCGTGAGGCCCACCAGATACGCATCAAAGTACTCAAAGATGGCCCGGTACTTCTGGTACACCGAACGGTGGGCCTCGTCGATGATGATGAGGTCGTAATGACCTATCCCGAACGTTTGTGTCAGGACCTTGCCGTCGTCGGTCCGTTCGTTGATCAGGTTCATCATCGTCGGATAGGTGGAAATGTGAATTCGGCTGTCCGCTTCCACGTCCCGGCCCAAAATCACGGGGGATGATCCTGGGAGATTGGTCTTGAAAGCACGGGCCGCTTGGTCCACCAGGGCGACCCGGTCGGCCAGGAACAGCACACGCTTGGCCCAGTTCGCCTGCATCAGCAGGTTGGAGAGCGCGACGACGGTGCGCGTCTTGCCGGAGCCTGTCGCCATCACCAGCAGCGCCTTGCGTTCCTTGTCCGTTTCCAGGGCAGCGGTAACGGCCCTGATGGCCGCCTGCTGGTAGGTGCGTCCCGCGATCTCAATATCGATGGGCGCCGTAGCCAGCGTTTTACGAGTGGTGCGTCGGTCCACCATGAGCTGGAGCTGGTCCCGGGTGTGGAAGCCCTGCACCGACCGGGGCGGATAACCGGAGGCGTCGTCCCAGATCCAGTGCTCGTAGCCGTTGCTGTAGTAGATTACCGGGCGCTGGCCCTTCTCCCTCTCCAACGCATCGGCGTAGAGCTTGGCCTGCTGCTGCCCCTCGTAGGGTGACTTGGCTGACCGCTTGGCTTCGACGACGGCGAGAGGCTTCCCGTCAGATCCCCACAGAACGTAATCCACGAACCCGATTCCGGTGGTGGGACCGGCGTGGGTGGGCATGTGGTGGACTTCGAACTCGCGATCCTCGGCCTTGCCCAGCGCCCATCCTGCTTCGCCCAAGTAGAGGTCGATGTAGACCCGGGTTTCCGCTTCTGAGTAGTCGTGCCTGTCCGGAAGCTTCTTGTTCTCTTCTTTCGCCCATGCAACCTCCGCGCGCAGGGCGGCAAGCTGGGCGTGCAGCTGCTCGTTGTCCTGCTTCTGTGCGGCCAAGATTAAATCCTTAGCCGCCAGTTCCTCGGCGAGCTTGGCCGTTTGGTCTGCCGTGCGGGGCTTCTCGGCTGGCGAAGGAACGCCCGGCTTCAGCATCGGGCTGAGGAAGTCACCGTCGAAGGGGGCTGCGGGGTCCGGGCGGTTGGCGGGATCGCGGGTGTAGCGAAGGGCCAGCCAGATGCAGACGTGGAAAAGTTCCCGAATGGTCTGCTCGGAGTGCTGAATGGTGACTGCAGTATTGGTATGGATGGCGCTGTTCGCCACTTTACGGATGAGGTGAAACTTGTTGACGATCGTCTCGCCGGCTAGCCGCTTGAACGTCGGTTCCGACATCAGGGCGTTGAGGTCACCCTTGTAGGGCAAAGTGAGCGATGCGTCGGCTTTATAGAGCCATTCGAGCAGCGCTTCAATGGACCGCCTCGCATAGAGCAGCGAAGACCGCGGGTCTTTCCGCGCATACAGTTCGGCCAGCCGCGCTTCTTTGGCTATCCCCGGCCACTCCGCCTGCAGTACAGCGAAGTTACTGCTCACGTCCCCCAAAATGCCACTCCTTTGTCGATCTTCTGTGTGGAGCCTAGCCGATGCAGCCTACCGCTCCGCAGGGCGACATCCCCTTCCAGCAAATTTCGCTTATTATGCGTGGCGACGAGCAGGTCAGGCCCGAAACGTTGCAGAAAGCGGTATGCGCGGAGACGCCCTAGCCTCCTCCGGTGGAGGCTTCCGACTACTTAAGGCGGAAGTAGCTGAAAGCCGCGTCAACCAATTGTTGGCTCCGCTGGACGATGTGCTGCTTCGTCCAAGTCGATTCGCTGATCACGTCATCATTGATTCGAAGCATATTCTTAAGGCCCACCGAGTTACCGTTGCTGTCTCTAGCATTGAGTTTGTCGAGGAATGACTTGTTGCTCAGAGTTGCATTGAACCGGGTGATGCTCAGATTCCCAAGAGTGTGAACGTGTTCCGCCTGCACGGCTTTCGCCACCTCTGGAGATCCGCCCATCATTTCAACCCAGGATGCGGGGATATTGGCACCTTGGGGGAAGATGTGCTCAACGGACCACGCATGCCGTTTCCCCTCCATAGCCCAAAGATCTACGCGCGTCTCGTCCGTCATGCTCGCCTCCGCAAGCGAACACAGAATGAAGCGGGTCATGTCGTAGGAGTCTTCGTAGGCGTTGCCAGCGAGCTTTTCGCGGAACAAGTCGTCGGACGACGAGATGCCAACCAGCCGTTCACGCAGCATTTCGAAAATAGGCTCGCCGACGCCATGGTGCAGTTGGTGGGTGATGGCCATGAAGAGACGTTGGAGCTCATAGGTAGCCGGCAGTCCCGTTACATTTCGGCGAACGAAGAAGGCAACCAGTAGGTCGCAAATCTCGACTAGATCGCCATCGGTCAGATTCAGGCGGCCCTGATTCGTCATCAAGTACATGAGAAGCAAGTGAGACGGTGCCCCCTGCGCCCTGCGGAGCCGGATGAATCCGGCGTTCAGCGCGGGGTTCTCGGAACTCCGTGACCCGCCGGCAATTTGGCTGTAGAAATCTGCCGCTGCACTAATTCGGCTGACAAATTCCTCATGTCCGTGCTCGATCAGCTTTTCGTAGATGCGGATGAGGTTGGACCGCGTAGCCACCGGCTCGTTGACTACGTCGTTCAGTACTTCCTTGAAGGCGTTGTAATACTGGCGGAAGAACCGTTCTTGCAAGGAGTAGTCGTCCCCCAGCAGGTCTATGATGCCCATCCATTCTTCAAAGACCGCTTCCACAGCGAGGGCGTCTTTCCCATGGGTGGAGGCCAGCAGCTTGTTCTTGATCAAGTCGATCGGCGTTAGCTGTGCACCGCGGTTGTTGAGCGACTCGAAGAGGACGTAGGCGTCCGAGTGATTCTTGACTTCGATCTTGACCAGCACAGCGGCGGAGACCTGCTCAACCATTCTCAGGAGTTGGGAGTGCGATGGTTCTGCCGGGCTTATCCTGGCTTCAATTTGGTCCACGAAGTAGCGGTAGCACTTCATGATCCGCCGGTTGCCCAGATTGCCGGGCCTATTCCTAAGCTGCTTAATGACGCCGGCTTCGCTGAGGACAGCGACATAGTCCCCGGCGTTGTTGTTCTGACGTTGCGGGGTGAGCCTCGGGTGGTCGGCGGGCTCCTTGAGGACCAGCTTCCGCCTGAGATTGATGAGGGACGCGTTCTCGTCTTCATCTAGTTCGCCTTTACGCGCAGCCAAGCAGGAGTAGAGGGCAGCGAGCAAGATGGACAGTGTTGTGATTCGCTGTTGTCCGTCGACGAGTTCCAACTGGGCGATGTCCGTGGCGTCCTTCTGCTGGTTGATGCAGATGATGGACCCCAGGAAATATCCCTCCGGGGCTCCCAGCACATCGTCAATCAAGTCCTCCCAATGCGTCTTGGACCATGTGTATTCGCGCTGATAAGGGGGAATGACGTAGACGATCTTGTGGTCTACGCCAAGAAGGCTTGAGACAGCACAGTCTTTGACTGAGTCAATCATTTGCGGTTCCTTCGTTGGGAGCTTAGAGCTGACCGCTAAAGGCGCGGTGCTGTAGGGATGCGAAAAGCGCGTCAAATGTGGCGAGCTGAGACAGCTGAACGCGTCGAACCCGGTCGATTTGAGCAAGCTGGCTAGCCAGCTCGTGCTGAGCTTGGATTGGAGGAACCGGAATGACAGCCCCTTGAAGGGACTTCACGTTGAAATGTTGCTGAATTTGTCCTCGGCTCTCACCCAGAACCATGCGCTTTCCGGCGTCGCTGTTCAAAAAAGCTACAGCATATTCTGGTGACATGACGCCCGGAGTGGGTGTAGCGATGATCAGGTCGATTGCGTTCAGTAGTCCTGCATTGGCAGGAACAACTGCGCTAGTACCTGCATTTCCCGTCCGCACGGTCACAATGTCTCCTGGCCAGAGCTGCGATTTTCGAAGCGGTCCATTGTGTGAATTCGCGGAGAAGTACACGAGATTCTCCATCACTAGGCCTCCGGGCCGAACATTTAGTGATCGCAGTGCAGGAATTCCTTCACTCACGTAATGCGAGGCGGGCTTGACTACGACTCCAACAGTCACACGATTGCAGAGATCACCGAAATCTCGTCTGGGCCAATCCTGTCGGGCAAGGAGAACTTGAAAAGTTGAAGTCGAAAGAGCGTCGAGGTGGGCAAGGGCTTGGCGGCGTTTGGTGCGAAGCTCGTCGGCCTTATCCAGGATGGCCGCAATCCGCCGCTGCTCGTCGAGGGGCGGGAGAGGCAAAGCGATCTCCCGGATGGCCTTCACCGAAAGATGCTTGACTGTGGCAAACGGAGTGGCGTGCCAGATTTCCATGAGCGCCTGCGGCAGAAAATGGTAGAGGTATCGGCGGTCGAGGTCGGCCCCAAGAGGCGAAATCCGGCAGACTCGCTGGTTGAGTAGTGCAGGTTCCGACGACCAAATTTCTCGATTGAAGTCACCGTCCATGCCAACGAGAAGGTCGCCTTTACGAACGACAAACCTCTCACCGAATGGACCAGAGTAATACGTCTCAGTTCTTCCCCGCACAACATCTCGGATCCTGATCAGGGGCATTTCACCGTCGATAGCAAACCGACTGGAGTCAAACGCAAATCCGGATAATATTTCGACGTGATCGCCGAGACGGCCCAGCTTCATGGTGGAGCTTGTGCCCGATTTCCTTTGCAGTTCAATGTCTACAGTCACGACATCAGTTCCTTCAAGTCCGACAGGGCGATCGAAATCTCGGCTTCCAGAGTCTCCAAATCGGCGATGATCTCTGCTGGTTCCTTGTGGTCGATTTCTTCGTGCTCGACTTCTTTGTACCTGTTGAGGGATAGATCAAACCCGTTGGCAGCTATTTCAGACTTGGGAACGAGGAAAGACTGGTCGGTACGCGCGCGCGCTCCCTCCGTCGTCGTCCGCTGCTGCCAGCGGGAAAGGACGTCGCCGAGGTCGGAGGTACCAAGCGCGGTGCGTTTGTCGTCGAGACTGAAGCCGTCCGAGGTCACGTCGTAGAACCACACGTTATCGGTGCCGCCGGAGTTGGTCTTGGTGAAGAACAGGATCGCGGTGGAGACCCCGGCGTAGGGTTTGAAGACGCCCGAGGGGAGTTTGACCACACCGTCGAGCTTGTGATCTTCAACGAGCATTTTCCGCAGCGCTTTGTGAGCCGTGGACGACCCGAACATCACACCGTCGGGCACGATCACCGCGGCCCGACCGCCGGGCTTGAGCAGCCTCAGGAACAGGGCCAGGAAGAGTAGTTCCGTCTTTTTCGTCTTGACCAGGGAGAGCAAATCCTTGGCGACATTCTCGTAGTCCAGGCTGCCGGCGAAAGGCGGGTTGGCGAGGATGACGTCGTACTTTTCTTCCTCAGAGCCGTGCAGGTCAGCCAGAGAGTCCCGGTAGGTGATGTCAGGGTTTTCCACCCCGTGCAGGAGCATGTTCATGGATCCGATGCGCAGCATGGTGCTGTCGAAGTCATATCCGTGGAACTGGCTGTGGTGGAAGAACCGGCTCTGCTCTGGGGTGGTGAGAAGGTTTGCGTTCTGCTGGCGGAGGTATTCGCCTGCCTGGACGAGGAATCCGGCGGTGCCGGCGGCCGGGTCGCAAATGGCCTCCATCGGCTGGGGTGCTGTCATCTTAACCATCAGGTCGATGATGTGGCGGGGTGTCCGGAACTGGCCGTTAGTTCCGGCCGAGGCGATCTTGCCGAGCATGTATTCGTAGAGGTCGCCCTTGGTGTCGCGTTCGTCCATAGGAATCTCATCGATGATGTCGACGACTTTTTCGAGCAGCCCGGCGTTGGGGATGGTGAAGCGCGCGTCCTTCATGTGCTGGGCGTAGGAGGACTCCTCGCCGTTGGCCTGCTGGACCAGCCCGGTGCGCAGGAACGGGAAGATGTGCTCGGCGAAGACGGTGTACATCTCGTCGCGGGAGAAATTCTTGAACTTGCTCCAGCGAAAGTCCTGATACGAGCGGCCCCTGTCATCCAGACCGCTAGGGAAGACCGGGTTTTCGACCGGCTTGCCGGTGCGGTTGGCCTTATTTTCCGCTCGGGTCTGGTTTTCGTCCAGGCGCTTCAGGAAGAGCAGATACGTGATCTGTTCGATTACTTCGAGAGGATTGGAGATGCCGCCGGTCCAGAACGCGTTCCAGACCTTGTCTACCTGAGATTTAATTTCGCCCGTTATCACCGGCTCATCTTATTAGAGAGTCCGACAGACCCCGACCGTTAGGGACACCACTGCGGTACTCGTTCAACTGCCTTGACCGCGAAATCCATTGCTTCTGCACACTGTGGAGTAAGACCGAGGCGTACTGCCATGCCTTGGAGAGCAGCGGTCCCGACGGTTTGTGCCAGTTCTTCAAGCCCTCTGGAGAGGCCATAGACCCTAGAACCCCTTCGCGGTGGCGCGGTTGAAGGGATTCGGAGGCGTTATTCGCGAGGAGAGCCCACCAGCCGAACGATCAACGCTCCGACCACATGGACGATAAGCCACGCGTCATCGAGCTTCGCATCAGTGACGTTGTGTGCATCCCCGTTCTGGTTCCGTTCTGAAGCCACCCACTCCATAGCTTTCACGACAGCATCTAGCATCGGGGCATCACGCCCGGGTAGCTGGCCGCTCAGACGCACCGATTTGATCTGATCGCCAAGGACCTTCCCAGGCACGTGCAACGCCTTGAACGTTTCCTGAAGCGCTGTACCAGCATCCGTGATCGCGTCAGCTGGCTTACCGTCTGCGATCTCGTTGAGCGAATTCATATACGCGATCTGCACGCCATGAAGATCGGGACGACCATGCAGCAATCTAATTACAGGTTCAACCACCGTCGTGTGAAGCTCATAAGAATCCAGCGGGACGATCTGAGAAGCCCCGGCCACAAGGCGGAAAGCCACACGGTGGGCGTCAAAAATCTTGTTGACGCTGTCGACGAATTCTTGGGACCGTCCAACGTAACCATCCACGACCGCCTGGGCGTGGATGGCCTCCACAAATGAAAGGAACAGGCCCTGATCTTCCATCCTCGCGAGATCGTCGAAAGTGACTGTGTCGAGAAGGAGGCCTTCGCTGCGAGAGACACGAGCAGCTACGAATGCGGCAAACCGGTCACCGTTAAGAACGTTAAGGTATGAGTTCTCCGCCTTGAAAAGGTGCGCGATCTTCACCCTGACCTGCGGGGGAATAGTCGCAGTCCAACGGCTTGTCCCCTCAGCTTCTGCCCGCTCCAGCAACTGAACGCGCATACGTTCCCCATAAAGTGTCACGCGTCCACAGTATCGGTTGGCGCAACGGACCCGGGACGCAGGGGGCGCCTGCGAGTAGCGCCATGAGCCCAGGCGGGGCCTTGCAGCCCAATGAGCGTGCGGAAGTCCGGCTTCAGCTTCCATCCAGTGCACCCGATAACCCTAGTCCTGGACATGGCGGTTCGTATGATGCGTGTCCCAGCCGGAGATTCACAGGCAGAGGTGGATTTCTATGGACTACCTCAAGGCACAGCCAGCTCCGTGAAGCTCAACCTGTACCGAAACCTCAGTTGTCGAGCGTGGTCGGGCGCTCACGCATAAATCACTCCTGAGCGCCCTCCACTGATTACTCGCCGCCGGGAGTGGCCTCAATTCGCTCTAGGAAGTATTTAGCTTCGGATTCTGCGTCTTCCCCGGCGAACGCCACTTCCATCCGCATAACGGCAGACACAAAGCTCGAGTTGCTTACTGTCAGGCCGTCTGCCTGCATGAGAGCGTCATCTGTCATGCTGCCCTTGTATATTTTCATTGACGCGGCGTCTATCAGTTCGAACCTCTTGGTTCGCAGGGTCAGCCCCGTGAGGATGGCCCGCGACAGCTCCAATTTTTCCGTAATTGGAGTTACATGTTCAATGGCGTCAAACGCGACCTTGACAGACTCGGAACTGAGGCGAGAGGTTGTGATGCTGTTAGCTCCGACAAGGGCAGTATTTAGGGCGATTCCGCTTCCGGTCCTCACCAATGGCTCCAGTAAATCTCTAAATCGCAGTCGGACGCGCCGGGTATGAGACAGAAGTGTTTTTACCATTGCCCCAGGACTTTTTTGGGCAGCCACCGAAAGGAGCGATTGGAACTGGGTGAAGACTTCCTGCGTCAGGTCCCTACGCTCAAACAGGGCTTCCCCGGCATCGACAGCAAAGACCACAACGAAGGATGCTGCTCGCAATCCGATTACCGTTGTCTGCACGTCGTGATGATTTCCTCCAAGGTGCTCCTGAGCCAAGGCATCGATTTGGCCTTGGATTGCGATCTGCAGGCGACCCGCGTACTTCGTCGGAAACTCTGTGATGTTACTTGTCTGCGACTCTACTTCGACAGCGAAGACCGATCTCCCTTGAGCTGCCGAGAGCGTCTGGATCTCATCATGGTCAAAGGCGGCAGTTGTCTTAGTCTTGAGATTCAGCCGGGCATCCGCCGCAGGAAGCCAGGGCAGGGGAACCTCATCTATGTGAAGCGTGCGCACAACCGGCGCGGATATATCTTCCCTGGAGAAATCCCATGTGACAGAGTGCAGACCCTGAGCGAGCGCCTCGGAAAACGCATCCCGAAAAGGGACAACTCCTGACCGTACTGCTTCGAAACGGGCTGGGCCTACAGCCACGAAAAGGAACGTGAGAGTATCGTCTTCTTCGCTTTCGTCAACGCAGTTTGCGATGTAGTAGAGCGGCAGTCGAGTCGAGCGCATTGCGAATGTCCGAATGCCTTCATACTCGAAATAGGTCTCCACATGTTCAAAAGGTGTCCCAAACAGCGGCAACCGCAAGAAGTCCATCATGCGATGTCCTTAGACTCTTCGATCACAACTGAGGCCGGGACCAGGTTGTATGGGGACGACCACCAATCATGGTGGGTAGGGGCGACTTCACTTGGGGTCTCTAGCACGTTTCCCATAGTCGGCTGGATCTCGACGAGTGCTAGGGACTTCTTTGCGGCCCACGGACTGATCTTGCGAGCATCCTGTACTGCATCAAGGCTTTTGAATACTGAGAAAGCATGGGCTTCGCAGATTTCAACGCGCCCATAGTAGGGACCCCGGCCTTTATGCGGCTTCCGCCAGGATCCCTTGGCTGGGGCACTGCCGATGGACAGGTGTGGTTCTGCCAACCGGTAAAAAATGCCCTCTCTCGGTGCACTTTCGGGCGGCGGACAAGCGTCTGGCATCGAAGCGTCAATCACCGCTTGAGCCTACCTGAAGCTCTTCGAGGAACTGGCCGACAAAACACAGGTCACGGGCATAGTGCTCCCGATGGAGGGGCACTGGAGGGGATACCGAGAAACCGGGGCAAACAAAACCCCAACGCCACCGGGATGGTTCCCAGTAACGGCACGGTTCTTCTGGGGGTCCCTGTCGGATTCGAACTGACGACCAACTGAGCTGAGGAGACATTCCTGTCCGCTGGCAGCAGGCGGACCGCGATGAGGGGCCGGCGCCACTGAAGCCTTAGACACCATGGGCAGGCCCGTAAAACTGGGCGCTGAGCGGGACGCCTACGTCCGGCGCCCTAATCCGCCGCCGCCGCCCCGTCGCTGTCGAGGGCATCAGCCCTGGATGACCGACTCTGCCCGACTAAGGAAGCCCATGCCGGGATGGCGAAGAAGAGCCCGGATCCCTGCCGGTGACCCGACGGCGAGCATCCCTACCGGAAGACTCCTCCGGACCAGATGCTGGAAAGCGCCAATCAGCACCACGACTTCCACTCGAAGTGGCGTCTGAATGTCGCGCAGAATCACGAAGCCAGCGTCCTGCAACAGGGACGGGTCGCCCGCGGTCCGGCGTGCGTCGATCTCATAGACGTCCCAGCCTGCGGCCTCTACGGTTTTCTTAGCAGTTGCGATGACCTCTTCGCTCGCAGCAGCATTCGCGCACGCTGCCACTGTCATGGTCGCAGGACCACCCCACCCGTGGGCCAGGGTATCAGCCAGTTCGTAGGCCCACTCGTCGGCCCTCACTCGTCCTCTGCCTCCGCTTCGGTGAACTCGCCCCGGGCGATCTTGTCGGCCACCTTTCGGTAGGACTCATCGATGTAGGACTGCAGATCATCGATTCCGGTGCGCCACTGTCCGCGGCGGCCGATCTGAAGACCTCTAAGCTCACCGCTTCGAAGCAGGGATCTTATCGCTGCATCGCTGACGTTGAGTTCTTGCGCAGCCTGCTCGACAGAGAGAAAGCGTGGCGGCTTCCGGGGTTCTTCGTTCATTGCTACATCGTAAGTGCACCATCGCCGGCCAACGTATGGTCCCGACGGAACGACGCCATCTACCCGTCTTCCAAGTACGAGCGCGTCCAGCCGTCCCCTGTGGACGCCCGAGGGCAGTGTCTTTGGTCCAGCGGTGCCCGCCGGTATTCCGTGTGGGCCGTGGCAGGATGGGGTCCATTATGGACCGGCAGTTGAGGTGCGCTCCTGACGCGGAATGGGTGCTGATGTACCGGCTCGGATTGAGCCGGCAACGAATCGCTGCCCTGGTGCGCGTTCCGCCCGCCGCCGTCGGATACCACCTGGTCATCGCCCGACGCCAGGATCCGGGACTTGAGGCCGAGCACCAGGCCGCCGCCGGCGCCGCACCCGTCCCCTACCCCTCCCCCACGGACCTCGCCCGGATGGAAGAGGTCATCGTCTGGGTGTCGGCCGAAGGCCGGTTCCCTGACGGCCGTTCAGGAGAGCGGGGCGAGAGGTCGCTGGCGCGCTGGTTATCCGGACGCCGGCGAGAAGCAGCCGAGGGGACCCTTGGCCCGGCCTACAGCCACGGGCTTGCCCAGGTACCCGGGTGGGCCGAAAATCGCCGTGAAGCGGCGGACGAAGCGCGGTGGCACGACCGTTTGGCCGAGCTCGTGGATTTCCGGGAGGAAGGCAACGACTGGCCCCGCCACCACGACTATGACTCAGAGCGGGAACACACTCTCGGGGTGTGGATTCACGCGCAGCGGTACAAGCGCCGCCGCAGCGACCTCGACCCGGCCAAGGTCCAGCTCCTGGACGCCGCCGCACCCGGATGGCAGACCGGGAGAACCCGCGGGCGCCCTCCCCGGAAGTGACCGGAAGATCCCGCCTCCCAGCCCGCCAGCGGGCTAGGGACCTCACGCCGGCTAGTACAATTACATTGGTTCTCCAGTCCCCCCAGCTTGGAGAACCGGGAGCCTCCGCGCTTGAGTCCTGGACTCGCGCGGAGGCTTTTCACATACGCCCGGCAGCAACGCGCTGTGGCCTCGAGACCTATCCCACCCGGTTAGGCATCCCTCGGGGACACCGTCAGCTACCGGGTGCGCAGTCAGGCGGCTACCAGGCTCAAAGCTGGTCTCTCAAATAGTGCCTCCCCAGGGCCGGGGATCCTCCCTGGTTCATGACATCCAAGGCCAAACTGCGGACCGTTACCAGTGCCTCATCTTCAGAAATGTTCGCGGCGAGGATCCCTGTGACTGGCTGGAACTTGTGGATGGCAGTGAGCTGGTCCCGGCTCCGCAGGTGGTTGATTGCCGTCTCGAAGGTCCTAATGAATATCGGATTGTTACCTTGGGCGCTCAGAACCATGCTGACCTCATAGTCGCTTGTCATGTCCATGCGCTCGGTTGTGGCTCTGGCAAGGTGGATGATGTGGGCCGGGAGCTGTTGGGCATCCATGACGTGGATGTCGGTGCTCGCCTCAAAGCCGTCCCTCCCGATGGATGCTTTGTGACCCACGCTCACGCTGCCGTCGTCGTGGATGTCTACGATTCCACCGTGGCCGCTTATAGAGCGCCATTTCCGGTACCCCGGGCGTGGATTCAAATCGGCATACTCGAACCCGTACCGGTCCTTCAGGAAGGGGTTCGTGTTCGTAAGGGAGTCGAGGATTTCCCTGGCATCTTGTCGGCTGATCCGTGCCGTGTGTGCAGGGCGAGGGCTTAGGGGACGTGCGGCCGCTACGAGCCAGACGCCGTCTTGGTCAATGCCGGTCATCGTTTGGTCCAGGAGATCGGAGAGGCTCCTGGCATTGTTCCGGCGGTCCTCGAATCGTGTGCGGTAGGCCTGCTCGATGTCGCGCTCACTCATGAACACAGTCTGGGCACCGTAACGCCGGGGCGCCCTGAGTGCATCGTCCTTCATGGAGAAGTGCGGTGTCTCCAGACTTGCCGGGACTTCCAGGACAAGAACACGGGGGCCTTTATCGGATTCTTCCAGGGGGGTGAATTCCAGGCCGTGAACCGGCGGTTGGATCAGAGAATACGCCCAGCCCCTCAGCTTTCGTTCGATCGTGTCCGACCAGTCCTCTACCGAAACTATGCGCTCCGCGGCGCTGCTGACCCGGTCCTCCGCTACGCCGTAGACGATCATGCCGCCCCCACCGTTGACCATGGCGGCAACATCCTTGGCGAACTCCTCGTTAGCTTTGGGATTGCGGCTGTCGGGCAGTTTTTCCTTCCAATCCAGATCGCCCTTTTCCGTTACCCGCTGCTCGATGGCGCTTGGAAGCATCGCATACGTCAGGGCGGAAGGTTGGAGCCCTAGGGCGCGGTGCAAGGGTGTGAAGGCCATGGGTGAATTCTCCCACGCCGGTGGGTGTCTCCGGCCCGACGCTTGCTTCCCTGGGGGTATGTCTATCGGTAGTTTGCGGAGTAGCTTTTGAACGAGTAGCTCTCCGAGATCGCAGGACCGTTGGTAGCGGAGAAGCAGCTCCCCGCGGATGTGCGCACTCGTTCAGGACCGTGCTGGCATGGACCAGTGCAGCCGATCGGTTACCTTGATACGAGGTCAGTGGGTGCCCGGTGTGAGTCGACGCTAGCCCGCGGCGGCGCCTTTGAGGAATTCGCGGAATTGCTTTTCGGTGTTCAGGGTGAGTTTTTTGCGCAGTCTGTGCCTGCCCCCCCTACAACGAAGGCGGCCACGAACCGCCGCCATTGTTTCGTCGCCGGACCAGCCGCACCGTCCAAAGGACCAGCAGCGTCACGCCCGCGACAACGACGAAGGCGACCAGCACCTGCATCGCCAGAAACACGCCTACGTGCCATCCCTCAAGCCTCATCGGATCCCCATTCCCGTTCGGATGAGTTGAGCCGACCCTACCGGCCGGACTAGGAACAGGGCTGGATATGACTTTGCCTGCAGAACCGGGGCCTCAAGCGTCCCCTCGCTCAGCTGAGCAGGCTCGCCAGACCGGGCACCGGAAGGAATGGCATGTACTCGCCCCAGCCGAGGAAGAAGGAAAACAGCACATGGATGAGCGGGGCCGATATGGCAGCGAGGATGAGGTACAGGGCAGTGATTCTCCGCGTCATCTTGAACACCAGCGGGGGCAACACAATGGTCACGAGCGCTGGAACGGGATAGTAAAGCCACCATGGCAGGCCCAGCAGCAGCCCGTACTTTCCGAACAGCATGCCGGCAACGACAACGATCAGCGACACGACGATGACAGCCCGGATCCTCCGCCGAAAAACGGCCTGGCCGAGCACCAGACGAAGGAGAAGAACAAACTCAACGAGAGAC
Organism: Pseudarthrobacter sp. N5; assembly: GCF_050157035.1. GTDB lineage: Bacteria > Actinomycetota > Actinomycetes > Actinomycetales > Micrococcaceae > Arthrobacter. Next base: position 2,838,766 of record NZ_CP189593.1, read on the forward strand.
GCCGCGATCATCACCGGAAAATGCCATTCAGTACCCACCATTGCCCCCGTTCCCTCCGCCGATCCGCGCCCAGCGCCCGCCCTAAAGGTCTGGCAATACTCTCGAATGTTCCTGCCGGGTACTGACAGCGCGAACGGACGGTTGAGGTCCTAAAGGTGCTCGGGTCCACGGACATTCTGCCTGCCCGGCACTACTGGCAGGATTTCAAGTCCGGTGCGCCTGCTTGCATCCCGCCGACCGTCTGCTTGCATGGACGCATGACTGAGCAGCCGCCGGCAGCAGTAACCGAAGACCTGGACCGGCTGCATGCAGCCCTGGCCGCCGTCATCCCCGCCAAGACTCACTCGAACCTCCTGCTCGGGACGTGGAACATCCGTGCGCTGGGTGACCTGACCGCCAAGTGGCTGGCCGGGCCCAACGAATCACCCAAGCGGGACTGGCACGCGGTGGCCTGCCTGGCCGAGGTGATCTCCCGGTTCGACGTCGTCGCTGTCCAGGAGTCCCGCCGCAACCCCGTCGCCCTCAAGCGGCTCCTGGCGACCCTTGGCCCGCACTGGCAGGTCATCATCTCCGACGTTGCCGAAGGCGATGCCGGCAACGGCGAACGCCTCGCCTTCCTGTACGACAGCACACGGGTCCAGCCCTCAGGCCTGGTTGGGGAGATCGTGCTGCCCCCGATCGGGGATGACCCACAGCGACAGTTCGCCCGCACCCCCTACACAGCCAGTTTCTCCAGGGTCGGCGTGGAGTTCACCCTCGCGTCCGTCCACATCCTCTGGGGCAAAAGCCCCGCGGAGCGCCTGCCGGAGATTAAGGAGTTCGCCCGGTGGATGCATGACTGGGGGGTCCGGCCCAACGACTGGAACTCCAACCTCATCGTGCTTGGTGACTTCAATCTGGACCGAATCGGCGACCCGCTCTACGAAGCGTTCATCTCCACGGGCCTTTGGCCGCCGACCGAGCTGAACGCAGTCCCGCGGACGATCTTCGACGACGACAAGACCAGACACTTCTACGACCAGTTAGCCTGGTTCTCGAAACCCGACGGCACCTCCCGGCTGCGCGGCCTGACCTACGGGCAACGGGCCGGGACCTTCGACTTCATCCCGCACGTCTTCCGGGGCCTGACGCGCAGCGAAGTGTCCTGGCGAATCTCGGACCATTACCCGCTCTGGTGCGAGTTCCTGCTGACCTGACGCGCCTCGGATGGCCCCTTGAACAAATAGGGCTGTTGCTGGCGAGTAGGAGCCGAAACGACCGTGTCCCCAGCCAATGCGCTACCTTCCACTGGCCATCCTCCCGCCCGCACACCGGGGTAGCCCGAAGTGTGTAGGTGCGCGGATTACCCTCGACCGAGGTGGAGCTGAGTGTCAGGCCGGCCGTGTATGCCATGTGGTCGACCACGCCATACCCCGGCAGTTCAAAGGCGTAGGAGATGCAGCTGGACAATGCTCCGGGGCAGGCAACATGCGCATCCATATTCGCCTGCACGAGCTCACCCCAACAGCCGAGAACGAAGCGCGCCGGAAGTCTCGCGAACGCGCAATGAGTCGATCTGTCCCATCGATACCTGTGCGCCATTGGCCGCGGCCGCCGACTCGAAAGCCTCTGAGTTCGCCCCTTCGAAGCAGGGATCTTATCGCTCCATCGCTGACGTTCAATTCTTGTGCGGCCTGCTCAACGGTGAGAAGCGTGGCGTCTTTGGGGTTCCCCGTTCAGTGCTACATCGTAGGTGTATGTGTGCCGACTCACTGACGTGTTCGGACCTATGCCGCCTTCGATCAATTCATTGCGCGGCCGCTATGATTACGCAATGCTATTGAGCGTTCCGGATCTGGCAAAGCGGTTCGGCATCGCAGAGAGCCGTGCCCGCGTCTTGGTGGCGTCAGGACGAATCCCGGGACAGCGCGTCGGTGGGCGCTGGGTCGTCGATGAAGTTGACGCTGCAAATTACCACAAGGCGGCTGCAGGAAGACCCCTAACGGAGCAGAACGCATGGCAATTCATCCGTGCCCTCCAGCGACCCCAGAGCGTTCCGGGCCTGGGGCTGGATGCTATCGAGCGTCACCGGCTCGATCGCCGCATAAGGCGGTTCCACGGAGCGGCAGACCCTGTTGCGTTTGTCGTATCGCTGCTCGCGCGGCGGGCCGACAAGGTTTTGTTGTCGGCCGGTCCAGACGATCTTTCCGCGCTAAGGGAAGAGCCCCGACTTCGGCTAGCCGGTGTTTCGCATGCTCACTCCGGACTGCTCTCCGGTCTAGAGCTGGAAGTTTATGTAGCCCGGCGCGACGTGCCCGAGCTCATCAGTGACTGGTTCCTGTTACCTGCCAAGCCCGGAACACGACCGAACGTCACTATCCACGCGGCCGACGTCGTCCCCGACGAAATCCCGCATCTCGCTCTGGCGGCGGACTTGGCTGAACGTCCAGGACCCCGAGAGCAGCAAGCTGCGTTGGAGATTATCAGGCGGCTTCGAGGCACCTAAGCCGTGACGCCCTCTGGTACGGGCAACATATTCCTCAGGGGGAACCACGTTCCTATCTCCACTTTCGCTACCCTCCACGACCCCGCGCCTTAAGGCGTACCGTGCGGAAAATCGAACCGAAGGGAGGAGCCACCCAAGCCCTCGTTGCTCCATGTCCATTGAACACAAATCGCGGCAGCCAAACGGAACCAACATTCTTTGTTCGCGCCCCTCGGCGGTTCGGTCTCTATGCCTGCTCTTCGGGATCGACGGACAGCCTGGTTCTCGTGCTGCTCCGGGCACGTCCACGACGGTGTGGTTCGATGGCTGGCGGGGTGGACGGCAACAAGAACAAATCAGCTACGTCGACGCCGAGGACGTCGGCGATCTCCCAAAGGCGTTCGTAGGCGATACTGATTTCTCCCCATTCAATGCGGATAATCGTCCTTCGGTCCATTCCTGCCTCAAGGCCCAGTGCCTCCTGGGTGAGACCCTGCCCTAGGCGTATCTCTCGAATCCGCGATCCAACCCGCTTGCGGCGTTCCTGCCACCGAAGCAGCCGGTCTGGTGAAGTCTGTTTAGGTCGTGTAGGCACACCCCATGCGACTAGACTGAAACGCGCTTGTCTGTGGCACTTGTGCCACATAAAGACAGATGCGATACAGATCACCAATAAACGAAAGGCGCTCCGATGGCCATTTCAGTCCTACTCGCTCTAACCCGGTGCGTTACCGTGCCGGATCTGAGGCATTTCCTCAGCCACCTTCCTGAAGGTTTCAACCTGGGCAAGGATCTGCGCATGCACCCCGAGGCTGACGGAAGGACGAACTTCCTTGAAATCCAGATTCCTGTCCCGTTGGAGGACGAATAGCGACCACTCGCGGCCGTTATGTATTTAGACCTACATTCGCTGACGGATGAGATGTCAGGAAGTTTCGCGGTGCGAACGTCTTCCGGGACGTTGTACGCCCTGCACCTGGATTCGCCCCGCGAGGTTGTGAGGCTCCACAACGATCGGCAGCCTGTGCCGCGATATGCCCAACTGCCTGCCGCAGAGCTCCGTCGCGACGGCGAAGCAATCAAGCTCCTCAAAATCATTGAGATGCAGGTTGGGCGGCGTGGTCTGATGTGGCTCGATGTCCGCCTCGACGGAGTTCCCACCCTCCGTGGCACCACCGAGCTTCTATCGATCACTCGTCTCCAGACGCAAACACTAAGGAGCTGACCGACCATCGAGAACGCACTGGATGCCCCCAGACCCTTCGCCGTTGCCGGAGACTGGCACGGCGACCTAGGTTGGGCCATCACCGCTGTCCGATCAGCCGCGCGTGAAAGGGTCAGCACGCTACTCCACGTCGGCGACTTCGGCTTGGACTGGCCGGGGGCGAAACGAGGCCGCTTTGAAGCCAGGCTGAACAAGTATCTGCTTGAGGCTGGGATCATCCTGATCGTGTCGGGCGGCAATCACGACAATTGGGAGACCTTGGAGAAGCTCCCCGTCGAAGCGGACGGGCTTGCGACTTTCCGGTCCAACATCCGGGTGTTGCCTAGGGGCGGGCGGACCCAGATCGGTGGCCTGATCGTGGCTGGCCTCGGCGGAGCGTTCAGCGTGGACTATGAGCACCGGACTGAAGGAAAGGATTGGTGGCGAAATGAGGAGCCCACGCCGGAGGATGCACTGAACCTTATCGCGGGTGGACCCGTTGACATCCTCATTACCCACGATGCCCCGGCCGGTGTTCCGCTGAAGAGCGAGTTCGAAATTCCTCGGGAACTGATTGTCCGGGCGGAACGAACGCGGACTCTCCTGCGCAAGGTCCTAGATTCTCTCGCCCCTCCCAACGTCTTCTGTGGTCATTGGCATCAGCGGAGGACCCACGAGCTGGCCCACCAAGGCGGGCGGATGTCACGTGTCGACGTGCTCGACAAGGAACATTCCCGCGAGGGCAACGCGGTACTCGTGTGGCCAGGAGAAGCGCCACTCCGCATCAAGCCTCTCTATGTCAGAGGCAGTTAGCCCGTCATAGCCTCGAGCGATTCGGCGCCGACCTGTTCCAGAGTCCATCACCACAGGTATCCCTATGCGGGGAGTGACTGTCGTGTTGGCCTCCCAACAGAAAGGGCTAGGCGGGTGTCTTTAAACATGCTCCTACTACATGCGGCTTGGTGGTGCTTTGACGTTCACTGCCTGCCCTCCCTTTGCCCCGACATTCGAAACGATCCGGGGCCTGCCCAAGGCGGAGGTACACGTGAGTGGTCGAAGGCCGAAACGGCTACGGCCTAAGTCCCCGAGGCCGGTTGGCTCCGATAGGAACAAGTCTTATTCCATTCGTTTTCTCCTGGATAGAACTGAAATAGTAGGCGTACAGCGCCTGGACGTGGCATGCGTGTATTGCCTTGAGTCGCTTGATCTCCTCATTCTTTTCATTTAGCTTGGCTTCCAGGCCAAGCTGCTCGGCTCTTTCCAAAGATCTTCCACTTGTTGCGGAAGCTAGCGCGTTGAACCGCTCGCTAAGCCTGATGCCCTGCGGACCTCGCCCGGAACTGTCTTGGACGAAGGCCCGGGCAACTGTTGCATGAGACAGCCCAGCGATCTTCTCAATCTGGCGCTTGGTCCGGGACAAGGTTGGGTCATGCAACATCGAATCGATTGCGTCGCTGATCTGCTGAAGCGCAGCCTCGCTGACGGGTGTGAAGGGCTTGGGCATCAGTGATTGCTCTCTTCGTTGATTATTTCTAGGACCTTCACGAGTTCCGCTCGTTCCTGTCGGTGCGAAGCCTCGAATTCGGGGTGAATGCCCGTTACCTCAAGACTGCGATCGATTCGGTCAATTTGGTTACTAAGGGCAGGGACGTGCGCATCGTGCACTACGGCGTTAGAGCACCTGAGGTTCGCACAAAAGTGGCTCGCCAGCTGTGGCCCATCCTCCCCGCAAGCAGCAGCGTGTTTCCGGTACCAACAGTCATTTACTATTCCGAGGTGATAGTTCTCGGCAGCTGACGCTGCAAGGGCGGCGGCTCGCGTCGGGTCTTTCACGACTGTCGCACGGATGGCGCTGATTTGGGCACCACCCTCCCCAGCGACTTCGCCCGCAGACACGACTAACCGATGCACTTCATTTTTCACAACAGCGGCACGGTCCTGGGACAGAATCGAAACGGCCGATTCTCTACTGTCGCTGATGTACCCCGTTGTCTGTCTAAGGGCCATGTGTCCCAGCTGAATGCCAAGACCAAGCTCCGCCCCAGGTTTGGTTGCGGCGAAGACCGAAAACGATCTTCGAAGTGACGTCGCGTGCACGGAACTTGTTGAGTCCAAAGTAATGGGCTGCAAACCAAGCCCTTTGCCTTTGCCGGGGCGCTGGCTTGGCTCTGCGTTTAAAAACTCAATCAGTCGTCGGAGGTCTTTTGTGGGGTCATAGGCTCCCTTTTCTCCACGACTGCCGTCGCGTCCTCCCCGCGAAAATAGACGGGGGTGCGTAGCAAGCCGTTCGAGCACCCGAATCGTTTGTTCGACAGCTGGCGGAACCCACCAGCCCCGCTTCACTCCGCCCACCGTTGAATTACCTTTGATCTGAACCGACCGCAGGACTGAGAGTCCATCCTGCTGGGCGATACAGTCGGACTCTAGCGCCTGAATTTCGCTATCGCGCATCCCTGATAGACCTGAGATTATCGTGTAGCAGGCGCCGCGTAGAACGCTCGGAAGGTACTCGGCCTCTCCGATGCCGACTTCGTCAATCCACCCGTCTGCTGAGCCTTCCTGCGGTACGATCAACCCGCCGAAACGGACGGCGCCCGAGCGCGCCATCTGCTCTACGAGTCCTGCTGCCCCCGGGTTGTAGGCGTGATGGGAAGGCTTGAAAGAGTTGGTGCTTACGCTGGTGATCCTTGCCAACATGGAGATATTAGGGGTCCCCCGGGGTGCGCCTCCGCTCTTCCCAAACCCCGTGTGAAGGGGAACATAGCCACCCTTGTCGAAGTAGTCGTCCAAAGCTGCGACGGCAGGTCTCCCGGTATACCCGCGGCTTAGAGCGTTGTGGAGAGGCGCGTCGTGCAATGCCAAATGTGCCCGCAGAATGAGGTCACTGCAGGATTCGATCACCTTCCAGGACCCGGCAATCAGCGGAGCCCAGGATTCCCAGGGAAGTGGGGGCGTAACGTTTTCTATGCCACGAACGTGGCCGGCGACGCGGGCACCGGTCCGCATTGGCCATGGGACGAACTGGAGGCCATCGGGCAAGACAGAACTGTACTCCTCCAAGCGCTTGATTAGGACCGTGTAGCCTCGCAATGTGTCGGGTACCAGTGCTCTCCCCTCGGGACGGTGCTTGCCTTCTTGAGCATTGGTGACGAAGCGATCGGCATCTGCCTGGGTCCAGCTACGAAACGAGTCAAGGCCAGAAGAGTTCCCCCATAGTGCTAGCGTCCGCAGCTGCGTAAACAGTCCTGACAAAGCAGAGACGGGGGCCGGGCGTCCTGGCAGGACGACGCCTCGTTCTACGACGCCGGGATGGGTCGGCCTTCCCCGGAGTGCAAGAAATGTACGAACAGTTTCTTGATAGCCGTCTGGCACCCGTCCGAAGTGCAGCCGCCGAGTCGTATCACTCGGAAATGCAATGGGTGTATAGTCCCAAAAATCGTCTTCGAACCGCGACCCGTGCGGAAGCAGATCGTGAATGTGGTCCTGGAAATGGAACGGCCCTCCGATAGGAGTCCATAGTCTGAGCTCTGCGGCGCTACTCATCAAGTCCCCTAGGTCCATTTCGAATGCCGAGATCCACAAGCACGGCCTGCCCCCGGTCCGATGCTTCTCGGACCTTGTTCGCCGGGAAAAGTTGGAGGATTGACGTTGTGGATCTATAAGTCGGCTCCCAGACTTCCCGCCAGACCGCAGGGTCCGTAGATGATTCAGGAGCTGAGATCCGACTCATCTCGACCAGTGCAGGCAGGTGCTCCTGCGTTATCACGGCGTTCGGACAGGTAAAGCACTGGCCGGCCAGCGCCACCGGGCAGAGCGACCCTTCTGGCGCATGCGGTGAGTCGAGAGGGTCCATGCAATCCGCCAGGCCACCCTTGTGGGCGGATGATAGGTCGACTCGCGGATCAGTGGAAGCGAGATGATCTGAGCCGCCGACCGATTCGCGAAGGATCTCCTCAGCTTCCGGCGTGATGACGGTGGGCCCGATGGCGCCGGCAAAAAGGCCTTCGATTGTACCAATCAGCAGAGTTCCGGCGTGGGCCCGCAACGTCGAGCTGTTCGTATAGTGCGCGATTAGCGTTCGTGACGTGTGCCGGCGGCCGTCGCGTAAATAGCGCGTGGGCGACTCGACTAGCTCTCGGCGCACCACCGACTTCCGAAGCCGCGAGAACTGCGCCTTTCCTTCTATTCGCTCTCCATGCACGTAGCTGTCGCACCATTGGCGAAAGCTGACATTTGCCCAGTTAACCTGATTAACTTCACCCTTGGACTCCACTAACCACAGCGACCTTTCATTCGTCTGCTGTCTGGCCGCGGCAGAAATCGTGACAATTCCCCTGATTGCATGATGCAGGGCGTGATGAAGCTTTCGATTGTAAACCTCGTCATATTTCAGTCCGGAACGCGATTTCGTGTAAGTGATACATACTGCGTCCACGATGTCCGACCGGACCAGGTGCTCGAGGGATGCGTTCCGCGGGACACCGTGCCCGGGTGCCGCGCTTGCCACGACGTCGTCATAGGTCAGCTGACGGAGAACTTCGGGAGGCTCTCCCGTTGCGAGAGCTAGCAGGATAAAAAGCGCCACTAAGACATCTCTTGTCGGTATGGGAGCCCCTTCTCTCTGAGCATCGAGGTTGGCGCGAAATACCAACCGGTGCGCGGCGCTGCGGAGCCGGCGGAGCTCTCCGTCAGAAAAGTCGGAACGGCCCGCCTTCCGTATATGCGAGAGGCGTGTGGGACGGGCCAAACGATCTACAACTTTGGCGTGCAGCCGCCCGCTGTCATCGTCGTCAATCCTCCGCAAGAGAGCGAAAAATTGCACAGCCTTGCGGTACGGGCTGTCTGTGGGATGGAGCCGCTGGTTTTCCAAAAGCGACATTTCCCACGCATCAAGGTGTCTGACTCTAAGATCATGGAGTTGAAAGTCGGGTTGGGAAGCGACATCCATCTGTCCCTGAACATGCTCGCTGAACCGGAGGATGGCCTGCTGTGTCATCCCTGAACTACCAGGAATTTCCGAGGAAACCTCCACCCATTTGTCAGCCAGTTCTGCCACAAGAATGGGCACAGTGTAGCGGGTCGGATCTATGTTGGTGAGCCAGCTGCTCCCATATCTGGAACTGACAACGGTGCGGGCACTGCTTAGGTCGAGTTCCGCACCGACTCTCCTCGTCATTCAACAGTCCGTGAGAGGGAGGCAGCCACAGTTTGACGAAGCGCTGCGGGGAGTTGCTCCGTATAGCGTTCCGCTGCGTACAAGTAGCGCAGCGTAGTTTCCACGTCAGAATGCCCAAGGAGCTGCTGAACCACGACTATGGGCGACGCAAGGAGCTGGTATGGGTCGCCGCCGGTTTGCCGGCCTTGGCGCATCAGCGCGGCCAACATTCTGACAGCGAAAGTGTGCCGCATAACGTGCGGCGTCACATCGAGATGGGCAGGTGGCCGATCAGGGTGATCAATGGTGGCGACACGTTCCATGGCCTCGTTGAAGAAGTTGTTGACGGTGCGAAGTGCCGGGGGCCTGCCTCCCTCGACGACAAACAAGGTAAGCGGTTCGATAATCCCATCAGGCCTGACGATGACGGCCCGGGCCCTATCCTCGTCGCTGAAGCGCTCAATGCCCGTGACCATGCTGCCGACACGAATGTCGTGTCCTCGTTGTGTAGGAATAATAGCGTCGACGACCAGCAACTCCCCGTTTCGACGTCTCCGGCGGAGCGTTTGCTGGCTTTGTCGAACGATCTTGGCTCTATCTGTAGCCCTGTAGAGTTCAACGACGTCTACGAGCGCCTCCGTTACCCAGACGGCTCGGGGGCGACCTCCCTTGCCAAACCGCAAGAAGGATTGCACACCGCTTGGGTGCATGGTTTCAGAGGTTGGCACTTCGCAATCGAGGAGAAGCGTTGCTTCTTGTCTGCGCAGTCCCGTGGAGACGAGCAACAAGCCTATAGCGTAATTTCTCTCTGCATGACGGGGACGGAGCTCCAAGGGTGCTGGCGCATCTCCGCGCAACCCAACTTCGAGGAAGAATCTGCTCTGCGCTTCGGTGAGAAATCGTTCTCGACGATGCTCATTCACCCGGTCACGGAGCGTATTTCGTTGGCGAGAGCCCCACCGTGGCACCGGATCTGAGTCAATCCAGCCGCTGGCTTTCGCGTAGCTATAGAATCCCGCGAGTATCGACAGTTCTCCATTCCACGACGTCGGCGCAAGACTTGGGCGTCTATGGTCCCTGTAAGCCACAAGATCTGCGCGGGTCGCTGCAGTCAGATCGACGAACCCCTGGTGTTCGCGAAGAAACATCAGCAGGCGCCGCAAGACAGGCACGTGATGCTTCAAGAGTCCGTTAGATCGATAGGCGTGCTGCCGGGTTGCCTCAAGGAGATACTCGTTGACGAAGCGGACACTGCCCATGTCGCCGTCCTCTGGAACGAGGAACGGAGTGCCATCGGGGACATCTAAGGTATCGAAGTGTCGGACTACTTCTGGCCACTCGATTGACCCGCCTAGAGGTAGCTCAACGGGTGCCCCCGTCTGACGGTCGACTTTACCGATATGCAATGCAGCCTCTTAACCAAGAATGGAGGCCTCTCGGTCTGAGAGGCCTCCATCAAGATACGGGGCCGGAGACCATGTCGCATTGTCTCCGAGTGATACTCGCAATCTTTTCCCTCCGTGACATACTGACCAAACGTCATGAGACACGAAATAGATTGCACATGTGGAGATGGGGGGAATTGAACCCCCGTCCGATGTCGTGTTGTCAGGGCTTCTCCGGGCGCAGTTTGCGTCGGATTTTCTCGGCCCCAGCTATCTTGCAAACAGGTAGCTGATCCGGGCCCAGTCATCTAAGAGTCCCGTTCACCCCGATGACAGGGGTAAACAGCAGTGGCTATCTAAATGACGCCAGGATCCGGGGCAATAGCAACCTCGGGCTGACGGACTGTCTTACTGCTTAGGCAGCAAGAGCGAAGTCAGTGCGCTTGTTTTCGGCACTTATTGGTTTGCAGACAGCGTTTACGAGATAATTCTGCATCCTCGGCCCGCTTCACCTGTCGCGACTAACATCGTCGAAACCGATCATCCCCGTATTTTGTTGTCAAACCGACGATCAGCTGTTGCCAGGCAACAGATCTTCACCGGATTATCTAGCATAACGCATCTGCTCAGGGAATCATTCCTTGCGGCGGTTGCGTTCGCGCATATCCCGGAGCGCCTCGCGGTTGTCTTGCTGTTCCCGGAGGGTCTGACGCTTGTCATACTCCTTCTTGCCGCGGGCCACACCGATCTCGACCTTGGCGCGACCGTCGACGAAATACAGTTGAAGCGGGACAATGGTAAACCCAGACTCCCGGATCTTATGCGAGATCTTGACGAGTTCCTCGCGGTGCAGCAGGAGCTTCCTGCGCCGCCGGGCTGCATGGTTGGTCCAGCTGCCCTGGTTGTACTCCGGAATGTGGATGCCCTCCATCCACAGCTCATCGTTGTAGAAGGTACAGAAGCCGTCCACCATGGATGCGTGGCCCTCCCGGAGGGACTTTACTTCAGTACCCATCAGCGCGATGCCGGCCTCGTAGGTATCCAGGACATGGTAATCATGCCGGGCCTTCCGGTTGGTGGCCACTACCTTACGGCCACTTTCTTTGGGCACGGTAGAACTCCTTGGTATCGTAAAAACGTCTGTTCCCCCAGCCTGACCTGCTCGAAGTCATACCAGTGTACGGCAGAGTACGCGTCGGGTCAGGGCAGGCGGAACAGTAAGGCGGGGCCGGGCGGGAGCGGCAGCGTCAGAGCAGGCGCATCGGGTCAACGGCCACGCCGTTCAGCCATGTCTCGAAATGAGAGTGACAGCCCGTCGAATTTCCGGTGGTGCCAGAGTATGCAATGAGCTGGCCCTGGCTGACTTGCTGCCCTGGCGACACCGCGACGCTGGTGTTGTGGTAATAAATCGTTGTCAGCGAATTGCCCTGCACCACGCCGTGTGAAATCTTCACGTTGTTGCCGCCGCCGTCATTGGCCCAGCCGGCGGAAAATACCGTCCCGGCGGCCGGGGCGTACACAGGTGTTCCGCAGGGCGCCCCGAAATCGATGCCGGTATGCATGTAGCCACCCTGGCCGTAGAAGTCGATGGTACCCGGGGGTGTCGCGCGCCAACCGAAGCCAGAGGTGATCGGGATGTCGCTGGAGAAGGGGTGCCGCAGGCCAAAGGCCGACGGCGAACCCGTCACCGGTGCGTACGGCTGGACTGCCTGGCCCTGTGCCCGGGCTGCGGCCGCAGCCACTTCGGCGAGGCGGCGCTGCTCTGCTTCCCAGGCCTCACGCAGTTTCCTGTCACGTTCGGCGATCTCGGCGGCTACGGCATTCTGGCTCGTCTGCACGGCGGCAAGCTGATTCTGGATCCCCGGCTTGGCAGCCTGCAGTTCTCCATTAAGCCGGGTGGTGTCTGCAATGAGCTTATCCACCTGCTCCTTCTTGGCGGCAGCTTCGTCTCTTGCTGCTTTTTCCTTGGCCAACGCATCATCAGCCTTGGACTTGAGGTCCTTGATCTCCGCCTCAACCGCCTCAAGCCTCGCCTGGGAATTGACGTTGGTAGCATTCTGCTGCGTCAGCTTGTCCATGGCGGAATTCTGGCTCCGCATCGCCTGGTCCGCGAGATCAATCGTGTCGGTGAGACTGCTGCCGCTGTTGGCGCCGAAGAACAGGGTCAGATTCGAGGGAACGCCGCCGGACTTGTATGCCTGCGTGGCGATCTGGCCGATCAGTTTCTTTGTGCCAGATATCTTTTGCTTGTCTGTCTCCAGCTGCTGGTTGATCTTCGCCTTGTTCTGCTGTGCCAGATCCACACGGGCAGCAAGTGCCTCAACTTCCCTGACAGCGCTGGCCACGCGGCCCTGCGCCTCCAGAAGTGCCTGCTGGGCTCCTGGCAGTTGGCCCTGGAAGATCACCAGATCCCCTGCAGCCTTCGCGATCCGTGCATCTACAAATTCAAGGGACTGCTGCACACGCGCCGCTTCGGCCTCGAGCGCGGCCTGTTTGTCTTCGAGGTCGCCGGCGAAAGCGACCGGTGCTGAGGCGCCCAGCCCTGCTGCCAGGACCAGCGCCAAGACAGCACTGATCATGCGGCTACGGCGTCCGGTAGGCCGGACGCGCACGGTCCTATGATCGATTGCAGTCATGAGTTCTCCTTATCGGTAGGCACAGCCTAAACCCTCAAATATCTGCGTAAGGTCAAGAGAGACGAAATTCCGGCTAAAGATCCACCGAGGATTAGGAGCGCCGGCGCCAGGATAAGCGTCTGTGCCGGCGAGATGAACGCCGTGTCCGGGTATTGCCGGGACAGGAATTCACCCAGGAAGAAGTGTGCCACCGCCCAGAGAGTTGCCGAGGCCAACGCCGCGCCGATCACGGCCGCGATCACGCCTTCCAGGATGAACGGCAATTGAATGACGGTCTTTGATGCCCCCACCAGCCGCATGATGCCGGTCTCCCGGCGTCTGCTGAACGCCGACAGCCGAATGGTCGTGGCTATCAACAAAATGGCGCAGACAATCATAACGCCGGCGATACTCACGGCTACCAATGACGCTGCGTTCATCGCCGAAAACAGCCGTTCGAGGAGCTGCCGCTGGTCGATCACGGTTTCCACGCCTGGCTGTGAGGAGAACGTCTCGCTGATGATCTGGTACTTTTCCGGGTCTTTCATGTTGATCCGGAAGGAAGCCGGCAACTGGTCCGGGGTGACTGAATCCACGATCGGCGAGTTGGAGAACTGTTCCTTGAAGTGCTTGTACGCATCATCTTTGGACTCGAACTGGAAATCGTTGATGTACTGAGCCACCGCCGGCGAATCCAGCAGGGTCTTGAGATTCGCCTGTTGCTCCGGTGTTGCCGGGCCAGTGGCACAGCCGGTCGCCGTCGAGCCGTCGCTGCAAAGGAAAATGGCCACCTGGACTTTGTCGTACCAGTAGCCCTTCATCTGGTTGATCTGCAGCTGGAGCATACCCGCGGCGCCCACGAAGGTAAGGGATACAAACGTCACAAGGATGACGGAGACCACCATGGATACGTTTCGACGAAGTCCGCTGCCGATCTCGCCCAGGATGAATGCGAGTCTCACAGCTGCCCCTCTCCTGTTGCTGCGGGGGCTATGTCGGCGGTGTTGTCGCGGTCGCTGGCGTCTTTGAGGCGCCGGGACTGGCCCACCACCGGGATCATCGATGTGTAAAGGGCCCTCGCCTCATCACGGATGACCTTGCCGCTCCGCAGTTCCACAACTCGTTTGCGCATTTCGTTCACGATGTCATCGTCGTGGGTGGCCATGACCACCGTGGTGCCGTTCTGGTTGATCTTGTCCAGGACTCCCATGATTCCCATAGACGTGGTGGGATCCAGGTTTCCGGTGGGCTCATCTGCCAGCAGGATGTCTGGGCGGTTGACGACGGCGCGGGCGATGGCCACACGCTGCTGCTCGCCGCCGGAGAGTTCATGGGGCATACGGCGTTCCTTGCCTTCGAGCCCTACGGTCTTAAGGACTTCCGGAACCGTGTCCCGGATGACGCTGCGGCTCTTGCCGATGACCTGCATGGCGAAGGCGACGTTAGCGAACACGTTTTTCTGCGGCAGCAGCCTGAAGTCCTGGAAGACGACGCCGATCCCGCGGCGCAGTTTCGGCACCCGCCAGCTTGAGATGTTAGCGACGTTCTGACCGGCCACGTAGACCGCGCCGGAAGATGCCTGGTCCTCTTTGAGCACCAGACGCAGAAACGTTGACTTACCGGATCCGGAAGCGCCAACGAGGAAGGCGAATTCGCCACGGTCAATCTCAAGGCTGACTGAGTCCAGCGCAGGCCGGGCCTTCTGGTCGTATACCTTGGTGACATTTTCGAATCGGATCATGATCCTAAGTACCCTGCAGGACATGGCTGACACAGCCCAGAACTGCAACCGGCGCGCGGGCTTTCGTTTGGGGGAAGTAGAGCACCGGCTTCTCGACTATACGTGCGGGTTCCTGTGGTTCCGGCACGGTTCGGTGGCGTGTCGCGACATTGTGCCTACCCAGTAGGCGCTGCGCCCGGCCTACCTTATTTCTCGGCGTTCCGGTTATCAGTACGCCAGCGGATGCCGGCGTCGATGAAGTCGTCAATCTCGCCGTCGAACACGGCCGAGGTATTTCCCACCTCATGTTCGGTCCTGAGATCCTTGACCATCTGATACGGATTCAGGACGTAGGAGCGCATCTGATCACCCCACGACGCCTTGACGTCTCCGGCGAAAGCCTTCTTCTCTGCGTCTTCTTGCTGCTTCTTGAGAAGGAGCAAGCGTGACTGGAGAACACGCAGGGCGGCCGCGCGGTTCTGGAGCTGAGACTTCTCATTCTGCATGGACACCACCGTGCCCGTGGGAATGTGAGTGAGCCGCACCGCCGAGTCCGTCGTGTTGACAGACTGGCCGCCGGGACCTGAGGACCTGAAAACATCCACCCGGATCTCGTTGTCCGGGATGTCGATGGAGTCCGTCTGCTCGATGAGCGGGATGACTTCAACTGCAGCAAAAGAGGTCTGGCGTCTTCCTTGGTTGTCGAAAGGGCTGATCCGGACAAGCCGGTGCGTGCCCGCTTCCACGCTCAGGGTGCCGTAGGCGTAAGGCGCCTTGACTTCAAAGGTCGCAGATTTCAGCCCGGCTTCCTCCGCATAAGACGTGTCCATCACCGTGGTGGGGTAGCCGTGCCGTTCAGCCCAGCGCAGGTACATCCGCATCAGCATTTCCGCGAAGTCGGCAGCGTCGACTCCGCCGGCACCTGCACGGATGGACACCACCGCTTCGCGTTCGTCGTATTCGCCCGAAAGCAGCGTCACCACTTCCAGATCCTTCAGCGACTTCCTGATGGACTCCAGCTCGGTGGCCGCTTCGCCCATGGATGCCTCATCATCCTCATCCTGGCCAAGCTCAACGAGCACCTCGAGGTCATCGATCCGCGCGGTCAGGGTGTCGAGCCGCTCCAGCTCAGATTGCCTGTGCGACAACCTGGATGTGATGACCTGTGCTGCAGCGGGGTCATCCCACAGGTTGGGTTCACCGGCCCGCTCGCTCAGTTCTGCGATGTCTTCCTTCAGCGCCTCAACACCCGAAACGTTCTCGATGGAGGTGTAGGTGGCGCGTAGAGCGCGGATTTCTGCGGAAAAATCAATGTGAGCCATGGTTGTTAAAGCCTACGCCATCGGGGCAAAGTGGCCGGACCCGCCGTCGGGCCGCTGTTGGCCTGCTAAGAGCCTGCTAACGGCTGAGACGGGAACGGGCCGTAGACGTTGCTTCAATCCGGATTCCGTCGGGGACCAGAAAATTGACTACCGGCGGATGTACTGCCGCGCCGAGAATCACGACGGCGGTGGAACCGTCAGCGCTGCCGGTCGCCGAAGTAACAACCAGTCCGTTAAACCGCTCAAAGGCTCCGTTCCTGTTCAGGAAGTCGGCAGTCACGTTCCGCACTCGATCTCCGTGGAGTACCGCAGTCGGACTTCCGCCGGAGGACTCCACCTGGCCAAGGGTGTAGCTATCGGCTGCCGCCAGCGAGGCGCCGTCGGCCATGGACAGAAGCTTCTTGTGCTCGATATAGACGCTCGAGATGCCGGTCACCACGGTGGTGACCAGAAGGGCCAAAAGTACGTAGCCGATGATGAGCACAATCATCTGGCCGTCTTCGTCCGTCTGCTTCGCGTTGCGTTGTTGCCGAGTCTGGTGTTGGTTCATCGGAAACGCCCCACGATCTGGGTGGCAGACGCACTCAGTTCGCTGGCATTGAGCCGGAACGCTTCGCTGAATGGCACAAAGGGCAGCGGCACAGTCAGGTGCACAGTCACCGTGACGGCACTTCCGGACGCCATGCAGTCCGCAGGATCGCAGCTGGCATCAACCCGGGCGTTTTGGGGTGGGTGGCCGTAATCTGCCAGCGCGAGCAGTGCCGCCTGCTCGGCCGCTGCTCTCCCGGACTGGGCATCGGCTTGCGCAACGTAGACCTTTGCGGCCTGGTCTGCGGCGCCGACAACGGCGAACGAGCCGCCTTGGATCTGCCCCATGGTGATGATGAAATACACCAGAGGGACCATAAGCAGCACGGCCAGGAATGTGAATTCCACCACGGCGCTCCCCTGTTCATCCGCCCGGACGTTGCTGCCCTGACTGGATACGGAAGCTCCGGTGGGCCCGGAATCGCCGGAGCAAATGGCCCGCCGGAAGCGCTGACGGAGGGCAAGGTCTGCGCTGGCCCAACGGCCTCCGCCGACGGAGCTGTGGCTATGGCTGGATGGCGGCATGGCCCTTGACCTCCAGAAGATCGCGGGGCCCGATGAATCCGATCACCGGCATGGGCGCCTTGATGGTGACCTCCAGCGTCCGGAGACCCTGAAACGTCACTTCGCTGGTGCTGATGTCCTGGGCGAAGTCGCTGTTCAGCGCGGTTCCGATCAGTTCGCCTGCGCGGCCGCGCCCGTCCTCGGCAGTACGGTCCGCCAGAGTGCCGTAGCGGGCACCTGAAGCCGCAGCATCAATCAGGGTGTTGCGGACGTGCAAGACAAGGGTCAGCTGGATGATGGCAAGAAAAAACATGGTGAGAAGGCTGCCCACCAGAACAAAATCCACCACGGCCGAGCCACGCTCCCCCGGGTGAGGCCCCGGGCTGCCGCCGCCGTCGTGCATGGTGGCCTGTTTCATTTCCTATTTTCCGACCTTGTCCATTGCCTGATTGAACATCGTTTCAAGGGCCGGTCCGGCGAGCGCAAGCAGCGCAGCGACCAAGACGGCTGACATCAGCGTGATCATTACCCAGCCGGGCACGTCTCCACGTTCGGGGTCTTCTGATCCAGACGGACGCTGAGGTCCGAACGTCAATACTGAGGCGGACTTCCACAGCCGGGCGGTGAGTGTGCAGACCAGTAAAGCGCTGCGGATTCCCATGTCTTTCATTACTTTCCCATTTCTGTCATTGATGTTGAGAGTCATTGATGTTGTGATCGGTCCCCGGAGATATCTGGCGTGCTGGGGTGTGCTGCTACAGGCCGATGCTGATGGCAGCGAGTCCCGGGAAGACGGCAAATACGACTGTCAGGGGGAGTACGCCGAACACCAACGGCACCATCATGCCGATTTCCTTCTTGCCGGCCGCTTCCATCAGATCGCGCTTTGCCGTGTCCCTGACATCCTGGGCCTGGGCCCGCAGAACATCCGACAGCGGTGTCCCTCGCTCCACAGCGACGATGATGCCGTCAACGAACCGGACCAGCGGGCCAAGATCGGTCCGGGCGGAGAACTCCTGCAGGGCTTCAACCAATGGTTTACCGGCTCTTGTTTCGGCGAGTACCATGGCAAACTCCTTGGCCAGTTCCCCGTTGGCGCTCCGGCAGACGCGGTCCAGCGCACCCGTTGCGCTTTCGCCCGCACTCACGGCCAGCGCCATAAGCTCGGCGAGGCTGGGGAACTCAGCCATCATCCGGGATTCCCGTTTCCTGATCTGCGCTCCCAGCCAGTAATCCCGGAACAGGAAGCCGCCCACAGCGCAGCCCAGAACTGCCACCACGGCCAGAACAGGACTGAAACGACCGGAGGCGGCACCGAGAAGCACGAGTCCGATAGCCGCAACAAAGCCGGCAACAGCCCACAGCAACTGCTCGGCACGGAAGTCGACGGGCGATTTGTTGATCCCGGCTTGGGCAAGCCTGCGCGTCAGCGCGGCGGACCCGAGGTTGAACTTGCCCAACGCCGACAAGCCATCCCGGATGAACGGACGGAGAATAAGTTCAAGCGGTCCGAAGGGGGTGACATTCTGGACGCCCGCACGCAGTAGCCTGGACTCGAGATTCTGGGACTTAAGTTGGGGCTCGATGCGTTCCACGAAGCTCATTGGTCGCATGAACGGCAGCCTGGCCAAGAGCAGCCAGAGTCCCGCGCCGAGGACAATGCCGCACACCACGGCAGCGGCGGGAAGAGCTGTCATCGCAGCACCCGCTCATCTTCCGGCAGCGCACCGATACGCAGCATCACGGCGTAACAAATCAGCGAAACGACCAGCCCGCCAAGCAGAACAGCGGCGCCCATCGCCGTGTTGTAGGCCTTAACGGCCTCCGGCCGCGTAGCAAGCAGCACCATCACCAGCCAGGGCGCCGCGACTGCTAGCCGGGCGGCGTTGATCGTCCAGGATTGCCTCGCCTCCAGCTCGCTTCGGGTGCGTGCGCTTTCGCGAAGGAACTCTGCGAGGGTGCCCAGTAGCTTGCCAAGGTCGGAGCCGCCCACTTCGCGGGTCAGCCGCAATGCTTCGATGATGCGGTCCGAGACAGGATCGGCAAGACGATCCTTGAGCCGGTTGAGCGAGGAATCAAACTGTCCACCGGAACGGTAGTCTGAACCGAAATCGCGGAATACGTGCCTCAATTCCTCCGGCCCCTTGTCTCCCAGCTGGATGAGTGCCTCCGGCAGCGAGAGGCCAGCACGGATGGCGGACCGCAGGTGATCCACGACGTCGGGCCACAGCTGGCGCAGAACAGCGGTTCTTTTGCGCGCACGCCACTTCACCACGGCCATGGGCAGCCAGGCACCAAACATCCCGAAGCATGCGGATATCGGCAGTGAATGGCTGACGGCGAAGAAGATCAGCATGACAAAGACGCCCAGCCCGAGGCAGGTGACGATGAGGCCGGTTCCAGAGACCTTTTCGATTCCCGCCGAGAGCAGCAAGTCTTCAAGGCGGCTTGCCTTGCGAACTCGTTTGACGGCGTCGGGTTTGTCCCAGAACGACCACCAGATCAGGAAAAGTCCTGCCCCGGCCAGTACCCCCACCAGCGGTGCCATCAGCGCTGCTCCAGCAGCGCCGCGACGTCGTACCCTGCGCGGGCGAACTTCTCCGCAGCTGGCATCGAATTGGCTTTGGCTTGCAGCTGTCCGTCCGCCATTGCGAAGACCATGGACGACTCAATGATGCCGTTTTCCACTCTCCGGCCAAGGGAAAGTATTTCAGTTACCTGCCTGCGGCCGTTGGCATGCCTGCTGCAATGCACCACGAGGTCGATGCACGAGGCCACTGTGGGGACAACAAAGGCACTGGAGATATTTTCGCCGGCCAGGAGCGGAAGCGTGCAGATCTTTGTGACGGCGTCGTGGGCGGAGTTTGCGTGGACTGTGCACATGCCAGGCAGGCCTGAATTAAGGGCGATCAGCATGTCCAGGCTCTCAGCCTCGCGGACCTCACCGACCACCAGCCGGTCAGGACGCATGCGGAGTGCCTCCTTGACGAGGCGGCGGAGCGGGATTTCGCCCTCACCCTCGAGGTTGGGCTGGCGGCATTGCAGTCCCACTACGTCCCGCAACGGAAGCTGAAGTTCGAAGATTTCCTCCACCGTGATGACCCGCTCACGGCTGCCGATGCTTGCGGCCAGGCAGTTGAGCATGGTGGTTTTGCCCACTTGACGCTAATGTACCCCCATGAGCAAAACGCGATCAGCGGTAGCAATCTACGCCCGCATTTCCCAGGACCGCACCAGGGAAGAACTGGGGGTCAAGCGTCAGTTGGACGACTGCCGGGCGGAAGCCGAACGGCGCGGCTGGCGCGTGTCGGAGGAGTACGTGGACGACGACGTTTCCGCGTACTCGGGTAAGAAGCGCCCCGCCTATGAGCGGATGCTGCTTGATTTGGCAGAGGGACGACGGGACGGAGTGATCGTCTGGCACATGGACCGGTTACACCGCCGCCCCATTGAGCTTGAGCGTTTCGTGGACACGTGTACCCGCGCCGGAGTCCGGGACGTCGTCACGCTCTCGGGAGACATCGATCTGGCTAAGGGAGACGGGTTGCTGATGGCGCGTCTGCTGTCGGCTGTCGCCGCCAACGAGTCCGATTCCAAGCGCCGACGGGGCCAGCGCAAAGCATTGGAAATCGCCCAATCCGGCCTGCCCCATATGGGCGGCCCCCGCGCGTTCGGATTCCAGGACGACAAGGTGACCCACCATCCGGGAGAAGTCGCTGTGATCCGTGACTTAGCGTCGCGCGCACTGGCAGGCGAGACTCTCATTTCCATGGCGACATGGCTGCAAGACAACGACGTCCGGACCGTGGGAGGCAAGGCATGGCGCACCAACACAGTGCGGACGTTCCTCACAAACCCGCGCAACTGGGGAATGCGAGTGCACCAGGGCCAGATCATCGGCACGGCGACGTGGGATCCGATCATTACCGCCGACCAGGGCGAACGCCTGCAACGGCTACTGCTGGACCCGGCACGCAGGACAAACCGGAGCGCCCGCCGCTATCTCTTGACGGGACTGCTTGTGTGCGGCAAATGCGGCACCCGGCTCAACTCTGCACCCCGTGGGGATATCCGCCGCTACGGCTGCCGCACCGGTCCCGACAGCCGAGGCTGTGGAGGCGTTTACATCTACGCCGAAATGTTGGAAGAGTTTATCGCCCAGGCAGTGCTCTATAGGCTCGATTCCCCCTTGATGCACGAAGCCCTCACCGATGGGGGCGCCGACCAAGACGAAGCCCGGACTGTAGCCGATGCAATCCAGACCGACACGAACCGCTTGGACGACCTCGCCGCTATGTGGGCGGACGGTGAAATCTCACGCACGGAATGGTCGAAAGCCCGAAAACGGATTCAGGACCGTTTGGAAGCCAACCGCCGTACGTTCGCACGCCTGACCCACCGAGACGCGGTAGCTGATTACATCGGCCACGGCGACGAGCTCCGGCAGCAATGGACCGGCCTCAACCTCTCCCGCCAAGTGGCAATCATCAAAGCCGTCCTGAACCACGCAACGATTCTCCCAGCCACCAAGGTAGGACGGCACGGTCTGGACCCGGACCGCGTAGTGCCCGACTGGCGCCAGTAGCGGCCGTGCGGTCCGTCACGTGCTCGGCGCTGCCGCGCCGTGCGCGCGTGTCCGGCCCGCCCCGGCACCCAACAACACGCCTATCTCCCGCAGCGCCGCGACATCGGTAACCTTCTCCGCAATACCCTGCGCCTGACACGTCGCCCGCACCCAAGCAGCTACTGCCTCCGCATCAACCATCATGCACCCCACTGCGCCCAGACAGCAGGAGGACCAGCCCAATCCTCCACGGACCCCGACGACCACTCGACGCCAGGCGAAGAACCCATGTAATCGCTGGCCTGAAACATCACCTCCCCTGCTGAGACACCATGTAGAACGATCCCTTGCGGCAGAAACCCCTGGGCAACGTCGTACCGGTGCAGCCCGAAGACCCGTGAGCCGGGATCGGTAAAGGTCTTGGATACGTACTTCGACAAGTACCCGGCTGCGTGCCGGGCCTCGCCCAGACCTCCCGATCCCACAGCGAGCCCACCAAGGAGTTTGATGTGAACGTGGCCGCGACCCCAGGCTGTGAGGATCAGCTGACGACGGATGAACCGACCCACAGCAAAATGCACATGCAAGCCGTGATCCGTCTTGTGCCACTCAGGCACCCACACATAGGGGAACGGTTCACCACCCACAGCAGCCCTAAGATCCCGGAAAAACTCGGCGACGTCTAAACGGAGTTGCTTCGGATCATGGCAGCCGGCGCCGGCATACGTAAGCGTGCCCAGCCGATTCAACCGATTTGCAGCGCAATACCGACGAAGCTTCGCGCGTGCCCGGCGTCCGGCCTCAGCGGCTGCCCGCTCAGGATCAGCGGCGGAACCTTTCGCGACGTAACTCCGGGGAGGCTTCTGCGAACTCACAAAGCAACCGCCGCCCTCACCAGCGGCAGGGTACAGCGTGAAGGACCATCCGGCGTCGGGCGCGATAAGCCGATGTAGTGACTGGGAAATAGGAGCAGCAGACAATGGGACCCCAAGAGACGAAACCGACAAGGAATCGCTGAAGTCCTCAGAAAAAGCAGAGGGAAGAAATCGGGCTAAGACAGGGGCTTCAGCATCCGGTCTCGCTCCGGATGGGCCCTCTCTGTTTTAACCGTGAGCATTATCGGGAACGCGGGCCTACCACGTCGCTCGGCCCTCAGGACGGCCACCCTGCAAATTAGTTGTCCGGCCCTGAGTTGGTTCTGCCGGGTACTGCTGCGCCCATCCTGCCATATGAATTACACGGCTGTCACTACCTGCCGCGTGACCGTTCGTCCTCGGACGTAAAGCGTCCTGCGGGCGCTGCGTCACTTGCCACCTCTGGCCCGCTACCCTGAGCGCATGAAGACAAGTCACCAACGCACCGGCGAGCACGGCCCAGACATTCTTATCGTGGACACCCAGGGCGGCACTCGCCCCCACCTTGCGCTGCTGGACGACCCCTACCTCACCTTCTGCGGCGTGGAGACTTCCGGACCGTCGCGAACGTGGTTCGGGCTGACGGGATGCAAACGCTGCGCCACCTCAGCCAGAAAAATAGGGATCGCCGCTATCACCGATGTCGACGGCGATATGTGCCTTCTTTAGTCTCCGAGTTATGTTGCTATTTCAAGTCAAGAGCGCCGCTGCGCGGCGCCCTTTCACAGCCACACGCTGAGTGGTGCAGTCCCTTCGGTGACTCTTCGCCAGTACGTATGACCTATAGCGATCCCAACCGAAGTCAGAGTCAGATTCTGCAATGGGGTCGACCCCCACGCCTCGCTTACCTTTAAGATTCGCTCGTCGAACGCTGTTGCCTCTTCCACCACTTCGTGATCTTGGACGAGCCCGTGCTGCGCGAGGTTGATCAAGGGCTGCTCCAGGTGGGGGAACCCGAGCCGCTTGGCCAACGCCGGAATGTCCTGATTGGCCATGACGGCCACTTGGTACCTCTCAGGGCTTCTGAGGCACGGCACAAGACCTTCCTGAATTTGCCCTGCATCTCGAAGGTCCTGCGGGACATCGTCCATTGTGAATCCGCGCGTGAATAGCCCCTCGACGCCGGAACGCAAGGCACTACCAAAGGAAAACGACGAGATGGAAACCGTGCCCGCCCCGACATATTCAATGTGCTGATAGTTGGGCCCGGAAGTAGGCAAGTCCTTGCCGAGCGCCAGAACGTCCTTAACCACGAACTCTCGAAAATAGTCTTCTGGGGTTGGCGTTTTACCCGTCCACCGAGAGTATCGAAGGAGGAAGACCAGCCCTATAGCTCTTCTCTGCTGTTCGGTTAGCTTGGGCACAGAGGAAATCGCCTCGTTCAACACGAGAGTCCGGAGTGACCGCTCTGTCTCAATCGTGCGATCAGCGAGAAGCTCGACCAACACCTTAGCTAAGTCCTCTTCACCGGAACGAGCGTATTCCTTCTGTGCTTCGAACATCACGCTCTGGATATCCGGATCCGCAAGGTTCTTCGCCGCCTCAGGGTCCTTGTCCATTAAGCGATTGAGGAAGTCGTTAGTGACACGTTCCGCTCTGGCAAATGCGATGTCTTCAGCGATGCCACGAAGCTCTAAGGCGTTTGCTCGGTAGACGCCCAAGGCTATGTCTTGCACTTCTTGGCGGGAGGGACCGTTGTTGATTATGTCCCCGGCCGCTTGGTAGTTGATGCCCCCGTCACCAGCTGTAAGTTCCTGCACTGGCTTACGACTCATCATTCGTCGACCCAATTCTGATATCGCCACCGGCCTGATAGTTGCGGGAACGCTTCCCCGATCTGATCTCTTGCCCATACGGGTTCTTTTCCGGTTTCGACGGGAGCAGACCGGGCATCATCATGCAAGCACCGATTACCGTAGAACCCACCAATGCCCACCCGGGCCACGGCCACATCGATGTGCCCGACTGCAGCGTATAAATCCAGAATGCGATTGCTCCGCCGCCGCTCACGCCAGCGACTATGCCCCCGACTTGCAGCCATCGTTCAGTTTTCCCCATGCACCAGATTCTACGTGCCCGCATGACGGTGCATTCACGACTTGTGGGCTTCCCCGCCTGGGTGGCTCCGGAAACCAGAATGTTGAGTCCGCTGGATACGGCGGCACCAAGGAAACGTGCGGATTGGGGGGTCAGCGTGCCGAGTTCGACAAGATGCTCGAGCCGGCTCGCCTTAACGACGAACTTGCGGATATTGATGGCCCAGTGGCGCCTGGTGACATCGGGGATAACCACATGAAGCCGTGAACCGTCCGGGAGCGCCGCGTCCACGAAGGGCGAGGACATGTCGAGGCGTCGTCCGGAGCTCTTCAGCATCCGTTCCACGAGGTCCCGGACCTGTTGGTCTGTGAGGCTGAGGGATGTCAGCTCGGACTCACCGTTCCTGGCAACGTAGATCTCGTTGGGTGCGTTCAGCCAGATTTCCTCAATGGACGGATCATCGAGCAGAGGCTGGAGTGTTCCGAAACCTGCCACGGCATCGAAAACGAACCGCTTGGCCATTTCGAGTGGGCCGATCGGCGGCAGTGGCCCCATGAGCGCACGCTCGTCATAGTCGCTGACGGCGGCTTCCACGAGGCGCCTGACTTCACTGGTCTGCCGCAGGGGGTCCAGGCCGCGACGGCGGATGAGCTCCCGGACTTCATCCTCGACAATTTGCACAGCATCCATGAGTTCCCCAATACGACTGCCGCCCCACGCCGGGACAGTCCAACTCCGTTAAAAGTAGAGCAGCGTACACCCTTGGACAAAGTCATACGAAGTTGGTGTGGATAACGTCTATGGCGGATTGTCGCGGCTGCCCCTGGGCCCATTCCAACGTAGGCTAGTTCGTGGTAATGCGGTCACGGCAGGTTTGTCGGTTGGCGCGCAATGCGAACGAGAGGGATTTTTCATTGAGATCACGCGGGATCCGGTCTGTCGCGACTCTGACCGCTTTGTGCGCAGCGCTGGCTGCCTGCTCCGCGCCATCTGGCGGAACGGCCGTCAGGGGTCCGTTGACCGCCGTCGGCACCGGGATTCAGGGCAGCGCCATCTCGGCCTGGCGGAACGGCTGGGTAAAGGACTTTCCGGAGACGTCGCTGAATTTCTCGCCCGACGGCAGTAGGGTCGGGATCGACGCGCTGTCCACCGGTCAGGCGTACTTCGCCCCCATCGACGTCCCTCTCACGGCCGAGGACATTGCACGTTCCCGGCAGGCCTGCGGTCCTGATGGTGCCTTCTCGGTCCCGGTGGCCGTCATCCCACTGGGCGTGGCCTTCAACTTGCCGAGCGTCAAGAATCTCAAACTCACGCCGGAGGTCCTGGGCGCGATTTTCTCCGGCCAGGTCACCTCCTGGGACGATCCTGCAATCGCCCTGCTGAACCCGGCTGCCAATCTTCCCGACCAGGCCATCGTGCCGGTCCGCGCGAAGGAAAAATCTGTGCTCACCCGAACTGCCACCGACTACCTTGCCCAGGGCCATTCGGCCTGGCAAACAGGCCTTGAATGGCCGGCCGGCGCTGCAGGCGAAGAAGTCCGGAAATACAGCGACGTCGCCAGCAAGCTCGACGATACTGCCGGCTCGATCGCTTTCCTGGAAAAGGCTTCCATCGGATCGCGCTTTGATACCGTCCTCCTCGATTTCGGGCGGGGGTTCGTCAGGATGAATGACGACGCGCTGGCCCAGTCAATCTCGTCCGGGACGGTAGGCGCCGGACCCGGAGGCAGCGTGACGTTTACGCCGGCGAGCGCAGGTGGCGATGGCTATCGGCTCTGGACAGTCACCTACCAGGCCTTCTGTAGCGAGTACTCGAATGAGGCCCTGAACCGGCTGGTCAGATCCTGGGGCAGTTTTGTAGTCGGCGACGGAGGCCAGGGTAACTCAACTTACTTTGCCGGCGTTTCGTCGCCGAACGGCAAGGCACTGAACCAGGCCAAGGACCGCATCGAAGAAATCGGCTCAGCCCGATGACCGAGCAACGTCCGCTAACCGGACCACGGGAGTCAATAGTTTTTGGAAAGGCCGACATGAGCATCATTCCGGGGACTCCCGCAGACCAGGCGCACCGCACCGGCGCAGCCACGGGGACGTTTGTCGGGATCTTCGCACTGTTGTCCGGACTCATGATCCTTTGGTCGCTGGCCACACCCCTTATGGCCTATCCTGACGAGCCGGTTCACACCATCAAAGCCGCCGCCGTAGTGCGCGGCCAGATCCTTTCCGAGACGGGCAAGTCCTTCGGTCACGGTGTGCACGTCCAGGTGCCGTCCTACATTGCCAACCTCCAAGCCCAGACATGCTTCACGTTCCACCGGGAAAAGACCGCAGCGTGCGCTCCAAACGTTCCGATGGACGACGACTACCTGACTATCGGCGTCACATCGGCAGGCCTATACAACCCGATGTACTACTGGATCGTCGGTTTCCCCAGTCTTTTCATGTCCGGCGCCCCCGCAATTTTTGCCATGAGGATCCTCAGCGCTCTCATTTCGGCTGTATTCTACGCAGCCGGACTCACCGCGCTGAACCGCCTCCGGCACCCGAAGTGGCCCATCGTCGCAGCGGCTATTTCAATTACGCCGATGGTTCTCTTCCTTGCCAGCGGAATCAACCCCAATTCGCTGGAGATCGCTGCAACGATGGCTGCCTTTTGCGGATTTCTGGTGGTCTTGGAAAACTCCAGCCAACTGAAGGTGGTCCGCCCTGCTGTGATCACGGTCGGTCTCTCCATGGTTGCCTTGGCCAACACCAGGTCCGTGTCATTGGTGTGGTTGCTGTGCGCTGTCGTCGTTGCGTCCCTCTTCTACAAGTGGAAAGACTTCACGGCATTGTTCCGTAACAGGCTGGTGCTGGTCACGGTCGGCGTCACCGCCGTCGGCGTTGCCCTTGGGCTGTTGTGGAATGTGTTGATGCTCAACGCCCCGCCAGCCGCAGGCGAGGCTCCACTGGGCATCTCCAATGCCACCGGAGACGTCAAACCCTACAACGCGTTCCTGACCATGCTCGACCGTGCCTTTGATTTTGTCACCCAATACATCGGCGTTATGGGCTGGCTTGAGTCGTCCCTGCCGCAAGCCGTCTTTATGTTCTGGAACATGCTGCTCATGCTGGTCCTGCTATTCGTGTTCCTGATCCGCCGCTGGCGGCTGCAAATCGCCTTCCTCGTGGCCCTCGGCATGCTTTTGCTGGTCCCTTCGGTCATGCAGGCGCTCCTCGTCTCCAGCGTAGGCTTCATCTGGCAGGGCCGTTATAGCCTTCCCTTGTTCCTGATCGCCGTCATTGGCGCCGGCATGTCCTTCCGCTTCCGGCGCTTCCGTTTGGGTCGCCCGGCTGAATCCATGACCAGGCTGTTCCTGGTGACGGCCGTCCTTGCGCACATTTACGGTTTCCTGTACGTACTGCGCCGCTATGTGGTCGGCATCCCCGACTTCGGAAATTGGCAGACCATGATCACCAATCCCGGCTGGCAGCCGCCACTAACCTGGGAGGGGCTCACCTTGCTGTACGCAGCCGGGATGTTCGTGGCGGCCAGCATGCTCTTCGGCTATCTGTTCCCCGGCAGTTCTCTGTTCCCGACACCGCGATTCCTGGCGCGGCTGACGAAGCCGGTCCAGGGGCCAGCAAGGCCACAAGGGAACGCCTAGCGTTATCACATGAAAGGCGATGGCCTCCGCGTTAACGGATGGCCATCGCCTTTGTCGAGCCCTGACGTCCTAGGACTTCAGGTAATCCCGGAGCCGCACGGCAGCGGGAGCCGGCTCGAACCCTGCGGCTTTGATCCGGCTCAGATCCAGCACGCTATTCAGCGGACGCGGCGAGACGGACTTCCCTTTGAAGTATTCCTCGGTACTGACGCCGGTGACAGCGTCCCGGGAGGCCTCGGAAAGCTCGTAGACATCCGCGGCGATGTCAGCCCAGGACTGCTCGGCACCGTCGTTGCTCAGGTTGTACACCCCATAGCCAGCGCCCGTGTCCAGCAGGTGGCGGATACCGGCGGCGATGTCCTGCGTGAATGTCAGACGGCCGATCTGGTCGTTGACCACCGACGGTGCGATGCCGCGGCCTGCGAGCGAGGCCATGGTCCGGACGAAATTGTCACCCTCGCCGATAACCCAGCTGGTCCGCACGATATAGTGCCGCGGCACAATACTGACCACGGCGTCGCCAGCGGCCTTGGTCTGCCCGTAGACGCCCAGTGGTGACAGCGCTTCGCCTTCCGAGTGGACCTGCTGCGCACCGTCGAAGACGTAGTCAGAGGACACGTGTACCAGCGTCAGGTCATGCTCGACGGCGGTTCGGGCAAGGTGCGCGACCGCGGTGACGTTGATCCGCCAAGCGGCTTCGCGCCCGTCGGGTGATTCGGCCTGGTCGACCGCGGTGTAGGCGGCAGCGTTGATGACCGTCGAGTAGTTCTTCCAGTTCTTCTGCGCGTAGGCAGCTTCGCTGGTGATGTCGAAGTCGCCGCGGGCAGCGAACTCGACCGACGTGTCGCCGTCGTATAGTTCCCGCAGTGCCTTGCCTAGCTGGCCGTCAGCGCCAAGCACAAGCGTCTTCTTCGCCGACATCGGAGTAACGTCGGAATGTCGCGGATGCGCCTTGTCCTTGTCCGAGAGCTCCGCCTCGCCCAGAGGAATCGGCCACCTGATGGCCGCGGTCTCGTCCGCCAGGTTCAGGAAGGTGTACTGGCCCTGCGCGTCAGCGCTCCAGTGATCGTTGACCAGGTACGTGTAGGCAGTCCGGTCCTCGAGCGTCTGGAAAGCATTGCCCACGCCGCGGGGAATGAAGATCGCCTGGCTGGGATCCAGCTCCGCGGTGAAGACCGCGCCGAACGAGGGCCCTTCGCGCAGGTCGACCCAGGCGCCAAAGATCTTGCCGGTGGCCACAGAAATGAACTTGTCCCACGGCTCTGCGTGGATGCCGCGGGTGGTTCCGGCCTTTTCGTTGAACGAAATGTTGTTCTGGACCGGCTTGAAGTCCGGCAGACCCAGCGCCATCATCTTTTCCCGCTGCCAGTTCTCCTTGAACCAGCCGCGGTTGTCGCCGTGCACCGGGAGCTGGTATAGGACGACGCCTGGAATCGGAGTTTCCGTGGCGGTCAGCTGCTTCGAAAATTGAATGGACATCGTTTACTGGCCTTGTTCCTTGTACTTGGCTTCTGTGGCGGCCTTCTGCGGGCGCCACCAGTATTCGTTGTCGCGGTACCACTTGATGGTGTCCTCGATGCCGGCGTCGAAATTGGAGAACTCCGGCTTCCAGCCAAGCTCGTTACGGAGCTTCGTGGAGTCGATTGCGTAGCGCAGGTCGTGGCCCGGGCGGTCAACAACGTGGTCGTAGGCGTCCGTCTCCAGGCCAAGGTGCGACAGGATCAGTTCAATGACTTCCTTGTTGTTCTTTTCGCCTTCTGCTCCGATCAGGTACGTTTCACCGATCTTGCCCTTTTCGATAATGGCCAGGACAGCCGAGGAGTGGTCGTTCGCGTGGATCCAGTCGCGGACGTTCTCGCCCGTGCCATAGAGCTTTGGGCGGATACCGTCGATCACGTTCGTGATCTGGCGCGGAATGAACTTTTCCACGTGCTGGAACGGCCCGTAGTTGTTCGAGCAGTTGCTGATGGTGGCTCGGAGCCCGAACGACCTTACCCATGCGCGGACCAGCAGATCAGAACCGGCTTTGGTTGAGGAATACGGGCTCGAGGGGTTGTACGGCGTGTCCTCCGTGAAGCGTTCGGGGGCATCCAGCTCAAGGTCGCCGTAGACCTCGTCGGTGGAAATGTGATGGAAGCGCTTGTCGTGCTTGCGGGCGGCCTCGATCAGCATATAGGTGCCAATAATATTGGTGTCCAGGAAGGGCCGGGGATCATGCAGCGAGTTGTCATTGTGGGATTCGGCAGCGTAGTGCACCACCACATCGCAATCGGCGACCAGTGGGTCCACCGTGGCGGCGTCGGCTATGTCACCGCGGACAAACGTGAACCGGTCACGCGGAAGGTGCTTGATGGACTCAAGGTTCCCGGCGTAGGTGATCTTGTCTAAGACAGTGACATGGCTGTCCGTGTTGGCAATTATGTAATGGACAAAGTTGGAGCCGATGAAGCCGGCACCGCCGGTGACAAGGATTTTCTGCATGGAGCCAGCTTACCGGCATCCAAAAAGATGACTCCCATCGCGGAATTGGTTTACTCCAGCATCAGTGGTAACAGGAGTAACAATTCGTTACTCTCAGATAGAACCCGCCCAATAATTCTTCGGGAGCAACCGTGAACAAGCCACAACCCCACTTGATGCTGCTGTCCGCGGCGCTGGCCCTGCCTCTGGCGATAGGAGGGATCATCTGTACCCCGGCGTTGGCGACCCCCGCACCGCAGCCAACCCCGACGGCGACGTCGTCACCATCGGCCGATAGCGCCTCGGCGGCTGCCACGCCGTCGCCCGAAACGTCGTCGACGCCGGAAGTCACCGCATCACCGACGCCGACCTCCGTGGCACCGTCCGTACAAACTGCCATCGCTCCGGGCACTGCCACCATGGGGCGGGCGGGAATCAATGCCCCTTCCGCACCGGCCGGACAGACAGCTGCCAAGCAGTCGATTTCCACGGAAGCCGGCGAACCGTCGGTCCCCGAACAGCCCTACGGCACGCAGGGCCAGCCCCTCGGGCTCGATGTCAGCTCTTGGCAGGGGACTGTCAACTGGACCACCGTCAAGAACAACGGCGCCCGCTTCGGGTACATCAAGGCGACAGAAGGCACCACCTACCGGAGCCCCGCGTTCAACGCCCAGTATAGTGGCGCCGCCGCCGCCGGTCTCCTGCGCGGCGCGTACCATTTCGGCCTTCCCAACGTTTCCAGCGGGGCCGCACAGGCCAACTTCTTTGTCAGCAACGGCGGTGGGTGGGCCGCCGACGGCGCCACAATGCCGCCCGTGCTGGATATCGAAGACAACCCCTACGGTGACCGCTGCTACGGGATGACGCCCGACCAGGCAGCCACGTGGGTCCGAGACTTCACAAAGACGGTCTACCAGCTCACCACCAAGCAGGCCATGATCTACACCAGCTATTGGTTCTGGCGCGACTGCCTTGGCAACACCAGCGAATTCACCTCCGCCAATCCTCTGTGGCTCGCGTCCTACTGGACCGACAATCCCGCAATCCCGGGGGGCTGGCCCACCTACACCGCATGGCAATATGCGAACAACTACGCCGACCCGTCCCAGTCCAGGCTGGCCACGTTTCCCGGCGACCAGAATGTCTTCAATGGGTCCATGGACCAGCTGCGTAAGTTAGCATCAACGCCGGACACTTATCCCATTGGCCTCATCCCCGGGGCCACGCTGCTCACTGGAAAGTGGGGCGGGGACGGCAAGAGCTACGTCGGTTGGTTCAAGGATGGCTTCTGGTGCCTGCAGATGCCGCTGGCCCCGCGCCGCTGCTTCCGCTACGGCGATCCAGGCGACAAGCCCGTCGTCGGCGACTGGAACGGCAACGGCAACGCAGGCATTGGCGTCTTCCGGAATGGTGCGTGGTGGCTCGTTGACGACATTAATACGATGACTATCACCAAGGTTGTGGGCTTCGGCGTCGGGTCGGATACGCCGATCGTCGGAGACTGGAACGGCTCCGGTCGCGACAGCATTGGCATCTGGCGCAACTCAAGCTTCCAGGTCAGCTACAACGTCGACTATCCAGTGGTCAACGAATACTCCGCCTTCGGCGTACCCTCCGACACTCCGGTGGTCGGCGACTGGGACGGCAATGGCAAGACCAGCATCGGCGTCTGGCGCAACGGAGAATGGTGGCTGAGCAACCGTGTCCAGTGGCCCCTGGTATCCGAGCTGCTCCCCTTCGGTGTAGGCACGGACCGGCCCGTCACGGGCGACTGGAACGGTGACAGATATACCACAGTGGGCATCGTGCGCGGCAACAGCTGGCAGCTGACCAACAGCCTCGCGAGACGCACCGTGGATATTTCCTACTTCTAAGAGGTCCCAACCCTCAAGCAGTATCCATCTCAAGGGGCTCCGTGCCGTCGGTTCAGGCCGACGCGCGGAGCCTTTTGCGTGCTTCAAACATCAGCTTTACGAGAACTACCCGGGCAACCAAGATGACCCGCAGGGAGCGCCAGCCGCGAGGGGTGGCGTTGTCCTCGTGGAGCCGACGCAGCAGCGTCGAGCCGTCAAGGTGCCGGATCGAACCCGACGTGTTCCCAAGGATCGCGAGCCACAGATCATGGGATTCGCGCAGGTAGGGAGGGATCGGCGCGAAACTGCTAAGGACTTCGCGGCGGAATGCCATGCCGCAGCCGTAGTAGGCACGGTAGCCCACCATCACGCCGAAGATGTTCGCCATGTGACGGGTGCTGTCAGCAGACCTGAGCCTGGGGATGTCCGGACGGGGGCCACCCCCAAGGACATCGAAGTTACTGGCGACGACAGCGGCCGACCCGAGGGCGTCAAGCATCACCTCGAGCCGGCCGTCCACCCAGACGTCGTCCTGGTCGGAGAGGAAGATGGCGGATCCGCGGCTTGCCTGGGCCGCCTGCTCAAAAGACTTCACGTAGCCCTTGTTGGCGCCTGCCTCGATCAGCCTGATCCTGCCGTCCGTGAATTTACGGATCTGCGCAACGGTGTCGTCCGAGGAAGCATCGTCCACAATGATCACCTCATCTTGGGGACCAAGCTGGTCAAGGATGGATATGAGCTGCTCATCGATGAACTTGGATCCGTTGTATGTGGCCATGCACACGCTGGCGCGGATCGGCTGGTCGGTTGGCTGGTCGGGGTTGGTCATGGCCTCACATTTTCAATCTCCGGCAAGTGGGCCCTGCCCCTTTCCAGGGCGGATCCGTCGTCTGCACCATCCTAGGCGACGGCTGTGTGGCCCGGACTTCCCGTAAGATCAAGAAAGACCGCCCGAGAACAAGGACAATCCCACGAATGAAGACCCTACTGCTGCGCCTTTCCGGGTTCACGGTTCTGCCGCTTCTGTCCTTGATCACTCCCCTCCTGCTCATTCCGGTGATCTCCAGCTTTATCGGCGGCGGAGGCATCTCAAGTGTCATTTCCGGCCAGGCGATCGGCACGTTCGCGGCCACCGTGCTGATGTGGGGGTGGAATGTTGACGGTCCCGTCGCCGTCGCCCGTTCCGCCAGCGCCGCCGACCGGGCCAACGTGTACCTGCGAAGCATCCGGACCCGGCTGGTGCTGCTCGCCGTCGTGTTGCCGGCCTCGGCCGTCGTCGCGGCGCTGGTCGCCAACCCCGCCTTCAGCTGGGAAGCCGTGGCTATGGCCTGGGCCGTAGGAATTGCCGGCATGTCGCCGTCGTGGTTCTGCATCGGGCTGGGGCAGCCCAGGCTGCTGGCCGTTTACGACACTGTGCCCCGGTTCATCGCCACCACGGCGGCCGCGCCGATCCTGCTGCTGACCCACCAGCTCTGGTTCTACACCGGCCTCCTCGCCGTGGCCACCGTCGCGTCGCTAGTGTTATTCCACCGCAATTTCTCCCCGGGCGGCCGCTGGTTGCCCCGCGATATCCGCGGCGCATTGGGCGAACTCGCCGCGCAGAGCCGCACCGCAGGGATCAGCCTCGCGGGCAGCGCCTACGCCTCCACGCCGACGCCGATTGCCACAGCCAGCACCACCCCCGCTGCGTCCGGCAGCCTCGCGACGGCCGACACGCTATACCGCTTCGGACTGTTCACCGTGGTCGCCCTCGGCAATGCCTTCCAGGGCTGGACACTCGAGGACGGCGCCTCGGGCCGCCGCAATCGCCACGTGGCCGCCATATGGGCCCACGCGAGCCTCGGAGTAATCGGCGCGGCCGTCCTGACGCTCGCCGGCCCGTTTGTCAGCGGTCTGCTGTTCGCCGGCAAAGCCCAGGCCACCACAGAGCTGTGCTTCTACTATGGCATCGCGTTCCTTTTCCTCAGTGCCAGCACACCATTTATCCGGAATCTGCTGATCCCTGCGGGCAAGCAGAACGTGGTGTTGAGATGGACGCTTTTTTCAGCTGTTTTCGGCGTAGCGGCCATGATCTGGGCCGGAGCAGACGGTAACGCCCCCGGCATCGCCCTCGGCATGGCCTTGAGCGAAGCTGCGCTGTTTGTCACCTTGCTGATCCCCGGATGGAAGCTACTAAGCCACGAGAGATTGGACGCCGTTGACGCCACATAGCCTCACTCCCACCGTTGTAGCCATCGTCGCCGCCTACGGGCCGGACCCGTCACTGGCAGAGACAGTTCTGGCACTCCTTCAGCAGGTAGAAGGCGTTGTGGTCGTCGACGACGGCTCACCCGCCTCCGCGGAAACCGTCCTGGAGCGGTTGTCTGCCGCAGGCGCCACGGTGGTCCGTCAGCCGGGCAACATGGGCATTGCGGCCGCCCTCAACGCCGGAGTCACCGCTGCCCGGTCACAGTGGAACCCCGATTTCTTCCTCACCCTGGACCAAGACTCCCGTCCGACCAAGCAGTATGTCCGGAACGCGCTGGACACCCACGAGCGTGCTCAAGGCGCTGGGATGACCGTCGGCTTCGTCACGGCTGCCTCCTACAGCGGGCATCCCATCCCGCTCCTGCACACCGGAGACGGCTTCATCCACCCGTTCGATCCGATGCAGTCGGGCTTCCTTATCCCCCGCTCAACTGTGGAACGAGTCGGCCCGTTCGAGGACGAGCTATTCATCGATGGCGTCGACTCCGAATACACCATGCGCACGCGTGCTGCCGGACTGGCCGTGCTGGTGGGTGAAGGGTGTGAAATCGCCCACGACCTGGGCCAGCGGGAGCCTGGGATGCTGTTCGGCAGGCCTCTGAAGATCCTGGGGCGCGAAATTTCATACAACTACCACTCCCCCAGCCGCGTGTACTACATTTGCCGCAACGGCACGCTGCTGACCCACCGATACTTCCGGAAGGATCCTCGCTGGGTGGTCCGGCGCCTAGTTGAGGAACTGAAGGCCCACATACTCAGGTTCACGTTCAGCCGTGGCCGCGCGCAGCTGTTCAAGGCAGCTTCAGCCGGTTTCCGGGATGCCTTCCAAGGCACTACCGGCCGAATACCACCGGAACTGGAAGAGCGCCTGCGCCGCTGATGGCGTACCCGCCCGCCCGTGGCGGTGCTGCCGCCGCCGATGAACCCGTACAGAATTGATATAGTTTGGACAACATGGAACCCAACTCCTCCTCGCGCGTCTTGGTGATCATGCCTGCCTGGAACGAAGCCGAAGCCGTCGGCAACACCGTCCGGGAGGTCCTCCATACAAACGCCCGCTACGACGTTCTGGTAGTCAACGACGGCTCGAACGACAACACAGCCCAAGAGGCCGCGGCCGCTGGTGCTACAGTGCTCAACCTGCCGTTCAACCTGGGTGTCGGTGGAGCAATGCGGGCCGGCTTCAAGTACGCACGTCGCTTGGGCTACTTACAGGTGATCCAGGTTGACTCGGACGGGCAGCACGACCCCCGCAGCATCGACGAGGTGATCGCAGGCCTGGCGCACGCGGACATCTCCATCGGCGCCCGCTTCGCCGACCGC
This sequence comes from Pseudarthrobacter sp. N5, assembly GCF_050157035.1. Lineage (GTDB taxonomy): Bacteria > Actinomycetota > Actinomycetes > Actinomycetales > Micrococcaceae > Arthrobacter. The sequence goes on from NZ_CP189593.1 coordinate 2,874,767, forward strand.
GGCGACTACAAAGTCACGGGCCCCAGGAAATGGGCGATGCAGCTGCTCGCCAAGGTCATCTCTTCACTGGCAAAGACACGACTGACGGATGTCACCAGCGGATTCCGGGCCGCCAACGAGCGCGCTGTCAGCCAGTACCTGGACCACTACCCCGCAGAGTATTTGGGCGACACGATCGACTCGCTCGTAGTCGCCATCAGATCCGGCTGCACCGTCACGCAAGTGCCCGTGGAAATGCGGGCCCGGCAAGGCGGAAAACCCAGCCACAATCCGGCCAAGGCCGCCATTTACCTCGGAAGGTCGGTGTTCGCACTGCTGTTTGCCCTGACGAGAAAACCGACCTCATCGGTTATCACTGCAGCCGAAACCACAGGAGCCTAGCCATGGGAAATATAGCAGCCTTCCTGCTCGCGCTGGCCATCGTTGCCATCGTGATCGAGATGCTGCGGCGCAAGAAGCTCCGCGAGAAATATGCCGCGCTGTGGCTGATTGTCGGAGGTGCCACCCTGGTGCTGGCGGCATTCCCGCGGCTGCTGAACATCGTCGCTGAGTACGTCGGCGTCCAAGTGCCCTCGAACCTGCTTTTCGCCATGAGTATCCTCATGCTGCTGGGTGTCTGCCTTCACCTCTCGTGGGAAATATCCGTCGTCGAGGACGAAACCCGGACTCTGGCCGAGGAAGTGGCGATTCTGCGCGCCCAGTTGGAGGCACTTGAACGGCGCTCCCATGCCGTATCGCCGCCAATCCCGCGGCTTCCGGACTCCTCAGCCTTGTCCGGCCCCCCGACGCCACCCACCCACCATCCCACCGAAAGCTCGGATTCTTAGATGCCCCTCGATATTTTCGTCCCCTACTGGGGCGACCCCGGATACATGAAGGAAACGGTCCGCAGCGTGCTGTCCCAGGACAACGGTGACTGGCTGCTGACCGTCGTCGACGATGCTTATGCGGATCCCGCAATCTCCGACTACATGGCCGGATTCGACGATGACCGAGTCAGGTACGTGCGCAAGGACGTGAACGCCGGCATTACCGAGAACTACCGCACCTGCGTGTCGATGGCCACCCAGGACGTCATGGTCATTCTGGGCTGCGATGACGTCCTGCTGCCCAACTACGTTGACGTCATTCTGGACGCGCACAGGCTCTTCCCTGAAGCTGCGGTCATTCAGCCCGGCGTGCAGGTCATTGACGAAAACAGTGAGGTGGTAAGTACGCTGGTCGACTCGATCAAGCAGAAAATCGTCCGCCCGCGGGGCGGCGGACGCCAGATCATCGCCGGTGAAGCCATAGCCTCCAACCTGATGCACGGCGACTGGCTCTACTGGCCCTCACTTGCTTTCCGCACGGACAAGATCCGCGAGGTCGACTTCCGTGACGGCTTCCCGATCATACAGGACCTGGCCCTTATCATGGACATGGTTTACAAGGGCGACAAGCTGCTCATCGATCCGGCTGTGTGCTTCCAGTACCGCCGGCACTCCAACAGCGCCTCCTCGACCAAGCTGATCGACGGATCACGGTTTGCCGGTGAACGCGAATACTTCGCTGTGTCGGCCGCCCAGGCAGGAGCACTGGGCTGGCACCGGGCCGCCCGTTCGGCCAGGCTCAGGCTCACCTCCCGCGCCCACGCAATTTCCTTGCTGCCCAAGGCAGTCCTGGACCGCAATTCCACCGCGGTCAAGGCCCTCGTCCGTCATTCCTTCGGCAAGTAACCACCTGAAACGAAAGGTCCGCTGTGACTTCTCCTGAAACGTCCCCCCGCCCGGGCGGCACCGTCCTCGTCACCGGCGGCGCCGGCTTCATCGGCTGCGCCATCTCCGCCTCGTTGGCTGAGGCCTTCGACCACGTGGTGGTCCTGGACAGCCTTCACCCGCAAATCCACGCCACCGGCCAGCGGCCCGCGGAGCTCGATGCCCGCGCAGAACTCATCGTCGCGGACGTCGCTGAGGCAGCCACCTGGGATAACGTCCTGGACCAGCACTCCCCTGACGTCGTCATCCACCTGGCTGCCGAAACGGGAACCGGCCAGTCGCTGGAGGAGTCTACCCGCCACACGCACGTCAACGTTGTGGGAACCTCCCAGCTGCTGGACGGACTGAACCGGCACGGCAAGCTACCCCGCAGGATCGTCCTTGCCTCCAGCCGCGCCGTCTACGGCGAGGGGGCCTGGGCTGATGCCGACGGCAGGCTCTTTTACCCGGGCCAGCGCACCAGCACCACCCTGGATCAGGCGCAGTGGGACTTCCCCGGAGCCACCCCGGTGGCAATGAAGGCCTCCGAAACCTTCCCCGCGCCGGTCAGTGTCTACGGCGCGACCAAACTCGCCCAGGAGCACGTCCTGCAGGCCTGGGCGAAGTCCTACGGCGTGGAGACGGTCATCCTGCGGCTCCAGAACGTCTACGGCCCGGGCCAGTCCTTGATCAACCCTTACACCGGCATCATGAGCCTGTTCTGCCGGATGGCCATGGGGGGCAAGTCGATTCCGCTGTATGAGGACGGCGAAGTCCGCCGCGACTTCATCCTCATCGACGACGTTGCCTCCGCCATCGTCGCCGGCGCAGTCTCCCCCACCGTCCAGGGCGAACCGATGGACATCGGCTCTGGTGAATTTCAGACCATCGGCACCGCGGCGGCACTGATCGCCGCGCATTACCGTGCGCCCGAGCCACACGTCACCGGACAGTACCGACAGGGCGACGTCCGCCATGCTTGGGCAGACATCACGGCCGCAGAGAAGGTGCTTGGCTGGACGCCGAAGTACAACCTCGCTCAGGGCATTGACCGCCTCGCCTACTGGATCGACGTCCAGCCCGACGTCCAGCCCGTCTGACGCGGACGGAAGAGACGTTGACTGCGACTGCCGCTGTCGTTTCACTGTTCAACCCCACCTGCGGCGTGCTGGCGAACGCCGCCGCTCTGCTCAGCCAGGTTGACACGGTTGTTGTCGTCGACGACGGGAGTCCCCAAGATCCCTCCCGGATCCTGTTCGAACTGTCCGCCATGGGCTGCCTCGTGGAGCGGCTCGCCGAGAACTCTGGCATCGCAGCGGCACTGAACGCCGGCATTTCGGCGGCGCTGGCCGGCGCCGCTAAGCCAGGCTATATCCTGACCATGGACCAGGACTCATTGCTCGACGACGGCTACGTCGCCGCGCTACTGTCAGCGGCGACGGCGGCCCTGGAGGCAGGCGTCCCGGTCGGAATGGTGGCCCCGAACTCCGTCAGGGGCCTTCCCGTGCGGCGCGGCGCGCTGCTGAACGGAATCCAGCTCGGCGGCGAACCCATCCAGTCCGGACTTCTTATTCCGGTCCCGGTGCTGGAGCGGCTCGGCCTCTTCCAGGGGAGCCTCTTCATCGACGGCGTGGATAGCGAGTTCTATCTCCGATGCACTGCCAAAGGCCTCCGGTCCGTGATTGCTCCGGACGCGGCGCTGGACCACTCGCTGGGAAGCTCGACAACGGCGATTCTCTTCGGAAAGACAGTGTCCGTCGGCGGCCAGCCGTTGGAGGTCCGCACGGCGGCGGCCTGGAGGTATTATTATCTCTTTCGGAACCGCATTCTGTTGACGCGCCAATACGGCCGCCGGTTTCCGCTCTGGACCCTGAAGGGATTCCTGGCGGACTACCGGCATCTGGCTATCGTCACGCTGCTGGCCCCGGGCAGGCGCACCCGGCTGGCCAACGCGCTGCATGGCATTGTCGATGGTGTGCGCGGTGTCTCCGGACAGCGCCGCCACAGGTAGCGGCGCCGTCGATTGGGTCTCAGCTCCAGAGCGGGCGTGCTGTCTGCCGGTTCAGTTCCAAGGCGTTCGAGTTCCACCAGCAGGCTTCATCTCCAGTGATGCCCGCAATCAATGGACTCCGCCCAACCGCTTCACCTGTATCACTATCACCGCACGACGCAATTGGGGAATCAGCCAGTGAGCACTATCGTAAACGACCCTCAGGATCTCCGGCCACGGGCCTCGGTGAGATCCCCACGTGAGACCGCTTGGCCCGGCGCCGCAGCCATCAGGCAAGCGCGCGGAATTCTGGCCTTCCTTGCAGTGGCAGCGCTGGTAATTGCCTTGCGGTCAGCCGGCCTGTTGCAGGGAGTGCCGGCATTGCTGCTTGCTGCTGTCCTCGTGCTGCTGCTGCCGACAGCGCGGATCCTTTCACAGCGTATTCTGTTCAACGGCCTAATTGTGGCAGGGCTCGTGCCACTGTCTTGGTGGTTTCCTGAGCGGCTGTTGGGCTTTGACCACGGAACTCTGCTGGTTGCGGTCCTTGCCGGGCTGATCGCTTGGTGGATTGTCTCGGCACGCTCAGCCCGACGGCGGCTCCGGCGGCTGCTCCCGACGGCCAAGTGGATTGATTCCGTGCCGTTCCTAGCTGCGGCGCTTTCGGCCTTGTCGTTGTTTACCATGCTCACCATCCGGGCACCGGCCGACGCCCTGTCGATCATGATGAGCCGCTGGGACTACCAGTCCCACTTCAGCATCTACTACATGGTGCGGAGCCATGGCGAAGTGATCCCGACGATTCCCAGAGGCGCCGGCGGCGAATCGTGGGGGTTCGCGGAGTACCCGCAGGGATTCCATACCCTGCTGGCGACGATTTCCGACCTTCTCCGACCAGCCATCGTCAGCGTGGACAGCGAGCTGGTTTCTTACATCAACCTGCAAGCGGTCACGAGCGTAATCACCGTCTTCCTTGTTGTCGCCGGCATGTGCGCGCTGCCGGCCGTCCGCCGCAGATCCGCCGTGATGGCCACCGGCGTCGCTGTGGCCACCGCCGCATGGATCTACGGGCCCGGCTCAATCCCCGTATACGAAGGCTTCGGCAACTTCTATCTGGCGTGCGGCACGGCCGCCGCCACCGTCCTGGCCCTGCTTACGTTCCAGCGCCGCATCCCCTTGATGGGCCTGGCCGCGGTCGGCGCCGGCCTAATCAGCATCTGCAATAACTGGCTGCTGCTCGTCTCTCTGGTCGCCGTAGTCCTGACCACACGGTTGTGGTCACTAGTGCGACACCGAAACGACTACAGCCGCTCGTGGTGGATTCTCGCCGCTGGATTCACTGCCGTCACCATCTTGGGCGTTGCTTTGCCTATCATCCAGATATCTCCGCTCATCGTGTCGAGCCAGAAGATCTTGGAAGCCCAAGGCGGTATCGCTTTCCCGGACTTTGGCCTCGCCTTGGTGACCGTCGTCTTGGCACTTGTGCTTGGCTTCGCCAACAGCACGGCGGCGCCACGCTCTGGCTCGCGGAGCGTGCGAAGGGAACGGCTGGATGTCTCGAGGGCATCGCTGGGGCTCCTGATTCCGATTGCTCTGTGTATCTGGCTCGCGGTCTCCCAGAGCATCCAGAACGGAGCAATCTCCTACTACTTCTACAAATACCTGATTGCCGTTCTCCTCCTGGCCTGGCCCTTGGCTGTCGCAGCAGCCGCCACGCTGATCCCCCAGCCCGTGACCGGTGAAGGTCCAGTGCGCAGACGAGGGCTCGCTGTAGGCCTGTGCGTCCTTGCGGTCACGGCCACCCAAATATTCGGCTTCACAGTGCCTGGCCTGGAAAAAGCGGGACTACCACCCACGGCGCGTCCCCTGACGGAAATGTCGAACCAGGCAACGCATCTGATGTCCACACCTGTCTATATCCACAGGCTGCTGCAAAGTGCCCGGCAACCCCAGCCGGCGTCAACTGTCTACATCGCCGGACCAGGTACGGTTGATCCGGTGCTCGCCGCCCGATGGCAGTGGGGAATGCGAGGCATGTCATCCTCAGTAACCACTGAGATGAGCTTTTCAATCCTGGACATTGCTAAGGACTATTCGCGTGCCCCTGAGGTGATCGGCCGTATTCTGGCTGAGCATCCGACTTTGTCCGCGGTGGTGGATCCCGAACTGTTTGAGCCCACTTATGAGTATTTGCTTGGACGCGGTCTCGCTGACAGGTTGATTCGACTGGGCTAGTAGCCCGGCCTAGCTCTCGCCATGGTGGGAAAAAGTCCGCGGTCGCCTCGCCTCGGGCTCTGGCCCCGGGTGAGGGTTGGGCGGATCATGTAGGTGTCTGTCACGGCCGACGCCGGTTGAATCTTGGTGCTGTGGTCGAGCCTGTTGGCTAGCGTGGCGAGTTTGTCAGGAACGCGGTGATGCGGTTCCCGTCCAGATCCAGAAGTGTCTGTTGCGCGCCGCGATGCAGCGGTTCGGCGCGCAGCTACAGGTTCGTGCCCGGCGGGTAGTCTGCCAGCGAGATGATGTCGGTGGCATTGATGACCCAGGCGTCGGCGCGTTCGTTGCCGTCTTGGTCCAGGGCAGGCTGCCAGTACTTCTTGTCGCTGATCCGGGCGACCAGGTGCGATTTGGCTACCGGGATCGGATAGCTGACCGAGAACTGGGCCCGGGCGGCGCGTCCCGGGTATCAGTGGCCGCATTGCCGACGTGATCGTCGCCGAAACTGGGCCGATATGAGTACCTTCCCCACAGCCGGCCATCAGGCATACTGGGCCGGGACCGCTCCAGGGGCCAACGAGTCCGCGGGTCGGGTCGGGTCACCGAAGACCAGGCCCGGGAACCGCTACCTCAAACGCGCCCTCGGCACCGCGGCAATGTCGATCTCCCGATCCCAGACAACATACCTGGGTGCAAAATTCCGGCGCATCCAATCGCGGTGATGTGTATACAGATCCCGCCCCTGACTATCTCCTACGGCGCAAGCCCGCTCAAACCCAGTTCCGCGCCATCTGGGCAGGGTTAAACGCTCTTCTTCGCCCGCCGCATGACCGGCCGCTCAACGAAGAACCAACTGGCCGCGGCCAACGGAATAGTGCACAGCGTCGCGGCTATCGTGAACCACCAGACACCCCAGTGGTACGCGCCGAAGACCGCCAGCAACTGCTGGACCGGGAAGGCATATATGTAGGCGCCGTAGGAAATGTCGTGCCGCGCGACGAGGGCCGGCTGCGGCAGCCAGGTGGAAATCCAGAGCAGCCCGTAGGCAATGAACGGGGCTGCCAACTGCCCGCCGAACCCGTCCACCAAGAAAATGGACAGTCCCGCCAGCACGATGGCTAGGGGGCCCGCAACTTTGTGGATGCCGATCCGGGAGCTCAGAACCTGCACCACTGCGCCGCCAAGGAAGTACGGGACGAGCCGGGCCGCGAGTTCAAAGTCCAGGTTCGATTGCAGATACGGCTTTAGGGCTTCGATATTTGCCCACAGAACTACACTTGCGATGAAGGCACCGATGAGCGGCCAGGGGGTCTTCTTGAACAGTGGCAGGAAACCGATCATCGCAATCAGTAGGTAGCACATGAACTCAAAATAGAGCGTCCAGAGGGAGCCATTCCAGGCTTTGGAGTATGGCACGCCTGCCGGAGTGCCCGCAATGTCATAGCTGACGATGTGAAGCGTCATATTCGCGAAGACCGAGTTCAGCGGCGTCGTGGGGGTATGCAGGAACCCCAGCAGGGAGCCGTGCTGGATCGCGTAGGCAATTGGCGCGAACACGAAAGCCATCACCACCAGGCACACGATAAAGGCAGGGAAGATCCTTGCCACCCGATGGACGATGTAGGGTCCGATTCTGTTGCTGAACCTGCTGGCCGTGATCAGGTAGCCGCTGATCCCGAAGAAGCCGGCGACAGCCCAGCCGCCGAGGTTTTCGCCGCGAAAGCCCCATCCGTTGCCGTCACCCACGATGTGCCAACTGTGTGCCAAGAGCACCATGAATGCTAGAACCAGCCGGATCAGGTTGAGGCTGTTGCCGCGTGGATCCAGCCGCCGCCCTATAGTCGGGGCCGGAATTGCGTTTGGTTTCAGTACAGCTGTGCTCAATCCCGGGCTTCCTTCGTGATGTTGTCTAGACCGTCAATTCTACCTTGCGCCCCTAAGCTCCCCGCACTGCGTCCCACCCTGAACGGAAACACGGCCAGCAAGTTGCCGTTGAAGTTCCAATACGCGAGGATTGGGCGCATGCGCGGAATAATCTTGGCCGGCGGTACCGGTTCCCGACTTCACCCGATCACACTCGGCATCAGCAAGCAGCTTGTGCCCGTCTACGACAAGCCTATGATCTATTACCCATTGTCCACCCTCCTTCTCGCGGGCATCCGGGACATACTTATCATCACCACACCGCATGACGCAGAGCAGTTCCAGCGACTCTTGGGCGACGGCTCGCAGTTCGGCGTCAACCTCAGCTACGTCCAGCAGCCTTCGCCTGACGGACTTGCCCAGGCCTTTGTCCTGGGCGCCGAGCACATCGGAAACGAAACCGTGGCGCTGGTCCTGGGCGACAATATCTTCTATGGCCAGGGAATGGGAACCCAGCTGCGCCGTCATGCCGACATCGACGGCGGCGCCGTCTTCGGCTACTGGGTCAAGGACCCCAAGGCTTACGGCGTGGTGGAGTTCGACGACGACGGCAAGGCCTTGTCGCTCGAAGAGAAACCGGAAAAGCCGCGCAGCCACTATGCCGTTCCTGGACTGTATTTCTACGACAACGACGTCATTGAGATCGCCCGGAATCTCAAGCCTTCCCCCCGAGGAGAGCTGGAGATCACTGACGTAAACCGGACCTATCTGGAACGGGGCAAGCTGCAGGTGGACATCCTCCCACGCGGCACTGCTTGGTTGGACACCGGCACCTTCAATGACCTCAGCGATGCCTCCAACTTCATCAGGACCGTGGAGAACCGCCAGGGCCAGAAGATCGGCGCCCCGGAGGAGATCTCCTGGCGCCTTGGCTTCCTGACCGACGACGAACTGCGCCAACGCGCCGAACCCCTGGTCAAGAGCGGCTACGGCGCCTACTTGCTGGGGCTGCTCGACCAGACCCTCTGATGTGCCGATGTCCAACCCCGCCCGTGTCCAGGCCAAGGGCGTCGGAATGGGGCTGGTATTTTGAGCTGGCCTGAGGTCCTGCCCCTTGTATTGACAGCCGCCCTGTTCCTGCTGGTTCCTGGCGCATTGGTGACGATCGCCTTGGGGCTGCGAGGGCTCCCGGCTGTGGCCCTTGCTCCGGCGGTGACAGTATCCATTGCAGGCGTCCTCGCCGTCGGGCTGCCCTTTGTATCCATCCCCTGGTCGGCTGCCGCGGTCCTGTTGGGCGGGATCGCTCTGTGTGGCGCCGTCCTGCTGGCCAGGCTGCGGTTTGAAGGCAGGGCCGCCTTACCCACTGCCGCCCTGCTGCGGCCTTGGACGCAGACCGGAGGATGGGTGGCGGCGGCGTTTCTTGCCGGCGCCGGACTGATCCTCATCCAGTTAACCTTGGCCTTCGGGACACCGGAAAGCTATTCGCAGACGTTCGACAACGTCTTCCACCTGAACGGCATCCGCTACATCCTGGACACCGGGGATGCCTCATCGCTGACGATGTCGACGATGACCAGCGGCGATTCCCCACCCTACTTCTATCCGGCCGCCTGGCACGGTCTTGCCGCCGCCCTCATCCAGCTGACCGGCATCCCGATCACGGTGGGCGTCAACGTCCTGAACATGGCTGTGGCGTCCATGGTGTGGCCGTTGGGATGCATGCTCCTGACCCGGACGGTGGCAGGAAACAGGACCGTGGCTGTAGGGGCGGCCGGGATCCTTTCCGCCGCGTTCGCCGCGTTCCCCGTCTTGCTGCTCGACTTCGGCGTTCTGTATCCGAATTTCCTGTCGATCAGCTTGCTGCCCGCGGCCCTGTCCGGTGTGGTGCTGATGTTCGGGCTTGGCCGGCACCTGACCTGGCCCCCGCTGTCCCGCTTGATCCTGCCGCTACTTCTCGTTCCCGGTCTGGCACTGGCGCACCCCAACGGCTTCATGTCGTTGCTAGTCCTGTCGGTTCCCGTGGCTGCACAGGCATATTACCTACGTTACTTGCGCGGGCGGGCCTACCGCGGTGAGCGCCGGCCCGAATGGCGTTTGGCCACTGCCGGGCTGGCCGCAGCCACAGTCGTCCTGGTCTTGCTGTGGGCCGTGATCCGTCCACCGAGCGACGCAGCCTTCTGGGGACCGATCCAGTCGCCGCTGGGGGCCGCCGTCGAAGTGGCCACCAACTCGGCCATGAACCGGCCGATGGCCGCGGGAGTGAGCATCCTGATGCTTGCGGGGCTGTTCCTGTGCTGGCGGCGCGGCGGCAGGTTCTGGATGCTGGGATGCTTCGCCATCACGGCAGTGCTTTTCGTTATTGTTTCCGGTGCTCCGCCGAGCTTCCTCCGGAGCGCCGCGACCGGAGTCTGGTACAACGACAGCTACCGAATCGCCGCGCTGCTCCCCATGATGGCCCTGCCGTTTGCCGCCATCGCCACGGACGCCGTCGCGCCGTGGCTGCGCAGGGGCCTGTCGAAAATCCGTTCGTCAAAGACGGGGCGGCCCGGACGCATTCCGGCGAAGACCCGCGAGGCCGTCATCCTGGCCGCCCTCGTCACTGTCATGGTCGCGGTGGGAACGGTCGCCCAGCTGCCGTCCATGACGGCAGCCGTGGCGTCGGCTCAACAGAACTATCTGGAAAACAACGTGTCCCCACTGGTGACGTCGGATGAGCAGCGGATCATCGACAGGCTCGACGACGTGGTTCCCGCGAACGCCGTCATCGCCGTCAATCCCTGGACCGGAGGCGCCCTGGCCTATGCTCTGGCGAACCGCGAGACCACTGCTAAGCACATCCTGACGGCAAACACCGAGGCAGTGGAAACTCTAAACCGGGACCTCCGCAATGCCGCCACCGACCATGAAGTGTGCGACGCTGTCCGCGCTACCCGCGTGCGGTATGCCCTGGACTTTGGCACGAGGGAAGTCCACGGCGGCAACCATCCGTTCCCTGGGCTGGCCGACCTGCAAGACTCTCCGGCGATGAAGCTCGTTCTGCAGGAGGGCGAGGCCCGGCTCTACGAGCTCACAGCCTGCCGCTAGGGAGCCGGCCGTGAACATCCGAGATAGCCCCGGGCTACCGAAGACCGCTACGGGGGATAGCCTTTCTGCTGGTTCTCCTGCGCGGTGAATGCCGGGCGAGGAGCAGTCATCTCGACGCGACAGAATGACCGTCCGGCCATCGAGCGTCACGGGCTCTCTCCCCGGACCGGTATAGGCCGTCCGGGTCGGCGCCGGAGCCGGAGCGATCCGGAAGCGTCCGACTGCCTGATCCGGAGGTGGCCTGGTTGCCGGCGAGTCCGACCAGCGATTCGTAGTTAGCGTTGATGCCGCCACACACCGGGAAGGTCCCGACACCGGGCACGTCATAGAGGCTTCCGTGCTGCAACTGCTGGCGGCCGACTGTCCCGGGCGGCCCCAGACTGTCGCGGCCACGGGGAAGGCGAAGTAACTGGAGGCGGAGGCGTATTATTTTCAGTCGGCCTCGATCTCGGCGGTCAGGGCGCGGGCGCCGGTCGCTGGTGCCCCGCAGGTGGTTCCGCCGATGAAAGCCTGAAGGCAGCCGCTGCCATCCAATCCGCACTACTGGACTACTGTTGTCGGCCGGAGATGGCCGGCGTCCCCGCCGAGGCGTCGTGGCCACCGGTGACGGTGAGGGTATGGTCGCCGGACCGGCGGGCGCCGTTGCCGGCCGGTTTACCGGAGCCGCTGGGTCCCTCGGCCGACGGCGCTGGCAGGGTAACGCCGTCGTCAGCGGTGTCGTGGCCTGCAGCAACGCCGTGACGGGGATGCAGAAGAGTTCCGGTGGCGTGCTACTCTCGTTGGTTCCGGTACCGCTCCGTCGCTGCCTGGTTGTATTGAACGCTGCCACGAGTTCCTACTACCGGACCCACACTAGCCGAGCGCCCGCAATCGTTTCAGCGTTTGAACCCGTCCTTGACTATCGGCGCCTCGGCCGGCTATTTGACGGCCGAGCGCCGCCGGAGTTCCGAAACAACTTCGTGCACCTCTCCGTCCATGATCACTTCGCCGTGCTCGAGCAGGACTCCTCGCTCGCAGACCGTCGAGACAAGGTCCAAGTCGTGGCTAACTACAAAAAGGGTTTTCCCCTTGTCAGCAAGCTCCTGGATCTTGGCAATGCATTTTCGCTGGAACGGCTCATCGCCGACGGCCAGGATCTCATCAATCAGGAACACTTCCGGATCGGTGTGCACAGCGATAGAGAAGGCCAGCCGCAGATACATGCCGGATGAATAGAATTTGACCTCGGTATCTATGAACTCGCCAATCTCGGAGAATTCCACGATCGAGTCGAACATCTCGTCGATCTGCTTTTCAGTCATTCCGAGGATCGCACCATTAAGGTATACGTTGTCGCGGCCGCTGAGATCATGGTGAAAACCCGCCCCCACTTCGATGAGTCCGGCCACTCTCCCCCGCGTCTTCACCGTGCCGCCGTCGGGCTGTAGAACGCCGGAAATCAACTTCAACAGAGTTGATTTTCCGGAACCGTTGAGCCCCAGCAGCGCGACGGTCTCCCCCTGGCTGACTTCAAGGGATACGTCCTTGAGCGCCAGGAACTTCTTGGACAGATCGCCTTTGCGTCCCGTGACAAGCCACACCACGGCTTCCTTCATGGAACGCGTGTGGCGAAGCACGAACTGCTTGCGCAGGTTCGCGCAGCTGATAGCGACATGGCCCAGTGCAGTCATTTCAAAGCTCCTGTGCAAAGTGGACGGCCAGGCGCCGGAACGTCAGCTGCCCGACGAACAGCACGGCAAAGGCGATCAGGAAGGCCACCGGCAGCCATACGGTCATCAGATCCGGTGGCATCGAGGCAAGGCCGAGCTGGTCCTGCTTCAACGTGGGGTACCAAAACGCCCAATGAAAGATCTCTACAGCGACAGTAATTGGGTTCAGCTGGTAGATCCAGTACCACGGGCCCATGACCCGCTCCACCATAGTCCAGACGTAGAGCACGGGGGACGCCCACGTGACAACCATGAGGATCATGTCCACAATGTTTTCAGAATCGCGGAAGTAGACGTTCGCGGCGCCGAAGAGCAGACCCAGCCCGGCGGCCAGGACGGAGACCAGGATAAAGGCGAGGACGGCGGCCACAAGCTGCAGCGCTGACGGCGTCCACCCCCCGATGAGGCATGCTCCAACCAGGACCACCATCTGCGGCAGGAAGTGCGCCGCCGAAACCCACACTGTGGCCACGGGAAAGAGCTCACGCGGGAGATAGATTTTCCGGATGAGGTCTCGGTTGTCCACGATGGAACGGGTGGCGTTACCCAGGGACTCCGTGAAAAAGTTCACCAGTACGATGCCAGCAAAGAGGTAGATGGCGTAATTGGGTGTTCCCCGCTGGAGGTTCAGGAAAATGCCCAGCGCCACGAAGTAGATCAAGAACTGCATCAGAGGCTTGACATAGGACCAGAGCAGGCCCAGGACCGAGCCGCGGTATCGGACTTTGATCTCCTTGCGCACCAACAGCTTGAGGAGGAATCGGTGGTCGTAGACGTCCAACAGTCCGCGCCCCTTGCCGGGGCGCGTCATTTCATCATTGGCGCCGGCCATCTATTTCCGGTCCCCCGAGCCTGCGTCGAAGGTCTTCTTCCAAGCATCCAAGGACGTGATGTCGGCGACGGCATTACGGTACTGCTCCGCAAGGGTGTCCCATTCACGGTAGATGCGCAGATGCAGTGCGGTGGCCTCGATCAGCATCGACTTGAGTTTTTTCGGGTCGCGGCGATACCATGAGGCCCCTGTGCCTTCGGCATTGGATACCACGATGCTGTCATAGTGGGCCAGCCGGAACCAGCGGTTGTCGCGGTGAGCGAGGAAGCCCTGCGGACGTTCGGCGCTTTCCGCGTTCGGTGCCTCAACCAACTGGCGGGCAACAGTCTTGATACCCCAGGGAACCAGTTCTTTCTTGCTGGGCATGCCGATCGGCGCCCCGCCCAGGGGTCCACGACCAATCTTCGGTGCCGGGAAGTCGTCCACGTCCTCGCGTACCTGCGCGTCAGGGTACTCCGCCTTGAGTGCATTGATTTCCGGAAGCTTGGTTCCGAGGACCTTGTGCAGCTCGTGTGGTCCCTTGAAGATGTCCTTGAGCGCCTCGATGCGACCGTGCTGGGTGAAATACTGCATGGAGACGAGGTGCTTTACGTCTGCCTGCACGGATTCGCGCAGCACCCGCCCACCGCGCTTGTAGGGGCTATGGATCAAGGTGGTGATGAGCCGGTTCCGCTCGTGGAAATAGGACTGCCAGCCCACCAGGTCGTCCTTGTCCAGCCAGGACACGTGCCAGACGGCGGCACCGGGCATGGAGACGGTGGCGTATCCGGCTTCGCGCGCGCGGAGGCCGTATTCGGCGTCGTCCCATTTGATGAACAGCGGGAGTGACAGACCGATGTCCTTGATGATTTTGGTGGGGATGAGGCACATCCACCAGCCGTTGTAGTCGACATCCACGCGGCGGTGCAACCAAGGTGTCTGGCGGAGGTTGGCGACGCTGAAGTCGTGGCGCACTTCCATGTCCGAGTGCGGCGCCGCGGGCACAATCCGAAACGGATCCACGACCTCACCGAAGGTGTGCAGCACGCTGCGGCTGTAAAGGTCAAACATGTGTCCGCCGACGATGGTTGGCTTGCGGCAATGGTCGGCGAACGTCAGCAGCCGGTCGATGCTCTCCGGCTCCACCACGACGTCGTCGTCCAGCAGCAGGACGTAGTCGCTGCCATTCTCGACGGCCTCGTACATACCGCGGGCAAAGCCGCCGGAACCGCCAAGGTTCGCCTGGTTGATGATCCGGAGCTTGCCGCCCAGGGCGTCCCTGACGTCGGCGAAGCCTTTCTGGTCCTCGACCTTCTGGGTTCCCTGGTCCACGATCAGGATTTCTTTGACATTCTCCAGGACATCCGGGTTTTCGGAGAGGATGCGGGCGTTGTTGAGACAGAAGTCGGGCTTGTTCATCGTAGTGATCTCGAGGGTGACCTGGCCCTTGGCTGCCTCACCGCCGGCGGTCTGCCATTCTGCGTGTTCCAGCACCAGCTCACCTGAGCTGGAGGCGAGATCAAACCAGTACCAGCCGCCGTCGCCGAACGGTTTCAGCGAAAGTTGGAACGTCGACGTCGTAGCCCCGTCCACGTGCTGCCCGTCAACGCGTTGCAGCGAACCACGCGCGTTGGACTTGTAGACCGTGACGGTCCCGGTTCCGCGCGTCCGGACTTCGAGACGGATATCCCGGACCGAGGTCCAACGCCGCCAGTAGCTGGCCGGGAATCCATTGAAATAGGTGCCGAAGGAAATCTGTTCACCGGCGCGGACCCGCATGGAATGCCGGCCCAGGAAGTCCTCGAAGTGCGCCTGAGGTCCGCCTGAGCTGAACATCTGGAGTTTGTCCTCCGGCAGCTTAGGCGAGCGGGCCAGTTCGTCATTCTCGCGAAGGCGGATGCCGCTGGCCATCCCTGCGTCCACGTACAGGGAGGCGGTGTCCATTTGGTCTGCTGACGGGAGGATCACCCTCTGCAGGGTACTCCAGGCCGTGTTGTCCGTAGTGGTGCTCACGCGTCCACCCCTCCGCTTTGAAGCTTGGCTCCGCTTTCGAAGTGCGGCCTGATCTTGTTGTCGAACATGGTGAGGGCTGAACCGATCGCCATGTGCATGTCCAAGTACTTGTAGGTCCCCAGGCGCCCTCCAAAGAGAACGTCCTGCTCGGCTGCCGCCAAGTCACGGTATTTGAGCAGACGTTCGCGGTCCGCGGCGGTGTTGATCGGGTAGTAAGGCTCGTCGCCCTTTTCGGCAGCACGCGAGAATTCGCGCATAATTACGGTTCTTTCCGTTTGGTACTCGCGCTCCGGGTGGAAGTGGCGCGGCTCTATGATGCGGGTGTAAGGCACATCGGCGTCGTTGTAGTTCACTACAGACGTTCCCTGGAAATCGCCGAGGTCGAGGACTTCTTCTTCGAAGTCAATGGTGCGCCAGGAGAGATCGCCTTCCGCAAAGTCGAAGTAGCGGTCAATCGGTCCGGTGTAGATCACCGGAATGTTGCCGACGACCTTGTTCTTGCTGTAATCGTGTGTGTCATCGAAGAAGTCGGTGTTGAGCCGGACCTCGATGTTAGGGTGTTCAGCCATCTTCTCGATCCACGCCGTGTAGCCGTTGGTGGGCAGGCCCTCGTGCTTATCATTGAAGTACCGGTTGTCGTAGTTGTAGCGGACCGGAAGTCTCGAAATGATGTCTGCGGGCAGGTCCTTGGGATCCGTCTGCCATTGTTTTCCGGTGTAGTGCTTGATGAACGCTTCGTAGAGGGGCCGCCCAATCAACTGAATGCCCTTGTCATTCAAGTTCTGGGGATCGGTTCCAGCAAGTTCCCCGGCCTGCTCCTGAATCAGTGCCTGCGCCTGGCCTGGAGTGAGATTTGCCCTGAAGAACTGGTTGATCGTCGCAAGGTTGATGGGAAGGGAATAGACCTCGCCCTTGTGCACGCCGTAGACCTTGTGGACGTAACCGGTGAAGGTGGTAAAGCGGTTGACGTATTCCCATACACGCTCGTTGGAAGTGTGGAAGAGGTGCGCACCATAGCGGTGAACCTCTATGCCGGTCCGCTCTTCCTTTTCGCTGTAGGCGTTGCCGCCGATGTGGTGGCGGCGGTCGATGACAACGACCTTCAAGTCCAGCTCGGTAGCGGCCTGTTCTGCGATTGTCAGGCCGAAGAAGCCCGATCCTACGATGACGAGGTCAGCGGTCACAAAATCTCCTGGTTCGAAATGCGGGCAGCCCAACGTTGTGCATCGTCTGCTGGTCAAGCGTACCCGAGACCCCCTGTGTGACCGCGAATCCACGGTGCGCTCAAGAGATATCCACATGCCCGGATCATGGCCGGACGCGCACACGGTGTAAACATTAGCGTGGGCGATGCGCCCTTCAGCTTCGCGATTTCGACCAACGCCTTCTGGCGCCCTTCCCATGACACCGGCACCTTCTCCTCAGAGCTGAACCGCTGCGGATTATCGGCATCCCTGCCGCAAGGAGGCCTAGGTAAAGCCCCGATATGTCCGAGTTCACAGCAGCGGATGCGCGTCCGTATAGGAGGACTTGTGAGAATTCTTCTCAAATCACGCTACTTGTAACCCTTAGGCGAGCTGACCAGTTGCGAGTACGGCATCCACTGTGCGCCGCTCTTCGTCGCCGATGATCGGCTTAGCAAGGGGATGGCTCTTGGCTCAACCTGTCGGAGCGTATCGTTCTGCTCAACATACTGGTCGCTTATTATCGGACGAATCCAGATATCGCCATTCTGACCAAGAGGCAACCCTGCTTTTCCTACCCAGGCTTTTGGCCGAAACGCCGGCCACAAGAGCGAAATCAGGAACATCCTTGGTGACCACGGCGCCATCGGGAACTTTTGTAGGCGCCGCGCCCGACAACGCAATTCCTGCCGAGTTCAGCGAGCTCGCGCACCTGCGCCAGATGCCAGATTTTGGAACGTCACTGATCACAGCTTCGTCTGGCACCCCGGCGCTGGGAGCCACCACGATCAGTGGTTAAGACCTTCCTCATGGGCGAAGCGAACGGCGTGGCCTACCGTAGCGGAGTGCCAGCACCCGGAATTCTGCCCGGAACCGTTCGTCTACAGGACAAATCAAGCTTGCGAGCCCCACTAGCAGCAGCAGCAGCAGCGCCAGCAGCAGCGGGTGCGTTTAGAAGTTATCCACATGCCCGGATCATGGCCGGACGCGCGCACACCGTAAACGCTAGCGTGGGCACCAAGCACTCCCCCGAGAATTGAGATCTGTCCATGCCCCTCCATTGCACCCTGGTCCGCAGGCCGGGCGCCGGACGCACTGACGCGCCCGTGGAGCTGACAATAGAGGCAGTTCCTGGAAGCAGCGGCGACGAACTCCAGGCCGCGCTCGCCCGCGGGTTCGGAACGCAGGAAGTGACCGTGAACGGCGTCTCCCTCACAGGGCTTACCGTGGGTGCGCCGCCGCTCGTTAACGGCGCAGTACTGGTCGACGGGCCGGGCAGAAGGATGCCCAGGCCCTTGGTGTCCAGAGACGCCGGGCCTCCTGCGTCACTCGTGCTGGCGGTGCACAGCGGACCGGGCGCGGGAACATTGCTCCCCCTCCGGCGCGGTACGTACCGGATCGGCAGAAGCACCACCGAGGTGATCATTCCGGACGCTGATATCTCAAGGGAGCATGCCCGCCTTGAGGTCTCAGACACCGCCATCACCATCGTTGACCTCGACAGCGCAAACGGCACGGAGGTGGACGGCAAACGCGTACGGAACGCCGTCGTCTCTACCGGCTCCGTCATCCGCTGTGGCAGCTCCACCATGTCAGTGGTATTCGGCGGCCCTACACTGTCAGGAGCCGACCTTGCAAAGGCTGGCCGGTCTGTAGCCGAGCCCCTCTCGATCAACCGCCGGCCGGAAGCCGGCAACCGGACCACGCTCATTCTCACAGCCGGGCTGCCGCTCGTAATCGGCGTTGGCCTGGCTGTCATGACGGGCATGTGGATGTTTCTGGCCTTCACGGCCGTCTCAGCAGTTTCGGTTCTGGTTCCGGTAATTTCCGGAAGGCGGCAACGCCGCGAGCAGAAATCCTCTGTCGCTGCAGCCGTCAAGGAAGACCGGGAACGACGACGGCGATGCGCACCTTCCGCTGCCGACCTGATTCTGGCAGATCCGCCTTCCGGAGCGGAGCACGATGCCGCCGGCACCGCTCCGGAAGGCGTTTGGCTGCGTCTGGGGCAGGCAGAGCAGCCGGCACACATCAAATTCGAACCGGCTGATCCCGAGGCCGAAGTACCGTCATTGGTATCTGCGCCGCTGACGTTGGACCCCTCCATTGCGATGGTTGTGGTTCGCGGGCCCCTGGCTGCCTCGAACGGGCTGGCCCGCTCTTTGATCATTCAGCTTCTCGGATATCCCAGTGCCAGAGCCACCCGTGTGCTGATTCACGGCAGGTCTGCGCTCCTTCCCCTCGCTGCCCGCTACCACCATTCCGTCATCCTCTCGGCCGATCTTCACACTTCAGCTGCCACCGTGGCCGCCGGCCCGGGGCCCGGGTACGCGCGGGGGGTCCTCATGATCTTGGGCGATGCTGCTTCGGCGGCATCGGATACCGAGCTGCAGGAATCCGCACGAAACCTTGGGTGGCAGGTCCTTCACTTCAGCCAGTCAGCGGGAGCCGCACCGGACTGTGAACTTGAAATGGGCGAGCGGAGTGCCACCTACCGCAGGGGCAGCTCAACTACAGCATTTGTGCCCGACCTCGTCCCCGAAGAGGTCTTCAACCGCTATTGCCGGCGATTGGCATCAACAACTGACGTTGGCGTTCAATCCGTGGCGCACATCCCGGAGACTTGCTCGCTCAGTGACGTCATGCCGCTCTCCACCGAAGAAACATCATCACGTTGGGACGCGGGCAGGCTACGGCCGGGGCTGCCGGTTCCCATCGGCCTCACCGCCGCGGGCCTGCGGGTGCTGGATCTCGAGGCCGACGGTCCACACCTTCTGGTGGCCGGCACGACGGGCTCGGGCAAGTCGGAACTCCTCCGAAGCCTCACAGCCGCCTTGGCCCTCAGCTACTCGCCGGCAAGGATCAATTTCCTCTTTGTCGATTTCAAGGGCGGCTCAGGACTGGGCCCGCTGACCGGACTCCCCCATTGCGTCGGAATGCTCACTGATCTCAAGAAGCACGAACTGGATCGTGCTCTGGCCTCATTGCGTGCGGAAATTCGGCTCCGCGAAGAGTTGTTGGCCGCCGTGCAGGCTCCGGATTTGGCGGCGTACCGTCAAACTGATGCCGCCAAGGACTCGCCGCTTCCCCAACTCATCCTCATCATTGACGAATTCCGGATGCTCGTGGAGGACGCCCCGGAGGCTCTTGGTGAGCTCATGAGAATTGCTACGATCGGCCGTTCACTCGGCATCCACCTGATCATGGCGACTCAACGTCCACAAGGTGCCCTCACAGCCGATATCAGGGCCAACGTCACCACCAGCATTGCGTTGCGGGTCCAGACTGCCATGGACTCTGCTGACATCATCAACGTCAGCCATGCAGCCGATATCTCAGTCGGCACCCCTGGTAGAGCCTTCCTGGCCAGAGGGACAGAAGAGGCAGAGGAATTTCAAACCGCATCGCTCGCCCGGTCCTCCCCGGAACTGCCGGCGCCTGGGATCCAGGTCCGTCGCGCTGACGACGCCCTGAGATGGCCCGCTGCTGTGCCGTCAGGACACGGGACCCATCAATTAACCGTCACACCAGCGGTCGCAGCAGCGCCGATCGTTGAATCCACCCGTAAGTTGTGGGCATCCATCGGTGGCACTGCGGTGCGAAGACCCGTTGCCATGCCGTTGCCTGCGCCGCTCCCCTATCCGGACCAGCATGACTCCCCGGAATCCGGTCCCGGCGGTGCTGCCGGCGACCCCCGCGCCCTAGCTGACGACGACGGCGCCGGCCGCGAAGAAAGGAATGTCCAGCTGGGCTGGCAGGACCTTCCGGAGCAGCAGCGCATCGCATTACTTGAATGGAATCCGGCCAACCAAGGTCACCTCGCTTTGGTAGGTGGTCCAGCCGGCGGTGTGCCTGATGCGATGTCCTTGGCCTTGCACCAGCTGATGACGGACAGAATCGAATCGCACTTCTACATACTTGATGCCGACAGCTCTTTCACTGACATGGCAAGCTCTGAAAGGGTCGGGGCTGTGGCCGGTCTGCACGAAATGCGGTTGGGCGTGCGGGTACTCGAAAGGGTTGCCCGGGAAATGTCCGCCCGGCTGAGCCGGCCCCGTGGCGTACAGGAAACCCCGCTCGTTCTGGTCGTTTCGGGTTGGGGATCCTGGGTATCCGCTTTCCGTGCCGGCCCTCTGATGTGGGCGGAAGATGTACTCCAGGACATTGTCCGTGACGGCTCCGCGGCCGGGATCTCGGTCATCATTTCCGGAGAACGGGAACTCGTCACATCCCGATTGTTCGCGTCCGTCCCGAACCGCATATTTTTTCCTGCCGGTACCAGTGAAGACAGCAGACTGTCCTGGCCCAGGCTTCCGGAAACAGCTCCGCTGCCTGGCCGAGCTGTGGCCTTCGGCAGCGTGGCGGGGGGACGGACCACGGTGTGCCAGTTTTTCTCCATGTCCTCTTACCTTGCCGTAGGAGGTGTTCCGGGAGGCAGCGATACCGGAAAGCCCTCGCGCGCTGCCTCACTTTCCCTCGCCAAGCGACCCTTCAGGGTGGAGCCGCTGCCGGTCAAGGTTCATGTTAGAGACGTGTTGTCACGGCTACCGGGTGCCGGGAATGGGTCCCTGCAGCCCCGGTCCGACGAGCAGGAGTCATCATCCACGCCTCATCGCAGATTGTACGTCGGGTTGGGCGGGGACGAACTTGATCCCGCGTCCGTTCGGTTGCCGTCTGGCAGCGTTCTGGCCGTACTGGGCGGACCTTCATCCGGGAAAAGCTCACTGATTGCCGCCCTACCGTCTCTCAACCCGGCCATCACTGCGTGGATTTGCCCAGGACTTGGCACCTGCCCCTCCCCCGGCGCCGAAGAATTCTGGGCAGAGATCCATGCCCGGGCAGTCAGCGGGCGGCTGGACCGGCAAGCTGTTGCACTAGT
Organism: Pseudarthrobacter sp. N5; assembly: GCF_050157035.1. Lineage (GTDB taxonomy): Bacteria > Actinomycetota > Actinomycetes > Actinomycetales > Micrococcaceae > Arthrobacter. The sequence goes on from NZ_CP189593.1 coordinate 2,896,241, forward strand.
GGATGATGCCGATCTGCTCCCCGCTGCCGCCAACCAGCATCTGGTGGAGCTCCACAATCTGGGATGGACGGTTATCCTTACCGCGGGTTTTAGCTCCACGCTCATGCAGAGAGTGCCCTTGGCCCTGAGCGCGCGCAGCTACGGGACCGGACTCCTGATCGCTCCCCGCAGCCTCAGGGATGGGGATTTCTTCGGTCAGCGCTTCGAACCGGAAGCCAGTCCCCCGCCGGGCCGTGCCGTCCTCATCTCGGAGGGCAGGGCCACGGCCGTCCAGTTATCCATCCTTGCGCCATCGCCGCCGCCCGTGCGCGGCACCGGGCATAACCCAGCTACAGAGCAGGCGGGGAGCCTCCTGCGCGCGAGGCAAAGTGGATGACCCGTTTGTCGAAGAGCAGTCCGATTGCCACCACCGCCGGCAGAAGCATCGAAAGTCCGGCTATTGGGTCGCCGCCTGTCAGCGTCGGAAATCCAATCGCGAGCACAAATAGCTGCGCGACCAGGGCGCCGGCCCGTGGCCAACGGTAACCGCGGAAGAGAAAATGCCCCACCGCAAAAAGCCATGAAGAGAACGCCAGCAGCAAAACGAGGAAGAAGACGTCCCCCCAAAAGGGCAACACCAGCGGACCGGAAACCAGCTGGTATCCCCACAAGACTGCGATAGCCAGCAAAGCCACGGCTTCGGCGGCGACGATCACCGCAATAGCGGCGACCTGGCGGGGCCTGACAACCGTAGATTCCGGACGGCCACGAGGCACCATTGTGGATGAGGGCTCTTCATCAGCGGGGTCCGGAGCACCTTGGGGAGGGTTCAGTGGGGGTCTTGACACACTGGCACACTACCGGAGATAGTCGGATATCAGTGAGGGCCCCTGCGGCCGATGTGATGCATCGCTCACGCTTTTAGGGGATTCCTTGGGCCATTACCCCTTGTTTACACAGCGTTAACATGACACGCTTAATCGAGATGACCTTGGGGGCCCTGCAGGGCCCCTTTCCTATGCAGCCTCTAGTGAATATTTTCACAAACGGCTGGACGATTTACCGGAATGGAGTGACTGATCAGCATGGATTGGCGTAACCGCGCAGCCTGCCTCGACAAGGACCCGGAGCTTTTTTTCCCTGTGGGCAACACCGGACCTGCCCTCCTCCAGATCGAGGAAGCGAAAAGTGTTTGCCGCCGCTGCCCGGTTGTTGACACGTGCCTGCAGTGGGCGCTCGAGTCAGGCCAGGATGCCGGAGTGTGGGGCGGCATGAGCGAAGATGAGCGCCGGGCCCTCAAACGCCGGGCGGCACGTGCCCGCCGGGCTTCCTGACCGGGCCAGACTTCAAGGTAATCCGGTTTCAGTAGAACCGAAATTCTAACGGCAATGGCCGCAGACCTTCAGGTCTGCGGCCATTGCCGTCCATCGCGGCGGCCTACGGTCGGCTGCCGCCCGCGGCCACCAGGTTCTATGGCTTCCGCTCCCTGCAGCAGATATTCAGCGCCGAACCAGGCTCAGCACGATCTGGACAGCTGTCCCCCCGCCCTCGCGGGGCTTCCACTGGATCGAGCCACCCAGCTCACTCGTCACCAAGGTACGTACAATCTGAAGCCCGAGCCCCTCGACATGCGGAGTATCCGGCAGGCCCACACCGTCATCGGCCACAGTCACTGTCAGCAGCTCCTCGCCGTCATCGCCTTCGGAACGGTCCGCCACTAGCCAGACCGTTCCGGTTCTGCCCTCGAGGCCATGTTCGACGGCGTTGGTCACCAATTCGTTGATCACAAGTGCCAGCGGGGTGGCGAAATCGCTGGGCAATTCGCCGAACAGCCCGGCCCGCTCAGTCTTGACCTGTTGTGAGGGGGATGCCACCTCCGCCGAAAGCCGGAACTGTCGGCCAATGAGTTCGTCGAAGTCCACGCTCTGCGCCAGTCCCTGCGAGAGGGTTTCGTGGACCAGTGCAATCGTGGCAACCCGGCGCATGGCCTGTTCCAGACCCTGCTTGGCCTCGTCACTGACCATTCTGCGGGACTGCATCCGCAAGAGGGCGGCTACCGTCTGCAGATTATTCTTTACCCGGTGGTGGATCTCCCGGATCGTCGCATCCTTGGTGACCAGTTCCATCTCACGGCGCCGGAGCTCGGAGACATCACGGCACAGGACCAGCGCACCGAATCGCTGCTGTTCATCACGAAGCGGTATGGCACGCAGGGACAGGCTGACGCCACGGGATTCGATTTCACTGCGCCACGGCATCCTTCCGGTGACCACCAGCGGCAGAGTCTCGTCCACCATGCGCCGGTCCTTGAGCAGGCTCGCGGTCACCTCGGCCAGGGAGCGTCCCTCAAGCGATTCACCGTCGCCCAGCCGCCGGAACGCTGAAACGCCGTTGGGGCTGGCGTATTGGACAATGCCATCCGCATCGAGTCTGATCAGGCCGTCGCCCACACGCGGTGCACCGCGGCGGGACCCTGTCGGTGAAGCAAAGTCCGGCCACAGTCCCAATGTGCCCATGCGCAGCAGGTCATAGGCGCACTGACGGTAGGTCAGCTCGAGCCGCGAGGGCATCCGGGAACTCGACAAATCCATGTGGGACGTGACCACGGCCAAAGTCCGGCCGTTCCGTACCATGGGCACTGCCTCCACGCGGAGAGCCATGTCGCTGCTCCAGTTGGTTTCACTGGACCGCTCAATAGCCCGGCTGTTCCATGCCCTGTCCACCAGCGGCTGCAGATCAGACCGGATCCGTTCACCAACAAAGTCCGCATGAAACACGGTATGTGTGGTGGACGGACGGACATGGGCCAGCGCCACATAGCCCAGTTCCGGATGCGGAAACCACAGCGCAAGGTCGGCGAACGCGAGGTCCGCCACCATTTGCCAGTCACCCACCAGGAGGTGCAGCCACTCAGCATCCCCCGGCCCAAAATCAGCATGTTCCCTGATAGGGTCCGTAAAGATTGCCACTGCACCTCCATTTGCGACGCCAAGGCAATTCCCTTAGCGTCGGACGATCGACCTCAAGAGCCTCAATGCTACCGACAGTGAGGCCATATCGTCCGCTTCCAGCGAATTGACCTCGTCAAACATGCTCTTTGCCCGGCCAAGCTGCTCAGCGTTCAGTTCTTCCCACGCCGTAAGCCGCTCCCCGGCAGAGGCGCCGGCCCTCGTTGACTCAAGTACCGACGTCGTCATGTCTGAAACAGTGGCATAGAGATCATCACGCAGTGCCGCGCGCGCCAAAGCCTGCCAGCGGTCCCTTCTGGGCAACGTGCTGATGCGTTCCAGCAGCGAATCAATATGAAAGCGATTGAAGACTGTGTAGTAGACGTGCGCAATGTCTTCAACAGGTTCCTTACTGGCGTGCGCAATCTTGGCGATGTCCAGCAGAACGAAGCTCTCGAAAAGCTCAGCCCAGCGATGCGCAAGATCCTCGGGAAGCTGCCAGCCCCTAGCCTTTTCAAGCCAGCCGGCAACCCTGGTCCTGTCATCGCCGCGCAGGTACTCAAGCAGGCGCGCACGCATCGGATCCAACAGCGGCTTGAACTCTCCGACAATGTCCGCAATGGGCCGCGACGCATTGCTCTGGCCAAGGACCCACCTCACGGCCCGGTCCAGGAGCCGGCGGATGTCCAGGTGGACGGTGCTCCAGTGTTCTGTTGGAAAAGACGCCGGCAGAGCGTTGAGTTCACCCACCATAACGTCCAGCTCAAACACCTCCCGCAGCGCCACAAAGGCCTTGGCGGCGGCAACCTCGCTGGCGGACGTTTCCTCCATAGTACGGAATGCAAACGTGATTCCGCCCATATTGATCATGTCATTCGCCACTACCGTGGCGATGATCTCTCGGCGCAGCGGATGGGTGTCCAGTTCGGCGTCGAACCGCTCCCGCAACTGCTTCGGGAAATAGGCCCGGAGAGTCTGACGGAACCACGGATCATCAGCCAGATCACTGTTCCGAAGGGATGTGGCAAGTTCAATCTTGGCGTAGGCCGCAAGAACTGACAGCTCCGGGGAAGTCAGTCCCTGCCCCTGCTCCAGCCGCTCGCGGAGCGTTGCGGTGGTAGGCAAGGCCTCCAGGTCCCGCTTGAGGTCGGCCGATTTTTCCAGCGAGTCCATCAGGCGCTCGTAGCTGGGGCTCCACTCCGCCACTCGCATACGGTCGTTAAGCAGCAGGATGTTCTGATCGATATTGTCTTCAAGGACCAGCCGTCCCACTTCGTCCGTCATCGAGGACAGGAAATCCGCACGTTCCGCAGCGTCGAGCCTACCGGCTGCCACCATCCGGTCCACGAAAATCTTGATGTTGACCTCGTGGTCCGAGCAGTCCACTCCGGCTGAGTTGTCGATGGCGTCCGTATTAAGGATGACACCTTGCAGCGCGGCCTCGATGCGTCCGCGCTGCGTCATGCCGAGGTTTCCGCCTTCTCCCACCACCTTGACCCGGAGCTCGCGTCCGTCGACCCTTATGGCGTCGTTGGCTTTGTCCCCGACCTCGGCATTGGACTCGATGGACGCCTTGACGTACGTCCCGATGCCGCCGTTGTACAGCAGGTCCGCGGGCGCCAGCAGAATAGCGCGAAGAAGCTCAGGCGGGCTTAGTCGGGTGGTACCGTCCGGAAGTCCCAGCGCCGTGCGGACCCGTTCGGTCACGGGGATGGTCTTGGCCTGGCGTGCATACACACCGCCGCCTTCGCTGATCAGCGATCTGTCGTAGTCATCCCATGAGGATCGCGGCAGCTCAAACAACCGCTTCCGTTCAGCGAAGGACGACGCCTCGTCTGGCATCGGATCCAGGAAGATGTGGCGGTGGTCGAATGCCGCGAGAAGCCGGATGTGCTTCGAGAGCAGCATGCCGTTACCGAAGACGTCACCCGACATGTCCCCCACGCCGACCACGGTGAACGGTTCGGACTGCGTGTCCAGATCCAGTTCGCTGAAGTGACGTTTGACGGATTCCCACGCCCCGCGGGCAGTGATCCCCATTGCTTTGTGATCGTAGCCCACTGATCCGCCGGAGGCGAAGGCGTCACCGAGCCAGAATCCGTATTCGGCCGACAGACCGTTGGCGATATCAGAAAATGTCGCCGTCCCCTTGTCCGCGGCAACAACCAGATAGGAATCGTCGTCGTCATGTCTTACAACGTGTGCCGGCGGCACCAGTCTCTCACCGTCCGGAGTTGTGATGAGGTTATCCGTCAGGTCCAGCAACCCGCGGATGAAAGTTTTATAGCTTTCAATTCCTTCTGCCATCCAGGCGGCCCTGTCTGCGGCAGCGTCCGGCAGGCGCTTTGCAAAGAAACCACCCTTGGCCCCAGTGGGCACGATCACGGCATTCTTGACGGTCTGGGCCTTGACCAGGCCAAGGATCTCGGTCCGGAAATCCTCCCGGCGGTCGGACCACCGAAGCCCGCCGCGTGCCACCTTACCGAAACGCAGGTGCACACCTTCCACCCTCGGGGAATACACCCAGATCTCAAACATTGGCCTGGGGAATGGCAGGCCCTCGATTCCGGCCGGGTTAAGTTTGAAACTGAGATACGGCATGTTCTGGTAGAAGTTGGTGCGCAGGGTGGACTCAATCAGGTTGGTAAAAGTCCGGAGCACCCGGTCGGCATCAAGCGTTGGAACCAGCTCGATCGAAGCGGCCAGCTCGTTACGGACGACGGCCTGACGTTTGGACCGCTCCCCGTCGGGCAATGCGGGATCGAAGCGGGCTTCGAAAAAGGCGCTGAGTCCCCTGGTGACTTCCGGGTTTGCCAGCAGCGTGTCTGCCATGAATTCAAAGGAGTTTGTATTGCCCATTTGCCGCATGTACTTGGCGTAGGCGCGCAGGACCACGATCTGCCGCCATTGCATCCCCTCGCGCAGCACCAGCCTGTCAAAACTGTCCGACTCCACGGATCCCGAGACCGCTGCCCCGAAAGAATCTGCCAACAATTGACCAGTGGACAGCGGATCAACACCGGCAGGGTATTTCAGTCCCAGATCGTAGAGAAAGAAGTCCCTCCGGTCAGCTGTCTCGATTTCGAAAGGCCGTTCGTCGAGAACTTCGAGTCCGAGGTTGTGGAAGTACGGAAGAATCTGGCTGAGGCTTTTCGGCTCAAGCATGTACAGCTTGACGCGCGCGTCTTCTTCAAGGGTGGCTCCGGCGCCTTCAGGAAGATAGACGTGAACGCCCGGCCGGTCCGGTTTGGCAGCTCCCGCGGTCCGCTCTGCCACGGCCCCGTACTTTTCGAAGCGCGCGATGTCCTCCAACGCGTCTTCCACTTCATAGTCCACGCGGTAGCCTGCGGGGAATGCCTCAGCCCAGATGGCGGCCAGTTCTTTTGTGCTCTCGTCGACACCGCCGTCGCGAAGCACTTCACTGATTCCTTCACTCCAGGAGCGGGCGGCCCTTACCAGCCGCTTCTCCAGTTCTTCGGCATTGACGTGGCTGAAGTCTGCATTCTTCGGAAGGCGAATCCGGAAAAAGAGGCGGGCAAGGGCCGATTCCGTCATCCGGGCCTCGTAATCGATGGAGACGGCCTGGAACGTCTCCCGCAGTTCCTCCTCAATCCGAAGTCGGACATTGGTGGTGTATCGGTCACGGGGAAGATATACGAGGGCGGACATGAATCTGCCGTAGATATCAGGTCTGAGGAACAACCGGGTGCGCCGTCGTTCCTGAAGCCGCTGGATTCCAGTTGCCGTCGCCGCGAGATCGGGGATCTCGATCTGGAACAGTTCATCCCGGGGGTATGTTTCCAGAATTCCCAACAGGTCCTTGCCCGAATGGGAATCCGGGGGAAAGCCTGCGTTGCGCAGGACAGCGTCTACTTTCTCACGGACGATCGGGATGCTTCGGACTGAACCGGCATAAGCACTCGTTGCAAAGAGTCCGACGAAGCGCTGCTCGCCATTAACGTTTCCCGCGGCGTCAAAACTCTTGACACCGATATAGTCAAGGTAGGCAGGACGATGGACCGTGGAGCGGGAGTTGGCCTTAGTGATGACCAAGGCACGCTTTTCGCGAGCCTTCTTGCGCCCCGCGTCGGTCAGGTGCTGAATCTGACGGGAGCCGTGTTTCGCGCGCAGCAGCCCAAGGCCGCTGTCTTCCCTCAGCTCCAGCACATCTTCACCGGAAGCATTTACGAGATCGTATTCGCGATATCCGAGAAAGGTGAAGTTGCCGTCATCCAGCCAACGGAGGAGGTCCTGGGCCTGGCGAAGTTCCACAATCTGGGCGGGGTTTGCCACCTTGTCGAGGTCCTCGGCGATCTGCAAGCACTTGGCACGCATTTTCGGCCAGTCTTCGACCGCCCCGCGGACGTCCCCGAGTACACGCCTGAGACCGTCGGTCAGGTTGGCGCGGGCGTCATCGCCGACACGGTCGATTTCAACCGCGATCCACGACTCCATATGGGAGACGTTGTCGCCCTGGGCGATCAGATGCGACATGCTGGGCATCGCCGCAGTGTCACCGCTGGAAATGCCGAGGTGCGAAGGGACCCGGTCGACCTTTACCAGTTCACCGGTTTCACGGTTTCGGGTCACGACGAACAGCGGGTGCATTACCAGGTGGATGGCGGAAACCTGCCGGACCAGCTCGGCGTTGACGGAATCCACCAGGAACGGCATGTCATCGGTGACAACATATACGACAGTGCGGTCCGGTTCGTCGACGATCGAGACGCTCGCCGTGCCCGGCTGACGGACTGACGCAAGTTTCCGGTGGGTCCCAGCCCGTGCAACCAGCAGCTCCGGCGAATAGCCCTTGGAATCCTCATCCGCCAGGTGCTCGTAGTACTCCCCGAGATACCCCTCACGGGTACCTATCGAAAGGGACTGATCCTCCACGCTGGATCCTGACGACATCGACAAACGCCTCCATCACAAGTTCATGGCTGCATCCTTGCAGCCCTCATGGTGAGCCTAGCCCTTTAGACGACGCTTCGCTGTGGAAGAAAATACAGAGGATCGGCGGTTTTGCTGGACAGGTGCACAAACCAAGGCTGCGATGGCTCCGCGAATCCGTGACTCGGGTGCCGCCTCCAGAAGCAGCGAGCCTGCAAGTAATGCCGCGTCCGTGGCAGCCTGGTCAGACGGCAGAAAGGCGGTGATCCCTGACGCCGGCCCGTACCTGTCCCAGGCCTCCCGGAGCTGCCGCTCCGGAGTCCTTCCCACAGCTGCTGCGCGGACTTTGTTCATGACCACGAGCGGGGACACATGCGGCACCGCCGCTTCCAGTTCCGCGAGCCCGCGGACCAGACGTGGAACACCGACCGGATCTGCCGAGCCGATCGCATAGACGGTGTCCGCGAGCTCTAGGCTGCGCAGTGTTGCCGCGTTTCGCCTCGGCGCCATGGTGTCAAAGCTCAGCTCTTCGTCAGCTTCCAGGCAGAAACCGGTGTCCACAACCACAACATCGGCGATTTCCTTCGCCCGCTCCAGTACCAGCGACAGTGCTGTGGCGCGCAGTTCCGTCCATCGGTCCGCCCGGGTGATTCCGGTCAGGACCAGGAACGTTCCTGACTTCGTGGCCACCGGCGTGGCAATGCGCAACAGAGCAGCCTGGTCCAGGATTCCCTGGTCGGCCAACCTACATGCCTGAGCCAGTCCAGCTGCCTCATCCAGGAGCCCGAGCACGGCAGCCACGCTGGCGCCGTAACTGTCCGCATCAACGAGCAACACGGATTTTCCTTCCGCTGCGAGCTCGCCGGCAATGTTGGCGGCGACAAGGGTGCGCCCCGGGGAGCCGGCTGGACCCCACACGGCGATGATCTGCCCCGTTCCGGCGGCGGCCGGAACTGGATCCGCGGTGTCAGGTAATGGGCGAAATGCGGCTCCAGTGTCTGCGAAGCCGCTTTCAAACGACCTCCCGTGGCCGGATCCTGTGCCGGTCAGCTGGGCTACGGCGTCCGAAATGCGGGCAGCCAGGACTGCAGACTCCACACCGGACAGGGCCGACGAAACACCAATGCCACGCAGTCTCGCGGCCTCTTCCGGGCTGTCAGTCAGCGCGATGATGGCAACGCCCACTGCCCCCAGCCTGTCAACGAGCGAGGCAGTCAGTTGTTGGCTGCCTTCCGCAACCACGGCTGCCCTCGCGAGTCCGCTCTGGCACGCTGCGAGCAATTCGGTCAGTTCGGTGCACCGGCGGACTACCGTAACAGGCCCGTGGAGCCGTTCGAGGCCACCCACAAGGTCTTCCTGCGACTGCCCCACTGTCACCACTGGAATACTCATCAGGACCCGCCGCCCGGGTTCCAGACAGCAGAAATCTTTGCCTTGTTAGCCTGGGCACCCAGCAGGGCGGGCATTTGACCGTCGCCGACCAGGATCATGAGCACCGTGAATTTCGATGAACCAAGGGCTGAAGAGCCTGGCGTCAACTGGGCAATTTCGGCTCCGGGCAGCAACAGCTTGGGTTCACTGAAGCCACTCCGGGCGTCGGGGAGCGCCACCCAGACATCGACGCGGGTCCCCGCCACTGCCTGGACCGGCAGGGCTTCTTCGATGGTCAGGGCCACCGGCTTCCGGTTAAGTGCATCCACCTTCCCTAGGCTCTCCCGCGGAAGCAGTTGATCCTTTCCGATGCGCTGCACCGCGACCGTCTCCTCAGGCAACCCCGATTCAACCGTGACATAGTGATCTTCCACATCGCCCAGTCTCACCTTGACCCTGTTGACGTTGTCCGGTGTCAGCTTTTCGCCCACTCCGATCCCGTCCCGCGCAGAATAGACGTCGGTGGTCTGGTCCGCACTGCCCACCAGCGCAATCACGCCAACGACGGATGCCAGCACCAGCAAAACGCCGACGAGGAGCCGCGGATCCTTCCACGACGGTTTTTTCAGCCGCACCCCCGTGGCCGGTGTGGAAACACTCATGCGTATTGCTCCCCCTGTGGTTGCCACTCCGGCAGCTGGCTGCGCCGGACATCATCATTGTGACGGCAACCGGGCTGGAACTGAAAGTCACAGGCCCAAACACCACCAAACTGTGGATAACCGCATCAACTGGCATCAATGATGGCAAAATGGATTCATGCCCCGATTTCTCACCCTCGCAGATGTTGCCGAACAGCTCCAGATCAACTCACCGGCTGCCTATTCACTGGTCCGCAGCGGCGAGCTCAAGGCCATCCAGGTGGGCGGCAGGGGCCAATGGCGGGTTGAGGAAACAATGCTGGAGCAGTACATCGAGGAGCGCTATGCCGAGGCCGGCCGCATGATCGAGGAATCCAAGTCCAAGTCGGTCTGATCCGCTGACCGCACTTTATTGGAGGTCGCCGGAGCGCAGCGACCTCAGCGCCGCCAACGCGCCGAATGGGACGGTCGAGATCTGACTGACGTTGCCGGAACGGCGGACTTCTCCAGGCTGGGTCATGGCGAGGTCGAAGAAGTCCCTCCCCACCCGGTCAATCACACCAGTGAACGCCGCTTCACCGGCTGACCCGCGCGCCAGCAACACAGTGAGCCCGGATCTGTCGCGTGCCAGCCCACGCAATTCGCGGGCCAGTCCCAGCGTCCGCCTCACCTGCGACGGTTCTCCGATGGAGAACCTGCCGAGGCCGACATATCGTGCTGCCGATGCGTACGGGATCAGGACCTGGTGCAGTTCCTCGTTGAGGACTAAGGCGTCGGCACCCGCGTGGCTCAATGTGCCCTCAAATGTAGAACCGGACGCGAGATGCACGCCGATGCGCCGGCCGAGCGAGCCGCGGAGCCGGTCTGCCAGATCGATCGAAGCCGCATCCACCCTGGCCCGTTCGCTGACCTCGGATTCCAGCTCGAGCCTGTCTCCGGCCGCAAATTGTGCCTCCATGTCATCAAACAGAGCATCCCAACGCATTGCGTCAGCGTAAGCCGGATACCTTGGTGGGTCAATTTCGGATTTTTTAGCCATCGTCTAGACAAACTTCGCTCATCTAAGGCAAACTAGCTTCAAGTACATCAAACTGCATCAAAAAACATCAAAAGCTATGAAAGGAACTGAGAAGCATGCAAACACTGCATCCTCGGCCGCTCCGTTCAGATGCCGCCATGGCCGCCGTCATTTTGTCTCTCGGCATTTTCCTGGCCGTCACAGGGGCCGTGCTGATGGACCGATGGCGGGTTTCGGCCGCAAGGCAGCAGTCCCTCTCCTTTGAGGACCTGTTGGGTATGGCAGCCAACACGGTGGGGCTCGTTATGGTTGCCTGGTGGGTGCTGTCCTTGCTCATCGCTTTGGCTGCAGCTGTGCTGGAGCGGGCAGGCAGCCGGCGGGCCGCGGATGCAACGGGCCGATTCAGTCCTGCATTCATGCGGCGGCTGGCTCTCGCGGCACTCGGTATTCAGCTCATCTCAGCCCCAATGGCCAATGCTGCCGCCATCACACCAGGTTGGGGCCCCACGCAGGAAATGGCATATTCGGCTGCGTGGGCTCCAACCAGCGGACAGCAGCCCATCGGATCGCAGCAAGCCGCCGAGGCGTCTGCCGCGGCACTGCCCACGCGGCGCCTCCCAGCACTCCCGACGGCGACGCCGACCGGTGACACACAGCCGCTTCGTTCCGTCGCTCCCGAACCACAGTGGAAACCAGGTCCCTCCGCGCCGGAGCCCGGCCTGGTCATCGCCCGCCCCATTCGCACCGGCCAGGAGGCCACAGGGGAAAACTTTGGAAGCGTCACGGTACTTGCAGGCGACTCGCTCTGGAGCATTGCCGCCCGCGAACTTGGACCAGCGGCGTCCGACGTCGACATCGCCCTGTATTGGCCCCGTTGGTATCAAGCCAACCAGGACGCGATCGGCCAGAACCCCGATGTATTGCTGCCCGGCCAGATTCTCAAATCCCCGTCCGCGGCCTGAGGGCCGCTGCGTATCCGACTTCAAGCGAAGGAACCATCATGAGTGCAGTAACCTCGATCCGCACGCGTGCGGACTTTAACGCACCGCAGGAACCTCCGGTCCGCACGCTGCGGTCAACCGACGAAAACCAGGATATCTGCACCATCACGCGGAATACCGTCCAGGCTGCCATTGAAGTTCTCGCCGGGACCAGACCCGTCCATCAACTGGCACGCCGCCTCGATCAGCGCTGCCTTGCCGCACTCCAGCACCGCGCGTCCCTGATCCAGCGTGAGGCGGCCCGGACATCGTTGCCGGCATTGAAACGGCTCCATAAGAATCCAGCCGTCCGGTCCGTCCGGGCCTGTGAGGTATCAGCTGATGTGTACGAGGCGAGTGCCGTTGTAGTGGACGAACTACGCGCCCGTGCTGTCGCTGTCAGGCTGGAACGAAGCCGGCAGGTGTGGCGCGTCACCGCACTGGAAATTGGCTGAGACCCAGCCGCAGCAGCGCACGAAAAGAGCGGGGGCCCGGACCATCGTCCGGGCCCCCGCTCACGGCCTGACGGTTAACGGTCAGGCGTCAAGAGTGACAAGGAAAAAAGCGGTTGATGCGTCAGCGGCGCTTCTTCTTCGCCCCACGCTTGTTGTCCTGGGTTGCGGCTTTGGCCGGATTCCCTGAGCGCGCCGATGCTTTCCCCTCAACTCGAGTCTGGCTTGCACCGTCTTCACCGGGCGCGGTGTACTGCAGCTGAGCAGGCTTTTCCGGTGCCTCCAGGCCGGCCGCCCGGATCTGCGGTTCGTGGTGTTCCGTGTGCTGTCCCGCGCCGTCTGCGACAACGACGTCCTCCGCCGGCGTCACTTCGACTTCAAGGTTGTACAGAAATCCGACGCTCTCCTCCCGAATGGCTTCCATCATGGCCTGGAACATGGTGAAACCTTCGCGCTGGTATTCCACGAGAGGATCACGCTGGGCCATGGCGCGCAGACCGATGCCTTCCTTCAGGTAGTCCATTTCGTAGAGGTGCTCCTGCCACTTACGCCCGATCACTGAGAGCACCACGCGCCGCTCAAGTTCCCGCATGCTTTCGGAGCCAATTGCTTCCTCCCTGGCCTGATAGACCAGTCGCGCATCGGAGAGCAATTCCTCCTTCAGGAAATCGACGGTGATCCGGGACTTCCCGCCTGCTTCGTCGATGATGTCATGCTGCGTCACGCTCACCGGGTACAGGGTTTTGAGATTGGACCACAACTGGTTGAAGTCCCAGTCGTCTCCATTGCCTTCGGCCGTAGCCTCGTCGATAAATGCATTTACGGTGTCTTCCAGGAAGAACTGCACCTTCTCGTGGAGGTCGTCACCCTCGAGAATCCGTCGGCGGTCTCCGTAGATGGCCTCGCGCTGGCGGTTGAGCACATCGTCGTATTTCAGTACGTTCTTGCGCTGCTCTGCGTTCCGGCCCTCCACCTGGCCCTGAGCCGAGGCAATTGCCCGTGACACCAGTTTGGATTCCAGTGCAACATCATCGGGGACCGAACTGTTCATCAGCCGCTCGGCTGCACCCGAATTGAACAGCCGCATCAGGTCATCCGTCAGTGACAGGTAGAAGCGTGACTCGCCCGGGTCTCCCTGACGTCCGGAACGGCCCCGAAGCTGGTTATCGATGCGGCGCGACTCATGGCGTTCCGTTCCCAGAACGTAGAGACCACCGACTTCGAGCACTTCCTCGTGTTCGTCTTTGACCGCCTGGTTGGCAGCTTCCAGAGCGGCCGGCCATGCGGCCTCGTAGACCTCGGAGTTCTCTTCGGGGTCAAGCCCGTGCGTGGCCAAATCGGCGATGGCCGTGAACTCGGCATTTCCGCCAAGCATGATGTCAGTGCCGCGTCCGGCCATGTTTGTGGCAACAGTTACTGCGCCCTTTCGTCCCGCCTGGGCAACGATCGAGGCTTCCCGGGCGTGGTTTTTGGCGTTGAGGACCTCGTGCCGGATGCCTTCCTTGACCAGCAGCCTGGAGAGGTACTCACTTTTCTCAACGCTCGTGGTGCCAACCAGCACCGGCTGTCCCGTTTCGTGCCGTGACGCAATGTCCTTGACGACGGCTTCGAACTTGACCGTCTCATTCTTGAACACCATGTCAGATTGGTCGAGCCGTTGCATGTCACGGTTGGTCGGGATGGCCACAACGCCAAGTTTGTACGTGCTCATGAATTCGGCGGCTTCAGTTTCCGCGGTGCCGGTCATGCCGGACAGTTTGTCGTACATGCGGAAATAGTTCTGCAGAGTGACGGTAGCGAGGGTCTGGTTCTCCGCCTTGATCTCGACGCCTTCTTTGGCTTCGATCGCCTGGTGCATTCCCTCGTTGTAGCGGCGCCCGGCCAGGATGCGGCCGGTGTGCTCGTCCACGATCAGAACCTCGCCGTCGAGGATGACGTAGTCCTTGTCCCGCTTGAACAGCTCCTTGGCCTTGATGGCGTTGTTGAGAAAGCCGATCAACGGAGTGTTAGCTGATTCGTACAGGTTATGGATGCCGAGGTAGTCTTCGACCTTTTCAATGCCGGCCTCAAGGATACCGACCGTGCGCTTCTTCTCGTCGACCTCGAAGTCATGGTCCACCTGCAGGCGCAGGACCACCTTGGCGAACTCGCTGTACCACCGGTTCGTATCGCCCTGTGCCGGGCCGGAAATGATCAGCGGAGTGCGGGCCTCATCGATCAGGATGGAGTCAACTTCGTCAACGATGGCGAAGTTGTGGCCACGCTGCACGAGCTCTGACTGGTCCCAGGCCATGTTGTCGCGGAGGTAGTCAAACCCGAACTCGTTGTTCGTGCCGTAGGTGATGTCCGCGGCATACTGCTGGCGGCGGACAGCCGGGTCCTGATTTGAAAGGATGCAGCCACTGGTCAGGCCCAGGAACCGGTACACACGGCCCATCAGGTCGGACTGGTACTCGGCGAGATAGTCGTTCACGGTAATGACATGGACGCCGTTTCCGGTCAGGGCATTGAGATAGGCCGGAGCGGTGGCCACAAGAGTCTTGCCTTCACCGGTTTTCATCTCGGCGATGTTGCCCAGATGCAGCGCAGCCCCACCCATGAGCTGGACATCGAAGTGCCGCAGGCCGAGCGTTCTCGAGGATGCCTCGCGGACAGCAGCAAAGGCTTCAGGCAGCAGATCATCCAGCTTGTCGCCATCCTGATGGCGTCCGCGGAGCCGGTCAGTTTCTTCACGCAGTTCGGCATCCGTGAAGGACTTGAACGAGTCTTCAAGGGCGTTAATGGAATCGGCATAGTTCCGCAGTTGCCTCAGGGTTTTTTTGTCACCCGTACGGAGAAGTTTTTCGATAAGTGATGCCACGTGAAGTTGCTCCCAGTCTCATGCTGCCGAATTCTCGCGTGTTTAGTCTACGGGAGAGACACAGAGCACGTTGCGTCTGTTCCCTGAGAGCGGATACACCCGCCGGCCCCCTCCACAGCGGCCTCCAGTGCTCCGGCGAGGTTCCCTTCCGGGTACACCACAACACTGTCCAGCCCTAGCCATTTGGCCATCAAGGTTAGTTCGGCGGCAAGTTCGACGGCGGTGTCCGCCGGCGCATCCGGCTCGACATGGGACGCCTTGGCCAGGAGCCGGCTGCCCGCGCGGTCAGCTTTAAGGTCCACCCTGGCCACAATGCTGTCGCGAAGCAGGAACGGCAAAACGTAGTAGCCGAACTGCCTTTTCGGCTGAGGCGTGTAAATTTCGATCCGGTAGTGGAACCCGAATAGTTCCTCGAGTCGCCGACGTTCGAAGACCAGCGAATCAAAGGGACTGAGCAGCGCGCGGCCAGTAGCCGCGCGCGGCAGCTTCGCATCGGCGTGGCGGTACAGAGGTCTGTCCCAACCCTTAACTGTGACAGGAACAAGCCGCCCGCGGCCCATCAGATATTGCACTGAGCCGGCGGCGGCCTTCACGGGTGTCCGAAAGTAGTCGGCGAAGCACTTTACCGTTCCTATTCCATGGGCACGGGCAGCCGCGTCGATCAGCCGGTGCATGGCCACCGAGGGGTCCCCCGCGTTTTCCACCCAGGCACCGGAGCCTGGCAGTACGCTCGCCGTCAGGGCATACCGTCGTTCAAACTGTTCCGTCCGTGAAGCAGCTGAGACGAGGCCTTCTTCAAACAAGTGCTCAAGAACTCTCTTGACGGCGTTCCAGTTCCAGCCCCAGTTGGCTCTTTGCCGGTCCTCGACATGTCCCAACCTCGCCGTCAATTCCGTGGCGGTCATGGGCCTGCCCATGGCCAGCGCTTCCAGGATCTGCCCGGCAACCCCCTCGCGGAGCACCGGATCCATAGTGCCGGCTCCCACCCACTTCCGGTTCTGCCACATCAAGAGATCCTGGAAATGTTCCGGGCGGATAAAACTTGCCTCGTGTGCCCAGTACTCCATCATGCGCCGCGGATGGCGTCCCGCCATGCGTTCCAGAATGCTCCGGTCGTAGTCCCCGAGTCGCGAGAAAAACGGCAAGAAGTGGCTTCGGGACACCACATTGACGGAATCGATCTGAACCAGCCGAAGCTGGGCAAAGGTACGGCCCACCGTCCGTGATGTCACGGGACCAGCGGGCCGTCCTTTGTCCAATCCTTGGGCTGCCAGTGCGATCCGCCGCGCCTGTGACAGGCTCAGCGAAGCGCCCACATCAATCCTTTCGTCGGAAAATCTGCATCGACCTAGGCGGTGGCAGCTTGGTCATCAGACCGGTAGGCGTGGATCTTTTCCTCCAGCGCGGTTTCACCCGGCTCGCAATCCTGATCCAGGGTAATCACGCCATAGGTCCAGCCACGTCGCCGGTAGACCACCGAGGGCGCGTTGGTGGCCTTGTCCACAAAGAGGTAAAAGTCGTGCCCCACAAGTTCCATGTTGTCCACAGCGTCGTCGAGGGTGACTGATGCAGCGGGGAAGACTTTCCGGCGGATCAGCACCGGAGAATTTCCGGCAGGAATATCATTCTCTACGTCGTAAGGAGACTTGTCAGCAGCAACTGCCGGGGACTCACCACTGTGGCTGGCCTGAACATAGAGTGGTTCGTTGGCGCTTGCCGGCTCCAGCTCGGCGGTAGCCTCACGGACAGCCTTGGGAGTATGGCGGCCGTGGTGAACCTTCTTGCGGTCCTTGGCCCTGCGGAGCCGCTCAAGCAGTTTGTTGTATGCGAGATCGAACGCCGCGAATTTGTCTCCGGCACTGGCTTCGGCCCGGATCACCGGGCCACGGCCCAGGACTGTCACTTCTACGGTGAGCTGGTCGCCAGTCTGGCGTGCATTCGTTTCCTTTGAAACCTTCGCATCGACCCGCTGGACCTTGTCCCCCAGCGATTCTATCTTTGAGATCTTCTCGCCGGCGTACTCGCGGAAGCGGTCTGAGACCGTCAGATTTCGTCCGCTGATCATGAACTCCATGGTGCCCTCCAAATGACTTCGGTGACACGACGGCGGCACTTCCCGGGGCCGATCTGCTTGACAGTCGAGCCCCTTTCCGAGCCGCCATCGACAGGTACATCTGTTCTTGGTACCCATAACCGACGTTAGTTCATAGCTACGGGTTATTCATCCTTTCGTCACTTATTTTTTTGTATGTCGACACCTCATCCGGGCGCACCCGGGGATATACGACGGGCAATACCGATGCATCCGGCGGGCGTGTCGCAGCGAGGACCACGGCGCCCCGGACGATGCCTCCTGCCAGATGCACTGCCCGTGCAGCCTCGGCGAGAGTCGCTCCGGTGGTAAGTACGTCGTCGACAATGATGCAGGGGCGTCCCCGGATTGCAGCCGTGTGCCGGCCGGGCGGCACACGCATCGAATCCCTAACCCGCCGCGCACGGGCACCCCGGCCCAGACCTTTTTGTCCGCTGGACAGCCGCTCCCCGCTCCCCCGGCGGCTGGACTTCCGCAGGACACCATGCACGCTCATTCCCCGCAACATGTTGCGTCGCCGGATGCTGCCGAGCAGCAGGTGGACCGGACTGAACCCGCGCTTACGGAAGGCTTTATTGCTGCTGGGGACTGGCACCAGACACAGCCCGTTCGCGTCGCCGGCAGCTGCGTGGATGGCGCGGCCGAGTCCCTTGGCCAGGACCGTTGCCAACTGGCGCTGGCCGTGTCTCTTGAAGGACAGCACTGCTTGTGCCAACTCTTCACGGTAAACGCCTGCAGCCACGACGGGCAGTATTGTGCTGCCGTCCATGTCCATCAAGGCAGGAGCCTGCGTTTCTGCCCTGAACGGACTGCGCATCAGGCCCCGGACCTGATGCGCGCACACCGGACAGAGAGCAAGATCTTCAACTCCGCAGCACACACAATCAACAGGCACGGCCAAGGCCATGAGTTCAGCCATCGCCCCGACTGCCAGTTCAAGTGCCCGAAGGACCCTTTGCTGATGTTCGCTGCGGTGCTTTGCCGCAGATGCACAGTGAGGCAGCAGGTCAGGGTCTCCCGAAGCCGGCAGAACATCCTTGCCATTGTTGATTTGAAAGCTGTCCACGAGCCTATGGTCCCGCAGCCGGCACCGGATCTGAACCTTCGGGGGCACCTATGTGGACAAGCTATCTTCGGAGTTCTTCCGCCGGATCATTTATCCCGGGAACGAGGGATCGATCGGCCCTTTCAATTGCGGCGACCAGCCGTTACCGAGCCGCTGGAAAATGCCGTCCTCCGACTGCCCGTATATTTCCTCAGGACCATTGCCGGCGCTGATCGCGACGAGGTCCGGCCACGGAGCCAGGAGCTGCGGCTGCGCCGAGGTCAGGGACAAAAGCTCCGGTATGACGTTGGCAGACGCCGACCCCTTCATGACTGACACTGTGGAGTCATTGACCCAGACGCCCTGGTCCGGGTCGCTGGCCGTGACCAGGGTAATTGGAGCCGTCAGTTCCTTGGGAGTCCCGTCGGCCGCCCGGATAATGCCGGTCACCTGGACTCGGGCCTTGCCGTTCTGTTCGGATATCACCAGCGCGCGGGTGCCCTCGCGGGACACCCTGAAGTCAGTCACTTTCCTTCCAGCCAGCCAGTAGGGTGCCAAAGTCACAGTGGGGACCGCGGCACCTTCAGCCACGCCGGTGGGCCGGAAAGCCACCAGCTCAGTGGCCCCGTTGGCACCGGGGCCCGCAGTCCAGACCCAGTCCTTCAGGCTGAATGACGGATGGGTCAGTGTACTCCGGGTTGTCAGCGCCCTGGCGGGCTGTCCGGGGACCATGGAGTACAGAGTGGTGCGGCTCCCATTGAGGAAAGCCACGGATTGCGATACCGGCGACTCTGCCGGCGCCCGTGGCCCCAGCGCCGACACCGGCTGCATGTCGGGCAGGGGCGAAATCTTGTTGTTCTCGTAGCGCACCAGCTCGTTGTTGCTGACGGCGATCTGGCGGGCGGGTACGTTTTTGTCGCGCACGGGCGGCAACACCGACCCGTTGTCCTCAACCCGCACCAGATCCTGATTGGCACGAAGCTCGACGTTGATGACATCCGGCTGGCTGCGGAACGTGAGTGCCAGCTGCGTCTGCATCCGAAGCCTGTCCTCGGCGGAGGCCTCGGTCAGCTCCTTGGCGGTAAGGTCTACCTGCGCAGCGCCCGAAACCACAGGCACTGATTCCCGCGCCAGTTTCATACCTGACGGAAACGCGCTGACAACGGCGCCCTTAAGATACGGCGAGGGGCCGCCAAGCAACGCGCTGGTCATGGACTTGACAGTTTTCTTCCTGATGAACCAGCGGACATCAGGCACCGCATAGGTGAAGCTGGGATCATAGAAATAGATCGGATATGCCCCATAGATCACTTTGAATGTTTCCTCGGGGATGGCCGTCCCGTCCGGAATTTCGGATATCCGCCACTGTCCGTCCACCTGGGTCAGCGTAGCTGGAATGCTTTCTTTGGTGCCCTCCGGCAGCTGTGTTGCCACGCCGTCGGCGTTCACCGAGTACGCAACGTCCAGCACATAATTGAAGACATTCTCAACTCCTGTCTTCACCACCTGGGCCGAGCGGAAAACGAGAGCCCGCTGGTCCGGTTTCCAGGAAACGGACGCAGCCTGGGTCAGGTACTGCCGCGCCACGGCGTAGTCATCCTCATAACCGCTGCCTGCACTGTAGAAGCCCTCAATTTCCGATTCGGGGCTCGCTCCCGCCCGCGGCGCCTCCGGGAAAAATGCCGGGACGTTGATGTTTCCGGCACTTTCGTCGGTGCTTTTGCCCACCGGACCGGACCTGGGAATCTGCGCGCAGGATGAGAGAAGCAGGGCAAGGACGGTCAATGCCGCAAGCACGGCATTCTTCGGCCGCCCGGATACAGCTCTCATGGCTTTTCCTTCGCTCCGGCCGATTCCGGCTGTTGGGACGTCCCGGGTGCTGCTGGGTCAAGTGCAGGACGGGGGTCAAGGATCAACATGGTGCGTTGCGGCGCGGAGCCCGGCAGGGCGACATCCACCGGTTCCAGCAGGAGCGGGGACTTCGCGATAGCGTCGCCCTGTCTGAGCGGAACAGTCAGGCGGAAATTGGAGCCTGTCCCCTTGTTCCCCCAAGCCTGCAGCCAACCATTGTGGAGTTTGGTATCTTCCGTGGCGATTGACAGCCCGAGTCCGCTCCCGCCGGTGGTGCGGGCACGGGCCGGATCTGCGCGCCAGAACCTGTCGAATACCCTCGCGGCTTCGGCCGGATTCATGCCGATTCCGTGATCCCGCACGGCCACTGCCACCGCGGATTCGTTGGCCGCCACTGAGATATTGACGGGCTTGCCTTCGCCGTGTTCGAGGGCGTTCAGGACTAGGTTGCGCAGGATCCTGTCGATCCGCCGGGCATCCATCTCCACCACAATGGTTCCGGCGGGGGCATTGAGGGTGACTTCGGAACCATACTCGGCCGCGACGGGTGCCACGCCGTCCATCACGTGCAAGACAACCTGCAGGATATCCGCCGGTTCGGCGTCGAGCATTGCCACACCGGCGTCAAAGCGCGAGATTTCCAGCAGATCGGCCAGCAGCGATTGGAACCGTTCCACTTGGTTATAAAGGAGCTCGGCGGAGCGCTTGTTGATGGGGTCAAAGTCGTGGCGCGCGTCGTACAACACCTCGGCAGCCATCCGGACCGTCGTCAGCGGCGTGCGGAGCTCATGCGAGACATCTGAAACAAAGCGCTGCTGCATCTGGGACAGGGTGGCCAGTTGAGTGATCTGTTCCTGAAGGCTGGCTGCCATGTGGTTGAAGGAAGCCCCGAGGCGCGCCACTTCGTCTTCACCTTTGACCACCATGCGCTCTTGAAGCTGCCCTGCCGCGAGTTTCTCCGACACCAACGCTGCGTGGCTCACGGGGCTGACAACATTTCGCGTAACATACCAGGCGATCGCGCCGATCATCAGCACCAGGACGGCACCGCCTGCCCACAGAACGTTCTGGATCTCGTTGAGGGTCTGCTGCGCCGTGTTCAGGTCGTAAATGAGATACAGCTCGTAAACGGTGCCGTTAAACGTCACTTTGTTTCCGACCGCGATCCCGGGCCGGTCCTCAGTTCGCACCGGAAATTCAGTGGAGGCCCAGTATTGGTCCTTGCCCGAGTCCTGTACGGCCTTGCGCAGTTCCGGCGGGATGACGCTGACGGTCAATTGATCTGACGCCCGTGACTCCACCCAGCGGTTTCGAGGCTTGGTCTGCTGCGGCATCGCCTCGAAAACGTATCGGCGCTGAATCACGGATCCCCGGCCTTCCACAGCGTTCAGGGTGTCGTAGACCAACGTGATAACGCTGGACTGATCGGTGACCTGCGCGCCGTCGAACGTGTCCTGCACCTGCTTGACGTTGTAGCGCGTCTCGGATTCGGCCTGGGTCAGGCGTTCTTGGAAGAGGTTGTTGGCAATCTGGTTGGAAAGGTAGGCACCCACCACGGCGAAGGAACTTACAGACAGCAACAAAGTGGTCAACACTGTCCGGAACTGCAGGGAACGCCGCCACCGGCGGTGAAGGGCCCTCGCCAGAAAACGGATCGCAGGAAAGAGCCGGCTGAGGCCAACGCGGATGAGACGTGCCACGCGCAGTGCAACGATCAGCACCCGGCGGGTCCAGATCCGGGCGCGCGACGGCAGCTGGGAGAGGCCCGCTGCAAGCGCATCGGTGTGCTCCGGGGCCGGATGGTGCGGCGGGATGGGGACTGAACCCGACTGCCCGGACGGGGCACCCTCCGGAATGCCGGTGGTATCTCTTCCCGATGGTTCAGGAACCCGCTTTGTAGCCGACACCACGAACCGTCAATACTACTTCGGGGGCTTCAGGGTCGCGCTCGATCTTCGACCTCAGACGCTGAACATGGACATTCACCAACCGCGTGTCGGCCGCATGCCGGTAACCCCAGACCTGCTCAAGCAGGAGCTCCCTGGTAAACACCTGCCAGGGTTTGCGGGCCAGTGCAACAAGGAGATCGAATTCCAGCGGGGTCAGTGAGATGCGTTCACTGCCCCGGCTCACGAGGTGGCCGGCGACGTCAATGGTGATATCTGCAATGCGCAGGGTTTCCGGCGCCTTCTGATCCCCCGGACGCAGACGGGCACGGACCCGTGCCACGAGTTCAGCAGGCTTAAACGGCTTGGGTACATAGTCGTCGGCACCCGATTCGAGGCCGCGGACAACATCGGACGTATCCGACTTGGCGGTAAGCATCACGATGGGGACGTCGGACTCCGCACGGATCTGGCGGCAGACTTCAATGCCGTCGATGCCCGGGAGCATCAGGTCCAGCAACACAAGCTCCGGCTTGGAGGAACGGAAAATTTCCAGCGCCTGCCCGCCGTCCGCGCAAAAGACCGGCTCAAAGCCGTCGTTGCGCAGCACAATGCCGATCATCTCAGCGAGCGCCTCGTCATCGTCAACTACCAGAATGCGTGCCTTCATAGTTATATATTCCCTCATTGCATTGCCTTTGTCCCGCTGACCGCTTCCACGGCATGGCGTGGAAGGAACCTACCGGTATCGGGCAGAGACGACGTCAACCTCCATGGGTACTACAGGTGGCCACGCGGTGAGGGAAAAAGTGAGGCGATGGATCGCGCATCAGGCTATGACGCCCGACGGCGGAACTATAGGCTGGGTGCGTGCCGGGATTTTGCCGGCATCCAGCGGCCGGATGGCGGCGTCGGGTGCCGCGCCGACGGTACCTGGCCCGAATCTTGTGGGGCCGAATCTTGTGGGGAAGGAACAGCTTGTCGCAGCCAGAGCCGAATACGGAGCCACCAGGGCAACAGCCACAGCAGCATGGTGCCCTTCCGCCATGCGGCGGTCAGCCGCCATACGATGGCGGCCAACCACAATGGGGCGGCCAACCACAATGGGGCGGCCAATCACAGTGGGGCGGCCAACCACAATGGGGCGGCCAACCACAATGGGGCGCGCCGCCGTCGGGCACGTTCGCCGCGAATATGCCACCCTACCGGCAGCCGCTCTACGTGGCCCCACCCAAACCCGGCATAGTACCCCTGCGACCGCTGATGTTCGGGGAATTCATGGACGGTTCTTTCCAGACCATCAGGCGCAATGCCGCGTCCATGCTGGGGTCTTCTCTGCTGGCTCAATCGGTGGGCGTCATTGTTACCGCAGTCGTCACCGCCTTTGCCACCGTCTCAGCCGGGTCGCTGGCTTCCTGGTTTGAGAGCAGAAGCGACTCTGATCTGGCGGCGCTGGGCTTCGGCGTCGCGGGAGGCCTTCTCCTGGTGGCGGCGCTCACACTTGTCATCTCGGCTGTTCTTCAAGGGGCCATGGTGGTCCCGGTGGCACGCTCCATCCTCAACCGCCAAACGGGATTCAGGCAGATGTGGGCATTGGCCCGTCCGAGCGCAGGTGCACTTATCCGCTTGGCGGGAATACTCTTTGCCGCCACCATGCTGGCATCAGGACTTCTTGTTCTTGTGTCGGCGCTCCTGATCGCGTCGCTGGGCGGAGTGGCCATCTTGATTGTTATGCCGCTGGCTCTGGGGCTATTTGTGCTGATGATCTGGATCTACATCAAGTTGATGGTTGCCCCGGCAGCCATTGTTGTGGAACAGATCGGCGCATTGGACGGAATCCGCAGGTCCTGGGGCCTGACTCGTGGCCACTGGTGGCGCATCCTGGGAATCACGCTTGTAGTCAGCATCATGGTGGGCGTCATCGCGCAGATTGTAATGATTCCCATCAGCCTGCTCTCCGGGTTCCTCACGGCTGTGGTGTCCCCGCACGGCGGTCAAGGGCAGGCCGCCGCCGTGGCCGTGGCGGCCGGTGTCGTGTCCGCCATAGTGGCTGCTCTGGTGGGGGCTGTGGGATACGCCTTCCAGACCTCCGTGATGGCTCTCCTGTACATGGATCTCCGCATGCGAAAAGACGGCCTTGACATCGAGCTGCTGCGACTTCTCGAGTCAGGGGCAGACCCCCACGGAGTTCCCGGGCGAGGCCTGCCGAGTTATGGGGCAACAGCGGATGCAGCTTGAACCGCCGGTAGTCCCAGGCAGCGACGAGGCACGCCGTTGGGCCAGGGAGGAATTGTCAAAACCCGAATACCGAAATGCCGAGCCTGGCTGGCTGGATACCGCATGGAAACAGCTGATGGACTGGCTCCACTCCCTGGATGGCAGCGGCACCGGCTTGGACGGGACGGTGGCCGCTCCCCTGGTCGGCGTGGCCGTTGCCGTTCTTGTCGGGATAGCCATCGTTCTTGCCCGCCCGAGACTCAATGCGCGGCGCCGGCCGCCATCTGAAGTGTTCGACGCCGGCATAACAGTGAGTTCCGCCGGTTACCGCGCGCGCGCTGCCGCCGCCGCGGCCAGGCAGGACTGGCGCGCCGCCGTCGTCGAACAGTTCCGGGCGGTGGTCCGCGCCGCCGAAGACCGTGACATCCTGGATCCCCGCCCAGGCAGAACGGCCGATGAAATGGCTGCGCAACTGGCCGGGGCCTTCAATCCCGCCGCGGGCCCGCTGAACGAAGCAGCCCATGTTTTTGACGCAGTGCGCTACGGCGGTGCCGATGCTGACTCGGGGGACTACGTCGCCATGGTGGGGCTGGACCATCTGCTGGCGT
Source organism: Pseudarthrobacter sp. N5 (assembly GCF_050157035.1). Lineage (GTDB taxonomy): Bacteria > Actinomycetota > Actinomycetes > Actinomycetales > Micrococcaceae > Arthrobacter. The sequence continues at coordinate 2,921,079 of NZ_CP189593.1, forward strand.
CGCTGAAACCAACAGCGGACCGCGCCGGCGCTAAAACTCCGTCGGTCCCCGGATCATGAGTACCTTTCACTCATGGATTCTCCGCCACAGGGCGTGGGCAGCCATCCTCGCGGTATTTTCCGCTGCCCTTGTCATCACGCTGGTTACGCAGCTAACGCCCCGCGGTGACGGCGTTCCGCTGTCCGTCCTCAATGCCGCACCCGACGGTGCAATGGCCGTCGCTGAGATTCTTGGCAAGCAGGGTGTCGACGTCCAGCCCTCCGGTTCATTCCCGGAAACCATGACCGCCCTGCGCGCCCGGCCGGGTGCGACTGTTCTGCTCTACGACCGCAACGGATTCCTGGACCCGGATCAGTTGGCGCAGCTGATGAAGTCGGGCGGGCGAACGGTAGTAGTGACGCCGCGGCTCAACACCCTGACCGGCCTGGGCGGCGTGATCCGCCAGTCCGGCGTCGTCCCGGCGTCCGCCATTACCCTCGACGCCGGATGCAGCGTTCCCGACACCGCCTCCGCCGGCCCCATCACGGCGGACTCCGGATACCTCTACACCGGCGGCACGGTCTGTTACCGGCCGTTCGGCACGGGTGGTGGAATGTACGCGTCCTCAGCTGACGGGAAGCTCGTCGTGCTGGGCAGCACAGGTATTATCAGCAACAACCGGCTTGCTGACCACGGCAATGCCGCGCTGGTCCTGCGGACTCTGGGGTCCGACAGGAACCTGATCTGGTACTTCCCTGGTCTTGCGGACGTCACAGCAGGCGGCTCGCCTCCGACCCTCGATGAACTTGCACCGGAATGGGCGGCCTTCCTGGGTCCCTGGCTGGCATTTGTGGCGCTCCTGGCCATTTTGTGGCGCGGCAGGCGGCTCGGTCCGCTGGTGTTCGAGCCGCTTCCTGTCATCGTGAAGGCCGTTGAAACCGCGGAAGGACGGGCCCGGCTTTATCACGACGCCCACGCGGTGGACCGCGCACGCCACAATCTCCGCGCCGGCACGCTTGTCCGTCTGGCAAAGACCCTCCGGCAAGGGGCAGACGCCGGAACAGCCGACGTCGTCGCAGCCGTGGCCGATTATCTGGGCAGACCCCTGGCCGAGACGGACAGGCTGCTCAATGCCGTTCCGCGGAACGAAACAGAACTGCTGCAGTGGGCACAGGAACTGGACAGACTAGAAAAAGAGGTAGACGCCAGATGAACGATCAGCCCAGTGGCTCCGCACATGGCGGTTTCGGCCCCGGCGAGTCACCCGTAAGAACTTTGGCTCCGGCGGCTCCGGCACGGGACCCGGACCCTGTACGCCAGGCGTTGCTGGATGTCAGGCGCGAGGTGGCCAAGGCGGTAGTGGGCCAGGACTCCACCGTCACTGGCCTGCTCATCGCGTTGCTCTCGCGCGGTCATGTATTGCTCGAAGGTGTGCCGGGAGTCGCGAAGACTCTGCTGGTCCGCTCGCTCTCCGCTGCCCTGAGCCTTGATACCAAACGCGTCCAATTCACTCCGGATCTGATGCCGGGCGACGTCACAGGATCACTGGTCTACGATGCCCGATCCGCTGAGTTCAGCTTCCGGACGGGCCCCGTTTTCACGAACATCCTCCTGGCCGACGAGATCAACAGGACCCCTCCGAAGACGCAGGCGTCACTCCTGGAAGCGATGGAAGAACGCCAGGTATCGGTGGATGGCGTCTCGAGACAACTCCCGGTGCCGTTTATTGTGGCGGCCACGCAGAACCCCGTGGAGTATGAAGGTACCTACCCCCTGCCCGAGGCACAGCTTGACCGTTTCCTGCTCAAACTCACCATGCATCTGCCGGGGCGATCTGACGAGATCGAGGTCATCCGGCGGCATGCCATAGGATTTGACCCGCGTGATCTTATGGCAGCGGGAGTCCGTGCCGTGGCCGGGCCGGATGAGCTGGAGCAGGCACGGCACGCCGTAGCCGCCGTAACCATGGCGCCGGAGATTCTTGGCTACATTGTTGACCTGGTCCGGGCAACCCGATCCGCTCCGTCTTTCCAATTGGGTGTGTCGCCGCGTGGCTCCACTGCACTTCTGAATACGTCCAGGGCATGGGCCTGGCTTTCCGGCCGGACCTTCGTCACCCCGGACGATGTCAAGGCCCTGGCGCTCCCCTGCCTGCGCCACCGGGTTGCGCTGCGGCCCGAAGCCCAGATGGACGGTGTTCAGGTGGATGATGTCCTGGGCAGCATCCTGGCATCTGTTCCTGTTCCTCGCTGACACCATGGCGATCTCCGGGCGGTTCGTGCTCCTGTCCTTTCTGGGCCTGGTACCGGTTGTGCTGTTTCCCGGCTGGCTGACAGTGCTGCTGGTGCTGGCGGTCTTGGGTGCGGTGCTCCTGCTCGAGCTGGGTCTCGCAGCGTCCCTCCAGGACGTGGAGCTGGAACGCAGGACGCCCGGAAACGTCACCCTGTCAGAGACTGCTGATTCGGTTCTCACAGTCCGGAACCACGGGACGCGAAGTCTTCGGGCGCTGGTCCGCGATGCCTGGCAGCCGTCGGCCGGAGCGGAAAACGCGCGGCAGGATCTTGATGTGCCGGCCGGAGAAAAGCGGCGCATGACCGTAACGCTCCGGCCGGTCCGGCGCGGGGATCTGAGGGTCACCAACGTCACTATGCGTTCATTCGGCCCGTTGGGGCTCGCCGCGCGTCAAAAAACAATGGCCTGTTCCGGATCCGTCCGGGTCCTGCCGCCGTTCAACGCCCGCCGTCACCTTCCGTCAAAACTGCGCAGGCTACGCGAACTTGATGGAAAGGCAGCGGTGCAGATCCGCGGCGCCGGGACCGAGTTTGATTCACTCCGGGATTACGTCCGCGGCGACGACGTCCGCTCCATTGACTGGCGCGCCACCGCCCGCCAGTCAGCTGTAGTGGTCCGGACGTGGCGCCCGGAACGCGACCGGCGCGTGGTCATAATGCTGGACACCTCGCGCACAGCAGCAGCCAGGATCGACGACGAACCGCGCCTTGACACCGGTATTGAGGCGGCACTGTTGTTGGCGGTTCTGGCCGAGCGCGGCGGTGACAGGGTGGATTTTTTTGCCTTTGACCGCAGAGTCCGCGGCAGGGCAGGCTCCACTGGCCGGGGCAATCTGCTGGGTCAGCTGGTGCAGGCGATGGCTCCCTTGGAAGCAGAGCTGATCGAGCTGGACTGGCAGCAGATCCCCGGCCAGATCCGGGCTTTGTCCCCGCACCGATCGCTGGTGGTACTCCTGACTTCCCTCGACGGGGGAGCCCCTGAGGAAGGATTATTGCCCATGGCGGCCCTGCTGGCCCGTCAGCATATGGTGGTTGTTGCTTCCGTGCGCGACCCGATGCTCGGAACCATGCTGCGGGAGCGCAATACTGCCACCGAGGTCTTCCGTGCAGCGGCAGCAGAACGTACGCTGCTTGAGCGGGAGGCTGTCAGTCTGCAGCTGCGGCAGCTGGGAGTCGAGGTTGTGGACGCCGAGCCACATCAATTGCCGCCGCTGCTGGCTGACAGCTACATCCGGCTCAAGGCCGCGGGCCGGCTGTGAACCCCTTCCCGGATTCCCGCCACTGCAGTTCCCCCACGGCAGTTCCAACACGAAGTCCCGCTATCAGGAGGCATCCGTTGACCATCCCGATTTACGAACAGGCCATAGGCCCCGAATTCTTCCGGCTTCAGCCTGAACTTCAGGAGTATTTTTCGCTTGCCCCCGGCTCCGGGCACTACGGAGTGGGCGAAGGGGTGTTCGACGTCGTGGGTTGCGGGCAGCGGTGGTTGCGGCCGCTGTTGCGGCTGACCGCGGGAGAGGAGGCATTCTTCCCGGAATACGGAGAGGCAGTCCGTTTCCGGATTGAAAACCACGCACATCTGGACCCCTACGGCCGCTCAAGCCTCACCGCCAGGCGTGAGATCTACTTTCCCGGCAGAACACGGCTGTTCCACGACACCACCAGCGCGCTGGGCACCCCTGGGCCGGCACGGCTGGTGGACTATCTGGGAAAGTACAGGAGGCTTGCCACCGACCTGAACTTGTCCGTCACGCCGGAGGGAAGGCTGCGGGGCATCTCCCGATCCTCCCGCCTGTTTCTGGGGAATGTCCGGCTCCGATTGCCTGCATTGTTGGATGCGAAGGCATATGCAGAACAGTGGTGGGACGCCACCGAAGGAGAACATGGCAGGCACAGGATCCAGGTGAAAGTCATCCAGCCCCAGATAGGCCTGGTCCTTGTCTACGCCGGCAGTTTTGACTACCGGCTGGAGCCCTACGCCGACGCCAACACCGCACCGGGGTTCCTCCCCCGCCACGCACAGCCGGTGCGCTGGGAGCGGAGACGCTAGATCTGGACCTCGGCTACCCGAGCGCCAATTGGTTGAGGCCATCCGCAAGCTGCGTGAGGCGGGTGAGTACGGCTGCAGCGGAGGACGGCGATTGACCGGCCAGCCCGGCAGCCGGTGTGACCCGGATAGTCCTGAGCGACGACGCCGGCAATCCCAGCTGGCGCCACGGACGCCAGACGGTATCCACGGCGTCTGCCACTTTGGGCATTGGGCCATTGTCCAGCTGCAGGGCACCTGCCCATAGCCGTTTCCCCATTTCCACGGCACCGGCGAGCTGCTCCCATTGACGGGAGGTCAGGGCCTTGAGCGGAACTGCGATGCCGTCAGCTCCCGCGGCAAGGATCCGATCGAAAGGGGCTTCGATTTCGGGGACTGACACGACGATTTCGGCAGCCCCCGCGGCGCGGACCGCATCGATCACCACCCGCCAGGAATCAGTGGCCTCTTGCCCGTCGATTGAACGGAGCGTCCGGTAACCGCTCGACGTCGGAATGGTTCCTGCCAAGACAGAGGCGATATCAGGTTCATCGATCTGGACCACGAGCCGCGCCCCTGGCACGGAACTGGCTACGCGCCTGAGGTAGTCGCCCACACCCGCCGCCAGCGAAGCTGCGATGTCGCGGCGGGCGCCGTAGTCGATCAGCGCCCGTTCCCCGTTATGGAGGTGAAGCCCGGCGGCAAGGCTGAGGGGGCCACATAACTGAACTTTGAACTCACCGGCCGGCTGGTCCTCTTCGCCGGCGACATCGGCCAGCACATTGATGTCGGTGGAGAGCGCGGATCTGGCGCGCAGCAGGTCGCGTCCCGGCCGGTCAACTATCCGCCAGCCATAGGGCTGGACGTCAACGGACATCTCCACAAGCAGCGACGCCGTGCGTCCCAGTGGATCAGAGCCCACGCCGCGGTCCGGCAGCTCCGCCAGGAAGGGCAAGTGCGGGCCACCCAGTTCCCCGCGGATGATGCGGGTGGATTCCACCGGGTCTTCCCCGGGCCAGGGGCCAAGAGCGGTCGCCGTGACCTCAGCCGGACCCGTAATCCCGCCCTGTTCCGGTGCGCTGCCCGACGGCCCGGCTCCCCGCTGTGACGGAACCACGGTCAGGCGTCTACCGATGCTGCCGGGCTGGCGGGGTGCTTTGTACTGCCGGTCACCAGACTTTTCGTAGCGGCCTGGTGGTCCTCCGCGATGGCTTCGTGGTGCCGGATTACCTCGCCGATAATGAAGTTCAGGAACTTCTCGGCGAAGGCCGGGTCCAGGTGGGCGTCCTCGGCCAGACGGCGAAGCCGTGCGATCTGCGCCGTCTCACGCCCAGGGTCCCCTGCCGGAAGCCTGTGCGCCGCCTTGAGGAAACCGACCTTCTGGGTGGCCTTGAACCGCTCCGCGAGCAGGAACACCAGAGTGGCATCGATGTTGTCGATGCTGGACCGGATGGACAGCAGTTCTGTCATCACCGAGTTATCCACCTGCCCGGACAGGGAACTGGCGGCAGCGTCATAGGATTCAGCGTCAGGAAGATTCTGGTTCTGCTCGGTCATGCATCCAGTCTAGGGGCACGGCCTGGGTTTCCCCGTTGGTATCCAGCGGCTGCGCGGCCTCGCCGAAAGGCAGAGAATGGTTGTGTCCCATGTTGCGCCAAAGTTGGAGGTAGGACGTGAAAATTGCAGTTCTTGGAACCGGCGTTGTTGGACGGACGCTTGCAGGAAAACTGGCCACACTCGGACATTCCGTAACAATGGGGTCGCGGCACGCTGCGAACCCGGCGGCTCTGGAGAGGGCGGCCCTGGCCGGGCCGCCGGCCCGAGCGGCCACTTTCGCGGAGGCTGCCTCGGATGGCGAGCTGGTCATCAACGCCACCGGCGGGGCAGTGTCACTGGGGGTCCTGCAATCCGCGGGGGCGCACAATCTGTCCGGGAAGGTACTGATCGACGTCGGGAATCCATTGGACTTCTCCGCCGGATTCCCGCCGTCGCTCTCGGTCCATAACACCGACAGCCTGGCGGAAACCATCCAGCGGACGTTCCCGGAAACCCTGGTGGTCAAGGCGTTGAACACCATGCGGGCCGATCTGATGGTGGATCCGGACCGTCTGGCCGGCGGCGATCACGATGTCTTCCTTGCCGGGAACGATTCAGCAGCCAAGGAGCTGGTGTCAGGCATTCTCAGGGAGTTCGGCTGGCGCCCGGAGCACATCAGGGATCTGGGACCGCTTGAGGCCGCACGGGGGCTGGAAATGTGGATGCCGCTGTGGTTACGGCTTTATGCCCTGCAGGGCAACAGGATGTTCAACATCAAGGTGGTCTCGGACTGACCTTCGGCCCGACGGACATGCCCACCCTCGTAACGAAGGTGGGCAAGTCCCCGCTCGATGACTATCCAGGCCAGCCGCTGAGCAGTGCCCGGTGCTCTTCCCTGCGCCGGGCCTGCTCATCAGGATCGGGCACCGGCAGAGAAGCGATGAGCCGCTTGGTGTACTCGTGCTGCGGAGCACCCATCACCTGGTTCCCCAGGCCCTGCTCCACCAACTTCCCCTGGTAAAGGACACCCACCCAATGCGAGAGGATGTCCACCACCGCAAGATCGTGGCTGATGAACAATGCAGCGAAACCGAACTCCTGCTGGATCTCTTTGAACAGTTCCAGCACTTTCGCCTGCACCGAGACGTCCAGCGCCGACGTCGGCTCGTCTGCGATCAGCAGCTTGGGGTTCAGGATCAGCGCCCTCGCGAGCGAGGCCCGCTGGCGTTGCCCGCCGGACAGCTCGTGCGGGAAGCGTTCGGCGTACGACGCCGGCAACTGGACTGACTCGAGCAACTCACCAACACGTTTGCGCGCCTGCGCAGGTGTCGGGTTGCTGTGGATGATCAGCGGTTCGGCTACACAGTCGCCGATGGTGAGCTGCGGATTGAACGAGGCTGCGGGATCCTGGAACACGAACCCGATTTCCTTCCGGAGCGGCTTGAAGGTCCGCTCCTTAAGGTTCAGCATCTCGTAGCCCAGCACTTTGAGGCTGCCGCCGGTGGTCCGGCTCAGTCCCGCGATGGCACGGCCGATGGTGGTCTTGCCTGACCCCGATTCGCCGACGAGTCCAAAGACTTCCCCCTCTGACACTGTAAAGCTGACACCGTCAACTGCTTTGAATGAGGGGCTCCCCAAGCGCCCGGGGTACTCAATAGTCAGGCTTTTCGCCTCCACGAGCACGTTTCCGCCCTGATGGGCGCGCTCGATCATGCCTTCCGACGCGGAGTTCCGGCCAAGGTGGGGCACCGCGGCAAGCAGCTTTTTGGTGTAGTCCTGTTTCGGTTCGGCAAACAGGACTCTGGCCGATGCTTCCTCCACGACGTCGCCCTGATACATCACCACCACCCGGTCCGCGAGGTCAGCCACCACACCCATGTTGTGCGTGATCAGCACGATAGACGTGCCGTACTTGTCCCTCAGATCCCGCAGCAGTTCCAGGATTTCGGCTTGGACCGTGACATCCAGGGCAGTGGTGGGTTCGTCGGCCACGATCAGTCCGGGGTTCAGTGCCAGCGCGGCGGCGATGACCACACGCTGTTTCTGACCGCCGGAGAACTGGTGCGGATAGTAGTTGACGCGGGTCTCCGGGTCAGGGATGCCCACTTTGCGGAGAGCCTCGATGGCGCGGGACTTCGCTTCTTTGGCCGAGATGCGTTTTCCGCCTCTGCCGCCGGCATGGGCACGTATACCCTCCGCGATCTGCCAGCCCACGGTGAACACCGGGTTGAGGGCGGTCGAGGGTTCCTGGAACACCATGGCCACGTCACGCCCACGGATCTGGCGGAGCTTGGCAGCGCTGACGCTGATGACGTTGTTCCCGTTAATCAGCACGGCCCCATCGCTCGTGGCTGTTTCCGGCAACAGTCCCAGAATGGTCTTTGCGGTGACGGTCTTGCCGGAACCTGACTCTCCCACGATTGCCACCACTTCGCCTGGTTTGACGTCCAGGCTGACGTTCCTCACCGCGTAGACATCCCCGCCGTCGGTGGCGAAGGTGACCTTCAGATTGTCGATCTCAAGGACCGGGCGGCCACTTACCCTGTGTTCGTCTGATGCGGAACCGATATTGACGGTCATGGGGTCTCCGATTCTGCTGCCACTGCTGCCTGATGCGCCGCGCCTGCGTTGGGCCGGGTTTTACTTCCGGCGCGCTTGCGCCCGCGCAGCCTGGGATCGTTGAGGTCGTTGATACTTTCGCCCACCAGGGTCAGGCCCAGCACCGTCAGGACGATTGCCGTGCCGGGAAAGACACCGGTCCACCAGATGCCTGAAGTGGTATCTGAGAGAGCCTGTTTAAGGTCAAAGCCCCACTCAGCCGCGGAGCTCGGTTCAATGCCGAAGCCAAGGAAACCCAGGCCTGCCAGAGTCAGGATCGCCTCCGAGGCATTAAGCGTGAAGATCAGCGGAAGGGTGCGGGTGGCGTTCTTGTAGATGTGCCTGCTCATGATGCGGATGTTCGATGCGCCCACTACCTTGGCCGATTCCACGAAGGGCTCGGCCTTGAGCCGGATGGTCTCGGCCCGGATCACGCGGAAGTACTGAGGGATGAACACAACGGTGATGGAGATTGCCGCGGCAAGGATCCCGCCGAACAGGCTTGACTGGCCCCGGCTGATGACAATGGCCATCACAATGGCCACCAGAAGGGACGGGAACGCGTAGATTGAGTCCGCAATGACCACCAGTATCCGGTCCAGCCAGCCACCGATGTAACCACTAACGAGGCCGAGGATGACGCCGACGAAGATGGACAACAGCACAGCCACCACAATCACCATGATGGCTGTCTGCGTCCCCCAGACCACCCTTGAAAATACGTCGTAACCGCCAACGGTAGTCCCCCAGATATGCTTGCCGCCCGGCGGTTCCTGTGCCGGAAAACTGCCATCGGCGTCGGACAACTGGGAGAAGCCGAAGGGCGCTATCAGGGGTGCAAAAATGGCCGTGATCAGAAAGATCCCGGTCAGGACTAAGCCGGCCACCAGCATGCCGCGCTGCAGGCCCACGCTCTTGTTCAGGTGCGAGATGACCGGAAGACGCCGGAACCAGGGCGCCCGGGGGTTAGCCACCGGTGCCAGGCTTGAATTGACAGTCATATCAGTACCTCACACGGGGATCGATCAGCGCGGCCACGATGTCCACGATGAAGTTGGTTACGGCCACAATCACTGCCAGCAGGACCACAATGCCCTGAACAGCAACGAAGTCGCGGGCAGTGAGGTAGTTCGCCAGCTGGAATCCCAGACCCTTCCACTCAAAAGTGGTTTCAGTGAGGACCGCGCCGCCGAGCAACACTGCAATCTGCAATCCCATCACTGTGATGATCGGTATCAAAGCCGGCTTGTAGGCGTGCTTGGTGACCAGACGGAACTCGCTGACGCCACGTGACCGGCCTGCCTCAATGTAGTCCTTGCCAAGTGTGCCAATGACGTTGGTGCGCACGAGCCGCAGGAAGATGCCAGCTGTCAGGAGGCCGAGTGCGAGGGCGGGAAGAACAGCATGTGCTGTAACATCCCCCAGCGCCGCCATGTTGCCGCTGCGGATGGCATCGAGCCAGTAGATTCCCGTGGGTCCCTGAAGCGCAGTCAGGGCCAGCTCGTTGGAGGTCTTTGCACGCCCGGCAACCGGCAGCCAGCCCAGCCAGACAGAAAAGCTCAGCTTGAGCAGCATGCCCGAAAAGAATACCGGCGTAGCATAGCAGAGAATCGCAAAGACGCGAAGCACGGCATCGGGTGCATGGTCCCTGCGGTGTGCGGCGATCATGCCTAGCGGAATGCCGACCAGCAGTGCCACCAGCAAGGCGTTGATAGCAAGCTCAAGGGTGGCCGAACCGTAGGTGGTCAGCATCTCCGTCACCTGCCGGTTGTCGGAGAGTGTGGTTCCGAAGTTGCCCGTGATGAGCTGCCCAAGGTATTCGAAGTACTGCACCAGTATGGGACGGTCGTAACCGGCGGTATGGATTCTTTCTGCCAGCTGTTCAGGAGGCAGCCGCCCGCCCATGGCCGCCGTGATGGGATCGCCGGTGATCCGCATCAGGAAAAACACCATGGTGACCAAGATGAATATGGTGGGGAAAATCAGCAGGAATCTGATCAGGATGTAGTGGCCCAGTCCCCCGCCGGACGATTTCTTTTTTGACGGCAGGATGCCGTCGGCGTCGCTTGGCGGCGCATCAATCAATGTTGTCATTCGTACCTAAAGTTGTGTGTCCAGGATTCGACGGCGTGTGGCCGGCCATCCGGTAACCAGCAAGAAAAGCGGGACGCCTTGTTGGCGTCCCGCCTCCTTGGCTGGTCAGAACCGGTTGGACTGAAAACCTACTTGGAAATTACGCCAAGACGGGTCTTGAACGATGCATCGAGGGTCTTCTCAATCCCCTTGATGTCGGTACCGCCCACCATCAGCTGTGCTCCCTGCAGAAGCGGCAGCGTGGACAGGTCCTTGGCCACTGCGGTCTGGGCGTCGCCCAATACCTTTTCACGCTCTGCCTTGTCTACGGTGGTGAGCTGTTTCTTGATCAGGTCTGTGACCGTCGGGTTCTCGTAGTGGTTCTTGAGGAAGTTCCCGGGTACGAAGAACGGCGTCAGGTAGTTGTCCGCATCCGAGTAATCCGGGAACCAGCCCAACTGGTAGACCGGGTAAGCATCTGCCGTACGGGCCTTGGCATAGGTGACCCACTCAGTGGACTGAAGTTCAACTGTGAACAGACCGGACTTGTCAAGCTGTTCCTTGATCAGGGCGTATTCGTCGCCGGAGGACTTGCCGTAGTGGTCCGGGTTGTACTGCAGTTTGATGTTCACCGGCGCTTTGACTCCGGCATCGGCAAAGGCCTTCTTGGCCTTGTCCAGGCTGGGCTTGCCATTGCCGTCGCCGTACATTTCCTTCAGCGGCTTGATTGCGCCAACAAACCCGTCAGGAACCACGGAGTAGGCCGGCAGGTAGGTGCCCTTGTAGACCTGAGTGGCAATGGCCTCCCGGTCAACAACGTTGGCCATGGCCTGCCGGACGGCGAGCGCCTTCTTCGGGTCGGCGTCGGCAGCTTTGGCGCCGAACGGCATGGTGTCGAAGTTGAACACGATGTAGCGGAGTTCGCCACCCGGGCCCTTGTGGACCTTAACCTTGGAATCCTTCTCCAGGTCTGCGGCGTCGGTGGCTGTCAGGCTGCGACCGGCGACGTCAATATTGCCCTGTTGAATGTCGAGTTTCAGGTTGTTCGAGTCTGCGTAGTACTTGATGGTGGCGCCGCCGTTGGCTGGTTTACCAAGCAGGCCCTTGTAGTCCGGGTTGACCTTGAGGCTCACCAGCTCGTTCTTCTTGTAGCTCTCAATGGTGTACTGGCCGGCGAACGGCCGGCCCTTGACGATCTCGTCGTCACCCAGGAGCTTGTCTGCGGGGAAGACTTCTTCGTCGATGATGGGGCCGGAGTTTGCAGCCAGTACGCCCGGGAATACCTGGTCGTTGGCGGCCTTCAGAGTGAAGACAACAGTGGAGTCATCCTTGGCTTCGACCTTTTCCAGGTTTCCCAGCAGGGAGGCCGGACCATTGGGATCGGCAATCTTGATCACACGGTCAATCGAGAACTTCACGTCAGAGGTGGTCAGCGCATGGCCGTTGGCGAATTTAAGACCCGACTTCAGCTTCACCGTGTATTCCGTGGGGCTTGTGAACGAGGCTGACTCGGCAATATCCGGGCTGGAATCAGCGGTTCCGGGTTTGGCGTTGAGGAGGAACGGATAGATCTGGTTCATAACCATAAATGAGCCGGCGTCATAAGAGCCGGCAGGATCAAGCGTGACGACTTTGTCAGTTGTGCCGTAGGTAATGGTTCCGCCGCCGGGGGTGTCGGTGGACGTTCCACCGCCTGACGGGCCCGTGCAGGCAGTCAGTGCAAACGCGGAGACACCTGCGAGCGCGATGACGCTTTGCAGGGCTTTCTTGTTCATTGTCATCTGTGAACTTTCTGTTCGATGAGTACGCGCACGCCGCCCGTTGGTAACCACTGGGATTCATGCGGGCCGCGCGCTGTCTTGATTCCTAGATTCAATCAGACTGTTGCCCGGTGAAGCGTTACATCATGTGAGATGAGACACAAAATTTACCTGATCGGGTCCCTTCTATCGTTTTCTTCGGTTTGGGCTGAGGCCAACCGGACAGCGCACTCACCTGTCGGCCATGGGAAACGCGACGGTTATTGAACCCTGGTCTGTGCGGGAATACAGTGGAACTGCGTTCCGGGACAGGCACCAGTGGCGCCCTGCACCGGAGCGCAGCCGGCGAAACGTGGAGCCGCCAGAAGAGGCGGCACACATCCGGGCGGTGTTTATTGGGGCCGCCGATCCTGAGTTTCACGCAACACCAGGCTGAAGGATGCTCGTCATGGGTAAAGCTGCCCTCTGTGTAGGGATCAACAAATTCAAGAATCTGCCACAATCCAGCTGGCTTCAGGGGTGCGTCAATGACGCCGGGGACCTCGCCGCGCTGCTGACGTCCAACTACGGATTCGCTGCCTCGGACGTTACGGTCCTGCTGGACGCCAAAGCCACCAAGAAGCCGGTCATGGCTCAGCTCAACACGCTACTGGACCGTGCCGTTGCCGGAGACCTGGACCACATTGTGTTTACGTTTTCCAGCCACGGCACCCAGATCCCCGATACGAGCGGGGACGAGGCCGATCGCTTGGATGAGGCCTTCGCCTGCCACGACATCAGCAGCTCCGGTGATGCGTGGAACCCGGATACCGTGATTTCCGACGACGAGCTTTACACCCTGTTCAGCCGCCTTCCCGACGGTGTGCTGATGGAGGTGGTGCTTGACACCTGCCACAGCGGAACCGGGCTGAAGTCTCTGGATCTGTTGCCGGGGCGCAGGCCGCGATTTCTCCCGGCCCCGACAGCCCGCGCCGTTGCTGCCAGTGAGTTTAACGACACCAGGGCGCTCCGGGATATGGTCAAATCCGGGCGTGGCACCAAACCTGTGCTGATGGCTGCATGCCGCTCCGATCAGACCGCGGCCGACGCCTATCTCGACGGACGCTACAACGGTGCATTCACTTATAACTTCGTTAAATCGGTCCAGGCTGACGGCGCCCGTGGCCGGGCCGAAATCCTGAAGATTGTCACCAAGGGACTGAAGGCCGGCGGCTTTGACCAGGTAGCTCAACTGGAAGGCTCGACGGTGGCGCGAAAGGCCCCTTGGGGCAGCTGAATCCCGTCAGTCCCCCGTGCGGTGGAAACTTTGTTTGACAACAGATGACGCCGACGAATCGGCGTCGTGCTGTTCATCCGAGACAAACATGGCTGCCTGCCGCTCCCTGTCCATCACCGGCTTGAGGGCGGCATAAATAAGCCGCCCGCCGGCGTCGAACCTCAATAACCCGCCGCCGCGGATATCCACGTACTCGCGCCGGGTCCGCAGCCCAAGCCGCTGATACGCTTCACGGCGTCCGAGCCTCACAGTCTGGATGAAGGACGCACCGATTTCCGAGACAACAAATCCATCCGGTGAAATGCGCTCCGAGGTACGGACCCGCGTCTTGGTGAGCGGGGTGTGCCTTTCCAGCCTCGCGGCGTCCAGCAATCGCGGGTTCTCCCAGACGAAGCGCTGGACCTCCTGCGGATCGGATCCCATTGCGGCCAGCCGGATGGGATAACGCAGGCCTGTGTAATGATCAACGCCCCTGATGTTGTTCAGCGATACCCGCCGGATGCCAATGGCCGAGAAACCGTCCTGGATCGCATCCCGGTAGCCGTGGGGGTCTTCGGGCAGCATGTCCAGATCGGCAGCGATGATTCCCCGCAGCAAATCCCGCCAGGTCACGTCCACAGGCGGCATGTAGCACAGTCCCCGGATCACCATACGGAGGATCCGGCTGCCAACAATGGATCCGGACTCAGCCTTTTGCTGCAGGCCCTGGGCGTCACCGAACCGGGTGTTCCGCTCGGCCCACAGCTTTTGGACGGAACGGAGGATGGCTCCCACCACCACGGTCCCGCGCTGATGCGGTTCGGGCAACTCCTCCCAGTTCGCCGGTGCGGAGCCGACAAAGGGCTCCCGGAGCGCACCCCGGGCGTACAGGTCCCTGGCAAAATCGAAGAGGCTGCGGAGCATCACCGAGTCATCCACCTGCTCCCGCGCCTCGAAGCCATCCGCCGCAGCCTCCAGCTGGCGGTAGACCACCTCCCGAGAGGAAAAAACCGAAAGGATGGCTACGAGATCTGCCAGGGTTTCATGGAGGGCAAGCTGTTCGATCGTGGCCAGGCTGTCAGCCCAGGCGGGCCGGTAGCCGTCCAGGATCGCGTGCGTCACTTCATGGGCCACAATGTCGCGGAACAGCGCCGTAGGTACCTTATAGCCCATCCTTTCGATGGACCCGAAACGGATCAGGTTGTTGTCCCTGGAGTAACCGGTTTCCATGGCATCTCCGGTATCGCGCGCCTTCAGGACCAGCCGGCCTTCCGGAGACCAGGGCATTCGGCGCCCAAGGGTGCTCTCAAACAGGTCAAGTGTTGAGGCGGCCACGCCGTAGACGTGCTGGGCAAGGAAACGGGTGTCGTCCAGCAGCGGGCGCAGTTCGGCCGGCGGCGGCATGGAAAGCAATTTCCATGGGTCGCCCACCTGGGTGAGGGCTACCGGGCTCACCGTGGTGCCGCGCCATTTCCGGATCTGCACGGAAAACCGGAGGCCTGTTGGGCCACGCCGTAGCCGTTCCACGGGTATCCGCACGTCGGCCGTGAGCGGACCGGAGTTCCCGTGGGCGATCGGTCCCTCGGCCAACACCGTTACGGAGACCATCTGCCCTGCTCTGATGTCCCCCGGGCTTTTCTTCTGAAATGCCATCTGCATCGCCGTCCCGGATCCGGAACCCACCCCAACTGACAGCGGAACCCGCTGCTTAGGCAAGTATGGATCCGTGTCGGGGCTAAGGCAATGGCGGGATCTCGGGGCAACGGGGACTATAGCCCGACGTTAACTCCCATGCAGCAGATCCGCGACATTCGGCGGCAGCGGGCGCTGATTCTGACGCGGCCCTTAGCTGGGAGGCGGGCCCGATTCCAGCGCCTGACGCAGCAGCGCCCGGGCTGACCACCGCATGGAGGTAACCGCCTCTTCGCTGGACAGCCCACCGATGTCCGTCAGCCAGACCAGCGCTTCGATCCCGGTGGCGCTGCGGATGGCCAGGACCAGCCGGCGGAGTTCGACGTCGGTCAATCGCCCTCGGAGCGGCGCCAGCGCCTCCGTAATCCAGGGAACGCCTCTGCCCTGCCGGAGTGGAAGCGGTGCGTCTTCAGGCGCATTGGGCTCCAGCGACAGCCGGAGCATGGTCCGCTGCTGCATCTCCGTTTCAAGGATCAGTCTTGTGAATTCGGCGACGACGGCGTCGAGCCGCTGCGCAGCATCTTCCGGAGGGTTTTCCGGCAGCAACGATCGGCGCACAGTCTCAGGATGAGCGGCTGCCAGTAGCTCCCGTTGCCCCGGAAAAAACCGGTAGGCGGTGCTCCTGGCCACCCTGCGGGAAATTCAGCGGCCGTTCCAGCCAAGCGGGTTCAGACTACAGTGCGGTGCCTACAATGCGGTGCGCTGCAACGAGCGGGCGGCATCGATGGTTGCCTGCCCCAGAACCCTGCTTCCCTGGTACAGGACGACGGTCTGCCCGGGCGCCACCCCCCGCAACGGATCGGTCAACGTGACCATCAGGTTCCCCTGCAGTGCGTCGTCGTCTCCGGCTGTCTGCACCACGTGCGCCTTGGCAGGAACGGGGTCGCCGTGGGCGCGGACCTGGGCGTAGCAGTCAAACTCCTCGCCCGTGGCAACCTCGGCAATGGGCAGCCCCGCCCAGGAAACCTTGATGCCGCGGATTTCATCGATCGCCAGGAGGGCTTCCGGACCCACCACAACCTTGTTTTCCTTGGGCCGGATTTCCAGCACAAACCGCGGCTTGCCGTCTGCGGCCGGCGTGCCCAGCTTCAGCCCGCGGCGCTGTCCCACGGTGAAAGCGTTGGCACCCGGGTGCTCCCCCACTTTGGAACCCGTTTCGTCTACGATGTCGCCGGTGGTCATGTCAATCTTTTCGGCCAGCCAGCCGGCGGTGTCGCCGTCGGGGATGAAACAGATGTCATGGCTGTCCGGCTTGTTGGCCACGGACAGGCCACGGCGTTCTGCTTCCGCGCGGACTTCGGCCTTGGACGGGGTGTCCGCCAGCGGGAACATAGAGTGCTTGAGCTGTTCATGCGTCAGCACACCCAGCACATAGCTCTGGTCCTTGGCCCAGTCCGCGGCACGGTGGAGCTCAGGGTTGCCCTCGGCGTCTGTGATCACCTTGGCGTAGTGGCCCGTGCAGACGGCATCGAAGCCGAGCGCAATTGCCTTTTCCAGCAGGGCAGCGAACTTGATCCGCTCGTTGCAGCGCATGCAGGGGTTGGGCGTGCGGCCCGCGGCGTATTCGTCGATGAAGTCCTGGACCACATCCTCTTTGAACCGTTCGGAAAAGTCCCACACATAATAGGGAATACCCAGGACGTCACACGCCCGCCAGGCATCGCGGGAGTCTTCAATGGTGCAACAGCCTCGGCTGCCTGTACGCAGGGTGCCGGGCATCCGGGACAGCGCCAGGTGGACTCCGACGACGTCGTGCCCGGCCTCGACGGCACGGGCGGCGGCTACGGCGGAGTCGACTCCGCCGCTCATGGCTGCAAGAACTCGCATAGCGGCTTTCATTAGGAAACTGGCGGGAAGTGCTGAAATTGCTCAGGCCCGGTGTCCCGCCGGACACACAGGGCGCCCGTCTATTCTAGCGCCCCCTGGAATAGCGCACTAAAGAGCCTTGACGGCCAACCGTAAAACTTCTAACGTCAAGAATACCTGTTTTAGAATGTACTGTGGCCGTCCGGACCGGCCATCGGAAGAATCGAGAGCGCCATGGGCACTGAACACATCGTGATCGCCGGGGCTGGCCTGGCAGGCGCGACCGCAGCCCGGACCCTCCGCTCGGAAGGTTACTCGGGGCCCATCACGGTTATTGGAGCGGAGCAGCATCACCCCTATCTTCGCCCTCCGCTCTCCAAGGAATACCTCCTCGGCAAGGCCGCCGAGGATGCCATCCCGGTGGTGCCGGACGCCTGGTACGTGGAGAACGACGTCGAACTCCGCCTGGGCATTTCCGTCACCGGCGTTGACCCGGAAGCAAAAAGCGTCCGGCTCGGCGATGGCAGCTCGCTACATTACTCGGCCCTGCTTCTTGCCACCGGCGCCCTCCCCCGCCAGCTCCCACTGACCGGGACCGGGCTTTCCGGCGTGACCACCTTCAGGACCCTGGATGACAGCCGGCGGCTGCGCAAGGTCCTGGCGGGAGGCGGCAGGAACGTGGTGATGATCGGCTCCGGCTGGATCGGCATGGAACTTGCCGCCGCGGCACGCAGCTACGCTAACGAAGTCACCCTGCTGGGGCTGGAGGACATACCGCTGGGCGCGGCCATCGGGTCTGATCTTGGCCGCTTCTTCCGCTCGCTGCATGAGTCCAATGGAGTGAATTTCAGGCTGCCGGCGTCTGCCCGAGAAATCATCGGTGAATCCGGATCGGTGACAGGTGTGATCACGGATTCGGGCGAACTTCTACCGGCAGATGCCGTGGTTATTGCCGTGGGCGTCGCGCCGGACACGGCGCTCGCCGCTGCAGCCGGATTGGAACTGCGGAACGGGATTCTTACCGACGCGTCACTGCGGACCAGCCGGGAGGGAATTTTCGCCGCTGGCGACGTCGCCAACGCCCTGCACCCGTTCACCGGCGAGCACCACCGCAGCGAGCACTGGTCCAATGCGCTCAACGGTGGAAAAATCGCCGCAAAGTCCATGCTGGGTCTGGACGCAGCACTGGACACGGTTCCGTACTTCTACACGGACCAATTCGACGTCAGTATGGAGTATTCGGGTTTCCCTGCGCTGGCGTCAGGCGCTGAGCCTGTGATCCGCGGTTCGCTGGAGAGCAAGGAGTTCATCGCATTCTGGCAGCGGGACGGACAGGTGGTGGCAGGCATGAATGTGAACTGGCCCCGGTCCAAACCAACGGCGCAGAAGGTCATCAAGACCCTGATCACGGCACGGACCGTGATCAGCCCCGATCAGCTCACGGACTCCGGCGTGCCGCTGGATCAGCTGCTGCCGGACGCTTGACGGGCAACGGTGGCGGCGGTCTGGATGGTCGATTCGTGACCTGCCATCCCCGCCTGTCTGGCGCGCTGATACGCGCCGGGCAGCGCGGCCAGAAGGGCATCGACATCGGACCCCTTCGAGGCGTGTCCCAAGGTAAAACGCTGGGCGCCGCGTGCGGTTTCCTCATCCAGCCCCATCGCAAGCAGCACGTGCGATGGCCGCGGAACACCGGCCGTGCAGGCGGAGCCAGTGGATGACTCCACACCGGCAAGGTCCAGCAGGAACAGCAAAGAATCGCCTTCGCAGCCGGGGAAGGTGAAGTGCGCGTTTCCGGGGAGACGTCCGGCGCAGGGCGCGCCACGCAGCACTGCCTCGGGGACCGCAGCGCGGACGCCGTCGATCAACCGGTTCCGGAGTCCGCCAATGCGCACGGATTCCGTCTGGAGGCTCCCGGCAACAGCCCCGGCTGCAGCGGCAAATGCAGCGATGGACGCGGTGTCCAGCGTGCCGGACCTGACATCCCGCTCCTGCCCGCCACCATGCTGGACCGGCGTGAGCTTGACGGCGCGCCCCAGCAGCAGCGCACCCACGCCCACCGGGCCGCCGATCTTATGCCCTGAGATGGACATCGCGTCCAGGCCTATCGCCTTGAAATCCACCGGCACCGAACCGAACGCCTGCACGGCATCGGAGTGCACCGGGACGCCGGCAGCGTGGGAAAGTTCCACAATTTCCCGGATGGGCTGGAGGCTGCCGACTTCGTTATTGGCCCACATTACGGTCACCAGCGCGATGGACTCGGGGGTCCGTTCAAGCTCCGTTTTCAGCACATCCAGATCAATGACACCGGCACCGTCAACCGGCAGCCAGCTGACTTCGGCCCCTTCGTGTTTTTCCAGCCATTCCACGGCGTCCAGAACCGCATGATGCTCGACGGCGGAGCACAGGATGCGCCGTCGGTCAGGGTTTTCGCTCCGTCGGGCCCAGAACAGGCCCTTGACGGCAAGGTTGTCTGCTTCGGTTCCACCGGAGGTAAAGATCACCTCGGAAGGATGCGCCCCAGCCGCAGCCGCGATCGCTTCCCGGGCATCCTCCACTGCACGGCGGGCACGCCGGCCGGATCCGTGCAGCGATGACGGGTTCCCCGTCCGGCCCAGCTCGCGGATCAGGACCGCCATGGCCTCGGCAGAGAGGGTCGTTGTGGCGGCATGATCGAGGTAAACGGACACAGCGCCATTCTACCTTCGCTGCTGCGGCCCGGATCCGCTGCCGGAGCGGCTGTCATCAGCACGGCCGTCAGCACACTGTTCCGGCGCGCCGCAGCGGCTCAGTAGGGCCTTATTCTGGCGCAGCACTGCCCGTCAGCTCGGATACCTTCCACCCGGTCTTCGGGCACGCCGCAACCGGCGGCGGCCCCGGCCAGGAAAGCGCCGTTCATGGCACACACCACGTCGGCATGCCCGTCCGCCAGCCGGTGAAAGGGGCAGTTCCGCAACACGAGTCCGCCCCCGCCATCGGGCTCCGGACGGTACCCGCTGCCGCTCAGAACCTCTTGGAACGGCACACCAGCCGCCGCTATGCTTCGTCCCTTGGCATACGCCGCGCTCACCAGTGCCTCGTGGACGGATCCCCCGCCGCTCATTGATTTCTCGATCGCTGAAACCATCAGTTCCCCTGCGAGATCGTAGTTGCGGTCCGGAATGGAGGCAGCTACCTCCTCAACGGCGGTCCGGTAACACTTGGCGGGCCGACCCGAACCCGGCCCGGCCTTGGAGCCAAGCTTCTTGAATTCCACAGTGAGCAGGCCGTCCTGCACCAGGCGGTCCAGTTGGAACGAGACGGTACTCCGCGGCAGTTCGAGAGCAGCAGCGGCCTCATCGCGGCCAACCGCTTCCGGCGCGGACGCGACAAAGCTGAACAGCAGCCGCCGGTTAGTGTCATCCAGCGAAGCAACCGCTGCGATGCGCCGGGTCCATGGAATGCGGTTCATAGGATCAGCTTAACTCTAAAAACAAGATACGTTGCTTAACTCCGATTTTCATTCGGAAATCAAACTACACACTTTTAGAAGGAGTCCGCCATGAAAGCCACAATATTCACCAGCGAGACAACACAGCCGTCAGTACTCGGCACGGATCCCAGCAGGCAGGCCGTCCTGCTGCTGCGCACTGTCTTCACTAGTGCACCTATCATTTTCGGA
Source organism: Pseudarthrobacter sp. N5 (assembly GCF_050157035.1). Taxonomy (GTDB): domain Bacteria; phylum Actinomycetota; class Actinomycetes; order Actinomycetales; family Micrococcaceae; genus Arthrobacter. The sequence continues at coordinate 2,941,759 of NZ_CP189593.1, forward strand.
CTGGATAAGTTCACCAACCTGCTCACGGACTGGACGGTGTACCTGGCCCCCGTTGCCACTTCCGTGGTTCCATTGCCGGCGCAGACCTTTATGTACATCGTTGGTGTGGTGGAAGCCTTAGCCGGGGTTCTGGTGGCGATCCGCCCCCGCATCGGATCGCTCGTTGTTGCACTCTGGTTACTTGGGATCATCGTGAATCTGATGGTGTTGGGAAACTTCTACGATGGTGCCTTGCGCGACTTCGGCCTGCTGGTCGCTGCCTTGGCACTCAACCGGCTTTCAATACCGGCCGCGAAGTAGAATTCACTCCGGAGTGCACCGGTCAGATCAGTTCGACGGCGGGACAAGTATCAGCATTTGAGCGACATCGGCCCTCGCAGCAGCGAGGGCTGAGGTGTCCGGACAGGATACGGAGATGTAGACGGAGGAACCTGCCTTGCTGAACAGCCTGGCCATGATGGACGCCGCCCTTGCACCTGCCGTCACAGGGCGCTCCAGCACCAGGACCTCGACGCTCGGCCCGGATTTGTCCGCATCTCCACCCCACCGGAGAGTGGCGGTCTTCAGGTAACCGGGCAGGATGCTCGAATCCAGGTAGCCGAACAATGCCTCGGTGGAATCCTTGTCATCACCGGCCACCAGGGGCCACTGTCCAAGACTGATCCGGGTGGCGGCCATGCAGCCGTCGGCTTTCAGATAGCGGTTTTCACCAGCCATATTTTCCTTCACCATCTTCCAGCCCGGAGCTCCCCTGAGCCCGTCGGAGATGCCCACGGGGACCCCCTGCGCCAACAGACCGCCGGCAGAAAAAGGCATGTCCTTGGCAGCCACTGCGGTGGCGTCATGGCCCGGCGTCACGGTGGGGGTAGCGAGCGCCGGGGCACTCGGAATGGTTTGGGGGGCCGTCGGATCGGGTACTCCCACGCTGCATCCGGCCAGGAGTAAGGATGCCACTGCCCCAGCCACACCCCGGCGGAACAACCTGCCTATTCCAGGCTGGTTGTTCGCCATGCCTGCACGTCCTTTTTCCACTTCATCCCCGATGATTTCCTGCCGGACGGCATGTCCCGCCCCTTCTTCCAGCAAAAGTCTAGACTCCGGACCACTCCTCACAGTCTTGCCCGTCGCTGCACATGCGGCTACGCCAGCACTCTGACGGCACCGGGGACGACGTCGACGGTGAGGGGCAGCGGCCCTATCCTCTCGCCGTCGGCGTAGGCCACAACATTATGGGCGGCAAGTTCCACATGCCTGACCCGGCGGATGTCAACGGCCGGATGACCGACGTGGCGGCCGGAGAAAACCTTGGGGAAAACAGCCAGGAACCGCAGGCGGGACAGCGGACGGACCATAAAGAGGTCCAGAAGGCCGTCGTCGAGCCGGGCATCAGGCGTCACCTTCATACCGCCGCCGATCGACTGCCCGTTGGCCACGGAAATGAGCATTGCGCCCTGCTCCCAGGTTTCGCCGTCGGCGGTCACCGTGTAGCCGATGGCGCCGAAGGCTGCCAGTTCGCGGAGCATCGCCAGGTTGTAACGGGTTTTACCCCTGGGCCAATGCCAGGCGTTGGCACGTTCGTTGACGGCGGCGTCGAACCCGGCGGACAGCACGCCGGCGAACCAGCGCGTGGTCCCGGAGACGGTGATCCTGCCCGCATCGATCAGGCGTCCGCCGGATTCCAGCCCGGACCTGACCCGGCGGCAGGCTGCCGGAATATCGTTGAGGGGAAGACCCAGAGCCCTCGCCATGTCGTTCCCCGTACCCGTCGCTACAATCCCCAGCGGAATCTTCCCATGGGGTGCACCTGCGCGGGCGAGCGCATTGAAGCCAAGGTGGACCATTCCGTCACCGCCCACCACCACCAGTGCCTCAGCCCCGGAATCCAGTGCCGTATCCACTGCCGCTGCCAGCTGTTCGTAGCTGCCTTTGCGCAACACCACTACCGTGTCCCCCGCGGAGCGGAAGAATTCCACCACCTGCTCACCGGAGTATTGCCGGGCGCCGAAAGCGGCGCGGGGATTGATGGCAACTGCGACGATCATGCGGTGAATTATGCCAGCAGGAGGGAACCGGGCAGGCCGGTCGACTCGTTGTATGGCCGGGCCGTTAAACTGTCCAGTAGTGCCCGGCCGGACCCAGCTGCCGGTGGGGACAGGAACTTCAAGAGAAGGATCGATGTTTGACTGAGGGCAGCAGCTCGCACTATCAGGTTCTCCGCATTGCCGTGACAGCAACCGACAGGGAGATCAAGGTCGCCTACCGCAAGGCCGCCCGCGTCGCGCACCCTGACCACGGTGGCGACGCCGCAGCGTTCCGCCAGGTCACGCAGGCTTATGAGATCCTCATCGACCACAAAAGCCGGGCCGCCTATGACCGCTCCTATGCCGGCGGTGCCCCGCACCCCGGGTCGGACGGCGGTGGCCCCGGTGCCCACTTCGATGCACCGGCGGCAGGCAGCCACGCCTCAGCCACGATCCACCGCCCCAATACCCCGCGCAACACGTCAGGCGATGCCCCTGTCTATGTTCCGCCATATGAGCCGCGGGCGTCGGCAAATTCAGGTGCAGTACCGCTGATTCCCATGGAGCAGGCCAGCCAGCAAGTCCATGGCATGCCCAGGAAACGTGGAATTTTCGGAGCGGAAGCCCGGATCCAACGCGAAATGCGCACGGTGCAGCTCATCGGCCGGCAGGTTCTCACCGCCATTCCTGCTGCCCGGCTCATTAACGGGCTGCAGTCGCCGGCGGACGACAGCCACATCGACCACGCGGTGCTCTCCGGTTACAGGCTCGCCCTGATCGGTTCCATGCTCCTACCCAAGGGCGCCTACGCCTGGGACGGCAACACCCTCAACCATGGCGGGCGGTCCATCGCGCCTCCGCAACTTGCCCATGTAGTCCGTCGGATGCAGGACATCTTTCCCGAACTCAATGTGACGGGATGGACGGTGATCCATACCCCTGACGGGAACCTTCACGAACCTGTCATCGACCACCACCGGCGTTCCCAGGGCGTGCACGACGCCGTACAAGTAGTGAATGCCGCCGGACTGGTAAGGGGACTGAAGCAGTTCCTGAGCTCCGGCCCGGCCCCCAATACCGTCAACGTTTCCGTGCTCGCCAGGCTGCTGCGCGGAATGCACTGACACCGTCGCTAGGATAAGAAGGTGTTCCGCATCCTCTTCCACTCCCCTGAGATCCCCGGTAATACCGGCAATGCCATCCGGCTGGCTGCCATAACCGGCGCCGAACTGCATCTGGTTGAACCCCTCGGCTTCGATTTTTCCGACGCCAAGCTCCGCCGTGCGGGTCTGGATTACCATGATCTCGCCGTGGTCACCGTGCACCGGAACATTCCGGCTGCCTGGGATGCCCTCCGGCCGGAACGCGTGTACGCATTCACCTCAGACGGCGAAGCATCGTATTCGGATATTGCGTACCGGCCCGGAGACGTCCTTCTGTTTGGACAGGAGTCGGTGGGTCTCCCGGAAGAGCTCAAGAATGACCCGCATGTCACGTCCCGCGTGCGCCTTCCCATGTTGCCGTCCCTTCGCTCGCTCAACCTTGCCAATGCGGCCTCCATCGCTGTCTATGAAGCCTGGCGGCAGAATGGGTTCGCCGGCGCTCAGCTCTAGCAGCGCACCGCCGGGTCTGCGAACGGATGCGCGTCAAACGTCGCGCCATTGGTGTGCTGTTGCCACCCATCCGGCGCAGTGTCCGCACCGAATTATTCGTGAGGACAATTCCATGGATCGCGAGGTGCGGCAGGTGACAACTTTGAAAGTGGGCAACGGCCCCGGCCGTATTTCTGCCGGCAACCGGACCGCCGCCGTTCATCACCTTGCGGACGGGACTGCGCCGGGGCACCTATGCTTATCTGTGATGGAAACTCCCAACGCACCGAACTTCGAGGCCCCAGCGGCCGCTGGCACGCCTGCCGACGTCAATCAACGTCTGGCTGGGCTCCTGGATCTGATGGCCGCTGGAGACCAGGAGGCGTTCGCTCAGTTCTACCAGTTGACCTCGCGCCGGGTTTTCGGCATGGCCAGGCGGGTGCTGATCGATCCGGAGCTCAGCGAAGACACCACACAGGAAGTCTTTATCCAGGTATGGCAGAACGCCGCCAAGTTCAACCCGGAAGCGGGCAGTCCACTGGCGTGGCTGATGACCATAGCCCACCGCCGGGCCGTGGACCGGGTTCGATCGGCCCAGTCGTCAACGGACCGTGAAGCCAGATACGGCGCCAGCAGCCAGGACATCGATCATGATTCTGTCTCGGATGCGGTGAGCAACAGGCTTGAGGCCGAGGCCGTGGTCCGGTGTCTGGAAACGCTGACCGAAACACAACGGGAATCCGTGCGGCTTGCCTACTACGGCGGGCTGACGTACAGGGAAGTCGCAGAAAAACTGAACGCGGCCGTACCCACCATCAAGTCCCGCATCCGCGATGGACTGATCCGATTGAAGACATGTCTGGGGGTGAGTTGAGATGACAGAAGTAAACAACCAGAACGGCGGCCCCCTCCCCAGGGCGTTTGCCGAGGAAATAGCTGCCGATCTGTTGGCTGGCCGTGCCGTTGAGCTGGCCGAGGTGTACGCCGTTGATGCCCTGAGCGATTCCGAAAGGACGGCCATCGAGCAATATGTCGCGGCTGCTCCCCCGGCTGAGCGCGAGTCATTTAATGAGCGTGTCCGCCAGGCACGGGAAACCCTGGCGACAAGTTTTGCGGTTGAGGAGGAGCCTCCGGCAGGGCTTTTTGACCGGATTGTGTCTCAGTTGCCGGCACCAGCGCCCCAGCTCGTGGACTCCGTGGATTCCACGCTGCCGGCCGTTCCGGATGACCTTGCCGCTGCCCGCCGAAAGCGTGATGAACGGCGCCGCCCGGCCGGCATCCGCAATTGGCTCGTGGGAGTTGCGGCTGCAGCTGTGATTGCACTGGGTGGTGTGGGGATCGGCGCCTATGTGGCCGACCAGAACGACCCCCTGAATCAGGTAATCCGGGCCGACGACGCACGCGAAGCAATTGTGGATGTCACCGGCGGCGGAACGGCCACAGTCTTGGTTTCCTCGTCGCGCGACGCTGTGGTGGTCAGAATGAACGGTGTGCCCGCCCCGCCAACGGGCAAGGTATACCAGATGTGGCTGATCCCCAGGGACGGCTCGGCGCCTGTTTCACAGGGATTAATGGATGCCGCCGCGCTCTCGAAGCCGGCCCTGGTCAAAAACATCGCCTCGGCTGCGGCCCTGGGTATCACGGTTGAGCCCCTTGGCGGTTCCACTTTCCCCACCCTGCCGACAGTCGCCGCCGCGCCCCTGGGAACCTGACACGCACCAGCGCTGACAACGGGTGCAGTTCAAAAATTGCGTTCCTAGCAGTGCCCCGTTGCGGCGGCAGCGAGGTGAAGCCGGTGAATGATTTCCTGCGCTTCTTCGGCCGGAGTGGCCGAGACACACAGGGAAATGAAATTCTCATCCTCTGTGGGCGCCTCCAGCGCTTCAAACTGGGACTCCAGGAGTGCCGGCGGCATAAAATGACCGTGCCGGGATGCCAGCCGGTTTGAGATTCTGTCTTTGCTACCCTGCAGAAAAACGAACGTCACGCCCTCAGCACGGAGGACATCCCGGTAGCGTTTCTTCAGCGCGGAACAGGTCACCACGCCGGGCCTGCCGCTTTCGGAATGGGACCGGATCCAGTCGGCAATGGTTTCGAGCCAGGGCCACCGGTCCTCATCGCTCAATGGTTCTCCGGTCTGCATCTTGGCCACATTGGACTTCGGGTGGAGATCGTCACCTTCGGCCAGGTCCCAACCGAGTTTTCCAGCCAGGACTCCTGCCACGGTTGATTTGCCGGAGCCTGAAACTCCCATGATCACCAGCACGGGATGCCGCGCAGAATTCGTCATCAAAGTCTGCCTTCCTGAATAAATATGATTTAAACAGAGGCCAGCATATGACACGCGTTACGTTGTGGCAACATCAGAATCCTGCGATGGTACCGGGCCCGTTGACCTTCACGACATGAAACGCTTCGGCGCTGTGGCCAGGTGGCAGTCCCGCCAGCTGTCCTGTCCGCAGCATCAGGCCCCGGACTGTGCCGTCCGTGGCCTCAATGTCAGGGTGCTGGCTTGCGTGGACCCTGATGGCAGCCAGTTTTGCCGGCACCGTGTCCGTGACGTCAACAAAGTGGTTCTCACGTTCTTCGGGCCCCGCGAACAGCCACAACCAAGGCAGCTTATACGCGGCGAGCCCGGCTTCGGCCAGCTCCGGATATGCGAAAGGATTTTCCACCGCGGGGTAGACGGCGCGCGTAACGGCCTCGCCCACGGCAAGGTGGTCCGGGTGGCTTTTCTGGATGCGCGTCCAGTTGCGCTCGGGATGCATGGCAACCACGACGTCGGGCCGGATCTCGCGGATCAGCCGCACCACTCCCCGGATCACCTCGTGTGATGGTTCAAGGTAGCCGTCGCGCTGGTGAAGGTGACGGACGTCCGAAACACCGACCAGTTCAGCGGCACGCTGCTGCTCGGCCGTGCGCAGGGCGATGATTTCTTCCCGGTCAGCCGGATCGAAGCCGCCGGCATCGCCGTCGGTCATCAGGCAGTAGCTGACCTGGACGCCTGCAGCGGTCCAGGCCGCAATCGTACCGGCGGCCCCGAAATCGATGTCGTCAGGATGGGCGGTGAAACAGAGCACCCGCTCGACCCTGTGCTGCCGGGGGTCGAACGGGCTCTGTGCTGAACCAGCGTTGGAGGTCAAGGACTCAGCCCTTGCGCTTCTTTATTTCCTCAGTTGCCTGCGGCAGGACGTCAAAGAGATCACCGATGATGCCGAAGTCCGCAATTTCGAAAATGGGCGATTCTGCGTCTTTATTAATCGCCACGATGACCTTCGCCGTCTGCATACCGGCCTTCTGCTGGATGGCGCCGGAAATACCGGCGGAGATGTACAGCTGCGGAGAGACGGTCTTGCCGGTCTGTCCCACCTGCGCATCGTGGCTGATCCAGCCCGCGTCAGTGGCGGCACGGGAAGCACCCACGGCTGCACCCAGCGCGTCCGCCAACTGTTCGACCGGACCAAAATCGCCGTCGACACCGCGTCCGCCCGCCACAACAATCCGGGCCTCGGTGAGGTCCGGGCGCCCGCTGGCAGCCTTCTCAGTGCGCGCCGTGATGCGCGCTGCGGTGGCGGTGGAACCGGCAGGCACCTCTACGGTGATGATCTCTGGCTCAACAATGGCGCCCACCGCTTCCGGCGTAACGCTGTTGGGCTTGACTGTGAGCACCGTGATGGCGGTGCTGGCTTTCGCGGTAGTGGTGTAGGAACCCGCAAGCACCGACTTGTGAGCGGTGCCGTCAGCATCCACTGCCACAACATCGGTGATAACGCCGGCGTTGAGCCGGATACCAAGCCGTCCGGCTGTTTCCTTGCCGTCAGCCGTGTTTTCCAGCAGCACGGTGGTGGCTCCGGATGCGGCTGCGGCTGCCTCAAGGAAAGCCGCCTTCGGCCCCACCAGATAGTCGTCCAGGTCGTCGGCAGAGGGCCGGTAGACGGCTACGGCCCCGTTGGCGGCCAAAGCGGCGGCGATCTCGCTGTGCAGTTCACCGTTGAACGCGACGGCCGTCTCCCCCAGGGAGCGCGCGATGGTCAGCAACTCCAGGCTGCTCTTCTTCAGAACCTGGCCCTGGTTGTCGATGAATACAAGTACTTTTGCCATGTCTGTCATCCCTCTTAGAGCAGCTTCTGGGCAGCCAGGAACTCAACCAGTCTGATACCGGCGTCTCCTTGGTCGGTGATGATGGTGCCAGCGGTGCGTGGCGGGCGGGCGTCAGCGGTCTCCACAACGGTCCACGAACCCGAATGGCCCACTTGGGAAGCGTCCACACCGATGTCTGAGAGAGTCAGGGTGGTAATGCTCTTCCTCTTGGCGGCAATGATGCCCTTGAAGTTGGGATACCGGGGCTCATTGATCTGGTCCGTCACGGATACCAGAGCAGGCAGGGCTGCTTCCACCGTGTCCGAATGAGTGTCTCCGTCACGGCGTGCGGTGAGCCGTCCGCCGTCCACTTCGAGCGTGGATGCGAAGGTCACCTGCGGGAGGCCGAGCCGTTCGGCGAGCTGCGCCGGAACCAGGGAGGTTTCGCCGTCGGTCGAGGCCATCCCGGTGAGGATCAGATCCACGGGACCGTCCGCGCCGAGGTGCCGGATAGCCGCTGCCAGAGCCAGGGATGTTGCAGCAGCGTCAGAGCCGGCCAACGCATCGTCTGAGAGGTGGACGCCCTCAGTTGCTCCGATCTGAAGCGACTTCTTGACGGCATTTACCGCGGCCGCTGGCCCCATGCTCAGGGCGATGACCTTGTTTCCGGCTTTGCTTCCGCCGCGCGCCTCAGCTAGCTGGAGCGCAGCTTCCAGGGCGTATTCGTCCAGCTCGGACAGGATGCTTTCGTCGCGGTCCGTTGTGTTGCCCTCGCCAGTGAGGTGACGGTCGAACTGCGCGTCCGGCACATGCTTTACCAGGACGATGATCTTCAATGTCTCTTCCACTGTATTTACAGCAGCCTTCCATGCTTGTGGATAGCCAGCCGGGTAAGGTCATGGCCGCGGAACGCCCGGGGTGCGGGTAGCTCCTAGCTAACCATATAGCGGACCCCCGATGCCTTCCCGTTAACGCCCGTGTCAGCGGTCATTGGCACCGCAATGGGGAATCGCCGACGGCGGACGCGCACCTTTTCGTTCAAGAGGTGCGGCCCGCCGTCGTCGGTACTTCTGTATTGCTGCTCGGCGCGTAGGTTACTGCCCGGCGCCTGGATCACTGCTCGGCCGCGGCGCCCAGCGTCACGTCAAGCTCCTGCGGCTGTCCGTTGCGCAGGATGCTGATCTTTACCGTTGCCCCGGCCGATTGTTCCCGCACTGAAGCCGTCAGCTGGTTGGGGTCACTGATTGCCAGATCATTGAACTTCGTAATCACATCGCCTACCTTGATGCCGGCCTTCGCCGCGGCTGAACCGGATTCCACTGTTGCCACGTCAGCACCGACGGAGAAGCCGGATGCGGCAGCTGAGGCAGCTTTTTCCTTGACGCTGACGCCCAGCTGGCCGTGCGTTGCCTTACCGGTGTTGATAATCTCCTGAGCCACCCGCTTGGCATTGTTGATGGGGATACTGAAGCCGACGCCGATGTTGCCGCTGCTGCCACTGCTGGAGGAATCGCCGCCTGCGGAGGCAATGGCGACGTTGACGCCGATCACCTCACCCTTGCTGTTCACGAGAGCGCCGCCCGAGTTTCCGGGGTTGATCGCGGCATCGGTCTGGATGACGTTAATCGAGATGGAGCCCTGGTTAGCCGTACTCTGGTTCTGCCCACCCCCCGGAGGCGCGAACTGGAACCCGCCGTCGCCGTTGCTCTGGGAGCTGTCCGCCCCGTTCTTCGGCACGGCCGACGAGGCCACACTGATGGTGCGGTTCAGCGTGGATACGATGCCGTCAGTGACCGTCCCTGTCAGTCCGAGAGGGGCCCCGATAGCGACTGCGGTGTCGCCGACGTTCAGTTTTGAGGAGTCACCGAGCGACGCTGCCGTCAGCCCGGAAGCGTTATCCACCTTGATAACGGCCAGATCGGACAGCGGATCCGTGCCCACGATCTTCGCCGCCAGCACCTTGCCATCACTGGTACGCACCTGGATACTGGCGCTGGCTGATTTACCGTCCAGGGTCACGACGTGCGTGTTGGTCAGAATGTGTCCGTCATTGTCCAGGACGATCCCGGAGCCGGTGCCCCCTTCGCTCCCGCTGGTTGCCTTGATGGTGACCACGCTGGGCGACGCCTTCAGCGCGGCGGCAGTAATGACGTTGACGTCGTCTTTGTTGTTGACGATGACGGTTCCGGGCTGGTTGCCGGTGCTGGCCGCTGGCGCCGATCCTCCTCCGAAGAGGTTTCCGCCGGCAACTGTGGCTACACCGCCGCCAACGAGTCCCGCAGCAAGAATACTGGCCACCAGGGTGCCTACACCGAATGCAGCTTTGCGCTTGGGTGCATTGGCGGGTCCCACTGCCGGGGCCGCGTGCTGCCCGTAAGGCACCTGCTGATACGGTGCATGATTCGGCTGGTCCTGGTTCTGGTGCTGCTGCGGCGCCGAAGCGAACTGCTGGGTTGCCGGGCCGTTGGGTTGGCCGTAGAACGGTTCCCGGGGAGGATACACAGGGCGGGGAGCCCCTGCCTGCTCCTCCTGCTGCTGTGAGCCGTTTTCAGGCCGTTCGAGCCTGACAGTGGGATTCTCCGCTTCGCCCTGGTCCGGGGCGTTGTCCTGGCCAGTCAGAGCATTCCGGCCAGATGCCTGGTCGCCCTGCGTCGCCGCGTCCTGGTGGGCGTCTCGCCCGGCCGGGTGCTCCGCATCCGGCCGCGCCGGGTCTCGGTTTTCAGGTGCTGCGCCCGGTGCTGGGTTCTCAGTCATTGGACTTCCTTTCATCATCGTCTGCATTAACTATGAACGCTTTGACTGAAACTAAAGCGGATGTTAGCTGGGAGCTTCCTGAATGACTTTGGCGTGCGGGTTTCAGTTGACGCAGCGCGTTTCGCTGGTGGCATATTCCCGGATGTGGACTCGGCAAAAGGTGCACCATAGAATCAAGAGGAATTGCCACAGCGACCTGCGGCTTTACACCACGCGTGGGGGCGCTGCTGCTTTCTGAGACGACTGATTCGTCCCGAATCGGTGTCAGGCGTGCTGAAGGGTTGCACATGCGGTCAAAGTTCAAACGTATTCTCGCCGTGATCGGCCTGGCCGGATTGATGGCGGCTCCCGCCACTTCAGCCTGGGCGGACAATCCGGTGACTATACCCTCCGGGCAAAACGTCACCGACAATGCAGGCGCCTTGAAAGACAAGAGCGCCGTTGACGGCGCCATCAAGGAACTCTTTCAGGATCACAAGTTCAACTTGTACGTCGTGACGGTCAAATCCTTCACGAACCCTACAGACGCTACAGGCTGGGGTAACGCGGTCGCCAAGAGCAAGTCGTTCGGGGCTTCCGACGTGCTGCTGGCCATCGCCACAGATGAAGGCAAAGCAACAATTATCCGTAGCCCTGGTAGCAAGATCACAGATGCGCAGCGAGACGATATCAGCCAAAAAGCAGTGAGCGCCAATCTAGTCCAGGGGAAAAAGGACTTTGACCGGGCAGCTATTGACACTGCCAAGGCCATCGGCGACAGCCAGAATGGCGGCGCGGGTGCAGCTGTTCTGGTCGGCACGGGTATCGTGGCCGCAGGCGGCGCTGGCACGTATCTATACTTCCGCAACCGGCGTAGGAAAGCGGCGCAGGCCTCCAGCGCGAGTTACGGCCCTCAGGGCGCGGAACTCGATCCATTGGCTGGTCTGAGCGTAGCTGACCTCCGTAAGAAGAGCGGTTCCCTTCTGATCGAAGCTGACGACGCCATCAAGTCCAGCGAGCAGGAACTCGGGTTTGCCCAGGCCCAGTACGGTGACTCCGCAATCGGAAACTTCACCAAGGCACTCCAGGAAGCCAAGGGGCACATGTCCGAGTCATTCAAGCTGCAGCAGCAGCTTGATGACCACATCCCCGATACCGAGGAACAACAGCGCAGCTGGCTCGGCGAAATCATCCGCCGGTCCGAGGCTGCCCTTGCCTCCCTGCAGGAGCAGAAGGCGGACTTCGATTCCCTCCGGGAACTTGAGAAGAACGCACCTCAGGCTCTGGCAGCCGTTAGCGCGGGCGCCAAGGAAGCCGACGCCAAGATCGCTAACGCTGAACGGTCCCTGATCACTCTGCGGGCAAAATACGCGGATACGGCCCTGGTCCAGGTCTCGGATAACATCACCCAGGCCAAGGAGCGTCTGGCATTCGTTCAGAATGCCACCGCGACGGCACAGGAAAAGCTCGCCGCCGGTGAAAGCAGCCTTGCCGCAGTAGCCGTCCGGGCATCCGAAGAGAGCCTTCACCAGACCAACGTGCTCATAGGTGCCATCGCCAAGGTCTCCGGCAGCCTGGACGAAGCTCGCAACGGCTTGGAAGCCGCCGTCGTCGAAACTTCCCAGGACCTCGCCCAGGCAAAAGCCTTGATCCAGTCCGGAGCCCATCCCGAGCTGGCGGGCCCCGTGGCCGGAGTCGAAGCGGCCCTGGCACGGGTGAAGGCCGAGATCCAGGGAGGCAAGATCGATCCGATCGCCACCTTGCAGCGGGTTGAAACCGCCCACCAGTCCCTGGACCAGTCGCTGACAGGCATCAGGGACCAGCAAGAACAGGCGCGCAGGGCCCTGGCGTCGCTGCAGCAGACCATTATGTCCGCGCAGGCGCAGATCAGCGCCACTTCCGACTACATCACGGCACGCCGCGGCGGGGTGGGCACGGAGGCCCGCACACGTCTCGCTGAGTCACAGCGAAACTTGGACTACGCCCTTTCCATCTCCCGCAATGATCCGGTCACTGCATTGACCTACGCCCAGCAGGCACACGCGCTTGCCGCTCAGGCAGCCCAACTCGCCCAGTCGGACGTTGATAGCTTCGGTGGCTACGCCAATCAGGGATACGGCGGCGGTGGCGGAATGTTCGGCGGTGGCGGCCGCGGTGGTGGTGGCGGTCTGGGCGGAGCCATCCTAGGCGGCATCCTGATCAACTCCATCCTCAACGGAGGCAGCGGCGGAGGCTGGGGCGGAGGTCACAGCGACGGCGGCGGCGACGGCGGATTCTTTGGTGGAGGCGGCGACTCCGGCGGAGGCTGGGGCGGCGACTCGGGTGGCGACAGCAGCTTCTAGCTCCCAGGCCCATCAGACTAATCGCCCGGCGGAGTTTTTCGGCGGGCGGATACAAGCGATATAACAACTGTTCACTGAATTCAGTGGCAACCACTGAGCAGGACGAGAGGTAACACCATGGTTAAGCAGTCCATTTTCGGCCGCATCGCGCAGCTTGCAAAGGCAAACATCAACACTTTGCTGGATCAGGCTGAGGATCCGCAGAAGATGCTGGACCAGATGGTTCGGGATTACACGAACAACATTGCTGAGGCTGAATCCGCCGTGGCCCAGACCATCGGCAACCTGCGTATGCTCCAGGATGACTACAAAGAAGACGTCAAGAACGCCCAGGACTGGGGCAACAAGGCGCTTGCAGCTTCCCGGAAGGCTGACGAATACCGCAGCGGAGGCAATGGAGCCGATGCACAGAAGTTCGACAACCTGGCCAAAGTTGCCCTGCAGCGCCAGATGTCCTCTGAGAACGAGGCCAAGTCCTCTGAACCCAACATTGCTTCGCAGTCCGAGGTCGTTGACAGGCTCAAGACCGGCCTGGACCAGATGAAGGGGAAGCTCAACGAGCTGACCAGCAAGCGCAATGAGCTCGTAGCCCGCGCCAAGACCGCCAGTGCCCAGTCGCAGGTCCACGATGCCATCAAGAGCATCGATTTCATGGATCCCACGAGCGAGGTTGGCCGCTTCGAAGAGAAGATCCGCCGCGAAGAGGCCAAGGTCCGTGGCCAACAGGAGCTTGCCTCCTCCAGCCTCGATGCGCAGTTCAATTCGCTGGAGGATCTGGGCGAGCAGACGGAGATTGAGGCCCGTCTCGCCGCCCTGAAGTCCGGGAGCGCCAAGCCGGCAATCGGTGCTGCAGGTGCCGCTCAAGCCAGCGGATCCACAGTCGACGAAGCCGATTTCGACAAGCTCTAAATAGATTGGCCGGCGGTGAATCGCCGGCTGCCCAATGGGGGCCGGGGTTCCGTCAGGAGCCCCGGCCCCCATTCGTATATCCTCCGGCCATCCCACAGCCATCTCACGGTTCGCGCCTGCGCCCTCGCGCCCGGACGGCCGAATGGCCTATGAACCCCGCAGGTTCCCGGCCAGGGCTCCCGGTTGTCCGGAATTGGCAGTTGGCCTTGCCCGGCAATGTGCGACAGCTCTGGAGGCCTGTCAGTGGCTTCAGGAGGCTGAGCCGCCCTAGCGGCTGACTTTCCCCATGAGCGAGGCAATGGGGCGAAGGAAGAGCGGCCTGGCCAGGAACCAGGCGGCGATCATTGCCAGGATCGAGACGGCGAAGATCGAGAAACCCACCCAGCTGACATCGTCACTCCCGCCATACATATGGTTCAGGTTTCGAAGCGCGCCTGTTGCCAACACCAGGAAAACATGGACAACGATGAAAGCCACGAAGAAGATCATTACCGGAAAGTGGACTGCCCGCGCAAGCTCTATGGGGAACAGGCGGTTCAGAGCAGCCGTCTTCTTCGGCCACGCCGAGGACATCCTCAGACCCGTGATGAACGCCAGCGGCGCCGCGATGAAGATCATCACGAAATAAGTCAGCAGCTGAAGTGCGTTGTAGTTCACCCAGCCGTTTTCCGTAGGCCAATTCAGGGACGCATATTGCAGGATGGCTGATAGCGCGTTGGGAAAAATATCCCAGCTGGCGGGCATGACACGCATCCACTGCCCGGTCGCGAACAGCAGTATGGCAAAGACCAGGCCGTTGAGGATCCAGAGCGCATCGAGAGTGAGGTGGAACCAGAGCTCCAGAGTAATTTTGGTGGGCTGGTTCCGGGTCCGGATCAAGCTCTTGTTGTTCCGGGTCCAGTGACCACTGGGCCGGGATATGGTCCGCACCTGCCATCCGGTTCGGATGATGAGCAAAAGGAAGAAACCATTCAGGAAGTGCTGCCAACCAAGCCAGGCCGGGAATCCGACCGGAGCGCCCTCCGGAAGGTCACTATGGCCGGGGTAGTCCGTCATGAATGAGCTGACGCTGGGAAGGCCGGTGATCCACTTTGCCAGCAACACCGCCAGCAGGAGAGCCACGAGGGCTACGGGTACCGCCCAGTAGAGCCTTGCCCATTTGCTCTTCGCCGTGCCGGGCTTCTTCGTCGGTGTGGACATCGAAATACATTCCTCTCGAGAATGACTTGCCTGAGCTCAATCATCTGAGACTCTGCGAAGAGAATACTAGGAACTGCCAGTAATCAGACAAAATAAGAGGCCCTGACCGGCGTTGCTGCCGATCAGGGCCTCTCTTGTGGTTGCGGGGACAGGATTTGAACCTGTGACCTCTGGGTTATGAGCCCAGCGAGCTACCGAACTGCTCCACCCCGCGTCGCAAGATCAACATTACCCTAGATTGGGCGACGCCTTGACCACGCCGGCCAGCTTCGAGGGCGGCGTGCATCGTACCCCGTGACCCCAGTGCCAGAACGCCGGTTAAATCAAAAAGTCCGGAACACCGTTCCCAGTGTTCCGGACTTTCCTTCAGTTGCGGGGACAGGATTTGAACCTGTGACCTCTGGGTTATGAGCCCAGCGAGCTACCGAACTGCTCCACCCCGCGTCGCAAGATCAACTCTACCTGCAGGTGAACTTCCGGCCAAATCGAAACTACGTGATGTGCGTCTCCCGGCAATACATCCAAAACGCTGAGCTGGGCAGCCTCCTCGAATACGGGCCACGCCCTGCATGCAAGAGGCCGGCTCCCCTGCTCCGTGCGGAGCCTGGGAGCCGGCCTCAGGTGGTGCGTCCGATCCTGCCGGTACGACCGCTCGGTCAGCGGCGGCGCACGCCAGCGTTGTCAGCTGCTGGCGTTGTCAACCGTCAAGGTTGTCAGCTGCTGGCATTGTCAGCTGCTGGGTGACGGCGATGGAGTCGACGATGGCTTATCGGAAGGAGCAGGCGTTGTTGTCGCGCCCGGCGCCGGGGTCGCACCCGGCGCGGGTGTGACGGCCACCTTGGCCTCGGCCTCGAGCGCCTTCTGCAAGGCGGCAGAAAGCTTCTTCTGCTGCTCGCCGTAGGCTGCGAAGTCACCCGTGGCGAGAGCCGCCTGGCCTGCCTTGATAGCAGCGTTCGCCTCATCCAATGCTGCCTTCAGACCGGCTTTGGCATCTGTTCCCCCCGCGGGCGGCGTAGTGCCGCCAGTGACCGGGGGCGTCTTGCCATTGTTCGCGGAATCACCGGCGGAGGCGCCGGAATCGCCGCCGAACAGCTGCTTCAATGCTTCATCCAGGGTGGCCGCGAACCCGATCTTGTCCCCGAAGGCCACCAATACGCGCTGCAGGGTGGGATAGGACGTCTCGCCCGTGGACTTCAGATAGACCGGCTGGACATAGAGGATACCGCCGCCCACCGGCAGCGTGAGCATGTTGCCGTTGAGCACATCGGATGCGCCTTGCCGGAGCAGGTTCAGCGCTTGGGAGACTGTGGGATCCGAGTTGAACTTGTTCTGCGCCTGCCCCGGACCAGGTACCTGCGTTACAGGCGGAATCTGGAGTAGCCGCAGCTGGCCATAGCTCTCGTTCTTAATACCCTTCACATTGCCGGCATCAGAATCTGCCGCCAGGAAGCCGTAGAGCACGTTGCGGGCGTTGCCGTTCACGATCTGCGGAATGAAGGACGAGGTCAGCTGGAACGCAGGCTTGTCTTGGTCCGGCATCTGCAAAGACATATAAAATGGCGGTTGCTTAACGTTGGCGGCATCTACCGTTGGGTCAGGCGTGACGCTCCAGGCGTCGTCTGTCTTGTAGAAGCTCGCGATGTCGGTGACGTGGTAGCGGCCCAAAAGCTCGCGCTGGACCTTGAACAGGTCCTCCGGGTACCGTACGTGGCTCATCACGTCTCCGGACATCTCGGAATACGGCTTGAGTGAAGTGGGGAAGATGTTCTGCCAGGCCTTCAGGATGGGATCCTGATCGTCCCAGGCATAGAGAGTGACGGAACCGTCGTAGGCATCCACGGTGGCCTTGACCGAGTTTCGGATGTAGTTGACCGAGCTGTTCGGCAGCGCAACCGTGCGCCCGGAAGTGGTCTGCGAGTCCGCAGTGGCCGCCGAGAGCTGTTCCTGCTGCGAATACGGGAAGTACTGGCTGGTGGTGTAACCGTCTACAATCCACTTGACCCTACCGTCAACCATGGCCGGGTAAGCGTTGCCGTCAACGGTGAGGTAGGGCGCCACCTTCTCGACCCGCTCACGCGGGTTGCGATCGTAGAGTATCTGCGATTTCTCGTTCACGCCGTCGGACAGGAGAAGGTCCGAAGACTGGAACTTGATCGCGTAAAGAACCTTGTTGAAGAAACTGCCTACACTCGGACCACCGTCACCCTTAAACGTGTACTGTGTCTGGCTGTCGCCTTCCTTGGCGGCCGGACGGTCCTGCTCACGGTGCTGTGCGCCATCCGGTGCTCCTACGATCGAGTAGTCCGGTGAGTGGTCACCGAAGTAGATCCGGGGCTCGTAGGTGGAGTCGTTGCCCAGAACACCGGTGGAGGGGATCCCTGCCTGCAGGAATTCCGGCTTCCCGTCAACGGTGAACTTGTTACCCTTCGCTGCCACCACGCCGTAGCCATGCGTATAGACGACGTGCTGATTAAGCCAGTCCTGCTGGTTGGCGTTCAGGTTCTGCGGGTTGAGTTCCCGCACGGCGATGACCGTGTCCTGGGTCTTGCCGTCCACCTGGTACCGGTCAACGTTGAGGGTTTTGGGGAACTGATAGTACGGCCGGTACTGCTCGAGCTGCGAGAAGGCATCCGATATCAGATTGGGGTCCAACAGACGGATGTTGGCCGTGGTCTGGGCATCCGGAGCGAGTGCACCCGTCGTGGCGTTGTTGGTGGCGTTGTACTTGTCCGCTTTGATCTTATCCAGCCCATACGCCGCGCGGGTCATCTCGATATTGCGCGCGATGTATTTGGCCTCCAGAGTCTGTGCAGAGGGGGTGACCTGGAACTGCTGGATGGCCCAGGGGTAAACACCGCCGGCAAGGATGGCGGTGATGACCAGCATTGCGGTGCCGATGAGCGGCAGCCGCCATTTTCCGACCACAGCGGCGACGATGAACAGGATGGCCACCAACGCAGCAGCCACGGCAAGGATGGCTTTGGTGGGGATAACGGCATTGACGTCCGTGTACAGGGCACCGGCCCAGCGACCGCCGTTGTTCTGCACTGCGGCGAAGCGGTCCAGCCAGAAGTTGGTGCCGAGCAGCAGCAGGAAGGCGGCGCCGGCCACTGCGAGGTGAATCTGGGCTGCCCGGCTGGTGAACACCCCGCGCTCCATCAGCCGGATACTGCCGTAGAGGTAATGCGTAAGGATTCCGGCGATGGCGGCAACAACAACCACGCTGATGAGGAAACCGGTCACAAAACCAAGAAATGGCAGTGAGATGAGGTAGAAGCTGATGTCAAGGCCAAACTCGGGATCATTCTGACCGAACGGCTCCTGGTTGAAAAACAGCAGGACCTTCTGCCATTGGCTTGCCGCCGCGCTTCCTGCGAAGAGGCCGAACATCACCGGAAGGCCGATCATCACCGCGCGCCGCACCGGCTCCAGTTGGGCCTGATAGCGATTGAGGTTGTCCCGGACCTCAGAGTCCGGCGCGTAGACGGGCCTGGCGTGATACGCAATCCGGATGGCGAAAAAAACGCCGGCAAACATCAGTGCAAAGCCTGCGGCGAAGATGCTGATCCTGGCCAGATTCTCCGTCAGGAACACTTCGAAGAAGCCGAGTTGGCGGTACCAGAGGACGTCCGTCCACACGTTGGCGAAGAAAATGAAGCCCACTACCACGGCTGCAACGACAATCAGCGTCGGCGTCAAGGCACCGCGCCTTGATGGGGGTCTTCCGGACGGGGTGGGGCTGGCGGGACGGGACAAACTCGGTACCTCATAGCTGGTCGGCAGATAAACATTCAGGGTGCGTGTGATCGACTTCCGCTACCGGTCAGTCAGAGTGGCAACGGGCGTCATATCTGCCACGAGTGGCAACGGAGCTTAGTTCCTCGTTTCAGTCTAGTTGCTGGTGCAGACAGGAAGGCCGGACGTGTCTTGGCCCGAACCGGCGAGTTCCACAGCTTGCCGGGCTTCGGCCAGATTCTCCACCTTGACCACCTGGAGTCCGTCGGGAATATGACCCACCACCTCGTTGCAGTTGGCCGCCGGGGCCAGGAACACTGTGGCTCCCCCGGCCTGTGCGCCATGCATCTTCTGGGCTATCCCGCCGATGGCGCCCACTACGCCGTCGGGGCTGATGGTGCCGGTGCCTGCGATATGTTTGCGGCCGGTGAGGTCTCCCGGAGTCAGAGTGTCAACGATTCCCAGAGCGAACATCAGACCGGCGCTCGGACCGCCCACCTTGTCCAGTGAAATCTTGACGTCGAAGGGAAAGGTGAATTGATACTTAAGCCCGACACCGAGGATGAACCGTCCTGCCGGGTTCCCGACCGGTGTGACGGTTTCAGTGACAGGGACACCATTACGGTCGACGACGACGGTAGCCGGCTTGCCACTTCCCGCCGCCAGCTCCGTCTGGATGACGGTCAGCGACGTGACCGGTTTGCCATTGATGGATGAGAAGACGTCTCCCGGTTCCAGTTTTCCCTGGGAGGCGGAATTGTCAGACAGCCCGGCAATCTCCAGCCTCTGGTCAAAGGACATATTCATTTCCTTGAGGGCTGCTGCAAGGGCGTTTTCCTGGGAGTTTGTCATGGCCACAGCGCTCTCCTGCTGCGACTGTTCCTTGGTTACGCCGCTTGGAAAGATCAGCTCCTCCGGGTAGACGGCCCTTGAGCCGTCAAGCCAGGCCGCGAAGGCTCCGAAGAGGCTGACCCGGCCGTTGGGCCCGCCGTCAACGTACACGGTGGTGAGGTCCAGATTCCCTGCGGCGGGATAGCTTTCGTGACCGGTCACGCTGATGACGGCTTTGCCGTTGTCCTGGCCCAGCGTATTGAACGTGGGCCCTGGCGACTCGACTACGTAGGGCACCGGGATGCTCGCAGCTGCGATACCAAGTCCCACAGCCAGCAGTCCGGAAACCACCATGACCGGGTATCTATGATCACCCGTTTTCACGTGGCGGGACCGGGATCTCCCGGGGCCATTGACGCTGCCCTGCGGCGCAGCAGGTTCTTCGATGGGCTGCTCGCCCCGCGTAATCGTCACTGAAGGACCTCTCCGTACAGCCGTTGTTCAACAGTGCTGGAGCTGCGGCGGGGCGCAGCGCCCGCAGCCTGCAGACATTCCGATTCACAACACTACGCGCTCCGCGCGTCCCACAGCTCTTTGCCTACAGCGAACGCAACCCTCATTCGGCAGACAGCCGCTCGTGCATCGGGGTAGCGTGAAGTTGATCAACAGTCACACCGACGATCGGCGGGATCATGACCTCCAACCCACTCAATCCGTCCAATGGCGACGACACCCCGAAGGATCCGCTGGCAGAGATGCTGCAGAATCTGATGGGCGGCAAGGGCATGGAGAACATCGACCCCGCCGAACTCGCAAAGGCAGCCGGGCTGCCGGACGATCCGAACCTGCTGGCCCAGATGTTCTCCCAGGTCCAGGCCATGATGAGCGCCCCCTCTGACGGTCCAGTCAACTGGCAGCTCGCCCACGAGAATGCGCGTCGCGTCGCAGCGAGCGGCTCGGACCCGTCCGTCACTTCACTGCAGTCCCGCGAAGTCGATGAGGCCCTCCGCCTGGCCGAGCTATGGCTGGACCAGGTCACGGAGCTTCCGGCGACCGGCTTGATCGGCCGTGCCTGGTCACGTGCCGAGTGGGTTGAAGAGACTCTCGGAACCTGGAAGCGGCTCACTGAGCCAGTGGCGAACAGCATAGCCAATGCACTGTCCACCGCCATGACGGAGCAGATGCCTGAGGAAATGAAATCCATGATGGGCGGGGCATCGTCCATGCTGCAAAACATGGGCGGAGCCATCTTCGGTATGCAGCTGGGGCAGGCGATCGGGGCCCTCTCAGCCGAGGTAGTCAGTTCCACGGACATCGGTGTACCGCTGGCGGATCTGGAGATGGCACTGTTGCCGGCAAACGTGGCGAAATTCGGCACAGGACTCAGCCTTCCGGAGAACGACGTCAGGCTGTTCCTGGCAGTCCGTGAAGCCGCCCACGCGCGGCTTTTTGTGCAGGTTCCCTGGCTGCGGGGCCACCTGCTGGGTGCGATTGAGGCTTACGCCCGTGGCATCCATATTGATACGTCCCGGATCGAGGAACTCGCCAGGGATTTGGATCCGGGCAATCCCGAAGGCATCCAGGAGGCACTGTCCCGGGGCGTCTTTATGCCACAGCGCACGCCTGCCCAGGAGCAGGCATTGGAAAAGCTGGAAACCGCACTTGCCCTGGTTGAAGGCTGGGTGGACGAGCTCACCGCTGCCGCCACTGAGAATGTCCTGCCATCAGCCTCCGCCCTTCGGGAGACCGTGCGGCGCCGCCGTGCCACCGGTGGTCCGGCGGAGCACGCGTTTTCGTCACTCGTGGGGCTGGAGCTCCGGCCGCGCCGGCTCCGCGAAGCCGCCACGCTATGGGCCTCCCTCAAGGATGAGCGTGGTATTGATGGCCGCGACGCCATCTGGAAGCACCCCGACTTGCTCCCCACGGCCGAGGATCTGGATGACCCCCAGGGATTCAGCGCCCGCCGGAAACTGGCCGAAGCCAGCGACAGCGAAGTCGATGACGCCCTGCAGAAACTGCTCAGCGGCGGTTTTGACACCCTGGACGGGCAGGATCCGGCCGGCACAGCTGAAGAGGGCAACGACGGAAGCGAACCGGACGACGGCACACAGCCGGAAAACGGAGCAGCCCCCAAGGATTAGCCGTCTGTGTTATACGGGTTGTTGGTGCGCCTACGGGCATCCGGCCGCGGCGGCGAGGCCCCGGGAGGATGCGAAGGAGACGCCTTCGAGGAAAGCCTTGGCGCGGACCGTCTCCGGATACGCCTCCAGTAACTGCCAGAACGCGGCATTGTGCCCTGCCACCAGCAGGTGCGCGAGCTCGTGCAGCAGGACGTAGTCGATCACCCATTGCGGCATGGGCCGGAGTTTGTCGGAGAGCCGTATTGTTCCGTCTGAGGGAGTCGCCGAGCCCCACCGCGAGTTCTGGTTGCTGACCCAGCGGACCGACGTCGGGACTGCCCTTCCGCCAAAATATCCGGCGGAAAGTTCTGTGGCATGCAGGGCCAGGGCAGCATCCGTCGCAGGACGCCGTGATGCCCCGCGCGAGCGCTTTGCACCCTGCATCCGGAGTTTCTCCAACATGCGGCCTACCCACTCGGATTCCTGGGCTTTGCTGAAGTGGGCAGGAATGGCCACCACCGCCGTTCCGTCTTCCCAAAAAGCCGCAACAGTCCGTCGTCGTCGGGCCGAGCGCCGGACCAGAACCGGGGCACCGTCGTCAGTTGTCAGCTGCGTACTCGGTTGTGTCCGTGGTGGCGACGGTTGCCGTGCCATCAGAGCGTGGTGCTTTCCACCAGTACCGCCAGCACGGCTTCGCCGTACCGTTCCAGCTTCGACGGGCCGACGCCGGCGAGCTGGGCCAGCTCCTCCAGAGACTTTGGCCGGGCCTCCGCAATGGCTGTCAGCGTTGCGTCCGTAAACACCACAAAGGCCGGAACTTCTGTAGAGAGCGCAACATCCTTCCGCCACTGCCTGAGCGCATCAAAGGTCTGTTCCTCGTAGCTCGGCGGACATTGCTTGCAGCGCCCGACTTTTCGTTCAGCCCCGCTGACGAGCATGATTCCGCACACCCGGCAGACGGCAGGTTCGGCGGCTTTACGACGCGCCACAGGCCCCTTTCCGCGGGCAGCGGAGCTCGCCACGGAATCCGGCCGCAGCCCGTCAAGAAAGCGGGACGGCTTTCTGTTCGCCCTGCCCCCGGGTGTTCTGGCGGTGGACCAGGACAAGGCCAGATGCTCCCGGGCACGGGTAATACCGACGTAGAGAAGGCGGCGCTCCTCATCCACGGCTTCCGGTGTGTCCGCGAACGAAATAGGCATCAGACCTTCGCTGAGGCCCACGAGGAAAACAGCATCCCATTCAAGGCCTTTGGCCGCGTGCAGGGACGCAAGGGTCACGCCTTGGACCGTAGGGGCATGCTGCGCCAGTGATCGTTCCTGAAGTTCATTCACAAAATCCGACAGGCTGAACTGCGGCCCACGGCTGACGACCAGTTCGTCGGCCAGGGCAACCAGCGCAGCCAGCGACTCCCAGCGCTCGCGCAGCGCGCCACCGCTGTGGGGCTGAGCTTCCGTATATCCGAGCGAGGCGACGATATCCCGGACGAGCTGTCCCAAAGGTTCCGGTTCCGCTGTTTCCGCTGCGGCCCTGGTGGCCGCCCGCAGCTGGAGGATCGCGTCCCGGACCTCTTTGCGCGCAAAGAACCGCTCGCCGCCGCGAAGCTGGTAGCCGATGCCGGCAGACGCCAGCGCCTGCTCGTAGGCTTCAGACTGGCCGTTGGTCCGAAACAGCACGGCGACCTGGCTGGCCTGGGTACCGGCGTCGAGAAGCGCGCGGATCTTGATTGCAACCGTGGCCGCTTCAGCCTCGTCATCAGCGCACTCAGTGAACTGCGGTACCGGACCGGCTGGCCGCTGGGCCACAAGCTGCAGCGGAGTGGCCCACGCGGCGTCGGCCACGGGGCCACCCCCTCGGCGCGCAGCCAGGAGATCATTGGCCAGCTTCACCACCTGCGGGGTGGAGCGGTAGTCGCGGATCAGCTTCACCACATTGGCTTCCGGGTACATGCCCTTGAAACCGAGCAGATGTTTGGGCGAAGCACCAGTGAACGAATAGATGGTCTGGCTGGCATCCCCCACCACACATAGTTCGTCCCGGCCGCCGAGCCACAGCTCCAGGAGACGCTGCTGCAGCGGCGAAACGTCCTGGTATTCATCCACCACGAAGTGCCGGTACTGTTCGCGGACGGTGGCTGCCACTTTGGGATCCTCCTGCAGGATGCCGACGGTAATCAGCAGCACGTCCTCGAAATCGATCACATTGCGGTCGGTCTTGACGTCCTCATATGACTGGAACACCCTGGCCACGGCAGTGAGGTCGAAGCCGCCGGGTGTGCCCCGGTCCTGCGCATTTTCCAGATAGTTGGCCGGGGTCAGCATGGAGACTTTGGCCCACTCGATTTCCGAGGCCAGATCGCGGATGGATGCCCGGTCCGTACTCAGCCGGAGGCGACGGGCCGCCTCGGCGATCATCTGCGCCTTGTGGTCGAGCAGATTCGGCAGGGTCCCGCCTACTGCCTGCGGCCAGAAGAACTGGAGCTGCCTCAGAGCCGCAGCGTGAAAGGTGCGCGCCTGAACATTGCCGACCCCCAGATCACGGAGACGGCTGCGCATTTCGGCAGCGGCTCTGGCCGTGAAGGTCACGGCCAGAAGTCGTTGCGGGCTATAAACGCCGGAATGCACACCGTAGGCAATCCGGTGCGTAATGGCACGGGTCTTTCCCGTTCCAGCCCCGGCAAGCACGCACAAGGGGCCATGCAAGGTACTGGCTACCTCACGTTGCTCGGCATCGAGCCCGCCGAGGATGCGGTCCTCAAGCGACGCGCCATCAACGGACGCCGTATTGTCAGGATTCTCTGTAGTCACTTCTGCTGCTCAGTCGCCGGATCATATCTGTTCAATTAAAGCTGACGCTCATTCGACGGCGGGACGGTCCAGGATGACCCCGCCGTACCACTGTTCAATGAGGGACCGTGCGATGGACAGCCGGCTGGAGATGACAATCTCCCCGCTGAGTACAGACTCCTGCAGCTCCTCCCGGCTGAACCAGCGCGCCCGGGTGACCTCCACGCCGTCGGGCTTTGCATCCGTGTCACCGGTGAGGGCAGTGAATCCGAGCATCAGCGACGCCGGAAACGGCCATGGCTGGGAACCGAGGTACCGGCAGGAAGAGACCCGCACGCCCACCTCTTCCTGGATTTCCCGAACCACGGCCTGCTCAAGTGATTCTCCTGGTTCCACGAACCCCGCGAGGGTGGAATAGTTTTTCGCATCCAGAGGGCCGCCGCCGCCAAGAAGCAAGCGACCGTCCGGTCCTTCCACCGTGACAATGACGGCGGGATCGGTGCGCGGGTAGTGCTCCGAGCGGTCTGACGGGCAGCGGCGGACCCAGCCGCCTGACTCCACGAGAGTCGGTGTGCCGCAACGGGGGCAGTGGGTGTGGCTGCCATGCCAGTTGGCGATGGCGCTGGCCTCGATGAACAAGGCGGTATCCGTGGCGTCGAGCCGGGCGGCAACATCCCGGAACCCGGCCCAGGAAGCATCTGCGGGGATGCCCGCGACTCCGGGCTCCACGGGTGCAGCCATGACAAAGAGCACAAGCTCCATACCTTCGGGCAAGTCCGAGCTCTCCAGCGCTGAGCCCAGATACACCAGCTGCTCTGGAGGGGATCCCATGCCATGGAGCCCTTGCAGCAGCGCGGAGCCGTCCATGAGCAACAGTCCGGAGCCATGAAGCAGAGCCTGGCGGCCGGATAGCACCATGGCTCGAGTATTGGCGCCCGCGAGGAGCTTTTCGACCATGCCCGGTTCCATCCGCCGGGCCGAACCACGGTCCACCAGGGCAGTGCGCAGCGGAAGTACAGTGTGGGACAGGTGATTTGCTGGCATTTCGATTGCCTGCAGCTGATTTTCCGGTGCCGCGGACTCCGCATGACTCATGTGTCCACCGTACTGACTCGGACCGACAAATGACATTTCAGCAGGAAGAGCGTGCCCGGAACTGGTAACAGCCTGTGATTTTCAGTGGATCTGAAGACTCGCCGCCACACATCGTCGTCTTGGACGCCAGCCAATCTACCGTGGAAGCGTGAGAAGAGAACCGATCGAACTGGCCGCCGTGGCAACCGCGGCCGTGCCTGGGCTGACCCCTACTGCCGTGAGTTCCGCACCGGACGATCCGGCGGACTTCGACTCCGCCCTCCTCCTGGACTCGGAAGGCAAACGCTGGCGGGTCCGCTCACCCCGCCATCCTGAGGCAAGCGCCCGGCTGGAAACTGAGTTTCTGGTGTTGCGTGCCTTCGTCCCGGGCATCCGGGCTGAACTTCCTTTCCTGATGCCGACTGTGGCCGGCACCGTTCGCCAAGGCGCCCTCAGCACCTTTGTTTACTCACATCTGACGGGGTCAACCCGTAGCGTAGAAGAGCTCTCCGCAGCCTCGGCAACGCTTGTCTGTGAAATCGGGACAGCGATGGCCGCGATCCATGATCTGCCGCGCGCGCTGGTCAGCAAGGCAGACCTCCCCAGTTACACGCCGAACGAGTTCCGCCAACGTAGGCTCAATGAACTGGACCAGGCAGCCACCACCGGCAAGATCCCGCCTGCGCTGCTGCTCCGGTGGGAGCACGCTTTGGAGGACGTCTCCCTGTGGCGCTTCAACCCCTGCGTTGTCCATGGTGATCTCCACGAGGACAATCTGCTGGTTGAGGGCGACCGTGTCACGGCGGTGACAGGCTGGACAGATCTCCGGATTGGCGATCCGGCTGATGACCTGGCCTGGCTGGTTGCCTCTAACGAACCGGACTTTGTGGACGCCGTGCTGCGCCACTACACCGAAAACCGCAGGGATGCCCCCGATATGCACGTGCTGCGACGTGCAGCCCTGTCGGCGGAATTCGCTCTGGCCCAGTACCTGGTCAAAGCAGTTGCGGCAAATGACCTGGCGATGATTTCCGAGGCAGAGTCCATGTTGGAGACCTTGGCCGGAGACATAGCAGAGCACGGCGGGCAGTCCATCAGTGTGGAACCATTGCTCCAGACATCCGCGGAGGGGCCGGAGGCAGGGAACGTCACCACGGCGGCTCCGGCATCGGCGCGGGAAACCGACTTCACATCCGCTGCGGTTCCCGCTGTGCATGTCACACCGATTCCGGCAGCCGAGGCCCACGATTCCCGGGATGCACCGTTACCGCCGGAAGCAGCGGCAGCTGACGACACCGCCACTGCCGCCATCACGGTGGTTGACGCAAAGTCGCCCTGACAGCTTCGCGACGGGCGGCCAGCTGGCTCAGGTGGCCGGCGGCTCTAACGCAGCAGTGACGATCATCTCCAGCGTGGCCGCGGAGCCAAGATCGTGCGGACGGACCACCAGGTTGTCAGCCACATAGTAAAAGGCGGCCCTGACGTCATCCAGGGGCACTCCTTTGAGGCGCGCCCAGGCCAAACGGTACACAGCCAGCTGAACTGCCTTGGCCTTGAGGTCGCGGGCTGGCGGCCGACGGCCCGTCTTCCAGTCCACCAGGTCCCACCGGCCGTCCGGGTCCTTGAACACGGCATCGATCCGGCCTCGGACCACAACCTCTCCAACCCTTGTCTCCACGGGGACTTCCACGTGCACCGGTGAACGGTCGGCCCACTCCGACTCCCGGAACGTCGCCACCATTTCGTCAAGTCCGTAGGCCTCGTCAATGTGGTTATCTGGACCGGGAGCTTCGCCGAGATCCAACATCCCGGCGGCACCGAAGTACTCTTCTACCCAGGAGTGGAAGGCAGTGCCCTTCCGCGCTGACATTCCCGGCTCTCGCGGAACCGGTCTTCTCAACCGGGCCACCACCCCCTCCGGATCGTCGCCGAGCTCCACCAAGGTGGACGCGGAGATGTGCCCCGGCAGATGGACCTCCTGCACCCGTGCTCGCCGGCTCCGACGCTCCAGCAGCACCGCGGCTTCCCGTGCCCATCCGGCGGCGTATCCCCGCAGCGGGCGATCCAGAGCTGGGATTTGCTGCGGTGACGGGCACGGTTCGGCTGCCCCGTTTTCCGTCAGTGCCAGGGACAGCGCTTCCCGCAGGCGTTCCGCCGCTGACTCCATGGCATCGCGGCGTCCGGGACCCGGCCTGAGCCGCTTCCCTGTTCTGGGGTCCGTTGGCCCCTGCAACGGGTCATACGGCCACCGGGCGACGTCGATCTCCTGGGTGAGAGGACTCTCGTCAGGGAGGGATTCTTCGTGAACCGACGCCGGATGTACCGACGCAGCTGCCGATGCAGCTGCGCCGGACCCGGCGTCGACCCCGTCCGAATTGGCAAGGTCCTCCAGCTCCGCAAGGAAAGGCGACATCTCTGCCATGCCTGCACGCGACCCGACCCAGGCCGCGCTGGATACCCACAGAATGTGCTTGGCCCTGGTGTAGGCCACATAGGCGAGGCGACGCTCCTCCGCCTCGGAGTGAGTCTGCACAGCTGACTTGAAGTGTTTTTCAGCGTCCAGCCAACCCTTTTGATCCGGCTGGTCAACGTCCCATTGGGGAAGGTCAGCCCGGTCTCCGCGAAGCGGCCACGGCAACGCTGCCGATCCGCTGCTCCAGCGGGAATCCCGGTTGCTCGGAAATGCCCCGGCATTAAGCCCGGGCACAAAAACGACGTCCCATTCCAGCCCCTTGGACGCGTGCACGGTCAGCAGCTGCACCGCCTCCCGGTTGACTTCCGCCACAGCGGCGTCTAGGCCGCCCTCCTCCGCGGCGGCTGCCTCAAGCCAGGCGAGAAACGCCAAAACATCCACGCGCTGGGAGGTCTGCAGGAAGCCGGCAGCGGCGTCCTGGAAAGCGTCGAGGTTCCTGCGTGCCTGATGGATGGTGAAGCCCGGACGAGCAGCAACCTCAATGTCCAACAACATGGCACGCTCCACCTCGCCGAGCAACGTGGTGATGTCATCGCCCAGATACCCGCGCAACTGCCTGAGTTCCGTTGAAAGCCGCTGCAACCTGTCCAGTGCCTCGTCGCCCAGGGTCCTTCCGCTTGCGGAGGTCCAGCCTGGCCGTGGGAGCCAATCGAGGGCTTCCACCAGGCTTGAGGAGTCTGTGATGTCGGCCTCCAGCGTCACATCAGCAAGTGGCTCATGGGCATCGGTCCCGGACGCTCCGCCACCCGGTTGTCCACGCCGGCGGGCCAGAAAACCGGACCAGTCCCGGAACGCCATAAGATCAGCGGGGCCGATCCGCCATCTGGCACCGGCCAGCAGGCGCATCAGCGAATCCGACCGCCCGGGATCAGCGAGGACTCTCAGCGTTGAGACAAGATCCACAATTTCCGGCGTGTCCAGCAGACCGCCAAGACCCACTATTTCGTAAGGGATACCACGGGCTTCGAACTCGCGCCGGATACACTCCATCTGGGCCCGGCGCCGGCACAACACCGCCATCGCAGGGGGAACAAGCGGCCCGTCCGATGCGCGCTCGAAGTCAGTCACCCGGTACTTCAGCACGTCGCCGGCAATGGCCTTGGCTTCATCGTCGTCAGTTCCGAACCGGCCGATCACCACCCGGCCATCCGTTGCAGCCGGGCTGGGCTGCAACGGCGGGACGTCGACCGCGGCTGACGTGCCGCGCTGGCCGGGTACGCCCGACAACGCAGCGGCAGCGGACAACGGGGCCGAAATCACGTTTGCTGCCTTCAGGATGTTCCGGCCGTTGCGCCAGGCCGTCGTCAGATAAGACGTTGGTGCGACCTCAAAATTCGTGGGCCCCGCGATTCCATTGGCGGTGTCAGTTGGTCGTGGATCCCCCACCCGGACCGGGAACTCACGGACGAAATGGAAAAGCTGACCCGCAGATGCTCCGCGGAAGCCATAAATGGACTGGTTTGGATCCCCCACGGCGGTCACGGCATGGCCGTTCCCGAAAAGCCGGGAGAATAGGACCAGCTGGGCATATGAGGTGTCCTGGAACTCGTCCAGAAGAACCACTTTGTAGCGTTGGCGCTCCACGTCGGCCGCGAGCGGAATCTCGCTGGCCACCCTGGCTCCCAGTGCCACAAGGTCGCCGAAGTCAAGGGCGCCCCGTGCCCGCTTGGCCACCGAATAGCGGCCCACCATTTCGGCCACGCTGGCCCGTGTCCTCAGCATGCCGCCCAGCTCGCCGGCCGCCTGCGTAGCGTTCTTCTTTGCTCCGGCCACGTAGGGGAGTCCATCGAACTCCGCGAGCCGGGCCAGCAGCCAGGCCTCGACGTCCGAAGGATTCTGCAGGTGTTCCGCGCACTCCCCTGCGAGCTGGATGACGGCTTTGACCAGGGTGGACTTGGCCGCCCGGAAATGCTGGTACTCGCCGTCGAAAGCTTCCACCACTTCGCTGGCAAGTTGCCAGGCCTGCGCACCTCCCAGCAGCACCACGTCGCGTTCAACTCCGAGCCGCAATCCGTAGTCCGAAACGATCCCGCTCGCATAAGAGTGGTAGGTGGACACCTTGGGTTCGAGGTCATCGCTGCTCAGCAGCCCAGCCGCAAAAAGAACGTGGCTTTTATCCTCCGCAGCGATCCGTTGCAGCGCACTGAGTTTGCTACGGATCCGGCTGGCCAGCTCCCCGGCAGCCTTTCTGGTGAAGGTGACGCCAAGGACTTCTTCCGGCCGCACCCAGCCGTTGGCAACAAGCCACACAACACGGTCCGCCATGGTGGCCGTCTTGCCTGAACCTGCGCCGGCAATGACGAGCCGCGGCGTCAGTGCTGACGAAATAATTGCGGACTGTTCAGCCGTAGGGGTGTTGGCCTCGCCAAGCAGGACCGAGAGTTCCTCGGGGGTGAAACGGGCCTCGGGGACGAGTTGCTCGAGGCTCACTCTGTAATCTGCCTGCCGCGCACGCACAGTGGACAGACTTCCGGCAGCCGGCAGCCATGCCCACCCTGCACGCTCTTGGATGGATCATGCCGTGACTCAAAAGTGCTTCCTGACATGATGACGGCGGCGTCATTGACCATGTCCAGTGCCCAGTTCTCCTTCGGATCGACCGGCTCCTGATGCTGCACTCCGGGGTGCTTTGTCCCGGTTCCAAGCTGCGCCAGGACAGCACCGCCCGGCACAACCGACGGCGACGCACCTTCCTGGTTCTGGAATCCTCCTGCGAGAACGGCCGCCTGATATGCGCCCAACTGGGGATGCCGGGCGAGGTCTGCTTTTCCGGGCTGGCGCTTGCCGGTTTTCAGATCGACAATGACCAGTCTGCCCTGGGCATCAATCTCCAACCTGTCTACCTGGCCCCGCAGCACCGCTGACCGCGGCGGAAGGGGCTGCCGCGACGCAGAATCGGTCCCCCCGGGCAGCTCGGGAAGTTCCACCTCGAAGTCTTGCTCTACGCCGGCCAGGCTTCTACCTTCACTGC
Source organism: Pseudarthrobacter sp. N5 (assembly GCF_050157035.1). Lineage (GTDB taxonomy): Bacteria > Actinomycetota > Actinomycetes > Actinomycetales > Micrococcaceae > Arthrobacter. The sequence goes on from NZ_CP189593.1 coordinate 2,972,623, forward strand.
GCATGACCAGCACATATTGCGCAAGTTTGCGCACCATGGTCTCGGCCCGCTGGAAATCAAGTTTGCCCTCCCAATTGTCCTTCATGCCCAGGGCCGGCCAGCGGCGGACCAGTTCCGCGACGTACTCTGTACCGGTGGCATCCGGCAGGTCCTGGGCAATGGCGTGCACGAGGGTCCCGAGGCTGCGGGCGAAATCCGTGGCTGCTTCCCCTCCGGCTGCCTGCACAAACCAGTCAAGCGGTGATTTCTGAACCGATTCCACCTTGGATGGCGAAACGTAAACAGTCCCTGAAGGTGGCACCACCGGTTCGGTGGACGTCAGCGGTGCCAGGCCCCACCAGCTGTCCGGGTGGGCGCCCGGAACCGGCGGTTCCGCAGCGGCGAGCCGGGCGAGCACCCTGGTGGCTTCGGATCCCTCTGCCTCGAACGCTCCCTTGACCTGTGTGTGCTGCCTGAGCTCTGCCACAAGGGCGCGCAGCGTTAGTGGCCGCCCGACAGACGTGAAGACCCTGGAACTCTGGTCTGACGGAAGCGGTGCAACGTAGTCAAGGAAGGAGGACGGCTGGTCATCTTCGGAAGAAACCGCGGTGCAGATCAACGACTCACTTGCCCTTGAAATGGCAGCGGAGAAGCTTCGGAGTTCGTCGTAGCGGATCTCCCGCAGGCGGCTCAGCGGATCCACCTGCAGCGCGTACTCAACGCCGTGTTCCACGGCATCGGCAAAGACCGTGCTGCCCAACAGCTCGCCCCGGAGCCGGGTGTTGGGCCATACGCCTTCCTGTAGCCCCGCCACAATAACCACAGGCCATTCGCGGCCTGCGGCACTGGCCGGAGTCATCAGTTCCACAGCGTCTTCAAGCTGTGCACGGGCGGCCAGGGTATCCATCGGCAGCTCCTGGCTGCGTAGATACTCCAGAAACTGCTCCGGCCCGGACCCAGGCAGCTGATCGATGTACCTTTCGGCGGTGTGAAAGAGAGCCATCATGGCATCCAGATCACGGTCAGCCCGGGCACCGGCTGAACCTCCGGACAGTGCAGCCCCGGTCCATACCGCGGCCAACCCTGTGGACTGCCACAGCGCCCACAGGACTGTTTCGGCGTTCGCGCCCGGCTCCGCAGAGGCTTTCCGGCCCGACTGGATCATCCTGGCGATCCTCCGGGCTGCCCGGCCCTCAATACCAAGGCTTGCCAGCGCACCGGGTTCGGTCAAAGCTTCCACGAGCAGCGAGTCACTGGAACGGCCTCCACCACCAAGAATCTCCTCGTTCCTGAGCGATTGCCGGAGCCGGCGCACTTCAAGGGACGTTGCACCGCCGATCCGGGATGTCAGGAGCGAGACAGCCGACTCGGGCGTGATGAGCTCCGGCTCCAGGGCCATGGCATATGCATCGAGAAGGGGCCGCACCGCCACTTCGTCACGGACTGCGGACTCAGCTACAGGAACGCGCACCGGAATGCCCTGGCCTGCGAGGTAACGCTGCAACTCACTCAGCTTGCCGCCGTTGCGCACTATGACGGCAATGTCCTCCAGCTCGCGGCCCTGGTTGATGTGGGCCTCGAGTATCCGCTGGGCGATATACCTCAGCTCATGGACGGCGGTGGGCAGCAGATGAGCTTCAACGGATCCATCGGCCGCATTGTGGGAATCCCGATGTTCAAGCCGGCGGGCAAGCTGGCCGCCCGCACGTTGCGAGATCCGTGCAGCAACGCCCTGCCAGGCGCGGGCGATTACCGGCGCATTGCGGTGCGACTCCCACAACGGTGCTTCCAGGGGTGGCGTCCGGCCAGAAAGCAAGAGTGGAAGGTCTGCCACCAGATCCGGGCGCGCGCCGCGGAAACCCTGCACCACGGTGTCCGGTGAAAATGTCACGTAGGCGTCCTTGCCGCCTGCGATGTCAGCCAGCAGTTCGAAGACGGCCGGATTGGCCTCGTGAATGTCGTCCGCAAGGATGAGCTGCAGCCGGAGCCTTTCGGCCGCCAGAAAGTCCGGCGCGTCCTGGAAAATCTGGCGTGCAGCCGTGATGATGCCCGCAGGGTCAAACGCCTCCGGCATGCGAAGATCCAGAACGTCCCGGTATTCGGAATACAACCCGGCTGCGGCAACCCAGTCCGGCCGGCCGCACTGCCGTCCAAGCGACGCAAGGTCCGCGGCGGTTCGTCCCGATTCAATGACCCTGTCAAACAGTTGCCGAACCTCCTGACGGAATCCGCGTGTCTCCAACGCTGCACCGAGATCATCCGGCCAGGGAAGCTGCAGCCCCGGCAGTGCATGGCCGTCCAGCAGTTCTTTGATGATCAGATCCTGCTCCGGCCCTGAAAGGAGCCTCGGCGGGCGCGGCAGCGGAAGGACTCCCTCGGCCTTTGCACGCCGGATCAGATCGAAGGCATAGGACGCCCACGTCCGCGCTGGCGTTGTGCTTAGGCTCCGGTCCAGACGGGCGGTGAACCTGTCCCGCAGAGAATCCGCAGCAAGCCGGCTGGCGGCCAGAATGAGGATCCTTTCCGGGTCCACCCCATCATGTTCGGCTCGGCGCACCGCGGCCTCGATAAGCACCGTTGACTTACCCGTCCCGGGTGCTCCCGGAACGAGCACCGGGCCTGCACCATGCGGGATATTGACGGCTGCACGCTGATCCGGCGAGAGGCGCGGAATATCACTATGGACCTCACGGGGAGGCAGCAGCCGCAGGCCGGACCGCACTCGGGCGGGCGTGCGGGGATTCAGTGAGGGCTTGGCTGTCTGCGGAATTGTTGCGGTCACACAGACATTTCATCATCCGGGGCCGACAATTTGTGCAGCTGCCGTTCCAGCTGCTCCGCGATGGCATCAACGATGTCGAAATCAGATTCGGTGGGTGCCCACCTTGCGGTTTCAAGTTCAACCCTCCAGCGGCCCTCACCAGTCCTGAGAAAGCGGAGATGATCTCCTAGCAACGGGGTACGTTCCAGAACGTAGTGCCGTAGCGCCTCGCCCTCGTGCCCCTCCGGGGCGTGCCCGCTGGCCCTCAGCACACGCCACCAGGACACAGCGCTGCCGTGGTGGCTCATGACGGCGCCAACCTGCCGTGGTCCGCCGGATCCGAGCAGTTCGGCGACGTCCCCGTAGGCCACCGCGGTGCCTGCCGGAACAAGCTCAACCACGGCAAGAACCGCCTCAACATACTCCATCCGCATCCTTCCAGATTAGCCGCTTGCGAATTCCCACATCGCTCCGCCAACCGACATCAGCGGCTGGCGGAAACTGTCAGTGCCACCGGGTAGCGTTGAGACATGACCACTTGGAACACCCTGCCTAGGGCCGCCTTTGACCTTGAAACCACCGGCCGCAACTCGCGCGCGGCCAGAATCGTCACGGCGTCGGTCACTGTGGTCGATGCTGACGGCGAGGTCATCAAGGAGCACGAGTGGATGGCAGATCCGGGGGTGGAGATCCCGGCTGAAGCCAGTGAGGTCCATGGTGTCACCACCGAGCAGGCACGCGCGGAGGGCCGCCCGGCCCACGAGGTCACCACGGAGCTGGCAACAGTTCTGCAGGAGCTGTTCGACGCCGGTGTCCCGGTTATTGCGTTCAACGCCAGTTACGACTTCACCGTGCTGGCTGCGGAATCCGCTCGGTACGGAGTCGCGCAGCTGAGCCGTTTCCCCGTACTGGATCCCTACATTATGAACAAGCAGGTGGACCGCTACCGCAAAGGCAAGCGCACGTTGACAGCGCTCTGCGAGGAGTACGGCGTCAACCTTGACAACGCCCACACCTCAGCCGCCGATGCCCTGGCCACGCTGCGGATGCTCGATGCCATGGCGGGGAAGTTTCCCAAACTCCAAATGCCGGCCAGCCAGCTACACCAGCTTCAGGTGGACTGGGCCGTGACGCAGGCTGCGGACTTCCAGACGTACCTGCGGAAAACCAAGCCCGCTGCTGTGATCGAGGGCGAGTGGCCGGTACTGCCGCCCGAGGATGCCGGCCGGGGCGATTTCTGAGCACTTCACTGCGGATTCACCGTGGAGTGTCCATCGGATCTGACCTGACGCCGCGGCGCCTCCAAGTCCCTGCGCCCGGCGATACAAAGTCTGGGACGGAAATCACAGTGACTTTGCCTGGCTGGCTGGCGGCCGGCGGGTATCCCCAATTCAGGTGAATTCCAAGACCTCAGCCTGAAGACCGTACGACATCTGCAGATTCGGCTGAATATTCGGCCAACGTCAATATATGTCGAATGGGCTGCAGAATTGGAGGTCATTTCAGGGCGCTGACATAATTAAGTTCAGAAGCGTGCCTGTGCTATGCCCTGCCGCGAACGAAGTCCGAGCCCTACCCCCTGAGGATAAATGATCACAGTTACTGACCTGCGCAAGGTCTACCGTCAGGGGAAAAAAGAGGTGGTTGCCCTCGACGGCGTCACTCTGTCCGTCCCTAAGGGGTCTATCCACGGCATCATCGGGCATTCGGGCGCCGGAAAATCCACCCTGGTACGTTGCCTCACCCTGCTGGATCGCCCGACGTCGGGCTCCGTGAGCATCGACGGCACGGAACTGAGCTCAGTTAGGGATTCCGAGATCCGGGAGGCCCGCCGCCGCATCGGGATGGTATTCCAGCACGCCAACCTCATGGACTCGCGGACTGCTGCAGGGAACGTAGCTCACCCCTTGGAGCTAGTTAAGACCCCCAAAGACAGGATCCGCGTCCGGGTGGCTGAACTCCTGACGCTGGTGGGCCTCGAAGGATTCGAAAACGCCTACCCGTCCCAGCTTTCCGGCGGACAGCGCCAGCGCGTGGGAATAGCCCGCGCACTCGCGTCCGATCCCGACGTGCTGTTGTGCGATGAACCCACGTCTGCGCTGGATCCGGCCACCACCGATGAAATCCTTGACCTCATCCAGGACCTTACCCGGCGCCTCCAGCTCACAGTGCTCATCATCACGCATGAAATGCACGTGGTGAAGCGCGTGTGTGAATCAGTTTCCCTCCTGTCGAAAGGCCGCGTTATTGAGCACGGCGCACTCCAGGACGTGGCCGGTGACCTCGACAGCAAGCTGGCTCGCGCACTGCTGCCGCTGCCCCCCTCGGAGCCAGTCAAGGGTCCGCTTCAGGGCGGTCCTGTACTGGAGATTCTTTTCTCCGGCGAAAGTGCCAAGGAACCCGTTCTGACAGGAGTGGCCAGGCACCTCGACATTGACCTCAACGTGCTTGCGGGCAGCGTCGAGACTCTGGGCGGCCAGCAATTCGGCCATCTCCGCGTCCAGGTCGCCGAAAATGTCGACTACCACGCCGTGATCAATTACCTGCATCAGCGCGGCATCAGCGTAAAGCTGGCGAATGCCGTGAATGCAGCTGACGGCGAGACAGGAGAGGGCAAGTGAAGGATATCTTCAGCAACCCCGTACTGGCAAAGGCGCTGCCCGAGGCCGTTCTGGAAACCCTTCAGATGGTGGGCATATCAGCTCTCTTTACCGTTCTGATCGGCCTGCCCCTTGGTGTGTTCCTGCACGTCACAGCACCCGGCGGGCTGCGGCCAATGCCCGTGGTCAACAGGATTGTCAGTGACGTGATCGTCAACATCACACGTTCCATCCCCTTCGCCATTCTGATGGTGGCCCTGATCCCCCTCGCCCGGCTGCTGGCAGGAACCAGCCTGGGTCCTGTGGCAGCGTCAGTGTCACTCTCCATCGGTACCATTCCGTTCTTCGCCCGGTTGGTGGAATCCTGTCTCCGAGATGTGCACCACGGCAAAGTCGATGCCGCGCAGGTCATGGGATCCACCAAGATGCAGGTGATCGCTAAGGTTTTGCTGCCCGAGTCTTTGCCGGCTCTGGTGGCGGCCACGACCACCACTGTGGTTACTCTGGTGGGCTACAGCGCCATGGCCGGCCTAGTGGGCGGCGGAGGCCTGGGCAAGCTCGCATACAACTACGGCTTCCAGCGCTTCGACGTCACGGTCATGATCGTCACCATCGTGCTGATCATCGTTTTGGTCCAGACCATCCAGCTGCTTGGCGAACGGATCGCCCGCAGCCTGGATCACCGCTAGAGCCCACCCCCACCCCCAAGACCCCAAAAAAGTCACTGCAGCGGGTAGCAGCCCACTGCATCGATGCCGGAGCCGGCCGTCGGGATCAGACCCGCCTTCGTGCTCTTAACCATTCGAAAGGAACGCATCCAATGCGCAAGTCACTCACACTCCTTGCCACCGGTATTGTCACCGCCCTGGCCCTGACGGCCTGCGGTGGTTCGTCCACCCCCGGTGCCGAAACCAAAACGCTGGACCCTGCCAACCCCGTCACCCTCAAGGTGGGCGCCAGCCCGGTGCCGCACGCCAAGATCCTCGAATTCATCAACCAGGACCTTGCTCCGAAGGCGGGCCTCAAGCTGGATATCACGGAGATCGAGGACTACCAGACGCCCAACACTGCCCTGAGCGATGGTTCACTGGACGCCAACTTTTACCAGCACCTGCCGTGGTACAACGACCAGGTCAAGACCAAGGGCTACAAGTTCGGCCACGGTGACGGCGTGCACATTGAGCCGTATGCTGCCTTCTCCGAAAAGGTCAAGGACATCAAGGAAATCGGCGACGGCGCAAAAATCGCCATCACCAACGATCCCTCCAACCAGGTCCGCGCCCTCAAGGTGCTCCAGGTTGCCGGGCTGGTCAAGGACATCAAGGATGACTCCTCCGTGATCACCCTGACTGACGCGCAGAACCCGAAGAAGCTCAAGTTCTCCGAGAACCAGCCGGAACTGCTGATCAACGACCTCAAAGACCCCTCCGTGGACCTGGCTCTGATCAACGGCAACTTCATCCTCAAGGCTGGCCTGAACACCAAAAACGCCTTGGCTGTGGAATCAGTGGACAACAACCCCTATGCCAACTTCCTGGCATGGCGCGAGGATTCCAAGGATGACGCCCGGATCAAGAAGCTCGACGAGCTCCTGCACTCCCCCGAGGTCAAGGCGTTCATCGAGAAGGAATGGCCCAACGGTGATGTGACCTCCGCCTTCTGACTTGCACCGATAAATGCCTCTGGCACCCGCAGGAGCGGGTGCCAGAGTCATTTAAGCGCGCAGTTCCCTGACGACGACGAAGGTCCTAGCCGTTCGCGGCAGCCGCTGCCTGCGCTGCTGCCGGAAGCGCGTCGAAGATCCGGTTCATCGCGCTGTCGTCGTGCGCGGCAGACAGGAACCAGGCTTCGAAGACCGACGGCGGCAGGTAGACACCGGCATCCAGCATCGAGTGGAAGAAGGGCGCGTAGCGGAAGACTTCCTGGCCCTGCGCGTCGTCGTAGTTGTGGACGCCGCGGGCCGAGGTGCCGAACGCCACGGAGAACAGGTTCCCGGCACGCTGGATCGAGTGGTCCACACCGGCCGCCTCCAGCGCAGATGACAGCGCCGAGGAAAGCTCCAGAGAACGCGCGTCCACAAACGAGTAGACATCCCGGGTGGCGTGGCTAAGGGTGGCAACACCGGCTGCCATGGCCACCGGGTTACCGGACAAGGTGCCTGCCTGGTACACCGGGCCAAGCGGAGCGAGGTAATCCATCACGTCGGCGCGTCCCCCGAGGGCCGCCGTCGGCATTCCGCCGCCGATCACCTTTCCGAAGGTCAGCAGATCGGGGGTCCACGGTTCGGCAGCATCAGCGGCGCCGCCCGTGAGGCCCCAATAGCCCGAGTACCCCGTCCGGAATCCGGTGAGGACCTCGTCCAGAATCAGCAGCGCGCCGTGGTCGCGGGTGATCCGTGACAACCCGGCATTAAAACCTTCGCCGGGAGTGACAACACCCATGTTGGCGGGCGCGGCTTCGGTGATGACAGCGGCAATCTTCGGCCCATGGACTGCGAAGGCGGCCTCAACGGCGGCCAGATCGTTGTAAGGCAACACGAGTGTCTCGGCTGCCGTGGCTGCAGTCACTCCGGCCGAGCCTGGCAGTGCCAGCGTGGCCAGGCCGGAGCCTGCCGCGGCAAGTAGCCCGTCCAGGTGCCCGTGATAGCAGCCGGCGAACTTGATGATCAGGTTCCGGCCTGTAAAGCCCCTGGCCAGCCGGACGGCGGTCATGGTGGCCTCGGTGCCAGTGGACACCATCCGGACGCGTTCGGCAGCGGGAACGCGTTCCTTGACGATTGCAGCCAGGTTGGCCTCGTCGGGAGTCGAGGCGCCAAAGGACAGCCCGCGGTCCACGGCCGCGTGAACCGCTTCGAGCACGGCGGGATGGGCGTGGCCCAGCAGCGCCGGCCCCCAGGAACAGACCAGGTCTACGTACTCCTGGCCGTCGGCATCCGTCAGGTAGGGTCCCTTGGCGGAGACCATAAAACGCGGTGTCCCGCCCACTGAGCCGAAAGCGCGGACAGGCGAATTAACGCCACCCGGCATCAGCTGGCGGGCGCGGTCAAAGAGTTCCTCGTTGCGAGGCATGTTGGACGTCATGAGTCCTATTCTTTCAGTTCGCCGGACGGCCGCCGGCCAGCAGTTCCGCCACCCGCGGTGCCACCACGGTGCCGAACAGCTCGATGCAGCGCATCATGGAGGCATGAGGCAGTGTGCCGTTGCTGTATTTGAGGTCGAAGCGGTCAACGCCGAGATTCCGCTTGAGCAAGGCGATTTTGTGTGCCACGGTTTCGGGGGAACCCACGTAGAGGGCGCCCTCCGGTCCGCACATGCCATCAAATTCCCGCCTGTTTCCGGGTCCCCAGCCGCGCTCGGATCCGATCTTGTTCCGCTGCGCCAGCCAATGCGGGAAGAGTTCCTCACGGGCAGCCTCATCGGTATCAGCGATGTGCCCGGGCGAATGGGTGGCGATCTGCTGCATCGGATGGCCGTACTTTTCCATGGCCTCGCGGTACAGGTTCACGAGCGGGGCGAAGGCCCGCGGCTCACCTCCGATGATGGCGAAAATGACGGGGTAACCATACTCGGCGCACCGCAATACTGATTCGGGTGTGCCGCCGACGCCGATCCAGGCAGGCAGCAGGTGATGCTCCAGCGGAGGGTACACACTGAGTCCGTTCAGGGCCGGCCGGGTGCGGCCCTCCCAGTGCACCGGCTTCTGCGCCCGAACTTTGTCAAAGAGTTCGAGCTTTTCCTCGAAGAGGACCTCGTAGTCGGCCAGATCCAAACCGAACAGCGGGAAAGACTCAACAAACGATCCCCTGCCCAGCATCACTTCGGCGCGCCCGTTGGAGATGGCATCAACTGTGGAAAACCGCTGGAAGACCCGGATGGGATCATCGGAACTCAGCACCGTGACGGCGGAACCCAGAAGGATCTGTTTGGTCCGCGCGGCAGCCGCTGCGAGGAAGACCTCGGGCGCCGAAACGGCGAAGTCCTTGCGGTGATGCTCACCGACCCCGAAGGCATGAAGTCCGACGGCGTCCGCCAACTCCGCCTGTTCCAGAAGTTGCCGGAGCACTTGGGCATGGGGCAACGGATTTCCGTCCGGACCCTCATCTACGTCACCGAAGGTATTGAGGCCCAGCAGGATCGTATCCGGCCGGACCGGGGAGACGGTAGGTGCGATGGTGTCGGTCATCGGGACTCATTCAGCCAGCGGGCGAGCTCGGAAGCCCAGTATGTCAGTACCATATTTGCGCCTGCCCGCCTGATGCCCAGTACGGACTCTGTGATCGCTGCACGGCGGTCAATCCAACCGTTTGCGGCTGCGGCTTCGATCATGGAATACTCGCCGGAAATCTGGTAGGCGGCCACCGGAACGGGACTCATGGCGGCGACGTCGGCCAGGATGTCCAGGTAGCTCATGGCCGGCTTGACCATCACAATGTCGGCGCCTTCGGCGAGGTCCAGCTCCACCTCGAGGAGGGCTTCGCGGCGGTTGGCCGAATCCATCTGGTAGGTGCGCCTGTCGCCCTTGAGCTGGGAATCAACAGCCTCCCGGAACGGACCATAGAACGCCGAGGCATACTTCGCGGCGTAAGCAATAACCGCCGTGTTGTTGTGCCCCGCTTCCTCGAGCGCCTGGCGAATGACGGCGATCTGGCCGTCCATCATGCCGGAGGGACCCAGCATGTGGGCTCCGGCATCGGCCTGCGCCACCGCCATCCTCGCGTAGATCTCCAGCGTCCGGTCGTTGTCCACGAAACCGTCGGCGTCCAGCACACCACAGTGGCCGTGATCAGTAAATTCGTCCAGGCAGACATCGCTCATGATGACCAGTTCATCGCCGACTTCCGCGCGGACATCGCGGATGGCCTTGTTCAGCACGCCGTCGGGATCGAGCGAGGCGGTCCCGTCCGCATCGCGAACGGCCGGAACCCCAAAAAGCATGATGCCGCCCAGACCCAGGTCCACAGCCTCAGCAGCCGCCCGCTTGAGCGAGTTGGTGGTGTGCTGGACCACCCCGGGCATGGACGAAATCGGATGGGGCTCAGTGAGTCCCTCCCTGATGAAGGCAGGCAGGACCAGTTCGGCCGCAGCCAGCCTGTTCTCGGCCGTGAGCCTGCGCATGGCCGGAGTGGTGCGGAGCCGCCGGGGGCGGTGGTCTGGAAAACTCATGTCATGTCCTTCACTTGATGCCTGCTTAAGCTGGCTGCTCTGCCGATGAAATGTGTGGTGGCGGCGAAGTGCGCGCTGCTGGACTACTGCGGGGCAGTAAGGCGCGGATGACAGCCTCTGTCACGCCTTCCGGAGTGGGGTCACTGGCCACCGACGCAACATCCAGTCCCAGCTTTCCGGCTTCGGCCGCCGTCGACTGTCCGATCGCCACCAAGCGGCAGCTGCCCAGCGGCGCCAACACTGCATGTATCCGGCGCACGGCGCTCGGTGATGCCGCGACGACGGCGTGGAGCTGCCCGGCGTCGATGCCCATTTTCGCCTGGTCCGGCTTGAGCACAACGACGGCGGGGCGCCGCGATATGTCGGCACCATCGGGGGCTTCCGAGCGGAGCCTGCGGGCAGGGTGGGCCGGGTAGTCGACGGTGCAGTAAGCGGCAATTGTCTGGACGCTGCTTCCGGTGGCTCTCATGCCGTCACTGAGAGCCGGGGCGGCGATGTCCGACTGCGGAAGGAGCACGCTCCCGCCCGAGAGAGGCCACACGGCAAGCAAACCTGCGGCAGACTGCTCAGTGTCCGGGGCCAGATCAACGGCAATACCCTCTGACTCCAGGAACCGGCGGGACGCCAAGCCGATCGCGGCAACCATGGTGGACTGCGGAACGCATTGTGCCAGTGTCATGCCTCGCTCGGCTGCTTTGCGCTGGAGAGCCTGGACCGTGGTGATGCTGCTGACCACCAGCCAGTTGTAGGCGCCGGCTCCGAGCGCGTCAACGGCCACATCAAGGGAATGCTGGTCGCGGGCGCGTTCGAAGTCAATCAACGGGAGCAGCAGGGGGTCTGCACCGGCCTTTCGCAGAGCGGCCGCGACACCTTCAGCCCGGTCCGGGCCGCGGGTTATCAGGACACGGACTCCGTCAAGTGGTTTCTGACTGTTACCGCCCTCCGGGCCGGCAGCCTGTGCTGTTTCCGGACCCCGCGTGCTGTGCCGTCCCATGATCTCAGTGTGTCCGGTCAGGACGCGGTCAGGTCCGCGATGTCGGCAGCGCCGCCGGCCAGCAGAACTTCGGCCAGTTCGATGCCGAGCAGGGTGGCGCCCACCTCGGTGAGTCCGTCCGTGGCCCTCTTGTCCCGCACCGACGCGGTGCCGTCAACGGCGCAGACCACGGCTTCGAGATGCAACATGCTGCCTTTGCGGTAGGCATATGCGCCCACAGGGGCGGCGCAACCAGCCTCCAGCCGTGCCAGCAATGCACGCTCCGCAGTGACCGCCAGCCGCGTATCAGGGTCATCGAGCGCGGCGAGTGCCTGTGCCAGCACACCCTGCGAGCCTTCAGTGGAACCGGCCTTACGTGGCGCATCGGACGTCCGGCATTCGATGGCCAGCGAGCCCTGACCGGCAGCCGGCAGCATCACCGCCGTTTCGAGGAATTCGCTGACCGTGTCCAGCCGGCTGATGCGCTCCAGGCCCGCCGCAGCGAGTACGACGGCGTCAAGGTCGCATGATTTTCCGTCCACCACGGCGTCCGTGGCGTTGCCCGGAAGGCCGGGGACACGGCCCAGACGTGTGTCCACGTTCCCGCGGATATCAAGAATCTCCAGATCAGGCCTGGCAGCGCGGAGCTGGGCGGCGCGCCGTGGCGATCCGGTACCCACCCTTGCCCCGTGCGGCAGCCCCGCAAGCGTCAGCCCGTCGCGGGCGCAAAGCACATCGCGGACATCAACACGCCGCGGGGTTGCGGCCAGCGTCAGGCCGGGAGCAGCACCGGTGGGCAGGTCTTTCAGCGAATGCACCGCCACGTCACATTCGTCCCGCAACAGGGCGTCACGGAGGGCAGCAACAAATACGCCGGTGCCACCCATCTGCGACAGCGAGCCTGTGAGGACGTCGCCGTCCGTACGGATGTGGACCAGTTCAACCGGGAAACCGCCGATGGCAGCCAGCTGATCGGCGGTCTGCTGGGACTGTGTCAGCGCGAGATTGCTGGCACGGGTGCCGATCCGGACTGTCACAGTGTGTCCTGCCCCGCGGGGGCGGGCGCGGCGGCAGGGTAGGGGTCGTGGCCCGTGCCCGTGGTGGAATCAGCGCCGGCAATAGTTGGTTTTTCGCCGCGGAAATTGGCACAGCAGCCCGGACGGCAGACGTCGTACCAGGGCCCAAGCGTGGTCTCGGCCGGACGGTCGCTGATGTTGTTGGCAAGTGTCCGCTCGGAGATGAGATCCACGAGTCCGTTGACAAATTTGCGGTGGGTGCCCGGTGTGGGAACCCGGGTGGCGGTGATACCGAGGCGGCCGCAGCTCTCCAAAGCCTCAGTGTCCAGATCCCAGACCACCTCCATATGATCGCTGACGAACCCAAGCGGAACAATGACGATGCCCTTGACGCCTTGAGCTGCCAGTTCGTCGATGGCGTCATTGATGTCCGGTTCTAGCCACGGCACATGTGGTGCACCGGAGCGGGACTGGTACACGAGCGACCAGGGGGCGGTCAGCCCCGATGCAGCCTCCACGCGGCGGATAATTTCGGACCCGGTTGCCATGTGCTGGGCAACGTAGGCGGAGCCGTCTGCGAAGTGGCGGGGCTCACCGTCGGAGCGTCCTGCCGCCTCGGCGTCCCGGACAGGGATGGAATGTGTGGCGAACAGTATGTGCACGGGAGCTTCCGCCGTTCCGGCGGCCGCCAGCTGGGCACGGACGTCTGCCAGCCCGGCCGCGGTGCCCTCCACAAACGGCTCCACGAAGCCGGGGTGGTCGAAGTACTGGCGCACCTTGTCCACTTCGAGACGGCCGTCAAGGCCTGTCTCAGTCAGTGCCATCCCGATGTCCTCGCGGTACTGGCGGCAGCTGGAATAACACGAGTAAGCGCTCGTGGTGATCATGAGCAGCTTCCGGTGTCCGGCGTCGTAGGCGTCCTGAAGGGTCTGCGGGATATAAGGATCCCAGCTGCGGTTGCCCCAAAACACGGGCATTTCAATACCGCGCGCAGCCAGCTCAGCCTCCAGCGCTGCCTTGAGTTCACGGTTCAGCCCGTTGATGGGGCTGATGCCGCCGTTGACGCGATAATGGTGCGAAACTTCTTCAAGCCGCTCATCCGGGATCCCCCGGCCGCGCGTCACGTTGCGCAGGAACGGCAGCACATCGTCCTGGCCCTCCGGACCACCGAACGAGGCGAGGAGAACGGCGTCGTAGTCCTTGGGTGCCATCCGGCCTGCTTCAGTCACCGCGTTGACGGCAGTGAAGGTGTCCTGCGGATCCACCGGGCTCACGCCAGGACCTCGGCAATCTCCCCGGCCGAGATGCGGCGTCCGGTGTAGAACGGGATTTCTTCACGGACGTGGTTGCGGGCTTCGGTGGAGCGCAGATGGCGCATCAGGTCCACCAGATCCACCAGATCAGGGGCTTCCAGGCCAAGGATCCATTCCCAGTCGCCCAACGCGAACGAGGACACGGTATTGGAAATGACCTGGGGGAATTCCCGTCCCAGCATGCCATGGTCCCGCAGCATCTTGCCGCGCTCGGCATCCGGCAGCAGGTACCACTCGTAGGAGCGCACAAACGGGTACACGCAAAGCCACTCCGCCGGCGCAACCCCGCGGGAATATGCCGGTGTGTGGTTCTTCGCGAATTCAGCCTCGCGGTGCACGCCCATGGCGGACCACACAATTTCGGTTCCCGCGAACAGCTTGCTGCGGCGGATGTCGCGGATCGCCTGCTGAAGGGCCTCAGGCCTGGAGCCGTGAAGCCACACCATAACGTCGGCATCAGCCCGCATGGCAGAGACATCGTAGCTTCCGCGGTGGGTCACCCCGGCATCACCCAGGCGGGCAACCAGCGCATCAAAATCATCGGCAGCATCGCCGCTGCGCAGGACGTCGGCGGAGCGCTTGAACACCGTCCAGAGAGTGAAGAACTGCTCGGCTGATTCTTCGGTTTTAGTGACAGATTCGGCAGAAGTGTGGCTCATGGATACCAGTCTGCCCCTTCTCTACCGCCTAAGTCGAAACAGAACACTTCTACATCGCGTAGAAGTGTTACATTTCACATCTTCCGGGTCAGATCTTGCGTAATCTGACAGCGGCCGCTGCGGCGGCTCCTGCCAGTGCGACAAGACCGATCCCCCACCACACGAGTGGAGAAACGGTGTCCACAGGCGTGATGCGCACAGCGGAGCGCATCGCCGGGGCACCTGATGGCACGGCGCTGGCGCCAGCCGGCTGATGGTTGTACGGCGAGGCAGTCTGCGCAATGTTGGTCGGTCCGGACGGCTGCATGACCCCCCAGGCAGCCACCGCCGATGGACCGTTGCCTGCCGGCAACACCTTGGCTTCCGCAGTATTCTGCTCCGGAACCGGGCTAGCGGACGGGGAACCCCCGACGGGAATACCGGCAGGGGAAGACGCCGTGGGCGCGGGCACTGCAGTTTCAGGCGCCTGCGTGGGGCTCGAACCAGGCCTGACGTACGGCTGGGTTGGTTCGGGTGTTGGAGATTCCGACGGCGAACCAGCGCCTTGAGGGGGCGACGCGGACGCTGATGACGTCGGGGTGGGTGACGGCGACGCGGTCGGCGCGGCCGATCCGGTGGGGGCCGGCGTCGGAGTCTCCGATGGATTGGGCGCAGGCCCCAATACGGCCGACACCCATGTGTCCAGGGCCGAACCCAGCGTTGCAGTCGCTGTTGCCACTGGGGCGTCGGGGCCTTGGGAACCGGCGTCCGGAGACGGGCTGGGAGAGGCAGCGTTGGATGCAGGAACACCTGCGGACATGACCAGTACCGCTCCGACCGCAGCTGCTGCTGCACCGCGTCGGAGACCCCCGTGGAAACCAGTCAGCGTTCGAGAAATATCGGACTTCTGATTGATCATGGTTAACGACGATAGACACAAAAACGTGCGGGGGGAAACTTGCAGACACCCTTGGTTGGGGGGTATCGCGGGCGACTGGTATCCGAATAGCGGCTACTGGAGAAACGTACTGAGCTGCTGTCTGGTGTCAGCGACAACCGCCGCCAGTCCGTTTCCGGACAGCCAGCCGCCGACGAGCAACAAGCCCTCGGTTCCTGCGCAGAGGCTCCGCACCTTGGCCACCCGCTGCCGGTGTCCGACGGCGGCGAAAGGAAGCGCACCTCTCCAGCCGACGACGTCCCAGTCCACCACGTCATCGCCCGTGACGGGTACCGTCAGGAGCGCTGACGCATCCCGTAAGGCCCCGTCAAACAGTCCGCGGTCACCGCCCGTTCCCCCTGCCGGAACGGTGCCTTCGCGCCGACCATAGGATAGGCGCAGCACGTGCGTACCGGGGCCCGCTTGACGGGCCAGCCAATCCCATTTGGCCGTGGCGTGGGTGAGAGCTTTGGCCTGGATGCCGGCGGTTTGCGGTGCCACCAGGATACCTGTGCCCCGCGGCCGGCGGTCCAGCTCGGGAAGGTCAACAACAAGTGTCACGAGCTTTACGTCTGGCCCGCGGTCCGGACGGTGGGCTGCCAGGTCCGGCACTGCGTCCTGCAAAAGATCGACGGCGGAGGGGCCGTCGAGCGCCACCACCAGCAGGCCGGCGTCGTACGTCCTGTCCCCCGCCGAGACGTTCCAGCCGCCGGCGGCCCGGGCCACGGAATCCGCCCGGGTACCGCTCACCAGCGTGACGCCGCGTTGACGCAGATCGGCGACCAGCGCGGAAATCAGAGTATGCATTCCGCCTTCAAGGCCCGCGACGGCGGAACCTGCCTTCGTCTGCTGGCCGGAGGCGGTGGAGGCCTCTGTGCACGTTGTCGAACCTCTCCGCTGCGCGGCGACGGCGGCCGCGAGGGAGCCGTGCTCCCTTATCCCCGCGCGGAGGCCGGGCGCCACCATATCCACATCAAGCAGTCCGGGATCGGCAGAATGCACACCGCCCACTACCGGTTCCACGAGGCGTTCCAGCACTCGTTTGCCCATTCTGGCGCGCACCAGTGCGGACACACTCGTGACGTCGGCCGTTGTGCCCACAGCTGAAGGCAAGTACTTGTCCAGGGACGCCCTCAGTGAACCCATGAATCCAAGTGAGCGGCGGACTTCGGGGTCCCAGGGGTTCGCAGGTATGCCCAGAACACCGGTTTTGGGCAGTTCACGGGGCCCGTCCGGCAGCTGCACCCACGCACCGCCGGGGTGCGGCGCAACGATCTTCCCGGCGAGACCCAGCTCAGCCGCAAGATCAGCCACGGCAGTGGAACGCGTGGCAAATGACTCCGCCCCGCTGTCCAGGATCAGGCCGGCAACCACATGGCTGCCGACGCAGCCGCCCCAGTCATCTCCGGCTTCCAGCACTGTGGTGCTGATTCCCGCCCCTGCCAGCTCCCGCGCGGCCAGGAGCCCGGAAATCCCACCGCCCACCACAAGGGCTGTCCGGCCGGTATCCGGCTGCGTGCCTGCGTTCATGTAGCTACTCCGGCGAGATGGAATGGACGAGTTCCACCACGCGTGTCAGAACGGCAGGGTCGGTCTCCGGCGGCACACCATGGCCCAGGTTCACCACGTGGCCGGGGGCCGCTGCACCGGCTGCAATCACTGCGCGTACGTGGGCTTCCAGGACTTCCCACGGCGCCGAGAGGAGCGCAGGGTCGATGTTGCCCTGAAGCGGGACCGTACCGCCCAGCCGACGGTTGGCCTCATCCAGCGGAAGCCGGTAGTCAACGCCCACCACGTCCACCCCGACGTCGCGCATGGCCACAAGGAGCTCGGAGGTGCCGGTGCCGAAGTGGATCAACGGTGCACCGAGGTACCTGACGTGATCAAGCGCCCGCGCAGACGCCGGTGCAACAAACTCGGTGTAGTCGGCCAGTCCAAGGGATCCGGCCCACGAGTCGAAGAGCTGCCCTGCCGAGGCTCCAGCCTCAAGCTGGGCACGGAGGAACAGCCCGGACGCGTCAGCGGCCCAGTTTGCCAGCGCGGCCCACGCCTCCGGGTCCGCATGCATCATGGTCCGGGGGCCGAGGTGATCCCGCGAGGGTTTGCCTTCCACCATGTACGCCGCCAGTGTGAACGGGGCACCGGCGAAACCGATCAGCGGTGTTTTTCCAAGCTGTGCCACGGTAAGCCGGACAGCCTCCCGGATGGGCCCGAGTGCTTCCCACGTCAGCGTGGGCAGCGCGGCAACGTCCGCTGCCGTACGTATGGGCCTGTCCAGAACAGGGCCCACGCCAGGAACGATGTCCACGCCGACGCCAGCGAGCTTCAGTGGAATGACGATGTCGGAGAAGAAGATCGCGGCATCAACATCATGGCGGCGCACGGGCTGGAGCGTGATTTCCGAGGCCAGTTCGGGGCGGAGGCAGGAGTCCAGCATCGCAACGCCTTCGCGCAGCTTCATGTACTCAGGCAGGGAACGGCCGGCCTGGCGCATGAACCACACCGGACGGCGGGAGGGCTTGCCGCCGCGGTATGCCGTGATGAGCGGTGAATCAGACGTGCGGCCATCCATCAGTGGATGGCCGGCGTCGAGTGTGCCGGCAGAGGGGAGGGCAGCGCTAGAAGTCATGCCTCGATTGTGCCCAAAATCGGCCCCGAAAGATAACGACAGGCTGTCATCCCGTGCTTGTGCGGCCCTGGCGTGGCAAGAATCACAGCCCCTTGCCGCGGACGCTGACGCGAATGATTGTTCTACATGGACACGAAAAAGCTATGATTGCTCTGCTGTGGTTCTTTTTTCATTGGTGGCTACACACGCCGACATCGACCTTGAGACCGTTGCTCAGCTGAGCAACGGTGCTTCAGAGATCGCCACATCCGCACTCTCCGGATCGCCGGAAGTATCGGGTGCAATTGTGCTTGCCACCTGCAACCGCTATGAAATCTACGGCGAAGCGCCCCACGCTGACGACGTCGAGGCTGCCCGCGCCGCACTGGTGGCCCAGATCAGTGGACGAAGCGGCCTCAACGAACAGCTCGTGTCGCGCTCGTTCAGCACGCGCACCGGACCGGAAGTAACGCAGCACCTCTTTGCTGTCAGCGCCGGTCTTGACTCCGCTGTGGTGGGCGAACGCGAAATCGCCGGACAGGTCAGGCGCGCTCTTATCACCGCCCAGCATGAAGGCACCGCGAGCTCCGGCCTGGTCCGCCTGTTCCAGGCTGCTTCCAAGACTGCCAAGGACGTGGGTGCCCAGACCGCCCTCGGCTCGAGGGGCCTGTCCATTGTTTCCGTGGCCCTTGATCTTGCCGCCGATCTTGCCGAAACCCCGGCCTGGTCAGGCAAAAAGGTGGTGGTATTCGGCACCGGCGCCTATGCAGGAGCCACCATGGCCCTCCTTCGTGAGCGCGGCTGCACGGATATTTCAGTCTTCTCCTCATCGGGCCGCGCGGCCGGCTTTGTGGCTACCCGCGGCGGCACTGCCCTCGACGGCGAGACCCTCCGTCCGGCGGTGGAAGCGGCTGACGTGATGATCGGCTGCAGCGGTTCCGACACCAGGGTGGAAGCCGGCGAACTGGCAGAGGTGCGCGCCGGATCGGCGCAGCCACTGATCGCCATCGATCTCGCCCTGACCCATGATTTTGACCCGGCGGTCGGAGAGCTCGACGGCGTGGAGCTGCTGACGCTGGAATCCGTCCGTCTGGCAGCACCCCAGGAACAGGCGGAATCACTGGCCCAGGCAAGCGGGATAGTCAGTAGCGCGGCCAGGGCATTTGAGCAGGAGCGCGAGGCACGGTCGGTGGATTCCGCCATCGTGGCACTGCGCCGGCACACCATGGACGCCCTCGAGGCTGAGATGGAAAAAGTCCGCGCCCGCCATGGCTGTACCGCGGCGGCCGAGGAAGTGGAATTCGCCCTGCGCCGGATGGTCAAGCAGCTGCTTCATGTGCCTACCGTCCGCGCCCGCGAGCTCGCAGCCAACGGCCAGCAGGAAAACTATGTCGCCGCCTTGGAAACCCTCTACGGCATCGAGGTGGAGCGTCCCGCCGCCCAGGCGCCCGCCGCGGAATGCCCGGTGGACCACCAGGAGCCGGATTCGTTGCCGAAAATGGCGTAGCCGAAAGCACTTTCAGCCGAAGGCGTTGACGCCCGTCATGTCCGCCGAAAGCGCCCACAGGCGCTTGGCCGCGTCCGGATCCACGGCATGCGCGTCCACCCCTTGGTACCGCGCCAGCGGCGAGGCCTGGTCGGTGGGCCTGGCGATGTCGCAGTCCTCGCAATAGACGCCGCCCAATCCATCCAGCGCCCCGGACGTTGCCGCCCAAACCGACGTGGCTGCTCCTTGTTCCGGGGTTTTGAAGCCTTCGCGGACCTTTCCTGCGGCGTCCATCCAACCCAGCGCAACCATCTCCTCCTTGGGCAGGTGGCGCTGCAGTTCGGTCATGATACCGCCGGGGTGGACCGCGAACGCCCGGACGCCGGCGGACTTTCCGAGCCGGTCGAGCTCGACGGCGAACAGGGAGTTTGCCGTCTTGGCCTGGCCGTAAGCGATCCATTTGTCGTAGCCGGTGTCGAAATGGGGATCATCAAAGCGGATGGGCGACAACTTGTGCCCGGTGGATGACAAGGACACCACCCTAGCGGTGCCCGCGGCTGCCAAAGCGGGCCACAGGGCATTGACGAGCGTGTAGTGGCCCAGATGGTTGGTGGCGAACTGGGATTCCCAGCCGGGTCCCACCCTGCGTTCGGGGCTGGCCATGACGGCGGCGTTGTTGATGAGGATGTCCAGGGTGGCGTTGGCTGCGAGGAATCCGGCCACGAACTCCTTCACGGACTCCTGATCAGCCAGGTCAAGGGCCGCCACGGTCACGGCGTCAGTCTGCAAGCCTGCCGCAAGAATCACCTCGCGGGCATGTTCACGACGCCGGGCCGGAACCACCACGCGGGCACCTGCGGCAGCCAACGCCCGGACCGTTTCCAGCCCCAGCCCTGAATAGCCACCGGTGACGACGGCCGTTTTGCCTCGAAGATCCACCCCGGCCACGACGTCCAGTGCGGCGGACCCGCGGCCGAAGCTGGAGCCCAAGGGATGCTGCGGTGTAACCGAACCTTCGCTCATGTCAGGACCTTCCGTTCAGCCGGCCGCCCTCGTGGAGCCAGTATTGGACTTACAGTTACCAAATCAGTACACCGGCTTCCCCGGCTCGACGTCGCGCACCCAAGCCAGGATCCCGCCGTCGAGATGGCTCACGCGCGTGTACCCGGCCGTCCGGGCGGCCGCCAGGACGGCTGCGGAGCGCGTGCCGGCCTTGCAATGGAAGACGATGTCCTTGTCCTGGGGCAGTTCCCCCCAGGCCTCCCCCGCCAGGATCCTGCCCTGCGGAATCAGCACCGACCCCTCGATGCGCACAATGTCGTGCTCGCCGGTTTCCCGGACGTCCACCAGCTCAAAGTCCCTCAGCCCGGCTTTCCTGGACGCCAGCATCGTGGCGAGCTGCGCAGCGGTGATGGTGTGGGCCTTGTCCGTGACGGTTTCAGGAACGATGCCGCAGAAGGCCTCGTAGTCCGTGAGCTCGGTGATCCGTTCGGCGGCCGGGTCCCTGGACACCCTGATCTCACGCCAGCTGCCGCCAAGCGCATCAAAAAGCGCCACCCGCCCAAGCAGGGAACGCCCGACGCCGGTTATCAACTTGACGGCCTCTGTCACCATGAGTGATCCCACGGCAGCACACAGCATTCCGAAAACGCCTCCTTCGCCACAGGACGGCACCGAACCTGCGGGCGGTGCCTCAGGGTAGAGATCGCGGTAAGTGGGACCATGCACCTCCCAGAACACGCTGACCTGTCCGTCGAAACGGAAGATTGAGCCCCAGACGTATGGCTTGCCCAGGATTGCTGCCGCGTCGTTGACCAGGTAGCGGGTGGCGAAATTGTCCGCTCCGTCCAGGATGAGGTCGTAATCCGCGAAGAGCTCAAGAGCGTTGGAAGCATCGAGCCGGACGTTGTGAAGCACCACGTCCACCAGCGGGTTCAGGGCGGTTATGGCATCCCGGGCCGACTCGATTTTGAGCCGTCCCACGTCGGCTACCCCATGGATCACCTGGCGCTGCAGATTGCTCAGGTCAACGGCGTCGTCGTCAATGATCCCCAGGGTTCCCACACCGGCGGCGGCCAGGTAAAGCAGGGCCGGAGAACCGAGCCCACCCGCACCGATCACCAGCACCCTGGCGTTTTTCAGGCGGCGTTGGCCGAGGGCCCCGATTTCCGGAATTATGAGGTGCCTGGAGTACCGTTCCACCTCTTCCGGGGTCAGCCCGGCCGCGGGTTCCACCAGCGGTTCAAGCGTTACGGGGGCAGCATGGGCAGTGAACGTCGAAGCCATACTTCAATGTATGCCCCGAGATACCGTCCGGTCATATTACTGGGAAGTAAAGTAGATGTAACTGCAATGGAAAGAAGGCCAACAAGTGGTTCATCATGCACCGGTTGATCGCGCTCCGGCCGGCGAAACGCCCGCTGGACAGACCCGTGCCGCCGGCCAGCGTTCGGCCCGGCTTCCGCGTGACGAACGCCGCGCCCAGCTATTGGCAGCTGCCCAGGAGGTCTTTGTTGCCAACGGTTATCACGGCGCAGCCATGGATGAGATCGCCGATACCGCCCATGTGAGCAAACCGGTCCTCTACCAGCACTTCCCCTCCAAAAGGGAGCTGTATCTGGCCCTGCTGGACAGCCACCTGAGCGTGCTGACCGAGCTGATGCTGGGCGCCCTGAATTCCACCTCGGACAACAACGAGCGCGTCCAGGCGGTGATGCGTGCCTACTACCGTTTCATTGACAGCGATGACCAGGCCCATCGCCTGGTGTTCGAATCGGACCTCATCAACGATCCGGACGTCAGTTCGCGGCTTGAGACATTCAATAAGACCTTCGCCGACGCAATCGCCCGTGTTATCGCGGAAGACACCAAACTTCCGTTGCTGGAGGCCCAGCTCCTGGGCCGGGGCCTGGCCGGAATGGCCCAGGTCAGCGCACGTTACTGGCTTGAGACTGACGGGAACCTGGATCTGGATGTGGCCAGTGACCTCATCTACCGTTTAGCTTGGCGCGGAATCTCTCGCTTCCCCAAAGAGTCCTAGACTACAAATGGAGATTACCTTTGAAAAAGATTCGACTTTGATTGGCTTGGAGGCCTTGCTGTGGAAGTAAAGATCGGCATTCAGAACATCGGCCGCGAAATTGTGCTGGAATCGCCTCAGGATGCTGACGCTGTTGCCAAGGTCGTGGCCGAGGCCATCACCAAGGGCACCGAGCTCCGTCTGACAGACGACAAGGGCCGCCTGATCATCATTCCGGGCAACGTCCTGGGCTATGTTGAAATCGGCGCAGAGGAAGCCCGCCGCGTGGGTTTCGGGCAGTTCTAGGTCGTCCGGCACACCACTGAGGAGGTCTGATGCTTTCCCTGATTATCGTGGTCCTGGTGACCGTGGCCGCAGGTTTTATTGTCTGGGCCAATGACAAACGCCACACAAAATATGGCATGGCCTTGCCTGCGGGCATCGCTACGGCGGTCGGTGCGCTGAGCTGGATCATCGTCATTGCTGCAGGCTTTGCATACCAGCCGGGCCTCACCTGGATTCCCTGGATCCTGCCCATGGTGCTGGGAACGGCCGCGGCGGTGGCGGCGTCAATCCTGCTGGGCCGAACCCGCGCGCAGCACGACACCCTCCGTCTGACTGCCGCCCTGAGAATCTGACAGCAGACTGTTCATACTGGCGCTAAAGGTCCGGTTCGTGGCCTTGTTCAGTGCAGAGACACAGCCGGTTTCCCTGCGCATCCGTGACCACCACCCAGTTGGGTGCGTGGTCATGGTTCATTAAGGCGCCGGTTGCTGCCGTCTTCTCCAAGGTGTGTGCCGACTCTGCCTTGCCCTGGTGGACGTCAACGTGGATGCGGTTGTCGTTCGGGGTGTCCGTCTTCTGGAACCAGAGCCCGGGCCCCCGTCCGTAGGGGTCCACGAGGTCGCCATACCGGCCTGCACGGTAACCCAGCGCTGCTTTCCAGACCCCTGAGATTTCCGACGGATTGGCTGTGTCAATTGCGAACTCCACGGTCCGGTACAAGGCGGGTTCGGCCGTGGCACCCGTTTTCGCGGCGGCGTCGCTTACCGCTGTGGCGGCCCGGACATCCCTGGACGTCACTTCGGTCCCGGCGTCGTGCGAAGTGAAACGCACGAACACCCTGTTGTAGCGCCAGTCCACGTCCGGGTGATGGTTCTTCTCTTCTGCAATTCGTCCGACGGCGGCAATCAACTCAAGTGCGCCGGCCGCCGTCGGTGCTTTGAACACAGTGACCAGACCGCCCAGCCGGTACCGCCAGTCGGGCAGCGCCGAGAGGGCATCGTCGATCTGGGAGCGTGTGAGAATGTCGTCCTTGCCGCCCACGGCTGACTCCTTGGGATGGTCCTGGATGAGCCGCGCGGATGTCCGGCATGGAGCGGGTCAGAGAAATTCAGCCCGGCCGTCCATGGCCGATGACGCCAAGGCATGCTCACGGCGCGGAATCCGGCCGGCCGCTCTCGCCAGCCTACCGGCGATGACCGCGTGTTTGAAGGCCTCCCCCATCTGCGCTGGGTTCTGCGCCCTGGTCACAGCGCTCGCCAGCAACACGGCGTCGCAGCCCAGCTCCATGGCGAGCGCCGCATCCGAGGCCGTGCCGATCCCGGCATCCAGCACCACCGGGACGGATGCCCGGGAGACGATCAATTCGATGTTGTGCGGATTGAGGATTCCCAGCCCTGTCCCGATCGGGGAGCCGAGCGGCATAACCGCCGTGGCGCCAAGATTTTCGAGACGCAGCGCCAGGACCGGATCATCGTTGGTGTAGGCAAACACCTTGAACCCGCGGTTGACCAGCTGCTCCGTGGCATCCACCAGCTCCACTGCATCCGGCAACAGTGTGTTTTCGTCCGCGATGACTTCGAGCTTGACCCAGTCAGTCTCCAGCGCCTCACGGGCAAGTTCAGCGGTCATCACAGCATCCTTGGCGGTGAAGCATCCGGCTGTGTTGGGGAGCAGCCGGATGCCGTGGTCCACCAGCAGCTGAAAAAGCGATCCCGCTTCGGCCGGAGAGTAGCGGCGCATGGCAACCGTGGTCAGCTCGGTTCCGGACGCCAGCAGCGCGGCCCCGAGACCATCAAGGCTTGGTGCACCGCCCGTGCCCATGATGAGGCGCGATTCCAGCCGAACGCCGTCTATCACCAGCGGATCGGCGCTTGGTGTGGAAACACCCGTTGCTGGACTGCCTGCTGTCAAAATGCTGCCTGTCATGATTTCTAGCCTCCCTGTACTGCCGTGACGAGTTCGACGTCGTCGCCCTCGGTCAGTGCGGTGACGGACCATTGACTGCGTGGAACCACTTCGGCGTTTCGGGCCACGGCCACGCCAAGTTTTTGTCCGTCTGCTGCCTGCCCGTTGGCGCCGAGACGACGCCCGGTGATCTGGATGACCAGGGTGGTCACCGAGGCGCCATCGATGACCATGTGGTCAGTTCCGTTGAGTTTGATATTCATGCTGTTTCCTTATTCGGGTCAATTGTGACGATCTGTCCGCCTGAGAACCTGCCGGGCCGGAAAGCCTCCCAGCGCGGATCCGGCGTGCTGTCCATCAGCCGGCGGCAGATCCGTGCGGCTGCCGGCGTCAGCAACACCCCGTGCCGGAAGAATCCTGTAGCGATGATCAGCCCCGCCACATCCTGGCTTCCGCCACGCGCCTGTACCCGCCCCAGCAGCGGAGCGTTGTCCGGTGTGCCTGGCCGCGCGCGAGCGGTGCACTCCAGCAGTTCCAGTTCGGAGACTGCAGGCACAAGCACCTGGGCGTCGCGGAGCAACTGGTACACGCCTCCGGCGGATACGGCATTTGTTCTGCCCTGCCCGTTGGCCGACGACAATGCGTCCTCGCGTTGGGTCGCGCCTATGACCACCGTGCCATCCAGCCGCGGGACGATGTACACAGGAACTCCGTGCACCAGGCCCCGGACCGTAGATGCGAGGAGCGGACGGAGATGCTGCGGCACCCGGAGCCTCAGAATGTCTCCATAGACCGGGCGCAGCGGAAGTTCCAGGCCGGCCGGCAGACCCTTGAGTGCTCCAGCATCGAGCCCGTTGGCCACAATGGTCTCGTCGGCGTGGACCGTGCCGCCGGCAGCGAGACGGACACCGGCCACGCGGCCGGCGTCCCAGTGCAGGCCCGCCGCCTTGCGGGCGACGGCGTAGCCTCGGCCGGCCCCCGCTACCCAGCTTTCGGCGCCGGGATGATGATCGGCGAGGGCGTCTGCCATGCGGCGGAGGAAGGTCCGCGGATCCACCTGATGGTCGGCGGGGATGTCCATGGCGCAGGAAATCGCGGGGCTCAGCAGCGGTTCCCTGGACCGCGCCTCACGGATGGTGAGGGGTTCGACGTCCAGGCCATGGGCCTGCTGCACCGCCCGTAAATCCGCGAGCGCACGACGGTCCGCTGCGTCGGCCCCGACGGCGAGTGTCGACGTCGTGACGTATCCGGAGTTGATGTCCGTGACAGATCCGGTAGCGGCGCCAGAGCCGGGCAGGGACGCCGCGAATACAGGCCACAGGCCCGAGGACTCCAGCATCAGCTCCAGGAGGTCTTCTTCCTGATAATGCAGCTCGCTGACGGGCGCCAGCATTCCTGCGGCCGCCCAGCTGGCTCCGGATCCCGGGGCATCATCGATCAGCACCACGGAACGCCCGGATCGCCTCGCTTCCCACGCGATTCCGTGGCCCACCACGCCGCCGCCAACCACGGCCACGTCTGCATGCAGAACGGGCTCGCCTGCATCCGCTTGAGGAGTCATGTGTTTCCTTCCCTACGCCGGTACTAACCGGATCAGGTCAAGCGGTCGGCTCTGACGCCCTCTCAGCCCCGCAGCTCCGTGAAGCTGCCGCAGGCTCCCGCGGTACTCGCCCAGTTTAGAGGAACTAGGCTGGAGCCATGACCGCGCATGACGTCCACTCCACTGCCCGCCTGTACCTTTGCACCGATGCCCGGAAGGACCGCGGCGACTTCGCCGACTTCGTTAATGCCGCGTTCGCCGGCGGTGTTGACATCATCCAGCTCCGTGACAAGTCAATTGAAGCGGCCGAGGAACTTGAGCTTCTGGAAATACTGCACGCCGCAGCGCACCGTCACAGCCGGCTGTGGGCAGTCAACGACCGCGCCGACATCGCATCGCTGTCCGGCGCCCCGGTATTCCACATCGGCCAAAATGACCTTCCGCTGCGCTCCGCCCGCAAGCTGCTCCACGACGCCACAGTAATTGGCTTGTCCACCCACTCACGCGAGGAGGTGGATGCAGCTATTGCAGCCTCGCCGGGGCGAAGCGGGCTGGACTACTTCTGCGTGGGCCCGGTGTGGGCCACACCCACCAAGCCCGGCCGCGCCGCCGTCGGGCTTGATCTGGTGACATATGCTGACCACGCCGTCCGGACGGCCGACGCGGAATTGGTGGGCGGCCTGCTGCTTCCATGGTTTGCCATCGGCGGGATTGACCTGGGCAACGTGGAGCAGGTGGTTGCCGCGGGAGCCAAACGGATTGTGGTGGTGCGCGCCATCACGGAATCGGACGATCCCACCGCTGCGGCCGCAGCCCTGGTGGAAGCGCTCGACGCCGGCGAGTAGTCCGGGCCGGGAGGCTGTCAAGAAACTCAGCTGCTCAAGCCAAGCTGCACCATCCGGCATGAGCGGCTTTCCGCGAGCTCGGCAGTCAGCCTGCCCACCAGCTCCCTTGACTCGACGTCGTTTATGCCGATCAGGCCGCCGAGGAAAGCGTGTTCGAAACCTACCCGGAGACTTCGCCGTAGGCCATCACTCGGAAGAGCCCTGCCACGAACCGTTTGTAACGGGTGGAGTCAGCCGAAGGTGTGCCCACGATCCAAGACTAATGGCGGAATCCGGGCTACCCTGATTTTCGTGCCACATCATCGCATAGC